>NZ_JOCQ01000027.1 GCF_000720725.1 Streptomyces rimosus subsp. rimosus
ACAGTGCATGGGGTGGGGGCTGCGCGGCGGGGGTTTCGGGCGGTTCCGCCTCCGGGGTGGGAGCGGAGGCGGGGGCTGCATGGATACCGGAGTCCCGCGCCGACTCCGCCTCCGGCTCTTCCGCCCCGGCCTCCCCCGCCGGCGGCGTACGCGCCGGAAGAGTCTCGACGCTGACCACCTCGGAGCGGTCCGGTGCCGGGTCCGCCACGGTCGGCGTACGGACGTCCACGGACTCCGCCGCGCTCATCGCCTCCGTCGGGGCCGCCGCCGCGGCCTGCCGTACCAGCGGCTCCAGCCGCGCCTCGACCTCCGCGAGGGTGGGGCGCGCCTCGGGCGCCTTGTTGAACAGGGCGACCAGCACCTCGCGCAGCGGGCCCGCGGCGGGCGGGATCGCGGGCTCCTCGTGCAGCACCGCATGCAGCGTGGCGAGGGTCGTCGCGCGGGTGAACGGTGACTGGCCCGCCACCGCGGCGCACAGGGTGGCGCCCAGCGACCACAGGTCGGAGGGCGGGCCCTGCTCCTGGCCCGCCACCCGCTCGGGCGCCATGTAGTCCGGCGAGCCGATGAGCATGCCCGCCATGGTGAGGGCGGTGGCGTCCTGCATGGCCGCGATGCCGAAGTCGGTGAGCACCACCGCGCCGCGGTCGTCGATCAGGACGTTGCCGGGCTTGACGTCCCGGTGCAGTACGCCCACCGCGTGCACCTCGCGCAGCGCGCGGGCCAGTCCGGTGCCGACCCGGGCCGCCGCATCCGGGGCCAGCGGGCCGTCCTGGGCGAGGATCTGCTCCAGCGAGCGGGCCTGGACCAGCTGCATCACGATCCACAGCCGGTCGCCCTCCTCGGCCACGTCGTGGACCCGCACCACGTTGGGATGGTCGATACGGGCGGTGGCGCGGGCCTCGCGCAGGCTGCGCTCGCGCTGCACCACGCTCTCCTCACCGGCGCGTTCGTCGATGCGTATTTCCTTGACCGCGACCCACCGGTCGAGGATTTCGTCGTGGGCGCGCCACACCCGTCCCATTCCGCCGCGGCCGATCAGTTCCAGCAGGCGGTAACGGCCCGCCGCCAGCCGGCCGGGACCCGCCTCGCTCGTATTCCCCACCATGCCCAGCCCCCACAGCACCCGCGGAATCTTGTGGTACCCATCAAATACCTCGGCCGAGGATGCGGAAAAGGGGGGTTCGGGAATGGACGGAATCCGACCGGGAAAACGTGCGTTCATGATTTCGGCGGGCGCGGCGGCGCTGGCGCTGGCGGCCGGTCCGGCGGCCCTGGCGGCCGATCCGGCGCCCGGCAGCAGCGCGGGCGGCAAGGCCGGCCCGTCCGCGCCGGCCGGCTATCGGGTGACCACCGAGCTGCCGGAGCGGATATCGGTGAAGACCGCCACCGGCGCGACCACGCTGACCGCCAAGGTCACCAACCGGGGCAGCAGCGAAACCGGCGCAATCCGGCTCACGGTGGCCGGATTCCAGGGGCTGACGGTGAAGAATGTGGCCGGGTGCACCAAGGTGCCCGAGGAACGGCTGCCGCAGGGCGCGAACAGCGCGTATTCCTGTGCCATCGGTTCGCTGGCGAGCGGTAAGAGCCGTACGTACGACGTCACCGCGCATTTCGATCTGAAAAAGCAGGGGCAGATCTGTCTGCCGGTGACACTGAGGAACACGGACACCCTGTTGTGGCAGCAGGGACCGGTGAATTTCGGCACCCGTAATCCGGTGTCGGACGCGCCGGACACCCCGCTGATGCTGAACACGGCGAACGTGCCGGCCGGTTCGGCGACCAGCACGCCGGCGCCGTCGGAGTCCGGTTCGGCGACCACCTCGCCGGCGCCGTCGGAGTCCGGCTCCGCGGCGCCCGGGCAGCGGCTGCCGCAGACGGGCGTCCCCTCGGTGCTGCCGCTGGCGGGTGCCGCCGCGGCGCTGCTGGCCCTCGGCGGGGCCGGGGTCTGGATCACCACCCGCCGGCAGAGCCGCAGGTGAGCGTACGGGCCATCGGGGCCGTACGGGGGTTCTGAACGCGGCCGGGCCCCGCGCCGCCACGTGAGGTGGTGGTGCGGGGCCCGGTCCGTACGGTGCGGGGCGCGCGGGGTCAGCCGCGGCGGCCGAGCAGCTTCCATGCGGTGGGCAGCGCGCCCATCGCCAGCGCGGCCTTGAGGGCGTCGCCGATCAGGAACGGCACGACGCCGGCCGCGACCGCCTGGCCGAACGACATGCCGGTACTCAGCGCGAGGACGGGCACGCCGACCGCGTAGATCAGGGCGGTGCCGACGGCCATCGTGCCGACCGTGCGCAGCGGGCCGCGGTCGCCGCCGCGGCGGGCCAGCGCGCCGACCGCGGTGGCGGCGAGGAGCATGCCGAGGACGTAGCCGAAGGTCGCGCCGCCCGCGCCGGAGGCGCCGTTCGCGAACCAGGGCAGGCCCGCCATGCCGAGCAGCGCGTACAGGCCGAGCGACGCGAAGCCGCGGCCGGCGCCGAGCGAGGCGCCCACGAGCAGCGCGGCGAAGGTCTGGCCGGTGACCGGGACCGGGGAGCCGGGGACCGGGACGGCGATCTGCGCGGCGATACCGGTGAGCGCGGCGCCGCCGACGACCAGTGCGGCGTCGCGGACACGGGCGCGGGTGGCGCCGGCTGCGGGCAGCAGATCGGCGAGGACCGCACCGGGCCTGGTGGTTGCGTCGGCAGTGCTCATCGGGACTCCGCGGGGTGTGAGGTGGAGCGGGGACAGGGGGACGCGTTGACGTTAGTCCAGCGCCCCACGGCCGATCATCGTGTGGCGGCGACAAAGGCGCAATGGTCTCCTTGGAGACTTTCGAACAACGCGCCGGGCCCCGGGCGGTGCCGGCCCGTCGGCGGTCTTCGCAGGTCACGTGATGCTCATCACGGCATACGCCACGGACGGGCGTGCATTTTGTGGTAGCGCGCGACGGGCGGGGAAACTGGGGGAACGACGCGGGACCCTGTGGAGTTCCCCCAAAGACCTTTTGCGAGAGTACGAGCCCATGCACGACGCACCCACCGCCGCCGGAACGCCGCCGCTCAGCGATGGCGGCGGGGAGCGCGAACCGCTGTCCGCCGGGCTCAAACAGCGCCACCTGACCATGCTCGGGCTGGGCGGGGTGATCGGCGCGGGCCTGTTCGTGGGCTCCGGCGCCGGGATCGCGGTGGCCGGGCCCGGCATCGTGCTCTCGTACCTGATCGCGGGCGCGCTGGCCATGCTGATCATGCGGATGCTGGGCGAGATGTCCTCGGCGATGCCCGCCTCCGGCGCCTTCTCGGTGCACGCGGAGCGCGCGCTCGGCCGCTGGGCGGGCTTCAGTGTGGGATGGCTGTACTGGTTCCTGCTCGTGGTGGTGCTGGCGGTGGAGGCCACCGGCGCGGCGCAGATCGCCAACGGGTGGGTGCCCGCGGTCCCGCAGTGGGGCTGGGTGCTGGTCTTCATGCTGGTGTTCACGGCCGCCAACCTCACCGCGGTCAAGAGCTTCGGCGAGTTCGAGTTCTGGTTCGCGACGCTGAAGGTCGCCGCGATCGTGCTGTTCCTGGTGCTCAGCCTGCTGGCGATCTTCGGCGTGCTGCCGGACACCGACCCGGTCGGGCTGACCAATCTGACCGGCCGGGGCGGCTTCCTGCCCAACGGCTGGCAGGGCGTGGTCTCCGGCGTCCTCGCCGTCGCCTTCGCGTTCGGCGGCCTGGAGGTCGTCACCATCGCCGCGGCCGAGTCCGACGACCCGGCGCGCAACGTGGCGCGGGCGGTGCGCAGCGCGGTGTGGCGCATCCTCTTCTTCTACGTGGGCTCGATGCTGGTCGTGGTGACCCTGCTGCCCTGGTCGTCGATGCAGCCGGGCAAGAGCCCGTACGTGGCGGTGCTGGACAGCATCGGCGTACCGGGCGCCGGCCAGATCATGAACGTGGTGGTGTTCGTGGCGCTGCTGTCGGCGCTCAACGCCAACCTCTACGGCTCCTCGCGGATGGTCTTCTCGCTGGCCGAGCGGGGCGAGGCGCCGCGTTCGCTGCTGAAGGTGACGGCGGGCGGGGTGCCGCGCCGGGCGGTGCTGTCCTCGGTGGCCTTCGGTTTCGTCTCGGTGCTGCTCAATCTGCTGTGGCCGGACACCGTCTTCCTCTACATGCTCAATTCGGTCGGCGCGGTGCTGCTGTTCGTCTGGGGCCTGATCGCGGTGTCGCAGCTGCGGCTGCGGCGGCAGATCGAGCGCACGGCGCCGGAGAAGCTGACCCTGCGCATGTGGGCGTTCCCGTATCTGACCTGGACGGCGCTGGCGGCCATGGCGGCGGTGCTGGTGCTGATGCTGACCGACGACGGGGCCCGGCCGCAGCTGCTGTGGTCGGCCGCCGCGACCGGTGCGGTGCTGGCGGTCGCGGGCGTACGGGAGCTGCGGGCGCGGCGGACCGCCGGCTGACCCCGCGGGCACGCACCGGGAACGGCCGGAACCGGCCGCCCCACTTCCGCTCCGGATCACCCAGGGTCACGTGTCACAACGGTGTGAATGCGGCCGGTCACGATCTCGTCTGAATACCGAACAACTGCTGCACGACTGTTGCCCTCAGCGGACACGGACACTCAAACTGAGCGCGTTTTCCGTCGATCGTCTCGCTCCGCTCTCACTTAATGGGACAGGTACGACCATGAATCGGACACCTTCGTCCACCACGCCCGAGCGCGAGCGGGCCGGCCGGGTCCCGGGCGCCGAGCGGTCCCCGGACGGCACCGGACCGGCCCCGGACGCCGGACCGCCCCTTTCCAACGGGCTCAAGCAGCGCCATCTGTCGATGATCGCCCTCGGCGGTGTGATCGGCGCCGGACTGTTCGTCGGCTCCAAGGAGGGCATCGCGGCGGCCGGCCCCTCGATCGTCCTGGCCTACGCCGTCTCCGGCTGCCTGGTCATGCTGGTGATGCGGATGCTCGGCGAGATGGCCGCGGCCAGCCCCGCCTCCGGTTCGTTCTCCGTGCACGCCGGGCGCTCGATCGGCCCGTGGGCGGGCTTCACGACGGGCTGGATGTTCACCGCGCAGCTGTGCGTGGCGGTGGCCGCCGAGGCGATCGGCGCCGCCGGGATCATGACCGGCTGGTTCCCGGACACGCAGCCCTGGATGTGGGTGCTGCTGTTCATGGTGGTCTTCTGCGGCGCCAACCTGGCGGCGGTCAGCAACTTCGGCGAGTTCGAGTTCTGGTTCGCGGCCCTGAAGATCACCGCGATCGGCATCTTCCTGGTCCTCGGCCTGCTCGCCATCTTCGGCGTGCTGCCCGGCACGTCCGCGCCCGGCGCGGCCCATCTGACCGGCGACGGCGGCTTCCTGCCCAACGGCTCGGACGGCCTGGTCATCGGCCTGCTGGCCTCGGTCTTCGCGTACGGCGGCCTGGAGACCGTGACCATCGCGGCGGCCGAGTCCAAGGACCCGGTGCGCGGTGTGGCGCGGGCCGTGCGCACCGCGATGTGGCGCATCGCGCTGTTCTACGTCGGCTCGATGGCGGTCATCGTGACCGTCATCCCCTGGAACAACGCCGACATCGCCAAGAACGGCCCGTACGTCGCGGTCCTGGACTACCTGGACATCCCCGCGGCCGGCCAGATCATGAACGTCGTCATCCTGATCGCGCTGCTGTCCGCGATGAACGCCAACATCTACGGCTCCTCCCGGATGGCGCACTCCCTCTCCGCCCGCGGCCAGGGCCCGCGCTTCCTGCGCACGGTCAGCGGCGGCGTGCCGCGCCGCGCGGTGGTCCTCTGCTCGGCCTTCGGCTTCCTCGCGGTGCTGTTCAGCTACTGGTGGCCGGAGACCGTCTTCCAGTGGCTGCTGAACATGGTGGGCGCGGCGATCCTCGTCGTATGGGGCTTCATCGCCGTGGCGCAGCTGCGGATGCGCCGCCGGCTGGAGCGCGAGGCGCCGGAGAAGCTGGTCGTACGGATGTGGTTGTTCCCCGCGCTGACGTGGGCGGCGCTGGCGGGTGTGGTGGCGGTCCTGGTGCTGATGCTGCGCGACGAGAACCAGCGCATGCAGCTGTACTTCACCGGCGGATTCGGCGTGGTGCTCATCGCCGTCGGTCTGATCCGGCAGCGAATGGCCGGTCAAAAGGCGGCCGGGCAGGATGCGTCGGCCCTTGCCCCGCCGAATTCCCCTTAGTTCGGTAAGGCTTACCTCACTAATTCGCGCGGTCCTTTTCGGAGGCGGCGCCGGACCTCCGACCGAGGTCCGGCGCCGCCTCCTCCTTTTGGCCCAGACCCCGCCCCACGGCCGGTTCGTGATCACTCATGCTGATAACGTGCAGATGCAAGTCGGTTGCAATTAAAGGTCGTAAGCAGCTGGAGGGCTCGACATGGCCACGTACACACTTCCGGAACTTCCGTACGACTACTCGGCGCTCGCGCCCGTCATCAGCCCCGAGATCATCGAGCTGCACCACGACAAGCACCACGCGGCGTACGTCAAGGGCGCCAACGACACCCTGGAGCAGCTCGCCGAGGCGCGCGACAAGGATCAGTGGGGCTCGATCAACGGCCTGGAGAAGAACCTCGCGTTCCACCTCTCCGGCCACATCCTGCACAGCATCTACTGGCACAACATGACCGGCGACGGCGGCGGCGAGCCGCTGGAGAAGGACGGCGTCGGCGAGCTGGCGGACGCCATCGCGGAGAGCTTCGGCTCGTTCGCCAAGTTCAAGGCGCAGCTGACCAAGTCCGCCGCCACCACGCAGGGCTCCGGCTGGGGCGTGCTCGCCTACGAGCCGGTCACCGGCCGCCTCATCGTCGAGCAGATCTACGACCACCAGGGCAACGTCGGCCAGGGCTCGGTGCCGATCCTGGTCTTCGACGCCTGGGAGCACGCCTTCTACCTCCAGTACAAGAACCAGAAGGTGGACTTCATCGAGGCGATGTGGGCCGTCGTCAACTGGCAGGACGTGGCCAAGCGCTACACCGCCGCCAAGGAGCGCGCCAACAACCTGCTGCTCGCCCCGTAGCGGCACGCGCCATCCGGCGCCGACGGACGTCCTGCCTCGTGATCGTCTTCTCAACCTTCACCCGGCAGGCGGATAGCGGGAAGGCCCTCGCGAGGACAGGACTCGCGGGGGCCTTTCTGCGTCCGGCGACGGCGACCGGCGGTCTCGGCGGTCTCAGTCGAAAACCGGCCCCCGCGTCCGCGTCCGCTTGATCTCGTAGAAGCCGGGGATGGACGCGACCATCAGCGTGCCGTCCCACAGCTGGGCGGCCAGGTCGCCCTTGGGGGCCGGGGTGACGACCGGGCCGAAGAAGGCGATCGGCGCGCCGTCGGGGCCGGGGACCGCGATGACCGGGGTGCCCACCTCCTGGCCCACCAGATCGATTCCCGCCTTGTGGGAGGCGCGCAGTTCCTTGTCGTACGTGTCGGTGTCGGCCGCGTCCGCCAGGGACGCGGGCAGGCCGGCCTCCTCCAGGGCGGCCACGATCGTCTCCCTCGTGCGCGGCAGGCCCTGGTTGTGGAAGCGGGTGCCGAGCGCGGTGTAGAGGGGGGCGAGGACCTCGGGGCCGTACTGCTGCTCGGCCGCGACGCACACCCGTACCGGGCCCCACACCACCCCGCCGGGCCGGTTCTTCTCGCGGTACTCCGCGGGCAGTTCGTCGAGCTTGTCCTCGTTCAGCACGCCCAGGCTCATCACGTGCCAGCGCACCTCCACGGGGCGCGCCTTCGCCACCTCCAGCATCCAGCGGGAGGTCAGCCAGGCCCACGGGCAGGACGGGTCGAACCAGAAGTCGGCCGGGGTCCTGGCGGTCCCGGCAGCAGCGGCGGCGGTCTCGGACACGGTGGCTCCTCAGAGGTCGGTGGCGTACGGACCGGTGGCCGATCGGCGGATCGGTGACCGCTTCAACCGATGTCCGGCATGCCATGATTCCCCGTGTTCGAGATACGAGACGAGGACGAGGGAGTCACGTCGTGCCCGGTGAGAATCTGACCCGAGACGAGGCCCGGGAGCGGGCCGGACTGCTGAGCGTCAAGGGGTACGACGTGGCGCTGGACCTGCGGTCCGCCGTCGGGGAGGGCGAGGCCGCGCGGACCTTCCGCTCCCGTACCACCGTGCGCTTCACCTGCGCCGAGCCCGGCGCCGCGAGCTTCGCGGACCTCGTGGCGCCGTCGGTCGCCGCCGTCACCCTCAACGGCCGCGAGCTGGACCCGGCCGCCGTCTTCGACGGCACCCGGATCGCCCTGGCGGACCTGGCGGCGGAGAACACCCTGGTGGTGGACGCCCAGTGCGCGTACAGCCGCACCGGTGAGGGCCTGCACCGCTTCGTCGACCCCGAGGACGGCGAGGTCTACCTCTACACGCAGTACGAGCCCGCCGACGCCCGCCGGGTGTTCGCCAACTTCGAGCAGCCCGACCTGAAGGCACCGTTCCGCTTCGAGGTGACCGCGCCCGAGGGCTGGCTGGTGCTCAGCAACGGCGCCCAGCTGGGCGAGCCGGAGGCGGGCACGTTCCGGTTCGCCGAGACCCGCCCGATCTCCACGTACATCACGGCCGTCGTCGCCGGTCCGTACCACTACGTCTCGGACACCTACCGGCGCACCCTCGGCGACGGCACCGAGCTGGAGATCCCGCTCGGCGCGCTGTGCCGCAAGGGGCTGGCGCGGCACTTCGACCCCGAAGACATCTTCACCGTCACCAAGCAGGGCCTGGACTTCTTCCACGACCACTTCGACTTCCCGTACCCGTTCGGGAAGTACGACCAGGCCTTCGTGCCCGAGTACAACATCGGCGCGATGGAGAACCCGGGCTGCGTCACCTTCCGCGAGGAGTTCGTCTTCCGCGGCAAGGTGACCGACGCGTCCTACGAGCGCCGCGCCAACGTCGTCCTCCACGAGATGGCGCACATGTGGTTCGGCGATCTGGTCACCATGCAGTGGTGGGACGACCTGTGGCTCAAGGAGTCGTTCGCCGACTTCATGGGCGCGCTGTCGCTGGTGGAGGCGACCCGCTTCACCAACGGCTGGATCACCTTCGCCAACGGCCGCAAGGCCTGGGCGTACCGCGCCGACCAGCTGCCGTCCACCCACCCGGTCACCGCCGACATCCGTGACCTGGAGGACGCCAAGCTCAACTTCGACGGCATCACGTACGCCAAGGGCGCGGCCGTCCTCAAGCAGCTGGTGGCGTACGTGGGGCGGGACGCGTTCCTGGAGGGCGCGCGGCGCTACTTCAAGCGCCACGCGTACGGGAACACGCGCCTGGCCGATCTGCTGTCCGTCCTGGAGGAGACCTCGGGCCGCGACCTGGCCGCCTGGTCGCGCGCCTGGCTGGAGACGGCCGGCGTCAACGCGCTGACCCCGCAGGTCACCTACGACGCCGAGGGCCGCATCACCGAGCTGGTCATCCACCAGGAGGCGGTGCCCGAGCGCCCCGAACTGCGGCCGCACCGGGTGGCCGTGGGCCTGTACCGGCGGGCGGACGCGGACGGCGCGCTGGTGCGCTACGCCCGCGCCGAACTGGACGTCTCGGGGCCCCGTACCGTCGTCACCGAGCTGGCCGGCGCCGAGCGCCCGGAACTGATCCTGGTCAACGACGACGACCTGACGTACTGCAAGGTCCGCTTCGACGAGCGGTCGCTGGCCACCCTGCGCGGCCACCTCGGCGAGATCACCGAGCCGCTGTCGCGCGCGCTGTGCTGGTCCGCGGTGTGGGGCCTGACCCGCGACGGCCTGATGCCCGCCCGCGACTACCTCGCGCTGGTGCTGGCCTTCGCGGGCCGCGAGTCGGACATCGGCGTGCTCCAGACGCTGCACGCACAGGCCCGCTACGCGCTCACCCACTACACGGCCGCCGACCACCGCGACCTGGCCGCGCAGGAATTGGCGCAGGGCGCGCTGCACGAACTGCGGCTGGCCGAACCGGGCAGCGGCCACCAGCTGTCCTGGGCGCGGTTCTTCGCCTCGGTGGCCACCACGGCGGCCGACCTCCAGCTCCTCCAGGGCCTGCTGGACGGTACGGCGCGGATCGACGGCCTGGACGTGGACCAGGAGCTGCGCTGGACGTTCCTGGAGCCGCTGGCCGCGCACGACGCCGCCGGCGAGGCGGCGATCGACGCCGAACTGCGGCGCGACGACACCGCCTCCGGCCGCCGCCACCACGTCCGCTGCCTGGCCGCCCGCCCCTCGGCCGAGGTCAACGCGCGGTCCTGGGCGGACGTGGTGGAGTCCGACGCGCTGTCCAACGCCCTGGTCGAGGCGACGATCTCCGGCTTCGTGCAGGCGAACCAGCGGGAGCTGATGGCCCCGTACGCGCCCAGGTACTTCGCCGCCATCGAGCGGGTGTGGCGGGAGCGGTCGATCGAGATCGGGATGGCCGTGGTGCGGGGGCTGTTCCCCATGCACCAGAGCGACCAGGACACGCTGGACGCGGCGGACGCCTGGCTGGCGGAGCACCCGTCGGCGCCGCCCGCGCTGCGGCGCCTGGTGTCGGAGTCCCGCGACGACCTGGCGCGGGCGCTGCGGGCGCAGACCTGCGACGCGCAGGCCGCACGGTAGGCCCGCCTTCCGGCTGCCGGTGTGCGGGTCCGTACGACCGTACGGACGCGCACACCGGCTGCTCGCCCAATCGGGCCGGACCTGCCATTTTCGGCAGTCGAACGCCCGTACTTTAGGACGGCGTTGTCCGGGTTTGTCGACGGGCGTGTAACAGGCGTTAGGAGGCGGGGCGGCGGCGGGAATGGCCGGGGCATGAACCACACTTCCCCTGGCTCCGGCGGGGAGTCACCCACCCCGCTCTCCCCCCGCCCCCTGCACGACCGCCCCGGCGCCGGGCCGCGCGTCCTGACCACCCGCCAGCTGCGCGAGCACGGCATCGACGCGGCGGAGGCCGCCGACCGGTGCCGCCCCGGCGGCCCCTGGCAGCAGGTGCTGCCGGGCGTGCACCTGCTCCACCCCGGGCCGCCCACCAGCGAGGAGCGGCTGCACGCGGTGCTGCTCTACGCGGCGACCCGGCAGCCCGCCGTCCCCGCGCAGGGCGGCACCCCACCCGACGGGGAGCCGATGATCACCGGGCTGGCGGCGCTGGCCCTGCACCGCTTCTCGTCCGCTCCCCCGCTGCTGTCCCTGGACCGGATCGAGGTCCTGGTGCCGCGTACCCGGCGGCTGCGCACCACCGGCTTCGCGCGCGTCGTCCGGGCGCAGGTCATGCCGCGCCCGCAGCAGATCACCGGCGTGCCGGTCGCCCCGGTGCCCCGCGCGCTCGCGGACGCCGTCAGCGGGCTCACGGACGCCTGTACGGTACGGCGGCTGCTGACCGAGGCGGTGCGCGGCGGCCATTGCGAAGCGACCGCGGTGGTCCGCGAGTTCAGCCAGGCCCGGCTGCTGAACCAGCCGCACGTGGTGGACGCGGTGGACGCGCTGCTGGCCGAGGGCCGCGCGATGGCCGAGGGACGGCTGTACGAACTGGTGCGGGAGTACGACTTGCCGGACCCGCTGTGGAACGTGGAGCTGCGGCTGCCCGGCGGCCCGCACCTGGGCGGGGTGGACGCGTACTGGCCCGAGCAGGCGGTGGCCGTGGAGATCGACGCGCGGGCGCCGCGCCAGGACGAGGACGTGCTCTGGTCGGAGTACGCCCGCAAGCGCGAGCACCTGGAGCGCCTGGGCATCACGGTCGTGCACGTCACCCCGCGCAAACTGCGCGACGCCCCCGAACAGCAGGCGGCGGTGGTCCGTACGGCCCTGATGGCGGCGGCCGACGAGGAGCCGGGCTCGTACGTGGTGGTGCTGCCGCGCTGACACCCGCTCAGCCGCGCTTGAGCAGCAGCTCGGTGTTCCGGTCCCCCGGGCCGCCGGCCAGATCGCTCCGCGCCCCCGGCGCGTTGCAGGACAGTTCGCGGTAGAGCGCCGCCAGGCCCCGCTGCGAAAGGTCGCCGAAGTCCGTACGGGACGGCGCGCCCGACTCCACGAGCGTGGTGAACAGGGACAGCGTGCCGTCCCTGTTGTCCGTCACCTCCACGACCCGGGCCAGCTGCGGGAAGTCGACGTGCGAGGCCGTGGTGACCTCCCAGAACGTGCCGTGCGGGGTGATCAGGTTGCGGTGGCTGTGGCCGTTGATCCACGCCCGTACGTTGCGGTGCCGCGAGAGCAGCGCGACCAGCTCGGCCCCGCTGTGCCGCCGCTCGGCCGGGCGGGCCGGATCGGGCGCGGTGTTGTCCATCGACGTACTGGTGTGGTGGCTGAAGACGAGGACGTGCTCGTACGGGTGGGCCCGCAGGGTGCGGTCGAGCCAGCGCAGCTGTCCGGAGCCGAGGGAGCCGGTGTGGTGGCCGCCGGGGTCGGTGGTGTCGAGGCTGATGCCCACCACGTCCTCCGCGATGCGGAAGGTGTAGTACAGCCGGTCCGCGTGGAGGTCGGCCGCCGTGTAGCCGTGGCCGTGCGGTCCCGGTCCGGTGTACCGGGGGTCCAGGTGCGCGCGCAGGTAGCCGGCGCGGGTGAAGGGGACACGGCGCTCGTCCGGGGTGACCGAGCGCGCCCGCCTCCCGTGCGTCTTCAACAGGTCCGCGAACTCCCGCCGCCCGGGGCCGGGGCCGCCGAGCACGGCCAGGTAGGCACGGATCGCCTCGTCGGCGGGCAGCAGTTCCAGCTTGCGCCCGCCGGTGGCGACCTCGGCCAGGAACGGGTCGTCGGGGGTGCAGCAGCCGCCGGGCAGCGAGTCGTGGTTGCCGACGGTCGAGTACCAGGGCAGGCGCAGCCCCGGGCTGGTGACCGTACGGGTCGCCGCCTCCAGGAAGCCGGGCACGCCGGGGAAGCCGCGCAGCTTGTCGGCGTCGCGCAGATCGCTGTCCGGCTGCCAGTAGAGGGGGTGCCCGCTGTTCTGCACGCCCTCGTAGTGCCGGGGGTCGCCGGAGTTGGGGGTGATCCGGCCGCCGCTCATCGCGGTGAGGAACCAGTCGAGTTCGATGCTGGAATTGTTGTCCGTGTTGTCGCCGGTGGTCATCGCGAAGGACAGCGGCGCCCCGGTGGCGGGCCCGCCGGGCAGGCTGTTGACGCGCTCGACGAGGGAGACCGCGCCCGCCACGGACAGCGCCTCCTGCGGGCGCCAGGCGCCGGCCGCCCGCACCCGCAGGTATTCGTGGCGCAGCGGATGCTGCACATCGACCAGGTGCAGGTCGGTGAGCTGCACGAAGGAGGCCAGTACGGTGCGCCGGGCGTCGCGGCCGGGGCGTGCGGCGGCGAGTTCGGCGCGTACGACGCGGTCCCAGCCGGGGCCCTCGGCGAGCCTTCGGTAACCGGCACCGCGCGGGGTGGCCACCGAGGCGAGGGTGGTGCCCTCGGCGTACGGCACCGGGGGAACGGGCGGCGCGACGACCGGTTCCGGGGCGACGAGCGGTGCGGCGAGTCTGTCCGGTGCGGCGGTCGGGGCGGCACCGGTCCCGTACGCCAGCGCGAGGGCGGTCGTGGCGCCGACGGCGCCGGTGGCGGTGAGAAAGGCCCGGCGGTCCAGGCCGGGCACGGTGGGGGCGGCGGACCGTGTACGGGGCATGCGTGAGCTCCCTGGTACGGACGGGCAGCGGCGGGGGCAGTGCGGCACGGCCGCAACTGCCCCCTCATCAGGGAGCGTTGGCAAGCGGAATGGACCTCGGGTGAACCGCGCGGCAACGCCGGCCGCCGATCGCCGGACAGGGATCACAGCGGCCGACGATGGTTACCGGGCTCTCGGACCAGGGGCGGGCCGAGGTCACCGGAGGTTCACTTCCCGGGGTAGGCGGGCGGCGGGCCAGGCGCCCGGCGCGGCCCCGGCCGCCTGGTCGGCACACCGGTCGCACGCCCCGCGCGCCGCACATATGTACGTTCACCCCTCCCCAAACACCGTCCCCTTACGTCATATTGAGCGGTCATACGGGTCCGATTTCCGGACCCTTCACCCTGAAGAGGTGTGCCATGACCCCCGACACCCCCCGTCCGGCCGCCGGACGGGCCAGACGCACGGCCCGGCTCGCGGCCGTCGCGGCCGTCGCCGTGGCGACCGCGGCCGGGCCCGCCCTCACCGCGGCGGGCACCGCCCACGCGGCGGACGGCGACACGAGCACGAGCACCCGAATATCCGCCGGGACCGCGTCCGAGCCGAAGGCCCCGCACGACAAGCTCGGTTCGCAGGACGCCGAGCTGCTGGCCCGCGCCAAGGCGGGCGGCGCCCGGTTCGTCTCGATGATGCTCGCCACCGCGCCCGGCGCCACCGGGCAGGCAGCCGCCGGGCTCGACTCCCTGAAGGGCGCCTCCGTAGGACGTACGGACGACAAGCTCGGCTACGTACGCGCCACCGTGCCCACCGCCCAGGCCGACGCCGCCATCGCGAAGATGCAGAAGCTGTCGGACGTGCACGCCATCGACCTGCGGCAGGAGATCAAGCTGCCGGACCCGCGGCCCGACGCGGGCGGCAGGGCCAAGGGTAAGCCGCAGGCCGGAAGTTACCCGGCGCCCGGCAAGGACACCCCGGCGAAGAACCCGTACCAGCCGTCCTTCGAGACCGGCGCGGTGGACTTCGTCCGCGACCACCCCAAGGCCGACGGCCGCGGCGTGACCATCGGCGTCCTCGACTCCGGTGTGGACCTGGCGCACCCCGCGCTGCAGAAGACCACCACCGGCGAGCGCAAGATCGTCGACTGGGTGACCGCGACCGACCCCATCAGCGACGGCGACCAGACCTGGCGCCCGATGACCACCGCCGTCTCCGGCCCGTCCTTCACCTACGACGGCCGGACCTACAAGGCGCCCGAGGGCTCGTACCGGATCAGCACCTTCGCCGAGGCCGCCACCACCGGCGGCGACATGAAGGGCGACCTGAACCGCGACGGCGACACCACCGACCGCTGGGGCGTGCTCTACGACCCGGCGTCCGGCACGGTCCGGGTGGACCTGAACGACAACGGCGACTTCACCGACGACAAGCCCATGAAGCCGTACAAGGACGGCTTCGACATCGGCTACTTCGGTGAGGACAAGCCGGACACCCCGATCGCCGAGCGTATCCCGTTCACGGTGGAGGTCCGCAAGGACGTGCCCATGGACCCGCTCGGCGGGGAGTGGGCGGGCAAGAAGGCCGACTTCGTCAACATCGGCGTCGTCGAGTCCGAGCACGGCACCCATGTCGCGGGCATCACCGCGGCCAACGGCCTGTTCGGCGGCAGGATGAACGGCGCGGCGCCCGGCGCCAAGCTGGTCTCCTCGCGCGCCTGCACCTGGAGCGGCGGCTGCACCAACATCGCGCTCACCGAGGGCATGATCGACCTCGTCACGAAGCGCGGCGTCGACATCGTCAACATGTCGATCGGCGGCCTGCCCGCGCTCAACGACGGCAACAACGCCCGCGCCGAGCTGTACACCCGGCTGATCGACACCTACGGCGTCCAGCTGGTCATCTCGGCGGGCAACAGCGGCCCCGGCGCCAACACCATCGGCGACCCCGGCCTGGCCGACAAGGTGATCAGCGTCGGCGCGTCCATCTCCAAGGAGACCTGGGCGGCCAACTACGGCTCGGCCGTGACGCGCAAGTACGCCATGCTCCCGTTCTCCTCCCGCGGCCCGCGCGAGGACGGCGGCTTCACACCGGTCATCACCGCGCCCGGCGCCTCCATCAACACCATCCCCACCTGGGAGCCCGGCGGCCCCACCGCCGAAGCGGGCTACGACCTGCCGCCCGGCTACGCCATGCTCCAGGGCACCTCGATGGCCGCGCCGCAGGCCACCGGCGCCTCGGCCCTGCTGCTGTCCGCCGCGAAGCAGCAGCGCGTCGCGCTGCCCCCGGCGAAGCTGCGCACCGCGCTCACCTCGACCGCCCGGCAGATCAAGGGCTTCCAGTCGTACGAGCAGGGCTCCGGCCTGATGGACATCCGGGCCGCCTGGTCCGCGATCCGCCACGGCGCCGCCGCGCACGAGTACACGGTCCGCGCACCGGTGAAGACGGCGCTCTCCGACCACCTCAAGACGCCGGGCTACGGCACCGGGCTCTACGACCGCGAGGGCGGCCTGAAGGTCCGGCAGTCGCGTACGTACGAGGTGACGATCACCCGTACCACCGGCCCCGACCGCCCCGTCCGGCATGAGCTGGACCTGATCAACAACGACGGCACCTTCGACCTGCCGGACGAGGACGGCGCGGTGTGGCTGCCGCTGAACCGGCCGGTGGCGATCGAGATCACCGCGAAGCCGCGCACCGCCGGGCTGCACAGCGTCACCCTGGACCTGGACGACCCGCGCACCGAGGGCGTGGACCGCAAGATCCTCGCCACCGTGGTGGCCGCCGAGCCGCTGGCCGCGCCGTCGCACACCCTCGCCAAGTCCGGCACCGTCCAGCGCAACGCCACGACCTCGTACTTCGTCGCCGTCCCGAAGGGCGCCAAGGCCCTCCAGGTCGCGATGAGCGGGCTCGCGGCGGGCAGCCAGACGCGCTGGATAGCGATCACCCCGCAGGGCGTCCCGGCCGACCCGACCAGCACCCCGAACTGCTACCCCAACTACCCGAACCCGGCCAACACCTGCGACCCGGTGCGGCGCACGTACAAGAACCCGGCGCCCGGCGTCTGGGAGATCGAGGTCGAGGCACGGCGCACCTCGCCGCTGCTGGACAACCCGTACACGGTCACCGCGTCCACGCTCGGCGTCACCTTCGACCCGGCCGTGCGCGTCCTGCCGGAGGCCAGGATCGGCACCACGACCACCGTGGGCTGGAAGGTCACCAACGCCTCTGCCGCGTTCGACGGCGCCCTCAAGGGCGGCGAGCTGGGCTCGTCCCGTGCGCAGCGCCCGACGGTCGAGCAGGGCAAGTCGCAGCGGTACGAGGTCGTCGTGGGCAGCGGGGTGTCCCGGCTGGACGCCGCGATCGGCGCGCCCGCCGACGCCAAGGCCGACCTCGACCTGAGCGTCCTGCTCGACGGCAAGGTCGTCGCCTCCTCGGCCACCGGCGGCTCGGACGAGTCGGTGAGCATCGCCAAGCCGGCGCCCGGCACGTACACCGTCGTCGTGGACGGCTACGCGGTCCCCGCGGGCAGCACCGCCTACGACTACCGTGACGTGTATTACTCCGCCGCGCTCGGCTCGCTCAAGACGGACGAATCGAAACCGGTAAAGCTGGGTAGCGGAGCATCGACGCAGGTCACGGCCGAGGTCTCGGTCGCGGGCCCGGCCCCCGCGGGACGCGAGTTCTTCGGTGAGGTCCAGCTGCTGAACGCTTCCGGCACGGTCACGGGCAGCGGCGCCGTGCGCATCGAAAAGGTCGTGTCGTAACGGCCTGAGATAGTGGACAGTAACGGGGCGGGTGCCCTCGCCGGCACCCGTTCCGCTGCTGTACGTACCGAACAAGGAGTGCCATGAGGATCGGAATCGTCGGAGCCACCGGTCAGGTCGGCGGCGTGATGCGGGGCATTCTCGCCGAGCGGAACTTCCCGGTGGAGCAGCTGCGACTGTTCGCCTCGGCCCGCTCCGCCGGGCGTACGCTCCCGTGGCAGGACACCGAGATCACGATCGAGGACGCGGCCACCGCGGACTACTCCGGCCTGGACATCGTGCTCTTCTCCGCGGGCGGCGCCACCTCCAGGGCGCTGGCCCCGAAGGTCGCCGACGCGGGCCCGGTCGTGATCGACAACTCCTCCGCCTGGCGCATGGACCCCGACGTCCCGCTGATCGTCTCCGAGGTCAACCCGCAGGCGATCTCCGAGCGCCGCAAGGGCATCATCGCCAACCCGAACTGCACGACCATGGCCGCCATGCCGGTGCTGCGCCCGCTGCACGCCGAGGCCGGGCTGGTTTCGCTGGTCGTCTCCACCTACCAGGCGGTGTCCGGCAGCGGGCTGGCCGGCGTGGCCGAGCTGGACGAGCAGGTCCGCAAGGCCGTCGAGCAGGACGCGACCAAGCTCACCCACGACGGCTCGGCGATCGACTTCCCGGAGCCGGACAAGTACGTCCGCCCGATCGCCTTCAACGTGCTGCCGATGGCCGGCTCGATCGTCGACGACGGTCTGAACGAGACCGACGAGGAGCAGAAGCTCCGCAACGAGAGCCGCAAGATCCTGGAGATCCCGGAACTGAAGGTCTCCGGCACCTGCGTGCGCGTCCCGGTCTTCAGCGGCCACTCGCTCCAGGTCAACGCCCGTTTCGCACGCGAGATCACCCCGGAGCGCGCCAACGAGCTGCTGGCCGGCGCCCCCGGTGTCGCGCTCTCGCACATCCCCACCCCGCTCCAGGCCGCCGGCCAGGACGCGTCGTACGTGGGCCGCATCCGCAAGGACGAGACGGTCGACCACGGTCTGGCGCTGTTCCTGTCCAACGACAACCTGCGCAAGGGCGCGGCGCTGAACGCGGTCCAGATCGCGGAGCTGGTCGCGGCGGAACTGCGCGGCTGAGCCGGAGCGCGCGACTGCGCGGCTGAGACGTTTCTGCATGGGCTGCGGGGCCCGTACGGACCGAGTCCGTACGGGCCCCGCGGCGTATCCACGCGGACTTTACGGCCGCCGCACCTCGAACTGGAAGCACCCGTACTCCAGCGCGCGGACGTGCACCAGCGCCACATCCGGCTGCGCGAACGCCTCCGCGACGGCCGCGTCGAACCCGGCGTCCGCGTCCTCGGGGATCTCGAAGAGCCGACCGCCGACGATGCACCCGTCCGCGTTGTAACGCCGCAGCGTCCGCAGCGCCCCCGGCCGCGCGAACGGGTACCCGGCCCGCCCGGCATCCGGCCCGCCGCACTCCCAGGCATGGATGAACACCGGCCCGCACTCGTCGTACGCCCCGGGCCGGGCCCACCTCTCCTCGGCCCACCGCCGCAGCGGCGCGTACGAGACGAGCGCGACCCGCTCGCCTTCCTCGATCGGCCGCAGACAGCAGCGCAGCGGGCTCCCGACGCTGCTGACGTGATCACTCGCGCTCCCGGCCGCGAACGGCTCCATGGCCCGGCCCGAGTCGTCCGAGACGCGCAGTTCCTTGAGGGCGGTTTCCGTGATGGGGAGAGGTGTGTACGTCGTCATACGTACAGGGTGGGCGTACGGCAGGACGGTTTCCGGCGGGAATCGGACGTGGAGATGGGCGGTGCTCAGAGCGCCAGATGCCTGCGCAAG
The DNA here is from genome assembly GCF_000720725.1 of Streptomyces rimosus subsp. rimosus. GTDB lineage: Bacteria > Actinomycetota > Actinomycetes > Streptomycetales > Streptomycetaceae > Streptomyces > Streptomyces rimosus_A. The sequence goes on from NZ_JOCQ01000027.1 coordinate 19,055, forward strand.
GCGGCGTCCAGCCCGACCATCACCCGAGCCGGAACGCTGCCGACCCGCCGCCCCAGCCGCTCGACGGACACCGCGCGCACCTGTTCGCACTGGGCCTTGGAGTCCCGCGGCAGGCCGCAGTCGTCGGCGGTCAGCAGCACCTGGAACGGGTAGACCCGGGTGACGTTGGCCGTCACGGGCACGACCGTCACCACGCCCCTGCCGGCGCGGTGCACGGACCGGTTGGCCGCGTCGTTGGACACCAGCACCGCGGGACGGTACTTGTTCGCCTCGCTGCCCCGGACCGGCTCCAGATCGACCAGGTAGACGTCACCGCGCCGCATCGGCGATCCCGATCCCGTCCCCCGAGACCCCGTCCCACAGCCGCGCGTCGTCGCTCTCGTCCCACTCCTGCCACGCCTGGGCGTAGTCCGCTTCCAGCTCGGAGGCGCGCAGCAGCTCGATCGCCGCGTGGATCACGGCCGAGCGGGAATCGGCGTCGGTCTTCTTGCCGTAGGCGTCGAGGAAGGAGATGTCCTCTTCCGGGAGGCTGACGCTGATCTTCATACAAGTGATGCTACTCGGGTAGGAACACACTTACCACCCCGATTGCCACTCCCTACGACCGCGCGGACGCGTACGACCTGAACCGCCGCGTCTCGACCGCGAACGAGAACGGCTCGGGAAGGGGCACCGGATCGCCGAACCGGTAGCGGTCCACCCGGCCGTAGTCCAGGTCCTCGGGCTGGGAGTACAGCTCGACGACACCTTCGTTCGGATCGACGAGCAGGTGGAGCGGGATCCGGCTCATCGCGTACCACCTGCGCTTCCTGGCGTAGTCGCTGTCCCGCTCGGACACGACTTTCTCCACGACCTCCGCGACCAGGTGCACCCGGTCCGCGGGGTAGGGATGGCAGTCGTCCTGCATGGCCTCTTCCGTGGTGACGGTCAGGTCCGCCTTCGGCTCGAAGCCGGGGACGCCTGAGATCAGCGCCTGACCGGACAGCCCCGCCCAGCCCGCGCGCTCCATCTGGGCACCGAGCCGCGCGACGGTGCAGGTGCGGAACGGTGGCCCCGGCCGCCGCAGGACGATCTTCCCTTCCACCAGCTCGATCCGGAGGTGATCCAGTTCCGGGCGCTCCTCCAGGAAACGCAGTAGCCCGTGCCTGTCCCCGCCGCGCATGATGTGTCCGGCGGTGCGGTGCTCTGTTCCGGCCATCGTCGCCTCCTTGCGGCGGAGCGTAGGGGACGGGCGCGGGCTCGGTGGGCTGGTTTCCTCTCCCATGCCCCGACCGAGTGGTCGGGGGCTCCGTGGAAGGATGGCCCAAAATCCGAAGCGAAGGAGATGAACGGGTGCCTGGCACGAATCTGACCCGCGACGAGGCGCAGCAGCGGGCGCGGCTGCTGAGTGTGGACGCGTACGAGATCGATCTGGACCTCTCCGGCGCGCAGGAGGCCGGTGAGGGCGGCACCTACCGGTCGGTGACCACGGTGCGGTTCGACGCCGCCGAGGCGGGTGCCGAATCGTTCATCGACCTGGTGGCGCCGACCGTGCACGAGGTGGTGCTCAACGGCGAGGCGCTGGACCCGGACACGGTGTTCGCGGACTCCCGGATCGCACTGCCGGGGCTGCGCGAGGGCCGCAACGAGCTGAAGGTCGTCGCGGACTGCGCGTACACCAACACCGGTGAGGGGCTGCACCGCTTCGTCGACCCGGTCGACCAGCAGGCGTACCTCTACACGCAGTTCGAGGTGCCGGACGCCCGCCGGGTGTTCGCCAGCTTCGAGCAGCCCGACCTGAAGGCGGCGTTCACCTTCACCGTCAAGGCCCCCGAGGGCTGGAAGGTGATCTCCAACTCGCCGGCGCCGGAGCCGGTGGACAACGTGTGGCGGTTCGAGACGACGCCGCGGATCTCCACGTACATCACCGCGCTGATCGCCGGCCCGTACCACAGCGTGCACAGCACCTGGGAGGGCGAAGGCCGCTCCGTGCCGCTGGGCATCTACTGCCGCCCGTCGCTGGCCGAGCACCTGGACGCGGACGCGATCTTCGAGGTCACCCGGCAGGGCTTCGACTGGTTCGAGGAGAAGTTCGACTACGCGTACCCGTTCGCCAAGTACGACCAGCTCTTCGTGCCGGAGTTCAACGCGGGCGCGATGGAGAACGCGGGCGCGGTGACCATCCGCGACCAGTACGTCTTCCGCTCGAAGGTGACGGACGCCGCGTACGAGACGCGCGCCGAGACCATCCTGCACGAGCTGGCGCACATGTGGTTCGGCGACCTGGTCACCATGGAGTGGTGGAACGACCTGTGGCTGAACGAGTCGTTCGCCACCTACACCTCCATCGCCTGCCAGGCGCACGCCCCGGGCAGCCGCTGGCCGCACGCCTGGACCACCTTCGCGAACTCGATGAAGACCTGGGCGTACCGGCAGGACCAGCTGCCCTCCACGCACCCGATCATGGCCGAGATCCGCGACCTGGACGACGTGCTCGTCAACTTCGACGGCATCACGTACGCCAAGGGCGCCTCCGTCCTCAAGCAGCTCGTCGCCTATGTCGGCAGGGACGAGTTCTTCCAGGGCGTCCAGGCGTACTTCAAGGCGCACGCCTTCAAGAACACCCGCCTGTCCGACCTGCTGGGCGCGCTGGAGGAGACCAGCGGCCGGGACCTGAAGACCTGGTCGAAGGCGTGGCTGGAGACGGCCGGCATCAACATCCTGCGTCCGGAGCTGGCGGTCGCCGAGGACGGCACGCTCACCTCCTTCGCCGTACGCCAGGAAGCCCCGGCGCTGCCGGCCGGCGCCAAGGGCGAGCCGGTGCTGCGCCCGCACCGCATCGCCATCGGCTGCTACGACCTGAAGGACGGCAAGCTCGTCCGTACGGACCGGATCGAACTGGACGTGGACGGCGAGCGCACCGAGGTGCCCTTCCCGGCGGGCACCCGCCGCCCGGACGTCATCCTCCTCAACGACGACGACCTGTCCTACGCCAAGGTCCGCCTGGACGAGGACTCGCTGCGCGTCGTCACCGAGCACCTGGGCGACTTCACCGAGTCGCTGCCGCGCGCGCTGTGCTGGGCCTCGGCCTGGGACATGACGCGCGACGGTGAGCTGCCGACCCGTGCGTACCTGGACCTGGTGCTGTCCGGCATCACCAAGGAGTCCGACATCGGCGTCGTCCAGTCGCTGCACCGTCAGGTGAAGCTGGCGCTGGACCTGTACGCGGCCCCGGCCTGGCGGGAGACCGGCCTGGCCAAGTGGACCGAGGCGACGCTGGAGCAGCTGCGCGCCGCGGCCCCCGGCAGCGACCACCAGCTCGCCTGGGCCCGCGCGTTCGCCGCCGCGGCCCGTACGGACGCGCAGCTGGACCTGCTCCAGGGCCTGCTCGACGGCGCTCAGGAGATCCCCGGCCTGGCCGTGGACACCGAGCTGCGCTGGGCGCTGGTCGAGCGGCTGGCCGCGACCGGCCGCGCCGACGAGAAGGCCATCGAGGCGGAGCTGCAGCGCGACCGCACCTCGGCGGGCGAGCGGCACGCCGCGGCGGCACGGGCCTCCCGCCCGACGCCCGAGGCGAAGGCCGAGGCGTGGGCCTCGGTCGTGGAGAGCGACAAGCTCCCCAACGCGGTCCAGGAGGCCGTCATCAACGGCTTCGTCCAGACCGACCAGCGCGAACTGCTGGCCCCCTACGTGGAGAAGTACTTCGCCGCGGTCAAGCGCGTGTGGGACAGCCGCAGCCACGAGATGGCACAGCAGATCGCGATCGGCCTGTACCCGGCCCTCCAGGTCTCCCGGGAGACCCTGGACGCCACGGACGTCTGGCTCGCGTCGGCCGAGCCGAGCGCGGCCCTGCGCCGCCTGGTCTCGGAGTCCCGCTCCGGCATCGAGCGCGCGCTGAAGGCGCGGGAGGCGGATGAGGCGGCCGCGTAGCGGTCCGCCGAACGCGTGAGAGGCGCCCCGGGCCGGAAGGCCCGGGGCGCCTTGGCGTGTGCGGCCGGTGTACGCAGGCCCGGCCCCCTCCCGCCGGGCCTGCACACACCGGCGGGTCAGCCGCCCAGTTCGTCGAAGCGGCGGACCAGTCCGGCGCGGCCCTCGTCGGTGAGGTCGCCGTGCAGGCGCATGCGGGCCACGCCGCCGTCGGGGAAGACGTCCAGCCGTACGTGGGTGGCGGTCACCGGGCGCGGGAGCGCGAAGCGGTGCGGGGTGTCGGGCTGGAGCCTGGTCTGCGGCAGGATCTCGAACCAGGAGGCGTCGTCGGCCGGGTCGGCGGTCCGCGCGTCGCAGCCGTACAGGGCCGCCCAGCCCGCCGCGTTGCCCTTCAGGTACGCGGTGTCGATCTCGACGGCGCGTATCTCGCCCTGGGCGGCGAGGCGGAACCGTACCCAGTCGTTGGTGTCGCGCACCCGGCGGCGGCGGTTCTCCCAGCCGTCGTCCATCTTGCGGGAGAGGTCCGGCCGGATGATCTGGGTGGGCGAGGAGTAGAAGCGGTCGGAGGCGTCCTCCACGACGCCGCCGTGCAGCACGGACGCCAGGTCGAGGGTGCCGAGCACATCCAGCCACGCCGGGTCGGGCACCACCTCGCCGTACACCCGCAGCCGGGCGATGCCGCCGTCGGGGTGCTGCTTGAGTCGCAGGTGGGTGAAGCGGCGCTCGGCCGTCACCGCGAAGCCGTTGGCGGCGTGGCCGCGGACGGGCGTACGGGGGACGATCTCCTCCCACTTCACGCCGGCGGCGAGCAGCTCCTCGGGGCCCGGGCTGCCGGGGACGGAGGCGGCCTCCACGGTGATCTGCTGCGGGTAGTTGCCGCGGAAGTGGGCGGTGTCGACGATGACGCCCCGGACGACGCCGGGGGTGGCGAGGCGGACCAGCGCCCAGTCGTGCTCGTCGTCGGCGGGGAAGGGACGCGCGCCGTCGGCCCCGCGCCGCCGCCGGGTCTCCCAGCCGTCCATGATCTTGCCCTTGTGGCCGAAGCGCTCCGGGTCGAAGACCGCGGGACCGGGCGTCAGCAGGTTCTCGCGCTCGGCGAAGGACTCGTCGTTCGCGGCGATGACACCGGCGCCGAGGCGGCGGTCGGCGAGGTCCACGAGCGAGGTGAAGGGGAAGTCCCCGCCCCGGTAGTCCGCGTACGGGTCGCCGCCGCCGTACGGGGCGGCGTCGTTGGCGTGCGGGTCGGAGGCGGAAGCGGCGGCCGGAGTGGTGGTCATCTCTGCCTTTCGGTGCGGCGGTGATGCTGACGCCTTGACGATGGCAGGAGGGGTTAGTCCAGGTCTATCGAAAGTTTCTGGAGGTAGTTTTCAGGTGAGCTGAACGATTGCGGTGAGCTGAACGATGCGGTGAGCTGAGCACAGCACCGCTATCAGCCCTCGCTCCCTTCCGGCCGTACGGCCAGCCCCTCCGCCACCTCCCTCAGCCCGGCCAGCACCCGTGCCAGCCCCGGCGCGCCCTCCGCCCCGCGCCGTACGGCCGCCACCACGTGCCGCCGCGGCTGGTCGGCGCGCAGCACCCGTACCGCCACCGCCGTTCCCCGTACGCGGCCGTCGCCGCCACCCGGCCCGGACCGGCCCCGCACCCCCGACATCGCCATCCGCGGCACCAGCGCCACCCCCATGCCCGCGCCGACCATCGCCAGGATCGCGTCCCAGTCGGCGGCGGCGTGCGCCTGTTCCGGCACGAATCCGGCGTGTTCGCACGCGGTGGTGGTGATCTGCGACCAGGGACCGCTGCTCCCGTAGATCCACTGCTCGCCCGCCAGGTCGGCCAGCCGCAGCCCCGGCTCGCCGGCCAGCGGGTGCCCGGCGGGCAGCGCCACGTCCAGCGGGTCGGCGAGCAGCGAGACCCGGGTGAATTTGGGGTCGCGCGGTGTCGGCGCGTGCGCGGCGAGCGAGAGGGCGAGGTCGACGCTGCCCTCGGCGAGCAGTTCGTACGCCGCCTCCGCCTCCGCCTCCCGTACGGACACATGGAGCCCCGGGTGCGAGTGGCGCAGCTCCCGTACGGCGGGCACCACCAGCGCGGGGATCGACGTGGAGAACGCGCCGACCCGTACCTCGCCCGCCTCGCCCTGGAGGTAGCCGAGCAGCTCCGCGTCCGCGCGCTCCAGCTGCGCGAAGACGGCCTCGGCGTGCCGCAGGACGAGGTGCGCGGCGTCCGTCAGGCGTACGCGGCGGCCGTGCGCCTCCAGGAGCGTCACCCCGAGCTGCTTGGCCAGCGCGGTCAGCTGCTGCGAGACCGCCGACGGGGTCAGGTGCAGCGCCTCGGCGGCGGCGGTGACCGTGCCCAGCTCGTGGAGGGTGCGCAGGATGCGCAGCTTCTTGATGTCCCAGTCGGCCATGCGGGCAGCGTACGCAGGCGGGGCGGCGGGCACCGTGGCGCGCCGCTGCCCCCGCACGGTCCGGCGGACTTCCCGGACCGCTGTCCCGCGCTGTCCGGCGGGCCTCCCGGGCCGCTACTTCCGCGCCGCCCGGCGGGCCTCCCGGGCCGCCAGCCGCTCGTCGAACTTGCGGGCCTGGTCGTCCAGCCCGCCCATGAACAGCCCCAGTTCCTCCTGGGCCCGCAGCCCGGCCGGGCCGAGGCCGCCGATCTCCAGGACCTTCAGGTAGCGCAGCACCGGCTGGAGCACGTCGTCGTGGTGGATGCGCAGGTTGTAGATGCCGCCGAGCGCCATCCGGGCCGCGGCGCGCTCGAAGCCGGGCATGCCGTGGCCCGGCATGCGGAAGCCGGTGACCACGTCCCGCACCGCGCACATGGTCTGGTCGGGCGCCAGCTCGAACGCCGCGGCGAGCAGGTTGCGGTAAAAGACCATGTGCAGGTTCTCGTCGGTGGCGATGCGGGACAGCATGCGGTCGCAGACCGGGTCGCCGGAGTGGTGGCCGGTGTTGCGGTGCGAGATGCGGGTCGCCAGCTCCTGGAAGGCGACGTACGCGACCGAGTGCAGCATGCTGTGCGCGTTGTCGGACTCGAACCCGGCCGACATGTGGGCCATGCGGAAGTTCTCCAGCTCGACCGGGTCGACGGCCCGGCTGGTGAGCAGGTAGTCCCGCATCACGATGCCGTGCCGGCCCTCCTCCGCCGTCCAGCGGTGCACCCAGGTCCCCCAGGCGCCGTCGCGCCCGAAGAGGGTGGCGATCTCGTGGTGGTAGCTGGGCAGGTTGTCCTCGGTGAGCAGGTTGACGACCAGGGCGATACGGCCTATGTCGGAGACCTTGGACTGCTCGGCGGACCAGGGCTCGCCGCCCATGACGCCGTCGAAGTTGCGGCCGTCGCTCCAGGGCACGTACTCGTGCGGCATCCAGTCCTTGGCCGCCTTCAGATGCCGGTTGAGCTCCTTCTCGACGACCTCTTCGAGCGCGAACAGCAGCCGGGTGTCGCTCCAGGCGGCCTGGCCGCGCTCCTGGGCGTGGCGGTCGGGGGCGATGGTCACGGGGACTCCTGAGGACGGGGTTACCTACGGGCCCGTAGGTTACGCCATCGTAGGTTAGGTCGGTGTGAGGACCGGCCCCGGGTGGAATCCCCGCCTCCGCACAAGCCCGGCCGTGCGGCGCGCCCGCCCGCGCACAACGCAAAAAGGGCGCCCGCCGGTTCTCGCGAACCTGCGGACGCCCTCGAAGAGGCGTGGAGTGAGCCCCGGATCAGGCCTTGGGCTGCTTGCGGGACTTGTCACCGATCATGACCAGACCGGCGATGACCAGGAAGAGGACGATGGGAGCGGCCACGTAGAGGCCGAGCGTCTGGACGACACTCAGGCCCGGACCCGGGTCGTCACCATCGTCGCGGGTGAGCGCGAACGCGGGGGACGACATCAGCAGCAGCAGCGCGGTGCCGGCCGTGACGGTTCCGGCGCGCAGGGCGTTCTTCTTGACCAGATTGCTCACGAGGTCAACGTATCGGACGCCGTTCACCCTCGCGCGCGCGGGGTGGCCTAACGGCTGACCGGGCCGGTACGGAGGTGGTACGGGCCTCGTCAGGACCTCCGCGGGCCCCGTCACCGCCCCCTCACCGCCCGGTCAGATGCGCGGTCACCGGCTTCAGCTGCGGGGCGGCGCGGGCCGCCAGGACCCGTACGCGTACGGCGTCGGCGGTCACCGGCGCGGGCAGCGCCAGGATGCGCCGGTGGCCGACCGTCGTGCCCGCGGCGATCCGCCGCCACGCCCCGCCGGTCCGCGCCTCGACGGCGAACCGTTCCACCCGCTGCCCGTGGCGCAGGTCCTCGCCGAGCCCGACCCGGTCGAAGGTGACCGCGCCCGGGGCCCGGCCGCCCTCCAGAAGATCGCGGCCGTACGTCTCCCGTACGGCCCGCCCGAAACCGGTGAGCGCGGCGACATCGGCCGCGTCGATCCGGCCGCCCGGCCCCGGCGGCACGTTGAGCAGCAGCGACGCGTTGCGGCCCACGCTCTCCTCGTACAGGTCCAGCAGCCGGGCGGGCGTCTTGGGCCGCTCCCAGGGGTGGTGGAACCAGCCGGGACGGATCGAGACGTCCGCCTCCGCCGGATACCACTGGAGGTACTTCGTGGTGGGTGCCAACAGCTTGGCGCGGGAGCCGATGTCGGCGTCGGTGGAGTCGTTCGGCAGGCCGCCGGAGAGCACCGACCAGGGATCGACGGCGGACGGGGTGACGCTCCACTCCGTCTCGCGCGCCACACCCTTCTCGTTGCCGACCCAGCGCACGCCCTGCGGCCCCTGGAAGACGACGGTGCGCGGCGAGAGGCGGCGGATCGTCCCGAACCACTGGCGCACGTCGTACTTCTGCGTGATGCCTGCGTCCGCCCAAGGGTTCGCGCCGTCCAGCCACAGCTCCTCGACCGGGCCGTACTGGGTGAGCAGTTCGTAGACCTGGTTGAGGTAGTACGCGTCGTAGTCGTCGGCGCGGACGGTGAAGGAGGGCAGCCGCCCGTCGCGTACGGCGCCGGCGCGGTCGTCGCCGGGGACGAGGGTCGGGATGGTGCGCTCGGTGGCGGGGCTGCCGTTGCCGAAGCGGCCCAGCCCGGCGGGCGCCCGTCCGCGGTCCTCCAGGGCGACCCGCTCGGGCAGGCTCAGCGGCGCGCCCTCGTCGTGCTTGCGCCGGACCACCTCGACCCAGCGCGCGTGCCAGGCGTGCGGCAGTTCGGCGCCGTCGGACGGGGAGAGGTAGAAGCCCACCCTGAGCCCGGCCGCGCGGGCGGCCCGTACGTACGCGCCGACGACGTCCGGCTTCCCGGGCGCGGCGAGGACGGAGTGCGGGGTGTAGCGGCTGGGGTAGAGCACGAAGCCGTCGTGGTGCTTCACGGTCAGCATCACCTGCTCGGCCCCCGCCGCCTTGTACGCGCGCATCCACTGGGCGACGTCGATGCGCGGCGGCGCGAACCGCTTCGGGTCCTCGGTGCCGGAACCCCACTCCCGCCCGGTGAAGGTGTTCATGCCGAAGTGGGTGAACGCGGTGACCTCCCGCTGCTGCCAGGCGCGCTGGGCGGCGGTCGGCACGACATTGGCGGCCTTCTCGATGATCCGGGCGGGGGTGTCGCAGGGCTCGACGGTCATCTGGGAGGCGGGGCGTACGGGGGCGTGGCAGGGGCTTGCGGCGGGCCGGTGCCCGGGAGCGGATGCGGGAGCGGGCGGCTCGCCGGCGGTGGCCCGGACCGGTGCGAGGGTGGCGGCGACGGTGAGCGCCAGGGCCGTGCCGAGGCGGGCGCGCGAGCGGCTTCTTGCCATGGTTCCCTCCAACTCCCCGACCGTGAAAGGTCGGATCTCTGGACGGCGTCCACGGCATGGTGCCGTACGGCCCGATGGACGGGAAGACCGGCGGCGGAGGCGGCCGGTCAGCCATCGGACCGCCGCTCCCGCCCCCTTCTACTGCGGCATCGCGCGCAGCTCCCTCATCAGCGCATGCAGCCGGGGCGACGCGGCAATTTCCTCCAGCGACAGCGGGCGCCCTTCCGGATTGGTGATCGGCAGGCGCCAGTTGGGGTATTCATCCCATGTCCCCGGGAGGTTCTGCGGGCGCCGGTCGCCCACTGCGTCCGGCAGCCACACCCCGACCATGCGGGCCGGGGTGCGCAGCAGATAGCGGTGCAGCGCCTTGACCGCGGCCTCCTCGTCGCCCCGGCCCTCGGGCAGCAGTCCCAGCCGTATCAGCACCGCCAGCCACTCGCCGACCTCGACGGCCTCCGCCGCCCGCTCCTCCTGGAGGGAGCGGTCCAGCAGGCCCAGGCCGTGGCGCAGTTCGGCGTGCCGGCCGGTCAGCCGGGCCGCCGTGCTGGGCAGGTCGTGCGTGGTGACCGTGGCAAGGCAGCCGGCCCGCCAGCTCTCCGGCGGCAGCGGCCGGGCGGGCTCCTTCGCGTAGTCGCGCTCGAACCACAGCACGGACGTGCCGAGCACGCCGCGCTCGGCCAGCTCCGTACGCACCACCGGCTCGACCGTCCCCAGGTCCTCGCCGATGACCGCGGCCCCCGCGCGGTGCGCCTCCAGGGCCAGCACGGAGAGCATCGCCTCGGCGTCGTAACGCACGTACGCGCCCTCCGTCGGCGGCCGGCCCTCCGGCACCCACCACAGCCGGAACAGGCCCATGACGTGGTCGATGCGCAGCGCGCCGGCGTGTTGCAGGATGCCGCGCAGCAGGTCGCGGTACGGGGCGTAGCCCTGAGCGGCCAGCGCGTCCGGCCGCCAGGGCGGCAGGCCCCAGTCCTGGCCGCGCGAGTTGAAGGCGTCGGGCGGCGCGCCGACGGACATACCGGCCGCGAAGGCGGTCTGCTGGGCCCAGGTGTCGGAACCGGACGGGTGGACGCCGACGGCCAGGTCGTGCACCAGCCCGATGCCCATCCCGGCCTCCTCGGCGGCGCGCTGGGCGGCGGCGAGCTGCTGGTCGGTGAACCACGCGAGCCGGCTGTGGAAGTCGATGCGGTCCAGCAGACAGGCGCGCATCCGGGCCGTACGGGCGGAGCGCGGATCGTCCAGGCCCGCGGGCCAGCCGCGCCAGTCGGAACCGTACCGTTCGGCCAGCGCGCACCAGGTGGCGTGGTCCTCCAGGCTGGTGCCCTGCTCGGCGAGGAAGTCGCAGTAGGCGGCGCGCCGGCCGGGGCTCAGCGGCACCTTCCACAGCAGTTCCAGCGCCTCCTTCTTCAGCTCCCACACGGCGTCCCGGTCGATCAGCGCGTCCTTGCAGAGCACCGCTTCGCGCAGCTTCTGGGCGCGCACGAGCAGCGCGTCGACCCGGCCGCGGGCGGCGGCGTCGAGGTGGGCGAACTCGGGGACGTCCTCGATCCGGAGGTGGACGGGGTCGGGGAAGCGGCGGGAGGAGGGGCGGTACGGCGAGGGGTCGGTGGGCGCTCCGGGGACGGCGGCGTGCAGCGGGTTGATCTGCAGGAAGCCGGTGCCGAGCGCACGCCCGGACCAGGCGGCCAGGTCGGCGAGGTCGCCCAGATCCCCCATGCCCCAGGAGCGGCCGGAGAGCAGCGAGTAGAGCTGCACCATGAAGCCGTGGGCGCGGCCGGGCGGCGCGGGCATCCGGTCGGGGGCGACGATCAGGTGCGCGCGGGCGGAGCGGCCGTCGGGCGTGTGGGCCCGCAGGGTGTGGACGCCCAGGGGGAGGCGGCCCACGTAGCCGTCCGGTCCGCGGGCGCGGGTCCGGTCTCCGGCGCGGGCGGGGTACGGCGTCCGGCCGCCACTGCGGTCCGGGTCCTGGCCGGAGGGCCCGTGCGCGTACTCCTGGCTGGAGGGCCCGTACGCATGGTGCTGCGCGGGCGGCTCGTACGCGTAGTCCGTACGGCCACCGGGGTCCAGTCCCCAGTCCAGTACCTCGCCCGAGTCGGTCTCCACCCGCAGGGCGGTGCCGTCGGGCAGCCGGGACAGTTCCGGGGGGCGCCCGGGGCGCACCACGACGGCGGGCGGGAGCAGGGCGCGCGCGGGGCCGTGCTCGTACGCCTCCAGCGCGGCGCGTACGGCCTGCGGTGTCGAGGCGTCGACCCCGAGGGCGGCGAGGACGGCGACGACGGTGTCGTCACCGACGTGGACGGTGCGGCCCGGCGCGGGCTCGTAGGACGTGCACACGCCGTGCAGACCGGCGAGCCGCGGTCGGCCCATCAGACCTCCATGGACTCCGTGCCCAGGCCGGCCGCGGTGGGCTCGCTGGTCAGCGGAAGCTCGGCGGCGATCGGGGACTCGCTCGTGAGCGGGGCGGCGTCGGCGAGCGGGGGCTCGCTGGTCAGCGGCGGTTCGCAGAAGCACAGGGAGCCGGAGCCGTCCAGGCCGGAGTCGGGGTCGGAGACTCCGTCGAACAGATCCGGCTCGGTGGGTTTCTCGGGCTCGGAATTCTCCGGGGCGCGGGATTCGCCGCGCGTCGCGGGGTACTCGGGGGCGGACGACAGTGCGTCGAGGAGGAGCTGAGCGGACGCGGCCACGGAGGGCCTCCCGTTCGTCGGTAGTGGGACACGACCTGCCCTACCCACTCGGCGCGGTCGCAGACGTATCCATTCAATCAACGTGGTCCAGGTCACACATCCCTCGTGCAGGCGATTTACCGGTGGCGGACGGGTGACGGCGCAGGGCTGCCCACGGGAAGGGCGTTCCGGAGGAGATCCTTCGGGCCGGTGGTGCCGGTTGCACCAGCGGGCCGGAGCGCCGGGGGGAGCCGCCCGCGGTCCACCCCCGGCCGGCCCACCGGCCGACCCCCCGAGGCCCCTTCGACGCGCCGCGACACGCCGGTCACACAGGGCAAACCCGGCACTTCGCCTTCCGCCGTTGACACCCTCACCACCACAGTGGTGGGCTCACTGCCGAAGGCTTGTCCGGCGGGGTTCCACGGGGTGCAGGGCTCCGTCGCGACAGTCGGCTCAGGGGCGCGCGGCCGCGGGGCGGCCGGGCAGCGGACGGCCGGTGCGGACACCGGTCGGCCGGTGAGTAGGAATACGGGGACTGAGGAGAGACCGTGCGAGTCCGGAGCGGCGTTCGGAACGCTGGGAAGGTCGGCAGGCAGGGCGAGGGGGCCGGGAGCGGCGGTGCGCGCCCGGGCGGCGCCGGGGACGACCGCGCGCGTGCGTGCCCGGACGCCCTCGCGGACACCCCCGTAGGCGCGCCCACGGGCGACCCCCTGGGCGACGGCGCCTACCGTCCGTACCCGGCCGGACCCACCAGCACCGGCACCGGCAGCATCGGCCGCCTCGGCTCCGTACGGGCGCGGACCCGTACACGCGTCGCCGGGGCCACGGCCCTGGCCGCCGCCGTCATCGGCGGGCTGCTCGGCGGCACCGCACCCGCCCACGCGGCGCCCGCCGACCCGGCCGTCGGCACGCCGGATCTGCCCGGGCAGGACGACGGCCGGACCACGTCCGCCGGGCAGTTGCCCGCCGTATGGCCGCGCCCGCAGTCGATGCGCGCGGGCGGCACTTCCGTACAGCTGGGCGACGAGGCCGCCATCGTCGCCGCACCGGACTCCGACCCGTACGCCCTGGAAGCGCTGCGCGCCCTGCTGCGCGACGCCGGGGTCCGTACGGTCCACGACGGCGCACCGGGGCAGACGCCGCCCGGCAAGGGCCCGGTCTTCCGCGTCGGCGGCCCGGACGCCGAGACCGCGCTGAAGGCGCTGCGTGCGCCCGCCCGCGGCGACCTGCCGACCGGCGGCTACCGCCTCGCGGTCGGCGAGGCCGCGGGCCGGGACACCGTCGCCCTGGACGGCGTCGGCCCGGACGGCCTGTTCCACGCCGTACAGACCCTGCGGCAGCTCGTCGTGGACCGCGCGGAGAGCGGCGGGAAGGGCGGCGGCAAGGAGCTGGCCCCCGCGGTCGTCCGCGACTGGCCGGGCACCGCCGTCCGCGGCATGACCGAGGGCTTCTTCGGCCAGCCCTGGACTTCGCAGCAGCGCCTGGACCAGCTCGACTTCATGGGCCGTACGAAGCAGAACCGCTACCTCTACGCGCCCGGCGACGACCCGTACCGCCAGTTCCGCTGGCGCGAGCCCTACCCCGCCGCGCAGCGCGCGGACTTCCGGGCGCTGGCCGAGCGGGCGCGCGCCAACCACGTGACGCTGGCCTGGGCCGTCTCGCCCGGCCAGGCCATGTGCATGTCCTCCGAGGACGACCTGAAGGCGCTGCGCCGCAAGGTGGACGCGATGTGGGCGCTGGGGGTGCGCGCCTTCCAGCTCCAGTTCCAGGACGTCAGCTACAGCGAGTGGCACTGCGACGCGGACGCCGACACCTTCGGCTCCGGCCCGGAGGCCGCCGCCAAGGCGCACGCGAAGGTGGCGGGCGCGCTCGCCGACCACCTCGCCAAGAAGTACCCCGGCGCGGCACCGCTCTCCCTGATGCCGACCGAGTACTACCAGGACGGCTCGACCGCCTACCGGGACACGCTCGCCGCCGAGCTGTCCGACCGGGTCGAGGTCGCGTGGACCGGCGTCGGCGTCGTCCCGCGCACCATTACGGGTGCCGAACTGTCCAAGGCCCGCCAGGTGTTCGATCACCCGGTGGTCACGATGGACAACTATCCGGTCAACGACTATGCGCAGGACCGTATCTTCCTCGGCCCCTACACGGGCCGCGAACCCGCCGTCGCCACCGGCTCCAACGCGCTGCTGGCCAACGCCATGGCGCAGCCCACCGCGTCCCGGGTCGCGCTGTTCACCGCCGCCGACTTCGCCTGGAACCCGCGCGGCTACCGGCCCGGCGCGTCCTGGCAGGCCGCCGTCGACGACCTGGCCGGCAACGACGCCGCCTCGCGCGCCGCGCTGCACGCGCTGGCCGGCAACGACGCCTCCTCGGTCCTCGGCACCGACGAGTCCGCGTACCTGAAGCCGCTGATCGAGACGTTCTGGAAGACCCGCGCCGCCGCCACCAACAGCGGCGACCGGGGCGACGACGAGCGCTACACCCAGGCCGCCGCCCGGCTGCGGGCCGCCTTCCACACGATGAGCGGCGCCCCGGAGCGGCTGGCTCCCGCCCTGGCCGACGAAGTACGTCCCTGGGCCCGCCAATTGGCCCGCTACGGCTCGGCGGGCGAGCGCGCGGTGGACATGCTGGTGGCGCAGGCCCGCGGGGACGGCGCCGCCGCGTGGTCCGCGCAGCGCGCCGTGCAGGACCTGCACAAGAAGATCAAGAAGAGTCCGGCGACGGTCGGAAAGGGCGTTCTCGGGCCCTTCCTCGACCGCGCGATGACCGAGTCCGACGCCTGGACCGGTGCCGCCTCCGACAACGGCGCCCGCCCCGACACCACACCGCAGCCCGAAGAGGGCGCCGGCCCGGCCTCCCTGTCCGTCCCGTTCGACCGCCCCCGCCCGCTGACCGCGGTCACCGCCCTCACCGAGCCGAGCCCGTCCTCGGCCGCCGTCTCCGTGGAGGCACACGTCCCCGGCGAGGGCTGGCGCCGCCTCGGCGGCCTGTCCGACTCCGGCTGGACGCAGACCGAGGCGCGCGGACTGAAGGCCGACGCGGTCCGGCT
Organism: Streptomyces rimosus subsp. rimosus; assembly: GCF_000720725.1. Lineage (GTDB taxonomy): Bacteria > Actinomycetota > Actinomycetes > Streptomycetales > Streptomycetaceae > Streptomyces > Streptomyces rimosus_A. Next base: position 34,430 of record NZ_JOCQ01000027.1, read on the forward strand.
GTCCTGGAAGGACGGCACGCCCCCGCCGTCCGTGCACTCCTTCACCCCGTGGTTCGCCGACACCCCGGCGGCGGGCCTGGAACTGTCCCGGGCCACCGTCGACGCCGACACCGGCGGCACCGCCTCCGTGGACGCCCTGATCTTCTCCCGCCGCCCCGCCGACGTGGAGGGCAAGCTCACCGCCAAGGCCCCCAAGGGCTTCACCGTACGGGCGCCGGAGCACGTCACGGCACCCCGCGGCGGCACGGCCACCGCCCGTATCCAGATCACGGTCCCCAAGGACGCGCGGGCCGGCACGTACGAGATCCCGGTCACCTACGGCGACCAGAAGCAGACGCTGACCCTGCGCACCTACCCGCCCACCGCCGGGCCCGACCTGGCCCGCGAGGCCACGGCCACCTCCTCCGGCGACGAGGCACCCGAGTTCCCGGCCACCGCCGCCACCGACGGCGACCCGAAGACCCGCTGGTCCTCCCCCGCCGAGGACGACGCCTGGCTCCAGCTCGAACTGCCGCGCCCCGTCCGCCTCGGCCGCCTCGTCCTCACCTGGCAGGAGGCCCACGCCGCCGCCTACCGCGTGCAGGTCTCCGCGGACGGCGTCACCTGGCGTACGGCGGCCACCGTCCGGGACGGCAAGGGCGGCCGCGAAACCGTCCGCATGGACGCCAAGGACGCCCGTTACGTCCGCATTCAGGGCGACAAGCGGGCGACCCGCTTCGGTTACTCCCTGTGGAGCGTGGAGGCGTACGCGGTGAAGGGCCCGGACCAGCAGAAGCCGACGCCGCCCCAGGCACCGGGCAACTCCCGACCCGGCACGCCCGCCCGGCCCGGCACCGCCGGGAACCCATCCGGTGGCGGCCCGTCAGCCGACGGGATGTGGCCGGGCGACGGCCGCTAGAGCGCTCTCGGCACCACACCCCCGGAAACCCGGGCCCGGACAGCGTCCGGGCCCGGCCGGGAGCGCCCCGCCATGCAAAAACCCGGATCTAAGCCGATACGGCGTCGATCCGGGCCAGCGCGTCATCCGCCCCGTACGGCTGCAGATATGGCAGCCAACGGGGGTCCCTATGCCCCGTACCGATGATCCGCCAGGCGAGGCCGGACGGCGGGGCGGGCTGATGCCGCAGCCGCCAGCCGATCTCGGCGACATGCCGGTCGGCCTTGACGTGGTTGCAGCGGCGGCACGCGGCGACGACGTTCTCCCAGGTGTGCTGGCCGCCGCGACTGCGCGGGACGACGTGGTCGACGCTGGTTGCGACGCCACCGCAGTACATGCACCGCCCGCCGTCACGGGCGAACAGGGCTCGACGGGTCAGGGGGACGGGACCGCGAAAAGGCACCCGCACGAACCGCTTGAGGCGGACCACACTCGGGGCGGGCATCACACGGGTCGCGCTGTGCATCAGGGCGCCGGACTCCTCTAGGCTGACGGCCTTTTCGTTGAGGACGAGGATGAGCGCGCGGCGGAGCGGTACGACGCCGAGCGGCTCGTACGACGCGTTGAGGACCAGGACATGCGGCACGGGTGCCTCCTTGTACGCCGGCGGCGCGTGGCTCGCGCCGGGACGATCTCCCCACAGTGTCCCCCGGTGCCTGGTCGCGGCGCCACCATCACCGGGTAACGGGTCCGAGGTGTTTTCGACCACACGCCTTTACTTCCCCCCAAAAAGTCCCGCAATTGGTCCGGTCACTCTCGAACACCGGCGCGGACCGCCCCCGTTGCCCCGTTAGTGTGGTTGGTCTGCCCGGGTCACGGTCCGTCCCGACCCGGGTCTGCTGTCCCACACGGAGGTCCCTGCTGTGTTCTGGTCCGCTTCCCCAGCCGCCACGCCGCCCGGCGCGCACCGCCGGGCGTCGCTCGACGACGCCACGGAGAAGGCCACCAACGCCGCCGGATGGGTGGAGGAGAACTGGGCGACCTGGCTCACCTCCGCCCTGCAGATCGCGCTGATCATCGTCATCGCCGTCATCCTGCGGCATGTGATCCGGCGTACGATCACCAAACTCATAGAGCGGATGAACCGCACCGCGACGGCCGCCCAAGGCACCGCGCTGGGCGGGTTCCTGGTCAACGCCGAGCGCCGCCGGCAGCGCTCCGAGGCCATCGGTTCGGTGCTGCGCAGCGTCGCCTCCTTCGTCATCATGGGCACCGCCGCGCTCACCGTCCTGTCCGTGCTCAAGATCAATCTGGCGCCGCTGCTGGCCAGCGCCGGCGTCGCGGGCGTCGCCATCGGCTTCGGCGCCCGCAACCTGGTCACCGACTTCCTCTCCGGCGTCTTCATGATCCTGGAGGACCAGTACGGCGTCGGCGACGAGATCGACGCCGGCGTGGCCACCGGCACGGTCGTCGAGGTCGGCCTGCGCGTCACCAAGCTGCGCGGCCCGAACGGCGCCATCTGGTACATCCGCAACGGCGAGGTCAAGCGCATCGGCAACCTCAGCCAGGGCTGGTCCACCGCCGCCGTCGACGTCATGATCGCCCCGAACCAGGACCTGGACCGCGCCCGCGACGTCATCAAGGCCGTCGGCGAGGAGATGTCCAAGGCCGAGCCCTGGAACGAACAGCTCTGGGAGCCGGTCGAGGTCCTCGGCCTGAGCGAGGTCCACCTCGACTCCGTGACGATCAGCGTCTCCGCCAAGACCATGCCCGGCAAGGCCCTGGGCATAGAACGCGAACTCCGCTGGCGCATCAAGAAGGCCCTGGACACAGAGGGCATCACCTTGGCCCCGCGCCCCGCCGCCCCCCTCGCCGACGAGCCCCCGGCCCCGGACCCCAGCGCCGCGGTGGCCGCCCCGTCGGCCCTGGCGAGCCCGACTTCGCCGCAGTCGCTGGCTACTGCGCCTATTCCGGCGCCGAATCTGAGCAAGTAGTACTGCCCGGCGTGCCGCTTGCTCCGTCCCGCTTCATGGGACGGAGCAAGCGGCATATGCATAGGCTGGTTCGTCAGCGTTTCCCTTTGCCCTACTCGACTTCTCCCCAGCTGACGTCATCCCCAGGCGGCCACGGCTGAGTGAAGTCGAAGAGCGTGGGTGCATCGATTTCCCGGACCGCCTTCCTCCAGGACGGCCGACCGGAAACAAGGAATCCCCGCCCGTTCCCGGACTTCAGTACGTAGGTAATTCCCACTTCCGCACCCACTCCATACTTGGCCGAGATCTCGGCGACTTCACTCTCGTCCGCCGGCGCCACCGTCAGACCGCGCATCATCGAGTGCAGAAACATGGTCTGCACGCCGCCCGCGTAGACCTCGATACGCGGCAGTGTCCTCATGGACAGATCCGTGTCACTGCGAAGCAGTAGCATGCGGTGGGAGACCGTGTATTCCCACACTTTGAAGAGACGGTCCGGCTCCGCAAATATCATTGCCTCTCCGTTTCGGAACCCGCTCCCGCGTGCGGCGCCACGGCGATTCCGGATCGGGTGCGCCACGCACCCGCCGCCCCTCTGATTACCGAGATCGAGAACTTCGTCCGCCCACCCGGCAGCACCACCCCCCACACACCCACCTCAACGCTACCGGCCCCTAGATCACCCACATGCCCCGTTTACCACCCCCTCCCCTGGTGACTCGCTTCACCATGGAGACCGAGATCAAGCTGCGCGTCGACGGGCAGGAGCGCGAGGTGACGGTGGATACGCGGACCACCGTGCTGGACGCGCTGCGGGAGCGGCTGGGGATCACCAGTCCCAAGAAGGGGTGCGATCACGGGCAGTGCGGGTCGTGCACCGTGCTGCTGGACGGGCGGCGGGCGACGACCTGCCTGGCGCTGGCCGTGGCGCACGACGGGGCGGAGATCGTCACGGCCGAGGGACTGGGCACGGACGGCGAACTGCATCCCGTACAGCAGGCCTTCGTGGATCATGACGCGTTGCAGTGCGGGTACTGCACGCCGGGGCAGGTGTGTTCCGCGGTGGGCGTGTTGCGGGAGGCGGCGCAGGGGTGGCCGAGCGTGGTCACCGAGGTGGGTGCCGAAGGCGACATCGCGCCCGCTCGTCTCGACCATGAGGAGATCGCCGAGCGGATGAGCGGCAATCTGTGCCGGTGCGGGGCGTATGTGAACATCGTTCCGGCGGTCGCGGCCGCCGCCGAGGCCGAGGGAGCGGGCCGGTGAAGCCGTTCCGGTACGAGCGTGCCACCGACGCCGAGCACGCGGTCGCCACCGTGGCGGCGCACCCGGGGGCCGCGTTCCTCGGCGCCGGCACCAATCTCGTCGACCATCTCAAACTCGGCATCACCGCCCCCGACCTGCTGGTCGACGTCAGCCGGCTGCCCCTGGACGAGGTGGCGGAGACGGCCGACGGCGGACTGCGGGTGGGCGCGAACGTCCGTAACGCCGATCTGGCCGCGCACCCCGCCGTACGCGCGCGCTATCCGGTCCTCTCCCAGGCCCTGCTCTCCGGCGCGTCCGGGCAGCTGCGCAACCTCGCGACCACCGGCGGCAACCTCCTCCAGCGCACCCGCTGCGCCTACTTCCAGGACCCCAGCACCCCGTGCAACAAACGCGACCCCGGTACCGGGTGCGCCGCCCTGGAGGGCTGGACCCGCTACCACGCCATCCTGGGGGCCTCCTCGCACTGCGTGGCCGTCCACCCCTCCGACATGGCGGTGGCGATGGCCGCCCTGGACGCCGTGGTCGTGACCCTGGGCCCGGACGGCGAGCGCCGTATCCCGGTCACCGACTTCCACCGGCTGCCCGGGGACGCGCCGCACCGGGACACGGTGCTCCGGCACGGCGAGCTGATCACCGCCGTCGAACTGCCCGGCCTGCCGTGGGCAACCCGCTCCCGCTACCGCAAGGTGCGCGACCGCGCCTCGTACGCCTTCGCGCTGGTCTCCGTGGCGGTGGCCCTCGACCTGGAGGACGACGGCCGCACCGTACGGGAGGCGCGGATCGCGCTGGGCGGGATCGCGCACAAGCCGTGGCGGGCCGAGCGTGCGGAACAGGCCCTGCGCGGGCTGCCGGCCACCGAGGAGAACTGCCGTACGGCGGCCGACGCGGAGACGGCCGACGCCCATCCGCTGCGGGACAACGCGTTCAAGATCCCACTCGTCCGGAACACGCTGGCCGCCGTCGTACGCGATCTCGTACCGGAGACCCCGAGCGGCAGCTTGGAGGGCGCACGATGACGAGTACATCCGAGACATCCGGGAGCGGCCGGGCCGTCGGCGCCGACCTCGAACGCGCCGACGCGCGGGCCAAGGTGGCCGGCCAGGCTCCCTACGCCTTCGAGCACCCCGTCGAGAACCCCTGCTACGCGCACGCCGTCCTGTCCTCCGTCCCCCGTGGCCGCATCACGTCCGTCGACACCGGGGCCGCGTGCCGGGAGGACGGCGTCATCACCGTACTGACGTACGAGAACGCCGAGCGGCTGGCGTCCACGGACGATGCGGAACTGGCGATCCTCCAGGAGCCCGAGGTGGCGTTCCACGGGCAGATCGTGGGGGCGGTGATCGCCGAGACGCCGGAGGCGGCGCGGCATGCGGCCTCGCTCGTACGGATCACGTACGCCACCGAGCCACACGAATCCGAACTGAAACCGGACGAGAACGAGCTGTACCGGCCGGACTCGGCCAACGGCGGTGCGGACACGGACAGCATGCTGGGCGATCTGGACGCCGCCATGGAGGCGGCCGCGGCGGACCCGGAAGCGGTGGCGCTGGACGAGACGTACGTGACGGCGATGACCCACTGCAACCCGATGGAGCCGCACGCGACGATCGCCGTCTGGCAGGGCGACGAGCTGACGCTGTACGACTCGTCCCAGAGCGTGCACGGGCACCGCGACACCCTGGCCGAGGTGTTCGGCATCGACCGCGGCCGGGTGCACATGATCTGCCCGTACGTCGGCGGCGGCTTCGGCTCCAAGGGCGAGCCGCACGCGCACGCCGTACTGGCCGCGCTGACAGCACGGGCAGTGCCGGGACGACCGGTGAAACTCGCCCTGACCCGGCAGCAGATGTTCACCCTCGTCGGCTACCGCACCCCGACGTACCAGCGGGTACGCCTCGCGGCCGGTGCCGACGGCCGGCTGACCGGCATCGGAATGGACGCCGTCGAGCAGACCTCGCGCATCAAGGAGTTCGCCGAGCAGTCCGCCAATCCGACGCGGACCATGTACGCGGCGGAGCACCGGCGGACCACCCACCGGCTGGCCCACCTGGACGTGCCGGTGCCGTCCTGGATGCGGGCGCCCGGCGAGTGCCCCGGCATGTTCGGGCCCGAGGTGGCCATGGACGAACTCGCCGAACGCCTCGGCATGGACCCGGTCGAGCTGCGCATCCGCAACGACGCGCCGGTGGCCCCGGAGACCGGCAAGCCCTTCTCCAGCCGCAACCTGGTGGCGTGCCTCAACGAAGGCGCCCGCCGCTTCGGCTGGCACGGCCGCGACCCGCGCCCGGGGGTACGGCGGGACGGCCGCTGGCTGGTCGGTACGGGCGTCGCCTCGTCGGCCTACCCGGTCAACCGCGTGCCCGGATCGGTCGCCGCCGTTCAGTACGTGGGCGAAGGACGCTACCGGGTGGACATCGGCGCGGCCGATCTGGGCACCGGCGCCTGGACCGTACTGGCCCAGATCGCCGCGGACCGGCTGGACGTCCCCCTCGACGCCGTCGAACTGCGCATCGGCGACACCGCCCTCCCGAAAGCGACCGTCGCGGGCGGCTCCTCCGGTACGGCGATGTGGGGTTCGGCGATCGTGGCGGCGGCCCGGACGTTCCGTGAGCGCCATGGAAACGACCCGTCCCCCGGCGACCACGCCCAGGCCGAGACCCCCGGCAACCCGCACGCCGAACGCTTCGCGATGCACGCGTTCGGCGCGCAGTTCGTCGAGGTACGGGTGGACGCCGACACCGGCGAGATCCGCGTCCCGCGCCTCCTGGGCGTCTTCGCGGCCGGCCGCATCATCAACCCGCGCACCGCCCGCTCCCAGCTGGTCGGCGGCATGACGATGGGCCTGTCCATGGCCCTCCACGAGGAAACCGTCACCGACCCGCGCTACGGCCTCCTCGTCAACCACGACCTGGCGAACTACCACGTCACGGCCAACGCCGACGTGCGCAGCATCGAGGCCCACTGGATCGACGAGGACGACCCGTACGTCAACCCCCTGGGCATCAAGGGCATCGGCGAAATCGGCATCACGGGGACGGCGGCGGCCGTCGTCAACGCGGTGCGGCATGCGACGGGGGTGCGGGTGCGGGAGGTGCCGGTGATGTTGGACAAGGTCTTGAACGGGATGTCATGAGGTGAGCGGCCGGGGCGGGGCCCCGGTGGGCGGAGCGGCGCGCAGCCGGCACGCCGCGCCGGGGGTGGGCGCGGCCTGGCAAGGGACGTTCCGGCAGGAGGCGGTCCAGCAGGAGGCGGTCCGGCAGGGGGCGGCCGTCCTCTCGCGTCCGTGAAATGCCGAACCCACGTGTGCTGCTGTCCATGCTCACCATGATCGGTTGTCAGTGCCGTGGGGTTGACTGGTCACAGCACGACGGATCGGTGACGGACGAGGGAAGCACGGGGGCTGACCGATGAGCGGGACGGAAACGGAAACAGAAACGGGAACGGAAACGGGATGGCAGGCGAGCCGTGCCGCCACGGACCGGGAGGCGCTGCTGGCCGCCGCCCTGGAGCCGACGGCGGAGTGGCTGGAGTCGATATTCGGTGCCGGGTCGCTGTGGCGGCCGACGGAGGACGAGCTTCCTGAGCGCCTGGAGGACACGGACAGCCGCACGTTCCTCACCGAGGTCGGGTTCCCGTCCGTCCACCTGAGCTTCCTGGACTACGACTCCACCGACCTGACCAAAGACGGCCCCTGGTCGGAAGACCCGGACGAACTGTTCGGCAACCGCTACCCGGACGACGACTCCCCGCCGAAGTCGTACGCGTATGGCATGGGTGAGTCGATGGGGTACAGCCTGATGCTGCTGGGCGATAGGGGCAGCGTCTCGTTGTACGACCCCAACGGATGGGATCACGCGGCCGGTTACGCGGGCCACGTGGCCGACAGCCTGCCGCTCCTGGCGGGTGCTCTGGGCTTGTGGGCGTCCTTCGAGAGCCGGCTCTTCGGGGACGATCACGATGCGGTGCTGCGCGAGGTGCGCGAGCTGATCGACGAGATAGAGCCGGTGGAGGGCTGCCGCTTCTGGGAGGAGATATTCCAGTGGCTGGAGGATCAGTAGCGTGAGGTCACCTTCACATGCGCGATGAAGGCCGCCCAGGCGGGGGCGGGGAAGAGGAGGTGCGGGCCGGTCGGGCGCTTGCTGTCACGGACGGGGACGGGTGAGTGGGTTGGGAGGCCGTCGGCTATCTCCAGGCATTCGCCTTGGCCGCCGCTGTAGGTGCTCTTGCGCCAGGTGACGCCCGTGACGTTCATGCTCGGTACTCCTTGGAGATGATGCGTTCGATCAGGGCCACGGACTCCGCCGGCGAGAGGGCCGACGTGCGGGCGTCGTCAAAGAGATCACGGTAACGCGCGACCTCCGGCTCCTGCTCCAGCCAGATGTGACCGGTGGGGTGCTCCATGAGCACAACATCCAGAGCCGACACCTGCGGAAAGCTCAGCAGCAGATACGGACCGAACATACCCCCGTGGGCACCACGCGAGAATGGGAGGACCTGAACCGTCACGTTCGCCAGTCCAGTCATGGCAACCAGGTGTTCCAACTGGGCGCGCATCACGTCTGCGCCGCCCACCCGTTGGTGCAGTACGCCCTCCGCCATGACGGCCCAGACGGACAAGGGCTGGTCAGCGGTCAACCGTTCCTGACGGGCAGCTCGCACTTTGACGAACTGCTCGATCTCATCGGGAGTTTGCCAGGCTTTCGAGGCCACGGTGACAGCCCGCGCGTACGCGGGTGTCTGCAACAGGCCGGGAATCAGCTGGCTCTGGTAGGTCCTGATGCTGTCGGACACGGCCTCAAGGGCGATGTAGTCCCGGTATGTGTCTTCCAAGACGGGCCCGTACTGATTCCACCAGCCCTCGCGGCGCCGTCGATTGGCGGAGCGAGCGAGAGTGGTAAGCCGTTCCAAGGTTTGGCCGGCACCGACGCCGTACGTGTGCAGTAGAGCCATCAGGTCGGGAACGCGCACCGGAACACGGCCGTTCTCGATGCGACTGATCTTCGCCTTGGTGCAGTCGAGAGCTTCGGCAGCAGCCGAGGTGGACAGCCCGGCAGCTTCCCGGTACTGCCTCAGCTCATCGCCCAGCTGCCGGCCCAGGACGGTGGACGGTTGAACGGTGGAGCGTCGTGCGGGCATGCAACCTCCCCTGAGAAGCGGCCAGTTTGGCGAACCCGCCACATAGTCCGCAACGGAACTTCACTCTTTCGTGGCACCAAGAAACGTTGCTCGAAGTAATTGGATGGGTGCAGTCTGCTGAAGGTCCGTTCTCGCACCCTCTGAGGGGTTCGCCATGATCGAGCGTTCGCTTCGCCCTGCCTCCGTGACCCACCGATTCCCCCGGCACCGGCAAAGCCCCGGCCGAGCGCGTGAAGCCTTTCGGAAGTGGGCCGCCGCGCAGGATCTGAAGCCCACCATCGTCGAGAGCGGGGAACTGGTGGTCGGCGAACTCGCATCGAACGCCGTGCTGGCCGCCACCGGGCCCGGGCGGCGGATCGAGATCCACTTCGCCCTGATCAGCGATACCCTTCGGATCGAGGTTTCGGACGCCGGAGACGGAACCCCCGTCGTCCGGTCCCCCGAGCCACTGGACGAGCACGGCCGCGGCATGGTGGTCGTGGAAGCGTTGGCCGACGCGTGGGGCGTGGTCGACCGCGCCGGCCCGGGTAAGACCGTCTGGGGCGCGCTCAAACTCAGTGGTCCAGACCCATTGACGTCCCGCTGACGCGGCGCTTACGTTCCTGTGCATCGATTGGAAACTTTCCTAACAGATCTGCAGGTCGCGCAGTGAGAGGTGGGGCGGGCTTCATGGGCACAGGGCAGGGCGGGCAGGGGACTCCTGGTACGCCGCGGGTGTTGCGGGCCATGAACGACCGGGCCGCGCTCGACCTGCTCGTGGCGCAGGGGCCGTTGACCCGTACGCAGATCGGCGCGCTGACCGGGCTGTCCAAGCCCACCGCGTCGCAGTTGCTGGCGCGGCTGGAGGCGGCCGGGCTGGTGCGTACGACGGGCAACGTCACCGGGCGGCCGGGGCCGAACGCCCAGTTGTACGAGGTGAATCCGGACACCGCCTACGTGGCCGCGCTCGCCGTCGACCAGGGCGGCATCACCGCCGCCGTCGCCGACATCACCGGGCGGGTGCTCGGCGAGGAGCGGGTCGGTACGGATGCGGTGGAGGACGACGCGCCCCGGAAGACCGCGCAGCTCGTGGCCTCCGCCGTGGACGGGGCGCTCGACAAGGCCGGGCTGTCGCGGGAGCGCCTGCACGGGGCGGTGATCGGAACGCCCGGCGCGCTCGACCCGCAGACCGGTGTGCTGCGGTACGCGCCCCACCTGCCCGGCTGGCACGCGCGGGCGCTCAAGGACGAGCTGGCCGGCGTGCTGGGCGTACCGATCGTGATCGAGAACGACGTGAATCTGGCGGCGGTCGCCGAGCAGCACGACGGTGCCGCGCAGGACTTCGACGATTTCGTGCTGGTGTGGGCCGACGAGGGGGTCGGCGCCGCCATCGTGCTCGGTGGGCAGCTGCTGCGCGGAGCCACCGGAGGCGCGGGCGAGATCGGCTACATGCCGTTGCCGGGCGCGCCGCTCGCCCGCGGCGGGGACCGCGACGCGGCGCGGCCGGACGGCGGCGGGGGCTTCCAGCGCCTCGTCGGCTCGCCGAGTGTCGTGGAGCTGGCGCGGGAGTACGGCGCGGCGGATGTGCGTACGGTCCACGAGGCACTGGACGACGACCGCGTACGCGCCGAGGTGGCGCGGCGCCTGGCGACCGGGCTGGCGGCCGTGGTCGCCGTCGTGGACCCCCGGCTGGTGGTGCTCTCCGGGGAGGTCGCCCAGGCGGGCGGAGAGACGTTGCGTGAACTGGTCGAGGGAGAGTTCTCGGGGCTCGCGCTGCCGCGGCCGGAGATTCGGATCAGCAATGTCGAGGGGAATCCGATTCTCACCGGCGCGCTGCAAACGGCGCTCGCCGAGGCGCGTAACGCTGTGTTCGACACGGCGTGATGAGACGGCGGTACGGAGGGCCGGGGACGGCCCGGTCACCCGGCCCGGCCGCAAGCCGATCACGCACTCGCCCCACGCGCCGATTATTCACCGGCCACGCCTGGACTCATCACACCAAGAGCCCGAACGGCTCCCCGCGTGCCACCTCCGCCCGTTCCATCACCGGCGTCGAATTCCCCGCACGCACACGCAGTCGCACCACCTCGTGTCATGCCATCACCACCTCCTGTCCTCACCCCTGCCGTAAAGGAAGTTCGCCATGCCGCGTCCGCGCATGCGCATCTGCCTGTCAGCGGCGCTCGCCGGGGCCGGTCTGATTCTTTCGGGCTGCGCCAATCCGAGCGTCGGCAGCGATCGCGACGACCCGACCCAGCCCGTGACGCTGAAGTTCTGGCACGGGTGGTCCAACCAGGCCGAGGTGAAGGCGGTCGATGACAGTATCGCCCGGTTCGAGAAACTGCATCCGAACATCAAGGTGAAGACGGTCAACAACGTCACCGACGAGACCGTGAACCAGGCCCTGCGGGCCGGCGGGGACGACGCGCCGGATGTCGTTTCGTCGTTCACCACCAACAACGTGGGCCAGTACTGCTCGTCGGGTATGTGGGTGGATCTCGACCCGTTCATGAAAAAGACGGGTATGGAGAAGACGAAGGTCTTCCCCAAGACCTTCCTCGACTACACCAGCTATCAGGGCAGTCAGTGCGCCCTGCCACTGCTCGCGGATTCCTACGGGCTCTACTACAACAAGGACGCGTTCAAGGAGGCCGGGATCGAACGGCCGCCGCGGACCATGTCCGAGTTCAAACGGGACGCGGCCAAGCTCACGAAGCGCAAGCCGGACGGGTCGTACGAGCGCGCCGGATTCGTGCCCAACTTCCGGCTCTACCAGAACAGTCCGGACCGGCTGTTCGCGCAGTGGGGGCCGACGTACTTCGACAAGAAGGGCAAGGCGCAGCTGGCGAGGGATCCGCGGAGCAAGCAGTTCCTCACCTTCCAGCGGGAGTTGCTGGACGCGCAGGGCGGTTACGCCGCGCTGGAGAAGTTCCGTACGAAGTTCGGCGACGAGATGTCGTCGCAGAGTTCCTTCATGACGCAGAAGGCGGCGATGCACCTCGACGGTGAATGGCGCGGGCTGATGCTGAAGGAGGGCAAGGCGAAGTTCGACTGGGGGTCGGCACCGATGCCGGTGCCGGACGACCAGGCGGACACGTACGGGCGGGGCTATCTGACCGGCACGGTCGCGGGTATCGCGCACAGCAGCAAGCATCAGAACGCGGCATGGGAACTGCTGAAGTTCCTGACGGCGGACACGGACCAGGTGGTGCGGTTCGCGAATGCCATCCACAATGTGCCGTCCACGTTCGCGGCGCTCAGGTCGCCGGAACTGGATGCCGATCCGTCGTTCCGTACGTTCATCGACATCGCGCGGAATCCGCACAGCCAGGCCATGCCACCGTCCATCAACGGCGGGCAGTACATCACGGCGCTCCAGGACTTCTCGTACAACGCCGAGGCCGGGAAAGTTCCCGACCTCGACAAGGGGCTGCGTGAGCTCGATGCCCAGATAGACGCCGACAACCTCCAGTCCGTGAACTGACGGAGTCCTGCCATGTCCCTCGTCGAATCCCCCGAACGCCCGGCGGCCACCGCGCCGCGCCCGAAAGCTCCCGCGCTGCGCCGCAGACACCGCATGCAGCGGCTGCGCACCCTCGGTTTCCTTTCCCCCTGGCTGGTCGGCTTCAGCGTCTTCTTCGGCTATCCGCTGCTCGCCACCGTCTATTTCTCGTTCATGCATTACAACCAGATCCAGCAGCCGTCCTTCGTCGGCCTGCGGAACTGGAAATACGTCTTCACGCAGATGCCGCTGTTCGGGCCCGCGCTGTGGAACACGCTGTGGCTCGTCGTGGTGATGGTCGCGCTGCGCGTGGTCTTCGGGCTGGGCATCGGCCTGCTCGTCACGAAGATCAAGTCGGGTGTCGGCTTCTTCCGTACCGCCTTCTACCTGCCGTATCTCGCGCCGCCGGTCGCCGCGACGGTCGCCTTCGTCTTCCTGCTCAACCCCGGCACCGGGCCGGTCAACGAGATCCTGGAGGCGGTCGGCATCCCGGCGCCCGGCTGGTTCAACGACGCGGCATGGGCCAAACCGTCGCTGGTCATGCTCTCCCTCTGGGGCATCGGCGACCTGATGGTGATCTTCATGGCGGCGCTGCTGGACGTACCGAAGGAGCAGTACGAGGCCGCCGAGCTGGACGGGGCGGGGGCCTGGGCGAGATTCCGGTACGTGACGTGGCCGTCGATCACGCCGATCGTGCTGTTCGCGGTGGTCACCGGGGTCGTACAGACCATGCAGTACTACACGCAGGCGCTGGTCGCCGGGAAGCTGGCCTCCGGCGTCACCATCGGGCCCGGCACGGTCATCCAGCCCGGCTACCCGGACCACTCCACGCTCACCGTGCCGCAGCTCGTCTACTCGCTCGGCTTCCAGAACTTCAACACCGGCGCGGCGTGCGTGCTCTCGCTCGTGCTCTTCGTGATCGCCATGGCCGTCACCACCCTGCTGATGCGCAAGCGCGCCGGCCTGCTCCCGGCGGAGGACTGAACCGACATGACCACGACGACTCTGAGAGCGGGCAGCGCCCCCGCCCGCACCGGCAGCACCGACCGGGGCCCCGCCGCGTCCCGCGCCCGCCGCAAGCGGCTGCTGCACTGGATAGCGGTGCACTCCGTCGCCGTCGCCGCCGCGCTGTTCTTCGTCCTGCCGTTCGTGTTCGTCTTCCTGACCTCCGTCATGAGCGACGACCAGGCGATGAGCGGCGAACTGTGGCCGCACGAATGGAACTGGTCCAACTACGCGACGGTGTTCTCCACCCCCGGTTTCCTGGACTGGTGGCGGAATTCGCTGATGTACGCGGGCCTGGGCACGCTGTTCACCGTCTGCTCGGCGATACCGGTGGCGTACGCGCTCGCCAAATTCCGTTTCCGGGGCCGGCGTACCGCGATGCTGCTGGTGATCTCGACGATGATGCTGCCGCCGCAGGTCATCGTGATTCCCATGTACCTGGTGTGGGCGCAGCAGCTCCACCTGTCCGGATCGCTGTGGCCGCTCATCATCCCGATGGCGTTCGGTGACGCGTACTCCATCTTCCTGCTGCGGCAGTTCCTGCTGACCATTCCGCAGGAATACATCGAGTCGGCGAAGGTGGACGGCTGCGGCGAGGTCCGTACGCTGCTGCGCATCATCGTCCCGATGGCGAAGCCGGGCATCGCCGCGGTGGCGCTGTTCCAGTTCTTCTACTGCTGGAACGACTATTTCGGGCCGCAGATCTACGCCGCCCAGAACCCCGCCGCCTGGACGCTGAGTTACGGCCTCGAATCGTTCAAGAGCGCGCACAGCGTCAACTGGAACCTGACCATGGCAGCGACGCTGCTCGTCATGGCCCCCGTCATCATCGTCTTCTTCTTCGCCCAGAAGGCATTCGTCGAAGGCGTCACGCTCACCGGAGTGAAGGGCTGATCGATCTCATGCTGTCGTCCACCGGGGGAACCTCCCCCTCCGCCGGGGGGTCCTCCCCCTCCACCAGGGGAACCTCCCCGTCCACCGGGGGAACGCCCCCGCACCCCCGCCTCAAGATCGCCGTGGTCGGCGGAGGCTCGACCTACACCCCCGAACTCATCGACGGCTTCGCCCGGCTGCGGGACGCCCTGCCGCTGGCGGAACTGGTCCTGATCGACCCGGCGGCCGACCGGCTGGAGCTGGTCGGCGGCCTGGCCCGGCGGATCTTCGCCCGGCAGGGCCACCCGGGCCGCATCTCCTGGACCTCCGACGTGGACGCCGGCGTGGACGGCGCGGACGCGGTGCTGCTCCAGCTGCGCGTCGGCGGGCAGGCGGCCCGCAACCAGGACGAGACCTGGCCCCTGGAATGCGGCTGCGTCGGGCAGGAGACGACCGGCGCGGGCGGGCTCGCCAAGGCGCTGCGCACCGTCCCGGTCGTCCTGGACATCGCGGAGCGCATCCGCCGCCGCAATCCCGACGCGTGGATCGTGGACTTCACCAACCCGGTCGGCATCGTCACCCGCGCGCTGCTGTCGCACGGCCACAAGGCCGTCGGCCTGTGCAACGTAGCCATCGGCTTCCAGCGCAAGTTCGCGCGGCTGCTGGGCATCGCGCCGGATCGGGTGGAGCTGGAGCACGTCGGGCTGAACCATCTGACGTGGGAGCGCGCCGTACGGGTGGACGGCGAGGACGTACTGCCCCGGCTGATCGCCGAGCACGGCGCGGCCATCGCCGAGGACCTGCACATGCCGCGCTCGCTCGTGGACCGGCTCGGCGTCGTACCGTCGTACTACCTGCGCTACTACTACCAGCACGACGAAGTCGTGGAGGAGCTGCGCAGCAAGCCGTCGCGGGCGGCGGAGGTGGCGGCCATCGAGAAGCAGCTGCTGGAGATGTACGGCGACCCGTCGCTGGACGAGAAGCCCGAGCTGCTGGCCAAGCGTGGCGGCGCGTTCTACTCGGAGGCGGCGGTGGCGCTGACCTCCGCACTGCTGGGCGACACCGGCGACGTACAGATTGTGAACACGGTCAACAACGGAACCCTGCCGTTCCTGCCCGACGACGCGGTGATCGAGGTGCCGGCGACGGTGGGGGCGGGCGGGGCGAAGCCGCTGCCCGTACGGCCGCTGGAACCGCTGTACTCCGGGCTGATCGCCAACGTCACCGCGTACGAGCACCTCGCGCTGGAGGCAGCCCTGAAGGGCGGCCGGGACCGGATCTTCGAGGCACTGCTCGCCCACCCGCTCATCGGCCAGATCGCGTACGCGGACCGGCTGACCGACGAGCTGATCGCGCACAACCGGGAGCATCTCGCGTGGCTCTGAGTGAAGGCGAGGGGGGCGGGGCGGTGCCTTACGGGGGTGACGGGACGGTGTCTTACGGGGGTGACGGGGTGGTGCGCCGGTCGGCAGGGTCCGCCGGGCCGGCCGGGGCCGGTTCGCGTTCCGGCGGGCTGGCTCTAGCCGTCGACGCGGGCAACAGCAAGACCGACGTCGCGCTGGTCGGTGCGGACGGGACGGTGCTGGCGACGGTCCGCGGCGGGGGTTTCCAGCCGCCGGTGGTCGGCGTCGCCCGGGCCGTCGGCGACCTGGCGGCGCTGGTGGACGCGGTACGGGAACGGGCCGGCGTCACCGGGCCGGTGGACCAGGTGTCCGCCTACCTGGCCAACGCCGACCTGCCCGCCGAGGAAGCCGAACTGGCCGCGGCGATCACCTCGTACGGCTGGGCCCGTACGGTCACCGTCGCCAACGACACCTTCGCACTGCTGCGCGCCGGACTGCCGGACACCGGCGAACCGGTCGGCGTGGCAGTGGTGTGCGGCGCCGGGATCAACTGCGCGGGCCTGGGACACGACGGCCGTACCGCCCGGTTCCCGTCCGTCGGGCGGCTCTCCGGCGACTGGGGCGGCGGCGGGCACCTGGCCGAGGAGGCGCTGTGGTGGGCGGCGCGGGCCGACGACGGGCGCGGCGAACCGAGCGCGCTGGCGCGCGAAGTCCCGGCCCACTTCGGGCTGGCCACCATGCCGGAGCTGATCGAGGCGCTCCACCTGGGACACATCCCGCGGGAGCGCCGGTACGGGCTGACGCCGCTGCTGTTCGCGGTGGCCGCGTCCGGCGACGCGGTGGCGCGGGCCCTGGTGCACCGGCAGGCGGAAGAGGTCGCACTGCTGGCGTCGGTGGCGCTGAAGCGGCTGGACCTGCTGGACGAGCCGACGCCGCTGGTCCTGGGCGGCGGCGTACTGGCCGCCCGGCACCCGCTCCTGCACGACGAACTGACCCGCCTGCTGGCGGAGCGCGCCCCGAAGGCCGAACCGCGCGTGGTCACGGAGCCGCCCGTACTGGGCGCGGCCCTGCACGCCCTGGACCGGGCCGGAGCGGGGGCGGAGGCGTATGAGCGGGTGCGTGGGGAGTTCGGTGGGGGTTAGGTGGGGTTAGGTGAGGGGCTATGGGGAGTGGGGCTGGGGGCGGATCCGAGGGGACACCCCGGCGGAAGCTCGGCAGGGGTGGGCGAGTCGGAATTCCGATGCCTGCCGGGATCCCGCCGCCCGCCGGAATCCAGCCGTCGGCCGGGACCTTCCTCCCGCCGGGGCTTTGCTTTCGCCGGGGCTTTGCTTTCACCGGAACCTTGCTTTCGCCGGGCTTCCCCCCGCCGGCCCCCTCCCGCCGGGACCGTCCTCCCACCGGGACCGTCCTCCCACCGAGACCGTCCTCCCACCGAGACCTCCCCCCACCGCCACCTTCCCCCACCAGAAACTTCCCGCCCGCCGGGATCTTTCCGCCCGCCCGGTTCGTTCCCCCGCTCGGGGGGAGTTGTCAGGCTGGATCGTTTCGCCGGCGGGGTGTCGTCCAGCGCGTTCGTCCCCGCGACGCGTTCGTCCCCGCGACGCGTTCGTCCCCGCGACGCGTTCGTCCCCGCAACGCGTTCGTCCCCGCAACGCGACCGCGCCTCTCCCGAAGACAGGCCGGGTGGGACCCGTCGGGGGGCGGGTTCCGCCCGCGCCTCGCGGCCGGGAGCGTGCCTCGCGGCCGGGAGCCGGATTCCCCGTCGAATACGGCGAATTCCGTACACGCGTGTCCTTTCGGGAACCGTGTCCGGCGGGCCGCGCGTGATGGAGGGCGGGGGAACACGGATGACCGCCGGGCGGGAGGGTTCGGCGGGGCCCGATCCGCACATGATCCAGGCAATAACGGTGTGGTTGTCAGTCCCTGCGGCCATACTGACTGCTGGCCGTGCAACTGTTCCCGTGCGCCCGTCGCACGGGTCCGGGGCCGCCGTCCGCGACCAGGGGGAGGTTCCGTGTCCAACCCGCAGACCGGTGCTGCGCCGCCGTCCGGCCGCGCCCCCTCCCCCGGCCTCTCCTCCGCCGGTTCGGGCACGTTCGCCGGGTCCGGGTCCGCGGCCGGTTCCAGCCTCGCTTCGGGTACTGGTACGGGTACGGGCGTCGGCCGACGGCGTACCGCATGGGCCGACGGCGTGGACCAGTTGCGTGCCGCCGCCACGACCGAGCCCGGACGGCTGCGCATCATCGGGGCCGTACTGGCCTTCCTGGTCGTGGCGTTCGGCGCCGCGACGGCCTGGCAGGTCACCGACCGGGCCACCGCCGCGCGCGACGTGGTGGAGCACAGCCAGCCGCTGAGCGCGGACGCCGCGAACATCTACCGCTCCCTCGCCGACGCCGACACCACCGCCGCCGGCGGCTTCCTCGCGGGCGGCAAGGAGACCCAGGCCACCCGCGACCGGTACGAGGCCGACATCGCCATGGCCGCCCGGCTGCTGGCCAAGGCGTCGTCCAACACCAGCGGTTCGGACACCGCGGCCCGCCAGATCGCCAAGCTCAACAGCCTCCTCCCCCGGTACACGGGCCTGATCGAGACGGCCCGCACCAACAACCGCCAGGGCCTTCCCCTCGGCGGCGCCTACCTGCGCTACGCCAACGCGCAGATGCGCGGCGAACTCCTCCCCGCAGCTCGTGAGTTGTACGTGGCAGAGACGGCGCGCCTCGGCGAGGACTACGACTCCGCGAAGGCGTGGCCCTGGCTCGCGCTCTCCGCCGGTGTGGTGGCGCTCGGCGCCCTCGTCTGGGCCCAGCGGCGCAACTACCGCCGCACGAACCGGTTGTTCAACTACGGCCTGCTGGCGGCCACGACCGCGTCCGCCGTCGTCCTGTTGTGGCTTGCGGTCGGCCATTCCGTGGCCCGCGCGGGGCTGAACACGTCGTACGAGGACGGCGCCCGCTCGCTGAACGTCCTCAACGAGGCGCGCATCGACGCCCTCCAGGCCCGCGGCGACGAGAACCTGACCCTGATCGCGCGCGGCGCCGTGGTGACCAAGGACCAGCAGGACTTCTACGAGGTCGGCTACCGCACCGGCATGAAGGACCTGGCGGGCGCGGGCCGCGGCGACGCCGCGGCGGCGGACGGCAAGCTCGGCTCGGCCCTGGCGCTCGCCGACGACGACGCGGGCCGGCGCCCCGTACAGGAGGCGGTCGAGACCGTACGGCAGTGGCAGGCGCGGCATGCCGAGGCCCGAGCCGCCGACGACCAGGGCGACTACGACCGGGCGCTGGCCATGGTGATCGGCGGCGACACGGCGACCGGACAGTCCTTCGACCGGGTGGACACCCAGCTGGCCAGGGCGCTGGACCACGAGCAGCAGCAGCTCCGACGGGCGGCCGACGACGGGCGCGGGGCGCTGACCGGGCTGGTGACGGGCGCCGTGGTGCTGGCCCTCCTGGGCGCGACGGGCGCGGTGCTGGGCATCGGGCGCAGGCTTTCGGAGTACCGGTGATGGGGCGGCCTGGTGATGGCGACATGACGACGCGCGCGAGGGGTTTGCGGAACCTGCGGGCCGCGCTGGCCCCGGTGGCGGCCGGGGTGTGCGTGATGGCGGCGACAGCCGCGGTCCTCGTCCCCGTCCTGGGCGGCGGCCCGGCGCCCCGCCCCGCGCCGTACGGGACGCACAGCGCCCGCGCCGACGCCGCGGCGGCGGACTGCACGCCCGCCAACGCCGCCGCGAGCCTGCGGCCCTCCCCGGCGGACGGCCCGACGGTGGACAAGATCAAGGAGCGGGGGCGGCTGATCGTCGGCGTCGACCAGAACACCTACCGCTGGGGCTACCGCAACCCGGCCACCGGTGACCTGGAGGGCTTCGACATCGCCCTGGCGCGGGCGATCGCCGAGGACATCCTCGGGCCCGACCCGAAGATCTCGTTCCGGGCGATTCCCACCAGCCAGCGCATCCCCGCCCTCCAGAAACGCACCGTCGACCTGGTCGTACGGACGATGACGATCAACTGCGCCCGCAAGCGGCAGGTCGCCTTCTCGACCGCGTACTTCCAGGGCGGCCAGCAGGTGCTGGCGCCCACGAACTCGCGGATCACGGGCTTCGACGACTCGCTGAAGGACAAGCGGGTCTGTACGGCGGCCGGTTCCACGGGCGAGACCCGGCTGACCGAGGAGCGGCACGGCGCCCGGGTCGTGACCGTGCCGAACCAGCTCGACTGCCTGGTGCGGCTCCAGCTCGGCGAGGCCGACGCGGTGGTGACGGACAACGCGCTGGCCGCCGCGCAGGCCGCGCAGGACCCGACGGTGCAGCTGAAGGGGAAGCCGTTCACCGACGAGCCGTACGGCGTCGCGGTCAACCGCGACGACACCGACCTGGTGCGGCGGGTCAACCAGGTGCTGGAGGACTACCGCCAGGGCGGCGGCGAAAGCCGGTGGATGGCCGCCTACAGGAAGTGGCTTCAGGCGGACCTCCCTGGCATATCCAAGGCGCCCGAACCCCAGTACAGCGACTGATCCGTGCGGGGGCCGGGCGAGCGCCGCGTACGGGCGGCGCGTGGCGGGACGGCCGGTGTGCCGCGTACGGGCGGCGCGTGGCGGTGCCGTCGGCAGATCGCAGGGCCGGTCGCCCTGCCGTGGAACGGCGTTCGCCCGCCGGTGGCGTCACCATGGAAGGAACCCGCGGGCGCGGAGAAGGGGGGAGGACGGAAACACGGGACGGAAACACAGGGCGGAAGCACGGGACGGAAACACGGGACAGAGGACAGGCGACGCCGGGGGGGGAGGCTGCAGTGCCGCAGAACCACCGGCGGAGGCGGCACCTGCCGCAGGACCACCGGCGCAGGCCGGCTGTGCCGCAGTGCCGCCGGCCGAGGCGGCAGCGCCGCGGGACCGCCGACCCCGTGACCGCAGCCGTACCGCCGTACGACCAGCCGCGACGGACGTGTCGACCGCCGCGCACCACACGCACTTGGAGAGGTGATCGATGGGGGTCCCCGGATCCTTCCCCGGCTCGCCGGGGAAGCCCCAAACCCCGGTGATGGACCGGGAGGAGGTGGACCGCGCCCTGAGCCGGCTCGGTGACGAGTACGAGGCGATCGAGACCTCGCTGCTCGCCCTTCAGGACCACGCGGGCCGCCGCCTCCTGGAAGGCGCCGAACTCACCGGCGTCACCAAGGACCGCTGGGCCGCCACCGAGCAGTCCATCACCGTCCTGTGGGCGCACTTCGACGCGTACACGGCAGCCCTCACCACCGCCCGCGAGCTCCGCGACCGCCGCCGCTGGCCGTCCCCCGACGACCTGGCCGAACTGACCGAACTGCTCCGCGGCGCCCGCGTCACGGTCTCCGGCGCGGCCACCGCGGGCGCCGCGCAGCTCGGCGGCCCCGCCCGGCTGAGCGAACAGTTCACCTTGGAGGAACTGGTCGGGCGGATGAACACGCTGTACGCGGCGGCGCTGGACGTCATCGTCTCCGCCGACGCCGTGTGGTCCGCCCTGCCCGCCCGGATAGACCTGCTCGCCGCCGAACTGCGGCGCACGCTCTCCCTGGCGCGGTCGGTCGGCGTACGCCCCGGGGAGCACCCGGCCGGCGACGACCTTGAGCGGATCACGTACGAACTGACGCAGTTGCGCGCCCAGGTGGTGTCCGACCCGCTGGCCTTCTGGGCCCCGGACGCCGACCGCAGCGCGGCGCCCGGCGGCGGCCGCCCGGACACCGTCCGCTACGACCGTGCGGCGCGCGCCCTGGAGGACGCCCGGCGGGAGATCGAAGCCGTACTGGACGTACGGCAGGACGCCGAGCGGCGGCTGATGCAGCTGCGCGACGTGCTGTCCCGGGCGGACCGTACGCTCACCGAGGCGCGGCAGGCGCGCGGTGAAGTGCTCGCGAAGATCGCCGCGTCCGAGGTGCCCGCCGTCAGCGGCCCGCCCACCGCGCTGCACGAGCAGCTGACCACCGCCGCCGAGTACCGCCGGCACGCCCAGTGGCACCGTCTCTCGCCCCTGCTCGACAGCCTGGAACAGCGCGCCGAGGACGAACTGCACCGCGCCCGCGAGTCGCTGACGGCGGTCACCGCGCCGCTGGCCGTACGGGCCGAGCTGCGCGGGCGTCTGGACGCCTACAAGGCGAAAGCCGCGCGGCACGGCCTGGCCGAGGACCCGCTGCTGACCGAGCGGTACGACGTCGCGCGGCGGATGCTGTGGAGCGCGCCGTGCGACCTGCGGGCGGCCGAGCACGCGGTGCTGCGCTACCAGCAGGCGGTGGCCGAGGCGCTGCTGCCGCCGGGACCGGACCCCGGGCCGGCGGACGGACCACAGGGGGAAGCATGACCGAGGAGCACACCGGCGGCGCCCCGTGCCAGCGGCGCGACTGCCCCGGCACGTACGAGGACGTGGGCGCCGGCGAACTGTACTGCGACACCTGCGGGCTGGCTCCGGTCGTGTCACCGGACGGGATGGTGGGGTCACCGCCTACGGGGGTCACGGCGGGGCGGAAGGGTGGGGGCGGGGGTAAGGGCGGAAGTTGGGCTTCCGGTTCGGGTTCGGGTTCGGGCGGAGCCGGGGTGGCCGGTTCCGGGGGCTCTGGGGGATCGGGGGGTTCTGCGGGCTCTGGGGGTTCCGCGGGCTCCGGGCACACTTCCGGTGGTCCCGGCTCCGGCTCCAGCTCCGGTTCGGGTGAGAGCCGGACCTCAGCGACCTCCGCCCGCTCCGCAACCTCTCGGCGCTCCGTCTCGGGCCGCCTCTCCCGCTCCCTGTCAGGCACCTCGACGCGCTCGATGTCCGTGTCCGTACGCAGCGCCGGCCGCGGCAGCAGCTCCGGGCCGGCGCGCGGGCGGCTGGGCGCCGGACTGGTGACGGTGCCGGAGGTGCCGCGCCCCGATCCGCGTACGGCCGTCCTGGAGAACCCGGAGGTCCCGGAGCGCAAGCGGTTCTGCAGCCGTAGCGACTGCGGCGCCCCGGTGGGCCGGGCGCGCGGCGACCGTCCGGGCCGTACGGAAGGTTTCTGCACCAAGTGCGGCCACCCGTACAGCTTCGTGCCCAAACTGCGCCCCGGTGACGTGGTGCACGGCAGCTACGAGGTCGTCGGCTGTCTGGCGCACGGCGGCCTGGGCTGGATCTACCTGGCCATCGACCGCGCGGTCTCCGACCGCTGGGTGGTGCTCAAGGGCCTGCTGGACACCGGCGACGAGGAGGCGCTGGCGGCGGCCGCGTCCGAGCGCCGCTTCCTCGCCGAGATCGAGCACTCCAACATCGTCCGCATCTACAACTTCGTCGAGCACCTGGACCGTACGACCGGCAGCCTGGACGGCTACATCGTCATGGAGTACGTCGGCGGCAAGTCCCTCAAGGACATCGCCAACGAACGGCGCACGCCGCACGGGCGCCGCGACCCGCTGCCGGTCGGGCAGGCGTGCGCGTACGGCATCGAGGCCCTGGAGGCGCTCGGCCACCTGCACAGCCGCAACCTCCTGTACTGCGATTTCAAGGTCGACAACGCCATCCAGCAGCACGACCAGCTCAAGCTGATCGACATGGGCGCGGTGCGCCGGATGGACGACCACGAGAGCGCGATCTACGGCACGATCGGCTACCAGGCGCCCGAGGTGGCCGAGTCGGGCCCGTCCGTCGCCTCCGACCTCTACACGGTCGCGCGCACCCTCGCCGTGCTCACCTTCGACTTCCAGGGCTACACGAACGTGTTCGCGGACTCGCTGCCCGACCCGGACAACATCGAGGTCTTCCGTACGTACGAGTCCTTCTACCGCCTCCTGGTACGGGCCACCGACCCCGACCCCGCGCGGCGCTTCTCCTCGGCGGAGGAGATGGCGGAACAGCTGACGGGCGTGCTGCGGGAGGTCGTGGCGCTCCAGACGGGCGAGCAGCGGCCCTCGCTGTCCACACTGTTCGGCCCGGAGCTGCGCGTCGTGGACACGGATGTGATGGCGCGGGCAGAGGGGGACACGTCCCTGCTGGGGGCGCGCGTGGTGGCGGCCGGGCGGCGCCGGGCCGGGTCCGATGGGCGTACGGCGTGGCCGCTTCGCCGGGGTCGGCGCTCCGCGACCGCGGTCATCGGCCCGGCCACCGGAGTCGGCGCGCCGGGCGAGATCGGCAGCGGCAAGAAGTCCTCCGGCGCCCCGGGCACCGTCGGCGGTCCGGGAACCGGCAGCGGTACGGGAACCGGCAGCGCTTCAGGCACGGGCAGCGCTCTGGGCACCGTCGTCGGCCAGGTCGCGGCCCCGGCCGGGCCGGGCACCCAGCCCGTCGTTCCCGCCCAGGTCGCGTACGAGGTCACGTCGGCGACCGGCCCGCGGACGGAGGCCGGCGGGACACGCGGTGCTCCCGCGCTGCGCCCGCTCGACACCGGACTCGCCGTCCTCGCCCTGCCCGTACCGCGCGTCGATCCCGCCGACCCGAACGCGGGCTTCCTGGCCGGACTGCTGGCCGCCGCCCCCGCGGAGCTGATCAGCGCGCTGCGCGCGGCCCCCGCCGACACCATAGAGACCCGGCTGCGCAAGCTGCGCGCCCAGCTGGAGATGGGCGACGGGGCGGCGGCCCTGCGCGAACTGCACCTCATAGAGGCGGAGCCCGACCGGGACTGGGCGGCGGACTGGCGGGTGGTCTGGTACCGCGGTCTGGTGGCGCTGACGAACGACGACCGCGAGACGGCGGCGCTGTCGTTCGACGCGATGTACGACGCGTTCCCCGGCGAGTCCGCTCCGAAGCTGGCGCTCGGCATCTGCGCCGAGGTGCTGGGCCAGCTCGACAACGCGGCGGAGTACTACCGGCTGGTGTGGGCCGCCGACCACAGTTACGTGAGCGCGGCGTTCGGGCTGGCGCGGGTGCGGCTCGCGGACGGCGACCGGGCCGGCGCGGTGGCCGCGCTCGAATCCGTACCGGAATCCTCCATTCACTACACTGCCGCGCGCATCGCCGCGATCCGGGCCCGGCTGCGGCAGCGCTCCGCGCTGGACCCGCTCCTGGAGGACCTGCGTGCGGCGGCCGGAGAGGTCGAGCGGCTGGCGGAGTCCGGGCTGGACGCGGAGCGCCGCGAACAACTGACGACCGAGGTGCTGGGCTGCGCGCTCGACTGGGTACTCTCCGGTAGCCGCGGTGCCGAGCAGCGGGGGCGTACATTGCCGTCCGGGACCCGGGCCCCTGGTTCCGGCGGCACTGCCGCCCGGCCCGGTCTGCTCGGCAGTGCACTGGACGAACGCGGCCTGCGCTTCGGCCTGGAGCGGTCGTTCAGACTGCTCGCGCGGCTGGCGCAGCGTGGCGAGGAAAGGATCGAGCTGGTGGAACGGGCCAACCGCTTCCGCCCCAGGACGTGGGTGTGACATGGGTGTGACAGGGCCGTTCCGGTGTGCGAGCTGCGACGAGCCGCTCGAACCGGGGGACAACTACTGCGGGTTCTGCGGCGCCGACGTCGTGGCCCCCGCCGGACCGGACAGTACCGGTGACCGCCCTACGGTTCCGCTGGGTGACACCGCGGGGCATCCGGCGGCCGGGGCGGGGGCGCCTGCAGGGTCGGTTGCACTGCCTGCGGGGTTCTTGATGCCGGGGGCGGGCCAGGCTCCTGAGTCGGTTCCGGTACCCGGTCCGGCTCCGGCACCCGTGCCGGTGGCCGCGCCCGCGCCGCGTCCTGCCCCGCCGTACGCGCACACTGCCGCATACGGTACGCAGACACCCGCATACGGTGCCCGGGCCGCCGCGTACGGTACGCATCCCCCCACGGCGTACGACGCCCAAGCCGGGCATGGCGGCGACGCCCCGTACCCACCCGGCGCCACCGCCCACCCGCACGGCGCGGCGCCCGGCTCCCACGCCCCCGTACCGCCACCTCCGCCCGGATATGCGCCCGGCGGGCCGCAGGCGGACGCGCAGTCGCGGGCGCCGCACGCGGAGGCGAGCGTTCCGCCGTCGCCCGGCCCCGCGCCGGGCCCACACGGTGGCGCGCCGGACCCGCGGATCGTCGGCTACGGCCTCGGCGCCGAGTCT
Source organism: Streptomyces rimosus subsp. rimosus (assembly GCF_000720725.1). GTDB lineage: Bacteria > Actinomycetota > Actinomycetes > Streptomycetales > Streptomycetaceae > Streptomyces > Streptomyces rimosus_A. Next base: position 60,375 of record NZ_JOCQ01000027.1, read on the forward strand.
TCACCCGGCCCTTCGGACGACCGGACGCCGGGCGGACCGGGAGAGCCGCCCGTACAGCCGACGCCACCTGCTCAGCCCGCTCAACCAGTACAACCTGAACAGCCCGCGCAGCCCGTGCAGTCGGCGCAGCCCGCCCAGCCACCGCAGCAGCCCGCCCAGCCACCACAAACTGCACAGCCGCCCGCATCGGCCTCCTCCCCCGAACACCAGACTCCCGCGCAAGGCACCCGTATCTGCTCGGTGTGCCACGCGGGGACGGTCGCCCAGGACGGCTACTGCGAGAACTGCGGCCACGCGCAGCCCCGCGAACGCGACCACATGGAGCGGGAACTGCCGGGCGTGGCCGCGGTCAGCGACCGGGGCCACCGCCACCACCGCAACGAGGACTTCTTCGCGATCGCCGAGAGTGCCCTGCCGGACGGTACGCCCGCGGTGCTCACGGTCGTCTGTGACGGCGTCTCCTCCGCGTCCCGGCCCGACGACGCGTCCGCCGCCGCGTCCGGGACCGCGGCCCGGTCGCTGCTGGCCGCCCTGCCCGCCGGCACGCACCCGCAGCGGGCCATGCACGACGCGATCATCGCCGCCGCCAAGGCCGTCAACGCCCTGGCCGCGGCGCCCCGGCAGCACGACCCGTACCGCCAGCAGAACGCGCCTGCCTGCACGTTCGTCGGCGCGGTGGTCGGCGGCGGGCTGCTCGTGATCGGCTGGGTCGGCGACAGCCGCGCGTACTGGGTCCCCGACGACCGCAGCGCCGCCCCCGTCCGCCTCACCGAGGACGACTCGTGGGCGGCGCAGATGGTCGCCAACAACCTGATGTCGGAGGCCGAGGCGTACGCGGACGACCGCGCGCACGCGATCACGGGCTGGCTGGGCGCGGACGCGTACGAACTTGAGCCGCACACCGCTTCCTTCAAACCCGACGGACCGGGTGTAGTGGTGGTGTGCACGGACGGGCTGTGGAACTACGCCGAGGCCGCGGAGCAGCTCGCCGCGGTGCTGCCGGCCGACGCGCACGACCGGCCGCTGCACAGTGCGCGGACCCTGGTCGCCCATGCGCTCGCGGGCGGGGGCCACGACAACGTAACAGTGGCGGTGGTGCCGTTCCCGGCGCCACCGGGACGGGCAGGATCGGCCTGAGCGCCTGCCGGGACGTGCCGCCGCCCGCGCGGCGGCACCGGCGGCCGGAAGACGGGGAGCTTCCGGCCGCGACCAGATGATCCGCAACAGCGACCGCAATCGCACCGGAACACGACCGAATCGGATCGGTTCATGCCGACCCGGTGAACCGGCGGGCTGGTGAACCGGCGGGCTGGTGAACCGGTGCCCCGGCGTCCGGTGAACCGCACCGCAGCGCACCACCACGAGTACGGCGCCAACGGGGGGACGGTCACGGGGACTTCCGCCCGACCATGGGTCTCGTCACCGCCGCGCGGCCTCCGCACCGGAGCCGTGCGACGGACCTAAGGAGCGGAACAGATGGCCAATTTCGCCAAGTCCAGCGTGCCGCGGTTCTCCGCAGAGGTGTACCAGAACGCGTATCTGCCCGAAGGTGGGCGCGAGGTGAACGCCATCGTCACCGTCACCGCCACCGGCGGCGGCACCAGCGGCGGACTGCCCCTCTTCGCCGCCGCTACGGACGCGGGCGGCCTCGGTGCCGCACGCGGCCGGGACAGCGTCGGGGCCGTCCGGCACGCGGGCGTCGTGATCATGGTGGACTGCTCCGGTTCGATGGACTACCCGCCCACCAAGATGCGCAACGCGCGCGACGCGACCGCCGCCGCGATCGACACCGTACGGGACGGTGTCGCCTTCGCCGTGGTGGCCGGCACCCACCAGGCCGCCGAGGTCTACCCGGGCGGCGGCCGGCTCGCGACCGCGGACCCGACCACCCGCGAGCAGGCCAAGGAGGCGCTGCGCAAACTGAGCGCCGGAGGCGGCACCGCCATCGGCACCTGGTTACGGCTGGCCGACCGGCTGCTGACCGACGCGGACGTCGGCATCCGGCACGGCATCCTGCTCACCGACGGCCGCAACGAGCACGAGTCGCCCCAGGACCTGCGCGCCACTCTCGACGCCTGCGCCGGGCGTTTCACGTGCGACGCCCGTGGCGTCGGTACGGACTGGGAGGTCAAGGAGGTCACCGGCATCGCCGCCGCGCTGCTCGGGACGGCCGACATCGTCGCCGACCCGTCCGGCCTGGCCGCCGACTTCACGCGGATGATGGAGGCGGCGATGGGCAAGGAGGTGGCCGACGTCACCCTGCGGCTGTGGACACCGCAGGGCGCGGAGGTCGCCTTCGTCAAGCAAGTGGCACCGACCGTGGCGGACTTGACCGGCCGCCGTACCGAATCCGGCCCGCGGACCGGCGACTATCCGACAGGTTCCTGGGGCGACGAGTCCCGCGACTACCACCTGTGCGTACGGGTTCCGGCCGCCGAGGTGGGCCAGGAGATGCTGGCCGCGCGGGTCTCCCTCGTCCTCCCCGAACCCGGCGGTTCCGCGCCGCAGACGCTCGCGCAGGGGCTCGTGCGGGCGGTCTGGACGGACGATATGGCCGCTTCGACCACTATCAACCCCCAGGTCGCCCATTACACGGGGCAAGCCGAACTGGCACAGGTCATCCAGCAAGGGTTGGATGCCCGCAAGTCGGGCGATGCGGACGGCGCCACGGCCAAGCTGGGGCGAGCCGTACAACTGGCGAGCGCGTCCGGGAACGAGGACACTGCGAAACTGCTTGCGAAGGTGGTGGACGTCGTCGATGCGGCGACCGGTACTGTGCGACTGAAGGCGAAGGTCACAGAGGCGGACGAGATGACGCTCGAAACGCGCTCGACCAAGACAGTTCGCGTCAAGAAGTAACAAACTAGACGTACTACCGAACACAATCGGTACTGAGGGGGAAGATCCGACATGCCGACCTGCCCGAACGGCCACCAGTCGGTGGCCGAAGACTGGTGCGAGGTGTGCGGCCACCGGATGGCGGGCGCTGTTCCCCCGCCGCCCTCCCTGCCCGCGGGATTCCTCAACACGCCGCCGGCCGGCCAGCCGACACCGCCGCCCGCTCCGCAGGGCGGGCCGGGGGCGCAGGGCGGTCCGGGCCCAGGCGCCCAAGGCGGCCCCGGAGGCCCCGGAGGCCCCGGTGACTCCCAGGGCGGGCAGGGCTTCCCCGGCGGTTCTCCAGGCGGGCAGGGTTTTCCCGGGGGCTCGCAGGGTGGGCAGGATTTCCCCGGAGCTTCTCAGGGTGGGCAGGGCTTCCCCGGCCCTGGCCAGCCCCCGGCACCGGGACCGGGACCTCAGAACGCGGCACCCCCGGCCCCTCAGGGCCCGGCGTCCCAGGGCCCGCCGCCGCCCGCACCGCAGGGTGGGCCTGTAGGCCAGGGCCCGGCAGCGCAGGGCCCGATGGGCCAGGGCGGTCCTGGCCCGGCACCCGCGCCCGGTCCGCAGGGCGGACACGGCAGCCAGGGCGGACAGGGCGGTTACGGCTTCCCTCCCCCGGCCTCCGGCCCGAGCACCCCGCCGCCCTCCCCCCAGGGTCCCGGCCCCGCCCAGCCGGGCCCGCCCGCATTCCCGGCCCCTCAGGGCCAGCCCGGCCCTCAGGGCCAGCCCGGTCCGCAAGGCCAGTCCGGTCCGCAAGGCCAGCCGGGTCCGCAAGGCCAGCCGGGTCCGCAAGGCCAGCCGGGCCAGCCGGAGCTGTGCCCGCAGTGCCGTACGCCGCGTGAAGCAATGGCTCCGTTCTGCGAGGAGTGCCGCTACAACTTCCTGACGCACTCGGCGACCTCGTTCGCCCCGCCGCCTCCCGGCCCACAGGGTGGCCCCGGCCCCCAGGGCGGGCAGGGCGGCTACGGCTTCCCGCCCCCGCAGCAAGGGCCGCCGACCCCGCCGCAGCAGTACGAGTACCAGGGCTCGCGTCCCTCGCAGATCAACCGTCCCGCCGAACCGCTCGCCCCCGAGCAGTCCGGCCAGTTCGGCATGCCCCCTCAGGGAGGCCAGCAGGGACCGGCCGGTCAGCCTGGCCACCCCACCCCGCCTCCTGGCCAGCAGCCGCCGGGCCAGCAGCCCGGCGCGCCCACAGGACAGCCCGGCCCGAAGCTCCCGCCCCGGTCGGCAGACGACGACTGGCCGCTGCCGCCGCCCAGCTCGCAGGGTCCGCCTCCGCCGCCCGCTCAGCCGGGTCCGCAGGACGGCCCGGAGCACAGCCAGGGCGGGCAAGCCGGTCAGAGCGCTCAGAGCGCTCAGGGCGGCTACGGCTTCCCGCCTCCGCAGCAGGGTTCGCCGCCCCCGCAGCAGCAGCCGGGCCCGTACGAGCCACAGCAGCCTCCCCAGCAGCAGCCGCAGGCCCCGTTCGAGCCCCAACAACAGCCGCCGCAGGCTCCCTTCGAGCCCCAGCAGGCTGCACAACAGGCTCCGCCGCAGGCCCCGTTCGAACCACAGCAGCAGCCCGGCCCGTTCGGCCAGCCGCCGCAGCAGCCGGGCCCGCAGCAGCAGCCGCCCGAGCAGCAGTGGAACGCCCCTGCTCCGGGCCCCGCCGCGCCGCCCGGGCCGCCGCCCGTCGTCGGTGACGGCTGGGTCGTGGCGATCGCGCCGGACCGCGAGTACTTCATGGCCATGATGGGCCGCAGCGGTCCGGAGGCGGCGGGCCTCAACCTGCCCGCGTACTCGCCGGAGCAGCAGGTTCCGCTCGCCGGCGGCCAGATCACCATCGGCCGCCGCCGGCACAGCACGGGCGAGTCCCCGGACATCGACCTGGGCCGTCCCCCGGAGGACCCGGGCGTCTCGCACCAGCACGCGCTCCTGGTCCAGCAGCCGGACGGCAGCTGGGCGGTGGTCGACCAGAACTCCACCAACGGCACCACCGTCAACCTCGCCGAGGACCCCATCCAGCCCTACGCCCCCACCCCGCTCCACGAGGGCGACCGCATCCACGTAGGCGCCTGGACCACCCTCACCGTCCGCCGCGCATAGAAGCAGAACCGTAGAGCGCCGGCCCGGCAACCATGCCGCGGCCGGCGCTCTCCGCTGTCCGCCGGGGGCGCGGGCCGCAGGCCACATACGCGCTCACCCCAGCAGCCACCGACAGGGCCCGCCCGGCGAGTCGAGCCAGGCACGCTGTTCGGTCCCGTCGACCGTGACACCGAAGCGCTCACGCTGCGGATGGCCTTCGCGCCGCCACAGACTGACGATCTCGTCGGGGGTGAGGCTGCCGGCGGCCAGCGACCACAGGAAGTGGAACCGCTCGTCCCGCAGCACCTCGCGCGGCAGGCCGTCGCGCCGTGCCGGGCGCCTTCTGCCGACGGGGACGGGACCCGCACCGGCCTGCGTACGGGCATGCACGCGGACAGGCCCACGGACAGACGTACGCACAGGCGCACGCAGCGGCACGAAGTACGCGGGCGTGTCCAGGAAGCGGCCCTCCGCCCGTACGGTTGTGGGCTCCGTCACCCGGAGCGCGATCAGCCCGGTGGCGAGCGGGGCCAGGATGAGCGCGCCGACCGTGCACTGTTCGATCCACGCGGTGGGAACGGACGGCAGCGCGCAGGTGGCGATGATCCGGTCGTACGGTGCCCGCTCCGGGCAGCCGAGGGCGCCGTCGCCGGTCACCACGGCGGGCCGGTACCCCGCCGCGGCCAGCCGGTCCCGCGCCGGGCCGGTGATCTCCTCGTCCAGGTCGACGGTGGTCACCCGGCCCGCGCCCAGCCGGTGCGCCATCAGGGCCGCGTTGTAGCCGGTCCCCGTACCGACCTCCAGTACGCGGCAACCGCCGCCGGCGCCTTCCCGCTCCCCGACCCGCAGATCCTCCAGCATCATGGCCATCAGCGACGGCTGGCTGCTGGAGGACACCAGCTCGCCGTCCCGCATGTACGTCGCCAGCGCCGTGTCCGTATAGACGCCCTCCAGCCAGCGCGCCCGCCGCTCGGGGTCGTGGTCGGAGCCGGACAGCCGCTGGTAGCCGCGGGCCGTGGCCAGGAAGAAGTACGGTACGAACAGGTGCCGCGGCACCTCCTCGAAGGCGGCGCGCCACCGCGGGTCCGTGAGGTGGCCGCCCGCCCTGATCTGCCGGACCAGCTCGGCACGCGCCGCGGCCGTCGGCTCGCGGCCCGGCCGTGGACCGGACTCTGTAGCGCTCATGTCCCCACTGTCCTACGTCGCAGGTCCTCGGCCGAGCCGCCCGGCACCGCCGAGTCGTCTGACACCATGGACGGGTGAACAAGATTCCGCGCGGCACGCTTCAGGAACAGACTTTTTACGAGCAGGTCGGCGGCGAGCCGACCTTCCGCCGCCTGGTGCACCGTTTCTACCAGGGGGTGGCCGAGGACCCGCTGCTGCGGCCGATGTACCCGGAAGAGGACCTGGGACCGGCCGAGGAGCGGCTCGCGCTCTTCCTCATGCAGTACTGGGGCGGGCCCCGCACGTACAGCGACAACCGCGGCCACCCGCGCCTGCGCATGCGGCACGTGCCCTTCAAGGTCGACCGCGCCGCCCACGACGCCTGGCTCAAGCACATGCGGGACGCTGTGGACTCCCTGGAGCTGTCCCCCGAGCACGAGACGCAGCTGTGGAACTACCTGACGTATGCAGCGGCTTCGATGATCAACGCGGCTGACTGAGCGTTCACCGGCCGACGCGGACGCCCGTACGCCAGGGGCTCCGAAGCCGTCAGGGCCGGGTACGGAGGTCCCCTCCGTACCCGGCCCTGACGCATGTCCGAGGCGGACCCCGCCTTCCCGCCTTCCCGCCTTCCCGCCTTCCTCAGGCAGGCATGACCGGCAGCGCCGCCATCCCGCCCGTACGGACCGCAACTGATCCGTACGGCGTCCGCAGCCGCAGCCAGCCGCCCGCGGCCAGCAGGGTCAGCGTCGGCGGTTCGGCCAGCGCGGCCCCGGCGGCGTGTCCGGTGCCCGTGCGCCCGGTGCCCGCCGCGTGCCCGGTGCCTGCGGGCCCGTGCCCGCCGCCCGCCTGTGCTTCGGCCCGTACGGGACGCAGGAAGCCCAGGGACTGCGCGGCGTGTGCGGCGCGCAGCGGCAGGTGGGTGTCGCCCAGCGTGCGGGACCAGATCTCGCGGCCGATGCGGTCGCGCTCGGCGCGCGTACGGCGTTCCGGCGGCAGTGCCTCGTCCCGGGCGCGGAATTCGGCGACGGCCAATGCCACGGTCCGGCCGAGCGCCTGCGGCGACGGCAGCCCCGGCACCTGCTGCCAGCCGCCGCGCGGCGGCAGGACCCCGGCCCACGGCGGGCCGGTGACGGGGGCGGGCAGCGTCAGGCTGCCCGTCGGCTCGTCGATGCCTTCGAGCAGATCACCTGCGGAAACGGTGAGATCGCGACCACTACCGGGGACGGCACCGGAGGCGGTACCGGAGGCGGCTCCGGTCAGGTCCTCGGGCGCGGCCGGTGCCAGCCGGGCCGTACGGATCGCCAGCACCTCGAAGGACGGCGGGCGGCCGAACACCGCGAGCACGCCGTCCCCGGCCTGCAGCCGTACCGCGGCGGCGCGGTCGTAGTGGATCAGCCGGGCCAGGAAGGCGGCGAGGTCCGCCGCCTCCCCGGCATCGGCCAGGCGCAGCGCCGTCATGCGGCGACGGCCCCCTCCTGCTGCTTCGCGTCGTTCCCGGCGCCGTCGTCCAGGTACTCCCGGAGGAACGACTTCTCCTCCGCGGTGATACGGCGGGGCCGCTGCTGGGCGAAGTCGTACGGGACGACGACGGTCGAGGCGCGGACGTACACCGTGTCCTCGTCCTTGATCTCGTACGCGATCGTCATCGACGCGGCGCCTATCTTCGTCACCCACGACTCGACGGTCACCGGCGCGTGCCGGTGCACCAGCGGCCGTACGTAGTCGATCTCGTGGCGGGCCACCACGGACCCGCCCGAGAAGGACGCGCTGCCCTCGCCCGGCGCCAGCCGCCACATGAAGTCGATCCGTGCCTCTTCGAGGTAGCGGATGAACACCACGTTGTTGACATGGCCGAAGGCGTCCATGTCCGACCAGCGCAGCGGGCAGGAGTAGAGGTGTCGCACGCGGCTCAGCCCCGGGTGAGCTTCTTGTACGTGGCGCGGTGCGGACGGGCCGCGTCCGGGCCCAGGCGCTCGATCTTGTTCTTCTCGTACGACTCGAAGTTGCCCTCGAACCAGAACCACTTGGAGTCGCCCTCGTACGCCAGGATGTGGGTGGCGACGCGGTCCAGGAACCAGCGGTCGTGGGAGACGACCACGGCGCAGCCGGGGAACTCCAGCAGCGCGTTCTCCAGCGAGGACAGGGTCTCGACGTCGAGGTCGTTGGTCGGCTCGTCGAGAAGCAGCAGGTTGCCGCCCTGCTTGAGGGTCAGCGCCAGGTTCAGGCGGTTGCGCTCACCGCCGGACAGCACGCCGGCCGGCTTCTGCTGGTCCGGGCCCTTGAAGCCGAACGCCGAGACGTAGGCGCGGGACGGCATCTCGACCTGGCCGACGTTGATGTAGTCCAGCTCGTCGGAGACGACGGCCCACAGGGTCTTCTTGGGGTCGATGTTGGCGCGGTTCTGGTCGACGTAGGAGACCTTGACCGTCTCGCCGACCTTGATCTGGCCGGAGTCCGGCTCCTCCAGGCCCTGGATCATCTTGAACAGCGTGGTCTTGCCGGCGCCGTTCGGGCCGATGACGCCGACGATGCCGTTGCGCGGGAGGGTGAACGACAGGTCGTCGATGAGGACCTTCTCGCCGAACGCCTTGTTCAGGTGCTCGACCTCGACCACGACGTTGCCCAGACGCGGGCCCGGCGGGATCTGGATCTCCTCGAAGTCCAGCTTCCGGGTCTTCTCCGCCTCGGCCGCCATCTCCTCGTAACGGGACAGGCGGGACTTGGACTTGGCCTGGCGGCCCTTGGCGTTGGAGCGGACCCACTCCAGCTCTTCCTTCAGACGCTTCGCGCGCTTGGCGTCCTTCTGGCCCTCGACCTTCAGGCGGGCGGCCTTCTTGTCCAGGTACGTGGAGTAGTTGCCCTCGTACGCGATGGCGCGGCCGCGGTCCAGCTCCAGGATCCACTCGGCCACGTTGTCGAGGAAGTACCGGTCGTGGGTGACGGCGACGACGGTGCCCGCGTACTGGGCGAGGTGCTGCTCCAGCCACTGCACGGACTCGGCGTCCAGGTGGTTGGTGGGCTCGTCGAGGAGCAGCAGGTCGGGGGCCTCCAGCAGCAGCTTGCACAGGGCCACGCGGCGGCGCTCACCACCGGAGAGGTTGGTGACCGGCCAGTCGCCGGGCGGGCAGCCCAGCGCGTCCATGGCCTGCTCCAGCTGGGTGTCCAGGTCCCACGCGTTGGCGTGGTCCAGGTCCTCCTGAAGCTTGCCCATCTCCTCCAGCAGCGCGTCGGAGTAGTCGGTCGCCATCAGCTCGGCGACCTCGTTGAAGCGCTTGAGCTTGTCCATGATCTCGCGGGCGCCGTCCTGGACGTTCTCCAGGACCGTCTTGGACTCGTCCAGCGGCGGCTCCTGGAGGAGCATCCCGACGGTGAAGCCCGGGGTCAGGAACGCGTCGCCGTTCGACGGCTGCTCAAGACCGGCCATGATCTTCAGCACCGTCGACTTGCCGGCGCCGTTGGGCCCCACGACACCGATCTTCGCGCCAGGCAGGAAGCTCAGCGTCACGTCGTCAAGGATGACCTTGTCGCCGTGCGCCTTGCGCGTCTTGCGCATCGTGTAGATGTACTCAGCCAAGAGAAACCGTCCGGCAGTCTGGATCTGTCATGGTCAATGCGGCTCCGCCGCGTGGGCCGATGAGCGGCTCCGCCGCGCGAGGGCAGATACACCCCATCTTGCCGTACGGCCAGCCCACGATGGAAACGAGTACCTCACGGGGCGGTGACCTGGGGCGCAAGCCCACCCCATCGGAGACCGGATGGTGGCCGCTGGTTGCCGTTGGTGACCAGCGGCGGCCCTTTGACGGCCCACAGGCGGCCCGGCGCCGCCTCTAGAGAGCCAGGTCAGCGCACCACTGTCCGGCGATCGAGCGACCAACGCAGGGCCAGCCCTCCTCCGCCCCCGTCAGATATGGGGATCCCGGGCGAGGCATTGAAGGCAAGACGCCGACCGGAGGACGATGGATACGTGGCCGATGAGCGGAGGCGTGCGCCATGGCCGGTGGTGAGAGGGAGATCAATAACTACGACCTGGTGAACGAGGAGACGGTCAGCGCGCCGGACCCTGAACCGGACGAAGACACAGAGGACGACGAATGATCGAGCGTGATCCCGACGGGCGCCGCTGGTTCGCGTCCTACGTTCGGAAGCCGCGCAGACCGGCACCGCCGGTGGAACTGCATTGCCCCGATCATTTAGAGACTCGGCTCGTGCGAGTCCTGGGGCGCGCGTGGACGTGCCCGGAGTGCGTCCGCGCCCGGAGTAAGACCGGTGACTGGTAGAGGTGGTCAGCCTTGACACGTGCGGTTGGCGAGGGGGCGCTTCCCGCCTGCCCCGCCCGACACGCCCCAAGACGGGTACGGTGACCGCATGTCCGGTCATGATGCTTTGCCTAGCCCACTATTGGTCGCCGGGCGAGTGTTGCTCATCTCCGAGAACGGGCACACTCGCGTGCCGTACGCCTGTCATCGCTGCGGCGCAATGATCGGCGGTTCTCTCACCGTGGCTGGCAGAAGCGTGACCTACACCTGTTCTGCCGGACACGAGACGACAGATGACCGACTGGACGCCGAACAGGTGCGTCTCGCTCACCGCGAGGCGGCGAACGGCCTACGCCGCTTCCCTGGCGATCTGGAGGTTCGCCAGGGACTGGGTTGGACGTACCGCAACGACTGGGATCATCTCTAGGCGTTATCACTTTCGGCGCGTGTCACGGACCACGGCCGCCGCCCACTGCGTACACACATCAACCGCTGGCAGCTGCGAACCCCGACCGATCCCGCGCGCCAAGCCGTCCCCGTTGGCCGATGGCGGAGCGGCAGGCCACCGGCGGGTGAGCCATGCCCACTTCTCGACTGCCGCCTCCGGCTGGACACCCACCTCGCCGAGGCCCAGGTCATCCCCCAGCTCGTACACGCAGGCGGGACCGCGTTCCAAGTGCCACAGCAGCGTATCGATCCCCACATCAGCGACCGTGCCATGCTGCCGCCGGGCCAGCCCTGCCAAGACCACGGCAAGGACGCCGCGCACCGCCCGTCCGTCCCAGTTGTCAGCTGGGAAGTAACCAGCAGCGCTTTCGACCAACCGGTCGGCTCGCTCTGTCGCCTGCTGCCAATCCACAGCTACCTCCGCACTCGGCGCTTGGTCCCCTGTTTGCCCTCATCCCCTTTAATAGCTCAAAGATGAGCCATCAGGGGTTCGATACGAGAGCGTCGGCCACATCGGCCATGCCGGTGATCACTGCATCGGCCCTCGCTTCAGCCAGCGCAAGGTTTTTATGAGGCTTGTTGGCGAAGCCAATGGACATCGCGCCAGCAGTACGGGCGGCTTCGACGTCTGTCACCGAGTCCCCAATTAGCGTGCAGCGATTGGGGGGAACGCCAAGACGTTCAGCGGCGAGCAATAGCGAATGAGGGTTGGGCTTCATCAGGTCCGGCCGATAGGCGGCACGTCCGATCACCTCGTGCACTAGGTGATGAAGGTTATGTTGCGTTAGGAATGCCCGTACACAGGCCGTGGAATTGTTGCTGACCACGGCAAGCTTTCGCCCGGATGAGTGAGCTGCTTCGAGGGCGGCGACCGCACCGGGAATCGGCGGGCCCGCTACCTTCACGGCCGATACTTCGGCTTTGGTTAGTGCTTCCTCGACTGCACGGATGACCGGCTCGCCGCCTTGCGCCGCAAGACGCAGAATCTCCATCGGGTCTTCAAGGCCGCGAGCCTTGCCGCTAAGCGTCACGTCATGTCCAGCCACGACCTCCGCGAGTTCCCGAGCGACGCCGGGGGCGGGTAGACCCGCGAACACGTCGCAGATCGGCCCGTCGAAGTCGAACAGGATACCGCTGGACTCCCCGATGACCGTGTCGAGCTTGTTACTTTCCATCAGGGCCGAGGTTCCTTCCGATGGTGTCCCAAACGCTGTCGAACCACATGCGCGCCTGCTCGACCTGCTGCGCTCCACTCGATGACTCGCCTTCGTTCACGGAGTAGTGGAAAAGCGTGGCGTCGGCCCCAACAAGGTCGTAGATTTCGATGACCTCACCTTCCGCGACCACCTTATTGGGGCGAATGGGGTAGTACCCGAAAAACGCATCTTCCTTGTTGATCACGTACAGCTTGAAGAACTGCGTACCTGAGTGGACGCGCACGCTCACTCTGGTTTCCGGTACCAGGCCGAGAACGCTCAGCTCCTGGATCGAGTTGGTGATGCTGCGCGTGTAGCCGACCATCATGTCGTGCATCCGGCGACGTAGGCGCGGGTCGTCCGTGCTGTCTTCGCGTCGCACCGGCGCGGCATGCGGCACCGACATGTCCGGCACCAGGATTCGGATGGCGATGCTCGACGGGGTCAGCCGGCCGACCCGAATCTTGTCGATGGGCTCTTGAAGTGCGCTGTGCAGCGTCTCGCTGGAGAAGCCAGCAAAGTCGATCGTTACGTTCGTACTCGCAAACGCCTGCTCGACGTACGGGCGGAGCCCGGCGGGCCGTTCTGTGCGGTTGCGGACGTACACGCCGCTGCCCTTGCGGGACACAACGAGACCTTCGTCCTCCAAGTCCCGGAGGGCCCGCTGGATCGTGGCGCGAGCGAATCCGTACAGCTCAGTCAGTGTCTTGTGCGAGGGGAGCTTGTCGCCGGGGCCTAGCTTCTTCGTCCGAATGGCGGCGCCAAGACTGCTCGCCACCTGCTCAAACGGCGGCCGGCCGTCGTCCGGGTCCAGAGGTTCGGGCGTGAAGGTCATGCCTCGATGCTACGTCCTTCCGTGGCGATCAGAGCAGCCAGGCTAGCCAAGTGTTGACATGACTAGCCAGGCTGGCTACGTTGTTCTTACCCCGACCGGGCTAGCCAAGTTGGTCAAGCCGGGAGAGGTGCGTATGACCTGAACATCGCCCGGAGGGCTCCGTGAGACGGGTCCGAAGGAAGCGGTCGTTGTTTGAGGATTCAACAGAGACGTGACGACAGGGTTTGAGTCCCTGTCCCCGCAACGGCCCGGGTGATGGCCGCCCGGCGGCCACTTTGTGGCAGGCGAACCTGTCCTGTCCTGCGGGCCAGCTCTGGAGAACATCCGTGGGGATCATCCCTCCATTCCTGGAGGTCAGCCCTTCGGGTGCCACCTGGTCCGCGCCGCCCTGCTGGCGTCAGAGCAGCAACGATGACGCACCGAACTTTCAGGCTCGGGTCCGGAGCGCTGTGGCAACGGCGCTTCGGCGAAGCCTGCCTCTCCCGCCCTTCGAGCTGGAGGTTTTCGATGCAACGACCGCTTGGGGCGCCGCCCGTGCTGGACCGGCACGGCGCTGGCCTTGCCCCGCCTGCGTCACCACCGCGCACCCCAACTCCGCGCGGCTGAGCACCAGTGCTCACGGTCCTCGCTGCCCGTCCGCCACACAGGCGACGTCGGGCGGCGGGGCGCCGTGATCGCTCGTACTCCGCTGACCTCGACCTTGAGAGGGATTTGATGGAATCCACGATCGCCAGCATCATCGCCGTGCTCGGCACCCTGGGTGGCGCCCTGGTCGCCGGCGTCTTGCAGAGCCGCAGCGCGGCCCGCAGCGAACGGGCCGCGCTGCGTGAGCGGCTGCGACGTGAGCAGCAGGACGCCGCCCTCGCGCTGATCAAGGCACTGAAAGCGCACCGCCGCAACTGCTTCACCCGCTGGAAGCTCAAGACGCTGCGCGCCTCGGGCGAGGCGCAGGAAGCGGCCCGCTTCGTGAGCTGGGACACCCGCTCGGACGTGACCGACGCGCAGGACGCGCTGCGGCTGGTCACCGACGACAGCGAGCTGCTGCACCGCGCCGACGCGGTGGTCGGCGCCTCGCTCGTACTGAGCGAGGTGGACGACACCACCACGCAGGCCGACATGAACGTCCGCCGGGATGCCGCCCGCGCCGCCCATGCCGCGTTCGTGGCCGCCGCCGCCCGGCACATCAACGGCGTCTGACCGGCCCGCCCGCCGTGCTCCGCACCCGCCACCGGGTGCGGGGTGCGGCGGCCGGACCGTCCGGCCGCCACCACGAAGGAGCCTTCATGGCGAACAACCGCGACAACCGCAACGAGGCCACCGGCGTCGACGCCGGCGAGCTGACGCAGGTCGGGACCGTCACCGGCGCGACGAACCTCGGCTCGAACGGCCGGGCCTCCACCACCGAGGTGCACGGCGACGGCACCACCGTCATCAACGGTGACCACACGCACACCAACGTCAGCCACACCTTCAACCGCTAGGCCGGGCGCCTGCCGCTGGCCGGTTGCCTCCTCCGCCCGTCTCGTACGGGCGGAGCTGAGGGGAGCCGGGACAGCCCCGGCCCGGAAGGAGACCCACCATGGCGAAGAACCGCGGCACCGAGGGCGTCGACATGGCGGCCCTGGCCCAGACGCGGATCGAGTCCGTTGACGCCCCGACCCACCTGGGGTCGGGGGACCAGATCAACGGCACGCAGGTCAACGGCGACATCACCGTCGTCGACGGCGACCACACCGAGACCTTCATCAGCCGCGACTTCAGCCGCTAGCCCCGGCTCGCGGCACACCCGTGAACGGCGCGCGGCCCCGGGGCGCAATCCCGGGGCCGCTTGGGCCGTACCCATCCGAGAGGACCAACGACCCCCATGTCTGAGACCTTCGAGACCGTCCACTACACCGCCGACGTGGTGGCCGTGACGCCGGACGCTCACGTGCTGCTGATCGAGCGCGGCTGGCCGCCGTACGAGGGCTGCTGGGCTCTGCCCGGGGGCCATGTCGATGCGGGAGAGCACAGCCGTCAGGCGGCGGTGCGCGAGCTGGCCGAGGAGACCGGGCTCCGCGTGGACCCTGGGCACCTGCGTCCGGTCGGCACGTGGGCCGAACCCGGCCGCGACCCCCGCGGCCGGTACGCCACCGACGTGTACCTGGCCCGGGTGCCCACCGCAACAGCCGTCACCGCCGGGGACGACGCCCGCACCGCCCGGTGGTGGCCGCTGGCCAGCCTGCCGCCGCTGGCGTTCGACCACTCCGACATCCTCGCCGCTGCTCTGACCGTCCGCCGCTGACCTGCTGCCCGATCCGCCGGTCTCGTACCGGCGGTGAGGGGAGCCTTCAGCGCTCCAAAAGATCAGGACTCTCGACAGGAGACAGCAATGGCGATCAACTTCCGCCCCGGCCAGGTGTTCGGCATCTCCAACGGCGAGGTCTCCACGCCCGAACCCGAGAACGGCGACCAGGCGGCGGCCACGACCACCACGCAGGACGGTGCGACGGCCACGACCACCACCTACGAGGACCGGGACGACAACAGCCGGCGCTGACCAGCCGCGCTCTTCACCAACGGCCGCGGCCCCGGGGATGCACCCCCGGGGCCGCTTCGGGCCGTCCCATCTGGAAGGACTCACGACCCATGACCACTGTACGAATGCTGGCCGCCGTCGCCGACCCCGACCGGGAGCCGACGGCGGCGGAGCTGGACGCGATCGAGCAGGAGTTGCCCGTCATCCTCGCGGAACGGGACTTGTTGGAGGCGGAAATCGCGGTACTGGACCGCGCCCCGACCGTGCTGGATGAGCAGCGAATCCGCCGTGCCCGGCGGCGGCTGCTGGCCGCCCGCCGGGACCTGGCCAACCGCACCGAGACGCGGTTTCCGGGGGTGGGGGCATGAGCACGCTGCATGAGGCGCTGGCCGCCGCGCACGCGGATGTGAAGGCGGAGATTGCCCGCACGGACACCAAGGTGGCTCTGCTGCTGGCCTTCAACGGGGCGGTGCTGCTCGGGGTGGCCACGTTGGCGACGGCGGTGCGGGTGCCGCCCGCGGCCCGCCTGCTCGGCGCCCTGGGGGTGGCCGCGCTGCTGGCCGCGGTCGGGCTGCTGCTGGCCACCGTCCGCCCCAACCTCGGCGGCGCCCGGCCGGTGGGCTTTCCGCGGTGGGCGACGCTGAGCGGTGAGGAGATCCGCGACGAGCTGCGCCACGACCACCGCGCGCAGCACATCCGGGTTCTGGCGCGGATCGCGGTCGCCAAGCACGGCCGGGTACGCCGAGCCATCGACCTGTCGCTTCTCGGCGGCGTTCTGCTGGTCGTGGCCGCCGCAGTGACGGCGGGAGGTGCCGCATGACGCGCCGCCCCCACGCCACGCTGCGCCACCGCCTCTACCGCCGCCTGCACCCGCGCGCCTACCGCGCCGGACAGCTCGCCGAACAGCGCCACCTCCTGGACGCGGCCCTGGACTACACCCGCACCGACGTGAGCGCCGCAGAGCAACTGGCCGATGCGAAGGAGCGTCTGGGTATCCCGACAATCGTCGTCATCTGCGGCAGCACCCGCTTTTGGGAGCAGATGGCCGGTGCCGCATGGGCGGAGACGCTGTTGGGCCGCATTGTCGTCCGCCCGGATGTGGACATGAAGCGGCCGGGTGCGGGCTACGCGGACGCCGCCGCGGTCAAGACCGGCCTGGACGCGCTGCACCGCGCGAAGATCCGCCTGGCGGACGAGGTGCTGGTTGTCGGCGACTACATCGGCGACAGCACCCGCGGCGAGATCGCCTACGCCCGTGAGCTGGGCACGCCGGTCTACTTCACCCACCCCGAGGTTGACGCCCCGGCGCCCGCTTCGACCCTGGAAGGGGCCGCATCGTGATCCGTATCGTGAGGACGGCCCGCCTGGCCGGGCTGCACGCAGACCTGGCCGCCGCGCTCGATCGCATCAAGGCGCTGCTGGGCGCGCTGGATGAGCAGTGGGCCGAACACGTCCAGTGCCTGCTGGAGATGGCCGAACAGCACGAGAGTGCCAAACGCGTCGCCCACGCGGCCACCGAGGAGGCCGAGGGGCTGCGGCGGGCGGTCGTTGCCGCGCTGCTGGTCCTGGCCCGCCAGCAGCACCGCATCGGCGAACTGGAGCAGGAGGCCGCCCGCCTGGCGCAGGAGCGGCGCTCCTGGATGTGCCGTTACTACGAGGAGTCGCGCACCTACTGGGACGCGGAACTCCCGCCGGGCGGCGTGTGCTGCGCAGATTGCGGGCAGCCGGTCGAATCGGAACCCTGCCCCGAGCACCACCCGGCGACGGTCGCCGAACGGCTGCGGGCCCGCGTGGCCGAGCTGGAACAGCAGCTTGACGCCGCCCTTTCCGCGCCCGCCGGCGCCATTGAGGGCGGCGAGGCATCGTGAGCGACGTGGCCACCTGGCGTGAACAGCGCCGCTTGGATGCCGCGGCGGCCGAGCAACGGCGGGCGGCCCGGCAGCAAGCGGAGGATGAGCGGACGGCGCGGCTGCGGGAGCAGGCGCGTACCGACCGCGACGCCGACCGGGCGGCCCGGGTGCGGCGCCGCGCGGAGCGGGCCGGGCGGCGGGCGGCGGCGCTGACGCCGGAGCACGTCTACCGGCGCGGGACCCTCGCTTTGGTCGTCGCCTCCGGGCTGGCCTCCCTGCCCGCGCAGGTCCTGCATTTCGTCGGGGTCTCGCCGCTGCTGCTGCCCCTGCCGCTGGCCCTGGAGGGCGCGGCGTGGGTGATGGCCGCCGGCGTCGCCTACGCCGACCAGCGCGAGTTGCCCGCCTGGGTGCGCTGGCTGCTGCGCGCCCTGGTGGTGGCCTGCGCCGGATTCGCGGCGTGGGTCAACTACGGCTACGGCACAAGCCTGGCCGGGCACGGCCTGAGCGCGGCCGATGCCGCCACGGTCGGGGCCGGGCTGGCCGCAGTGACCCTGCTGGGTCCGGCCGTCTTCGAAATCCGCCAGTGGGTGTCCACCCTGTCGGCGGCAGCCGGCGACGAGGACGCCCGGCGCGAGCGGCGCCACGCCCGGCGGCGGCGGTGGCACCACCGCCAGGTGTGCAAGGTGGCCGACCGGCTGCGGTCCGCCGCCCCGATCGGCCATCTGACGGCGGACGACGCCTGGGACCGTGCCTGGTCGATCGTGCACGGCGCCGACGCGCCGGGCATGACGCCCGATCTGCACCGCCAGGCCGTGCAGTCGGCCGACCGGATGCGCCAGGCCCAAACCCCCGCCCCGACGGCCGATGCCCCCGCCCCGGACCCGGTACCGGCCCCGGACACAAAACCGCAGGAAACGCCCTCTAGTACCGTAAAGCGGTCTACGGCTGAGCTGCGGCAATCAGCCGACCGGGCCCCGGCGCCGGTCGGTGCGGGATCGGCGGCCCCGGCTCCCGATCCCGCGCCGGTGGTGGTCCGGCCGGTCGCGGTGGTGGCCGCCGCATCGGCCCGGCCGCGCCGGGCGACCGGTCGGGTACCACAGTCGGCCCGATCGGCCCCGCCGAAGCGCACTGCCGAACAGCTCCTCGCCGAGGCCCGGTCGGCTACCGAGGACTGGCCGATCGAGGACCTGACCGCCGAGGCGATCCGCCGGGCAGTCCGCTGCGCCCCGGCCAAGGCCCGTGTCCTGCGCGAGACGCTGCAAGCCGAACGGGCCACAGCGCAGCGCGCGGTGTCGTGATGGCGGTGCTGCCGGTCTTCCGGTGGCGCCTGGCCCCGGACGGCTACGCCACCCGCCGCCAACTGCGCGCCCGCGGCTTGCGGCCCGGCGGTCAGTGCGTCGCGGCGCAGCTCGAACGGCCGCGGCGGCGCCGCGGACCGCTGGTCGCCTACCTCTACCGCATCGACCAGGCCCGTCCGGTGCGTCCGATGACGCCGGGCCGGTGGCGTGCGCACGCCGCGATGATGCGTGCCCGCCGTACCTGCCCGCGGTGCCGCACGGACGCCGGCTACTGCATCCCCCGCTCTCTCGGCACCTGCGTGCCCTGCGCTGACTCCGGTCAGCAGCACGCCGCCTGACCCCTCCCCCTTTCCTTCGTGTGAGGAGCCGTGATGCCCCCTCGTCGCTACCAGTTCGACAACCAGCTTCCCGTCCCCCGCGCGCAGCAGAGCGCGGGGGAGGTCGTCTACCGGCCCGAACCGCTGCCGCCCGCCGCCGACTACGACAGCGGGCAGCGCACCATCGTCCAGCACTTCCACCAGGCGCCGCCGGACCGCACCGTGCAGCGCATTGCCCTTGGCGCCGGGACGGGGGCCGGGGCGGTGGTCGCGGGCGTGTACTTCGGGCCGCTGCTGGCCACCGCCGCTACCTCGGCCGCCACGATCCTCGTCATCGGCGGGCTGATCGTCGCGGTCGGCGTGTGGGGCGTGGTCAGTGTCGTGCGTGCCGTCTCCCCGCCCGGCCAGAACGGCAAGTCCGTGGCCCGCCGCTGACGGCGGGACGGCTGCCCGCGCCGCCCCGGCACGCGTCGGGGCGGCAAGGGGAGCCGGGACCCTCCCGGACACCGAGGAGCACGCATGTCCAAGAAGACCGACGCCAGGCAGGCCCGCGAGGACTACCGGGCCAAGAAGGCCGAGCACAACGCCCGCTTCAACAACAGCACCACCGACCCGGACAGCGCCGACTTCGTGGCCTCGAACGACGCCGTGGCCGACACCGCACAGCGCGTGCCGTGGTGGCGCCGGTGACCTTCCAGGCAGGCCAGAAGGTCTTGATCGTCTCGTGTGCCGACGATCCGCGGGCGGCCGGGCGCACCGGCCGGATCGTGGACGAAGTGCCGCCCGGCCCGCTCACCGGGGGCCGGTGGACGGTGGGCGGCCTCGGCCTGCTGATCGGGCCGGTCCTGTGTCACCCGCACGAACTGACCACGGCCGGTTGAGCGGAAGGAAACCGCAATGGCGAACGATCCGCCCCTGACCGCCCGCGAGAAGGCGCGTCTGACCTGGCTGGGTGCCCGGATGTGCAAGCGCGAGCTGGCCGGGCCCGAGGTGGACCAGAGCGACCTCCAGCGCGAGTTCGACCGCATCCTGGACGACGCCCGCAAGCGCGCCGCACAGAACGCCCGATCCCAGTAGCTGCGCCCCGGGACGGCCGCCAGCCGGCAAGCACGTCGGCCGTCCCGGGCCAACCCGCCCGCATCCGCGGGCCGGAGGACACCATCATGACCGATCTGGCGCCGGAAGCCCCGGCCCCGGCCATGGGCACGGTGCACGACCTCGAAGAGCACCGCGCCCGCACCGGCCACCAGCCGGTGAACCTCACCAAACCCGCGCCCGCATCACCGCCCACGGCCGGCGGCACCGAGCCGGTACCGGCTCCACAGGACGATGGCGCGCCGCCCGACGGTGCCGGTACGTCGTCCGTCTCGGCGTGGAAGCGCACCGCCCGCCTGCCCTGGAAGGCGGTCACCCACGAGCGGACCCGCCAGGGGGCGCGGCTGGCCGCGCGGCACAGTGCCTACGTCCTCGGCGGTGCCGGGGTCGTCGCCAAGCGGGCCTGGCACGGCCGCACGGTCACCGTGCACCACCAGATGCGCGCCGCCGCGGTCGCGGCCGGGAACCACGAACTGGCCGGTGAGTGGCAGGAGAAGGCCGACAAGTTCCGCGCCGACCGGCACCGCCGGCGCATGGAGCTGATCACGGGTGTGCCTCACATGGCCAAGTCGGCCGCCATCGGCGCCGCCGGGGCGGAGGGCGGTCTGCTGCTGCTCGGTGCCTGCATGGCCCTGCACAGCCATCAGCTGCACGACGTCATCGCTCCGACGCTGGCCGCGGTCGACGCGATCCAGGCCGTGTGCTGGTTCGTGTCCGTGGCCTGGGGCCCCGCGCTGGCCCTGGTGCTCTTCGGGGTGCTTGCGCACCTGTGGAAGGCGGGTCAGGCCCAGGGCACGGCGCCCGCCTGGGCACGGCCCGCCTCGGGGGCCGTGGACGATGTGCCGATCACCCCGTCCATCGTGGTCAAGGCCCTGTCCGACCTGGGCATCGCCGCTTTGAAGAAGGCCATCAAGGACGCGGCCGACGGGGCCGCGGGCATGCTCGGGCCGATCACCCTTGCCGGGCGCGGCGTGGAGGTCGATGTCACCTTGCCGTCCGGCGTCTCGACGGAAGAGATTCTGGGCAAGCGCCGCAAGCTGGCGGAGAACATGAACCGCCACGAGCACGAGCTGCACATGAGCATTCCGCCGGCGCCCCGCACGGTGCGCATGTGGATCGCCGACTCCGGCGCCCTGGACGAACCAATCGGCCCGTCCCCGCTGGTCACCGACCCGGAGGTGAGCGCCGACTACAAGTCGGGCCGCGCCCCGTGGGGCCAGGACCTGCGCGGCGACACGGCGCTGATTTCGCTCTTCCAGCGGCACATGCTCATCACGGGCCTGTCCAACCAGGGCAAAACCGCCGCCCTGCGGGCCCTGGCCCTGTGGCTCGCCTTTGATCCCCGGGTCAAGTTCCGCCTCGCGGACCTCAAGGGCGTTGGTGACTGGTCGATGCTCCGGGGACTGGCCGAAGTGCTCATCGAAGGCCCGACCGATGAACACGTCATCGCCGCCACGGAGATGGCCGAGGACACCGTGGAGGAGATGGGGCGCCGGATCGCGCTCATGAACGAGCTGACCCGAAAGGGCTGGTCACAGGACAAGATCCTGGCCGACCCGCGGTTCGATCCCCTGGTGCTCATCGTCGATGAGGCCCAGGTCGCCTACGGCTCCGGCGCCCGGGAGACGCACGTCGCGGAGAACGGGACGGTCAAGTACGGCGCGCCCTATGGGGGATCGAAGGCCGACAGCCGCTATTTCCAGGCCATCAAAAAGATCCACGACCAGGGGCGCGCGGTGAGCGTGACGACCTGGGAGGGCACGCAGGACCCGACCAATGAGAACCTGCCCAAACGGTCCCGCGAGGGCAACCACATCCGGGCCTCGCTCGTGGTCGGCACCGAGTCACAGGCGGAGATGGCCGTCGGGGCTCAGGCCCTGGCGGGCGGCGCCGCCCCGCACAAGCTGCGCCAGGGACTCGACAAGGGCACGCTCGTGGTCGCCGGCGACGGAATCAAGCTCGCCCCCGGCCAGTCGTCGGTGACCGTGCGCACGCACTTCATCGACATCGACGCGGCCAAGGAACTCGCCGAGCGGGCCAAGGCACTCCGGGCCGGCGTCCAGACGCAGACCGCCGCGGACCCCGCGGAGGAAGCCGACCACCTGACCGACGTGCTCGAAGCACTGGGGGACGGCAAGCGCGTCCAGACGCAGGAAGTCCTGCGGCGGCTCATCAGCAAGCACCCGGACATCTACGGGAGCTGGGAACTGCACGACCTCACGCGCGTACTGCGCGAGGCAGGCGCCGAACCGAAGGCGACACGGGCCGACAACGGCAAAGCCGGCGTGGTGTGCGTCTCCCGCGCCCGCATCCAGGCCGCCATCGAGGCACGCGAAGACGAGGCCGAGAGTCACGCAGAGTAGCCGCAAGCTGATGGAGGCAGGTGATAGAGGCGCCGGAATCTGATGGAGAACTCCATCAGAGGGTCCATCACCCGCCTCCATCAGCCCTCACCTGCTGAAACGCCACCCTGATGGACCTGATGGACCTGAGGGAGGCGCCCTGCCGGCAGGCCCCGGACACCCCTGTTTTCAGGCTCCGCCACCCCTTCCACCTCCGCTCCTCAACAGGCACGCACAGTGACCAAGGGAACCACCCTTCCGGCCCTGGAAAGGACAGCCATGTTCGAAGCCCGGATCACCTGCCATCTCCGTGACGCCGAACGCGTCATCGCCACCCTGGATGAAGCCTTCCACGTCAGTGCGGTACGGCGGCGGCCGTCACGCACCCCGGCCCACACGCGGCTCTACGTCACCGCCGACCACCGCCCCGCCCCCACCGAGGAGCAGGCCGCCGTGTGGCCGACGCCGGACGCCGCCTACGCCGGCGCACCGTTCCTGACCGACGAACTGGCGTGGACCGCGGAGGCGGCGGTGGACGCGATGCACCGCCGCGGCCCGGCCGACCGCGCGTTCTACCTGCGCAAGGCCGCCGTCCTGGACCGCATCGCGCTCCTGGACGACGACATTCACCTCTCCAGCGACTCCGCCGAAGTCGCCACCGCCGCCGCCCGCTACCTGCTCGCCCTGGACCGCACCGGCCTCGGCGACAGCGCCGGCACCGTCCCGCCGCACACTGTGGACGCCGCCCGCGACCCGCGCGGCTACGTCCGCCAGGAGTACGCCGCCTGGCACCGCCGGGACCTGACGGCCGCTGATCGTCCCGCACGGCAGATGCCGTGACCCGGTTCCTGCGCGGCCCGGACGGCCGTCACTGGCAAGAGGCCGTCGACCACTTCAACGAAGCAGTCAAGCAGTGGGTGTACGAGCTGACGGCGGCGGTGCAGGACCCGGACACCGGACGCTGGACGGCCGACAGCCACGGTGAGCGCATCACCGTGACAGGAGTCCCGGACCGGGCCGGATACACCGAGGTCTCCGCCGACCCGCTCCACGAACCGTGCATCGCTCACCTGTACCGGCTCGTGGCCGAGGTGACGGCCGGCTTCGAGCAGCAGGCCGGAACCCCGCACCCGCGCGCCACCGCCCTGGCCCACGCCCTGGAAGACGTGGCCATGCGCACGGAGCAACTGCGGCGCCGCCCCCGAAACCCGCACCCGCGCCGCGGTCGCTGACGCCTCCTGGCGCCGCGGCAACTCCGGCTGAACCCTGGCGCTCCAACAGTTGCGCCCACAGCAGCATCAACGAGCAGAGGAGAACCGTGTTCGAAATCCGCGTCATCTGCGAACCTACCGACGTTGCGAAGGTCAGCTCTGACCTGACTCTGGCCTTCGGCCTGACCAAGGAAATCCGCGACTACGCGGCCCGGGGACGGCCGCCGACGCCGGCTCTACACCGAAGCCGTCCACCGGACCGCACCGCCGGTGCTCTGCTCCGTTTGCTCCGAGGGCGTGCAGTGGGTCGGCGGTACGGACGGCTGGTGGGTGCACGCCCACATGGACACCCCCGACCACGAGGCCACACCGGTCTACTGGCAGGACGGTGACCGCCTCATGGAGGCAATCGCCGCAGCCGTCCGCGCGTACTGCCGCACCGACGCCAACGGCCTAATCCACGCCACCGCGCAGGACATCGCCGCCGTCGCCGCATCCGTTGCCCGTCTGCTGCCCGACGCCTAGCTTTTGCCGGGCCCGGCCGCCGCCCCCGGCGGCCGGGCCCGGCAGGTAGCACGCGAGCCGCCGAGCGCTGCTGCCGATTCCTGCGCTACATGCAGCCAGTGCCCGGCGACTTCCGCAGTTCGGCAATGCAGCGGCCCACTTCTTCGCCGGTCGGCAGGTGCAGCTTCCCGAAAGCGTGCTGCGCCTGCATCTCCAGACGGACGAAACTGAACGCCTCCTGGTCTCCCAGGTAGGTTTCAGGGTGCGGTTTGCGGCCGTCCCGGCCGTCCTTGAACGTGCGGTTGGCCACGTACATCTCCACCGTCGTCCTGCCGCACCATGCATCCACCCGGAACAGGGCATCAGCCAGCGGATGGATGCGGGCATCCAGCCCGGCCTCCCGCAGCCGCGCGACGAGATACAGCTCTCGCAGGAACGAGTAATAGCCGTTCCCTACACGCCACTTCATGGCGTTCACGGCCGCTTCGAGGGTGCACCCCTTGCTGCTGACGAGCTCCCTGACCTTGTCCTGTGCCTGGCGTGAGAAGCCCTGCCCGTCCTCATCGGTTTTGCAGAAGTCGCGGAACTCGGCATAAGAGAAGAGCCCGCCTTTGCGTTCAAGGGCGAAGTGGAACAGGTGCACCATGGCGAACTCAGGGAACCAGTCCCGGACTTCTATCTCCCGGTAGGCCGCCTCCGACCGGATCTCTTCCAGCGGGTGGCCGAAGCCGAAAGCCGCGAACTCCGCGGAGCCCAGGGTGTAAGGCGCAGCGCTCACATGGCGCATGACGCGCTCTGCCACGTGAGGCTTCCTGTGCCTCCACTGGGCAAGTTCACTGGCGGCCCTGCCCCGCGAAGCGAACAGGCTCACCACATCATCCGCAGTTGTCACCATTGCCACGCTCCTAGCCGTGTCACCCACAGTGAAGCCGAGGCTAGGACACGCCACTGACAGACGGCGCGCAGATATCTGCCAGAACTGGCAGTGTGCCGCGCCGCCTTGGCCGGCACAGCGAGGACGGCCCCTGCATCTCGCCAAAGACCCGGGGCCGCCCTCCCCTCCCAGCACAACTCAACAGAGCACTGGAGGTCTCCAGCATGACCCAACCCGTCCCCATCCGGCGAGACGCCGCCCGGCCGTTTAGGCCGCGGCTGCTGGATGCGTACTGCTGCCAGGGCGGCGCCGGCATGGGCTACCGCCGGGCCGGATTCGACGTGACCGGCGTCGATATCGCTGCCCAGCCCCGCTACCCGCTCAGCTTCCACCAGGCCGACGCGATCACGTTCATCCGCGAGTTCGGCGCCAGCTTCGACTTCATCCACGTCTCCCCGCCGTGCCAGCACGACAGCGACTGCCAGCGCCTCCAGGGCCGCACGCACCCCGACCTGATCGGACCGACCCGTGAAGCGCTGGAAGCCACCGGGCGGCCGTACGTCATGGAGAACGTGCGCGGCGCGGTGGCCAAGCTGCGGTGCCCGGTGATGCTGTGCGGTGCCATGTTCGGCCTGAAGACGTACCGGCACCGGTACTTCGAGACCGGCGGCGGCTTCACCTTCACCCCGCCCCCGCACCCGCCGCACACCGTGCCGCAGGCCAAGATGGGCCGCCCCGTGCCGCCCGGCCACTTCGGGCAGTACGTCGGCAACTTCTCCGGCGTCGAGCGCGCCCGGCAGGTGATGGGCGTGCCGTGGATGAACCGCGACGGCATCCGCGAATGCATCCCGCCCGCTTACACCGAGTACATCGGCCGTGCTGCCCTGGCCAGCCTCCGTATGGAGCTGGTGGTGGCCGCATGAGCGCGCATGACCTGCTGCGTACCGCGCTGAGCCTCGCGGCGGCCGGTGTGCCCGTACTGCCGCTGCGGGCGGGCAAGGTGCCGTTCGGCAACTGCCGCGCCTGCGCCACGAACGCCTGCGGCGGCCGGCCGAACATGAAGAACGCGGGCCCCTGCGAGTGCCCCGGCGTCTGCCACGCCTGGGCCGCCGCCACCACCGACCCGAACATCATCGCCTCTGCCGCCTGGACGGCGACGTGGCGGCAAGCCGTCTGCATCGGCTACCACCCCGGCGGGGCCGGGCTGACCGTGGTCGACCTGGACGACGCGGCGGCCATCGCATGGGCCCGCCGGACCCTGCCGCCCACGCGGACCGTGCCGACGACACGAGGGGAACACTGGATCTACCGGGGCGCGATGCAGTCCGCGAACGGCGTGCGGCCCGGCGTCGACCTCAAGTCACTCATGGCCTACGCGCGGTGGCTCGGTCACGGCACCGGCACCGTAGCTGATCTGCCCGGTGCCGTGCGCGCACTGGTCGTGAAGAAGTCCCCCGCTGTCCGGCCGGTGGTCACCATGCCCGCGCCCGCCGGCGGCGGACAGTGCCGACACCGCACACCCGCCTACCTGGAGCGGGGCATCGCCATGGCGGAGCAGCGCATCACCGACGCCACCTGTGCGGTCCACGCCACCGTGTACCGCACGTTCTTGGCGGTGCTGTCGGTGCACGGCCGGTGCGGCTGCCTCGCCGACTCCCATGTGGCGCGGCTGTTCGCCGCCGCGCAGGCCAAGGGGGAATCCCCGCGGCACTGCACCGACGCGTGGGCCAACGCCCGCACCGCTCTGGGGGTGTAGCCGTGTCCGAGGACGACAAGACTCCGGCCCGCGAGATCATCACCGACTACGCACAAGCGCACTTCCGGTACTTCCGCACCGCGGACGGGACCGTGTACGCGCAGAAGAACGGCCACCCCGTGGCCCGCCCGATCCGCTCCCAGGGCACCACCGGCAGCCACCGCCAGGAACTCATGGTGGGCCTGTTCCGCGACGGGTGCGGCGTGTTCAACGGGACCGCGCTCAAAGAGGCGTTGGACTTGATCGAAGCACTCGCACTCACCGAGGACGTGCAGTCCGTGCACATCCGCGTTGCCCCCGGCTTCGATGGCGCCACCTGGCTGGACCTGGGCCGCGCCGACGGGCAGTCAGTGCGCATCCACCCCACCGGATGGGACATCCGCACCCCCAACCCGCAGGAAGTCTCCTGGCGCCGCACCCAGCTCACCGGGGAACTGCCCCTGCCCGTCAAGGACACCGACGGCAAGGGCATCGACCTGCTGCTGCGGCTGTGCAACTTCGCCACCGCGCAGACCGAATGCCTGGCCATCGCCTGGCTCATCGGCTGCCTGGGGCCGTCGGTACCCGTCCCCGCCCCGTTCCTCACCGGCCCCCAGGGCGCGGGCAAGTCCACCGGCGGCCGGATGCTCGTGCGGATCATCGAAGGCATGAGCGGGGACCTGCGCCGCGCCCCTAAGGACGAAGAAAGCCTGGTCACTGCGGTGGCGGCCGGATGGGTCACCGCCCTGGACAACCTCTCCCACATGACCACGGACCTGTCGGACGCGATGTGCTGCATCGTCACCGGCGCCGAGAGCGTCAAACGCGCCCTGTTCACCGACGGCGACGTGTTCCGCGCCCGCTACCGCCGACCCCTGCTGCTGACCGGCATCGACGTGGGTGTCATCCGCCCGGACCTAGCCGAACGCCTGCTGCCCCTGCGTCTGGAACGGCCGCGCGTACGGCGCACGGAGGCGGAGCTGTGGGCGGAGTACGCCGAGGTGCTGCCCATCGTCCTCGGGTCCCTGCTGGACCTCACGGTCAAGGTCCGTGCCGCGGAGGCGGAGACCCCGACCGATCTGCGGATGGCGGACTTCGCGCACCTGTGCGCGCAGCTGGATGCGGCGACCGGTTGGGCCACGCTCGACGCCTACCGAGCGAGCCTGGATGACCTCAACGACGACGTGATCGAAGGTGATCTGCTCGCGCAGACCGTCCTACGGCACGCCGACACGATCGAGGCGGGCGCCGCGCAGCGGATGACCTCCACTGAGTGGCTGCACTGCCTCAGCATCCTCTACACCGGCGAGGACTTCCGCCCCCTGCCCAAAGGGTGGCCGACCACGGGAAAGGTTCTCTCCGACCGCCTCAAGCGTCTCCAGCCGACGCTGGCCGCCCGTGGGGTGCTCATCGACTCGGGCCGCACCATGGCGGGCCGCTACCTCGAAATGACCCGTGTGGAAGTCCCGCCGCACGAGCAGCAACAGGCGTTCTGAGCGGCGTACGCCGTTGTACAAGCAAGAGGAGCACCACGCGCCATGCGCCGTGCTCTTCTTGCTGTTCGGCGGCCACGCCGCCGCCCGATGGTCGTGCCGCGAAGCGGCTCCTTCGCCACGCTTGAACGCGCACGTGCACTGCCAAAGACGCCCCTTTTTTCCTAAGTAGGGAACGGCTGCGTCATGTGCGTCATGCGGGCGCGAAAACGGCCCCTGACCAGCGACGAAAGGCATGACGCAGACAGCGGCGCCTGCGTCATCCTGCGTCATCTGCGTCATGGCATGACGCAGGCCATGACGCACCCCCAAACTGCTGCGTCATGCAAAACCGCAGGTCAGAGACCCGCGTGACGCAGATGACGCAATGACGCAGAAATCCGCACCTCGGACAGACAGCCCCCGACTGCTGAGGAGTTGCCGAATGACCTCACCCCCCGTCACAACCACGCTCCGGAGCGGACTGCCGGACCGCTACCTCACCCCCGAAGACGTAGCCGTGCTATTCAAAGTGCCACTGGAGACCGTCCGCTACTGGCGCAAGCAGCGCACCGGCCCGCCCGGCTTCCGGGTCGGCGTCCACGTCCGCTACGACCCGACCGCCGTTCAGCGCTGGGCCGAGCAACAGATGGCCATCGACGCCGAAGCTGCCTGAACACCCTCGACACCCACGCAGAAGCTCCCACAGGGCACGGTCTGTGACCGTGCCCTGTGGCCTTGGACGGAGAGGATCGCCCGAGCATGGCCGGCCACGTACAGGACCGCTGGTATAAGACCGAGATCGACTCTGACGGCAAGTCCGTCCGGGTCAAGTCCGACCGTTACGGCATCGGGCTTCGCTACCGTGCCCGCTACGTCGGCCCGGACGGGACGGAGCAGTCCAAAAGTTTCCCGGACCGCGAGAAGAAGCGCGCTGAGAAGTGGTTGGACCGCATCAAGGCGGACATGGACACGGGCCAGTTCATCGACCCGAAGGCCGGGCAGATCACGTTCCGGGAGTACGCCGCCAAGTGGCTGGCGGGCCTGACGACGGACCTGGGGAGCCAGGAAGTTGTGGACCGTCGCATCCGGCTTCACGCCGCCCCGTACCTGGGTTCTCGCCCCATGGGGTCGTTCAAGCCCGAACATGTACGCGCCTGGCTGAGCACTCTCCAATCTGCACTGCCGAATGCGACATACCGGCGCGGCATCTACGACTCGGTGTCGTCGTTGTTCAACGCCGCGGTTGACGACGGAGTCATCAAGACGAACCCGTGCCATGCGCGGTCCGTGAAGGCCCCGGAGCCCGACCCACGGTTGATCCAGCCGTGGCCCGAGGATCGAGTCTTCGCGGTCCGTGCTGGTATGCCTGACCGGTACGCCGCCACAGTGGACGCCGGTGGCGGGGGTGGCCTGCGCCAGGGAGAGGTGTTCGGCCTGGCCGAAGAGAACATCGACTTCGATGCCGGGTGGCTGCACGTGCGTCAGCAGGTCAAGCGTGTACGGGGGACGCTCGTGTTTGCTCCGCCCAAACGTGGCAAGCTCCGGTCCACGCCACTCAGTCCGGTGGTGGGCGGAAATCTGCGGAGGCACATGTCCCAGTTCCCGCCGGTGGAGGTCAAGCTGCCGTGGAGGACTCCGGACGGGCCGTTGGTCGTGCGCAGGCTGGTTTTCACCAGCGGCGTGGGCAACGCCATCTGGCGCAGCTACTTCGACGACTACGTGTGGAAGCCTGCTCTGGCCGCTGCCGGCGTCATCCCGCCCAAGCAGCCGGGAGAGCGCTACGCCGCCGCCCCGGATGACGGGATGCACGCGCTGCGGCACTTCTACGCCTCTGTGCTCCTGGATGGCGGGGAGAGCATCAAGGCGTTGAGCGTTTACCTGGGGCACTCGGACCCCGGTTTCACGCTGCGCATCTATACGCATCTGCTGCCGAGCAGCGAGGAGCGGACACGGGCAGCCGTGTCCGCGGTCTTCCAGCGCGGCACGTCCGGGTCCCTCCCGCAGGCGGCCTGACGGCCCACGGACGGCCCACGGCCCACCGTGGGCGCCTGTTCGGCGACTGCGTAGCTGGTCAGAGGCACTGCGGAGGTGCGTGCCCGCCAAACACACCCCATCTTGCCGTACGGCCAGCCCACGATGGAAACGAGTACCTTACGGGGCGCGAATCGGGGCGGGGGGTCGGGGTCGGGATCAAGGCCTCGGATCGGCATCGGGCGGGGTCGGGG
>NZ_JOCQ01000028.1 GCF_000720725.1 Streptomyces rimosus subsp. rimosus
CCCCCGCCCGCCCCGCGCGGGCGCCCGGCCGCCGTGCCCTCGCCCGCCCCCAGCACCTGTCCCGGGCGCTGCGCCCGCTGCGCCGGTTCGAGCCGCACCCGCACCGGCGCGTCACCGACGTGGAGGCGACCGTACGGCTCGCCGCGGAGACCGCGCTGTTCGACGTGGTGTCCCGGCCGGACCTCGAACACCGCTGGTCCGCCGTCCTGTTGGTGGACGACGCGCCCTCGATGCAGGTGTGGAGCCAGCTGGCCGGCGAGCTGCGGGCGGTGCTGGACCGCTGCGGCATCTTCCGGAGCGTGCGCGTGCGCACCCTCGATCCCCGGAAGATGGCTGTCCCGGGGCGGCTGCCGTGGGCCGCGGGCCCCACGCTGACCTTCGTCCTCACCGACGGCACGAGCCCGGGCTGGCGGACCCCCGACGCGGCGCGCGCGGTGCGCGGCTGGGGGCGGTACGGGCCGGTGGCGGTGCTCCACCCGCTGCCGCGGCGGCTGTGGCGCGGCACCGCGCTGGACGCCCAGCCCCGGCTGCTGACCTCGCCTGTCGAGTTCGGCGGGCCGGACCGGACCACCGTCCTGGACCCGCTGACCGGCGAGCCGGACCCGGAGGCCGAGGAGCCGGGGACGGTGGCACTGCCGGTCGTCCCGCTGACCCCTGGCGGGCTCGGCCAGTGGACCGCGCTGCTCACCCGCCCCGGCGTCCCGCACCTGGTGGACACGGTGCTGCTCGGCGAGGACCCGGAGCAGGACCCGCCGCGCCCCGCCGGGCCGGCCGAGGAACTGGTCGCACACTTCCGCGGCGCGTTCTCGCCCGAGTCCTACCGCCTGGCCGTACGCCTCTCCGCGATCAACCCGCTCACCGTCCCCCTGATGCAGCTGGTACGGGCCGCCACGATGACCGACGCCGGGCCCACCCAGGTCGCCGAGATCCTCCTCGGCGGGCTGCTGGAACGGGTCACCGACCCGCGCCGGGCGCCCTCCCTCGGCCCGCTCGGCGGGCCGCTGGGCGCCGGTGCCGGACAGCCGGTCTACAACTTCCGGCCCGGTGTGCGCGAACTCCTCTTCAGCGGCCTGGGCACCCAGCAGTCCCTGGCCGTCGTCGAGGCGGTCGGCCGCGCCCTGGAGCCGTACATGGGCCGGCTGCCCGACTTCCCCGCGCTGGTCGCCGACGAGACCGGGGAGCTGCGGCTCCAGGAGTCGGCGCAGGCGTTCGCGGTGCTGGCCAGTCCGGTCCTGGAGCGGCTGGGCGGTGGGGCGGTGGGGGCGGAGCCCGAGGCGGGTGTGGCGTCCGGGCCGTACCCCACGGTCACCGCGGGACCGGCCGATACGGTGCCGGGCCCGCAGCCGCCGCGCGAAGCAGCCGCCGAGCCCGCCCCTCCTGCCGACCGGTCCCGCCCGGCCGCACCGGTCCTGTCCGGCGACGCGCCCCGTGAGCCGCTGCGTGCCACCGTCCTCGGCCCCGTGGGGCTGTGGCGGGGAGGCCAGCGGATCGAGGTGCCGGCCGAGCTGGACCGCACCCTGCTCGCCGCCCTCCTGCTGCACCACGGGGGCGTGGCCACCGACGCCGAACTGATCGGCGCGCTTTGGGGCGGCAGCCCGCCACGCGGTGCCCACGCGATGCTGGAACACAGCGTCGCCCGGCTGCGCAAGGCGCTCGGCGAGGACGGACACCTGCTGACCCGGGAGCGCGTCGGCTACGCCCTGCGCGGTGACGCCGGGACCGAGATCGCCGTGGACCTGGCGCGCGCCGAGGAGTGCGAACGCTCCGCCCGCGCCGCCGGCGAGGCGGGGGACTGGGGCCGCGCCCGGGTGCTGCTGAGGACGGCCCTCAACCTGTGGGAGGGGGAGCCCCTGGCAGGCCTTTACGGGCCGTACGCGCAGTCCGAACGGCTCCGGCTGCTCGCATGGCGGCGCACCCTGGTGGAGGACCGCATCGAGACCGAACTCCGCCTGGGCCATTACGCCGAGGTCCAGGCGGAGCTGAACGACCTGTTCGAGCGTGACCCGTCCCGTACCCGCCTGGCCGAACTGCTCGCGCTCACATGGGATCAGGACGGCACCGGACAGGCGGACGTGTCCGGTACGGCCGAGGAGCCGCCCGGCCCGGAGCGCGAGCCGCTGCGCATCACCCTGCTCGGGCGGGTGCGGATGCGGCGCGGGGACACGGCTCTGGCGACCGGCTCTCCGCAGCAGCAGGCGCTGCTGGCCTCGCTCGCGCTGCGCGGTGGCCGCGCCGCCTCCGAGGCCGAACTGATCGAGGCCCTGTGGGGCGACGAGCCGCCGCACGCCGCGCACGCGGCCCTGCGCACCTACGCGTCCCGGCTGCGCAAGGCCCTCGGCCCGGACGCGGGCGTCCTGGTGAGCGAGGGCGGTGGCTACGCACTGCGTCCTCACGGCGATACGGATGTCGCCGTGGACCTGCGCCACGCCGAGGAGCTGGCCGAGACGGCCGCCGAGGCGCGCGCCGCGCGCGACTGGGAGCGCGCCTGGGAAGCGCTGGATACGGCCGTCGCCCTGTGGCGGGACGGCGAGCCCCTGGCGGACCTGCCCGGCCCGTATCTGCGGGCGCAGTCCCGGCGGCTGGCCGACCGGCGGCGCACGCTGATAGAGGACCGTACGGAAATGGAACTGCGGCTCGGCCGCCACGCCGCCGCCGAGGAGGCGCTGACCTGGCTGCTCTACCTGGACCCGGCCCGCGAGCGCACCCGCGAACTGCTCGGCCGCGCCCTGGCCCACGACGAGCCGGCCTCGCCCGGGCTGCGCAGTCTGCTGCGCGCGGGCCGGTACGGGCCCCGGCAGGAGCGCGCGGGCGGTGCCCGGCCCGCCGAGGCCCAGCAGCTGGCGGAGCACCTGACCAGGGAGGGGGCCACGGCGCGGACCGCCTGTGTCGTCTCCGGGGGCGCGGGCGTCGGGAAGACGAGCCTGGCGGCCCAGGTGACCGACGCGGTGCAGGAGCGCTTCCCGGACGGACGGCTCTACGCGATCATGCCGGCGTCCGGCGACCCGGAGGCGGCCGTCGCCCACCTGGCCGCCGCGCTGCTGCGGCAACTGGGCTACCGGGCCGCCGAGATCCCCGGGGACCCCGCCGAACGCCTCGCGTTCTACGGGGCGGTGGTGCGCGGCCGCCGCCTGATGGTCGTCCTGGACGAGGTGCGCGATGTGGTGCCCGTCCTGCCGCTGCTCCCGGAGGCGCCGGGCGCGGCGCTGGTCATCGGGCGCGACCGGCCGCCGGCCGGGCTGCCCGGGGTGCTGTCCCTGCACCTGGAGGCCATGAGCGCGGCCGACGCGCTGGACCTCCTCGCGCTGCGGGTGGGGGAGGAGCGGGTGGCGGCCCGCCGGGCCGCGGCGCGTGCGGCGCTCGAAGCGTGCGGCTGTACGGAGGCCGCGGTCGACGCGGTGGCGGCGGAACTGATGCTGGAGGGCGGCACGGACCGTACGGCGGCCGAGGCCCTGATCACCGGCACCGCGCTGCGCCTGACCCATGACCTGGCTCCGCGGGCGCTCGCCGTCTTCCGGCTGCTGGCGCTGCCGGACTGCCCCGACCTGTCCGCGGGCGCGGTGGCAGCCCTGACCGGCAGCGGTCCTGCCGAGGCCCAGGAGGATCTGGCCGCCCTGGCGCGGATCGGCCTGATCAAGGTCCCGACGCCGGGCCGCTACCGGCACCGCGAAGCGCTCGCCGCCTTCGCGCAGGAGAACCTGACCGCCCACACCTCACCGGCGGACCGCCGGGCGGCGCTGTCCCGGCTGCTGGACTGGTATCTGGTCACGGCCCAGTGGGCGTACGCGCTCGACGCGCCCGACGCGTTCCTGCTGGGGCACATCCCCGCCATCACCACCACCGCCACCTCCCCGCGCCTGGCCGACCGCCGGGCCGCCGCGGACTGGTGGACGGCGGAGGGCACCGGGGCGCTGTCCCTCGTCCGGCAGACGGCGGAGCTGCCGTACGGCGGCTACGCCGCCCGCGGCGCCGATGTGCTGCTCCTGCTCGACCCGCTGCTGGGTACGGGGCGTCACACGGAGGCGTACGAGGCCGCAGCGCGGGCGGTGGCCGCGGGGACCGCCGCCGACCGCGACCGGCGTGCGGAGGGGCGCGCCCGGCTGGCGTGCGCCCGTGCCTGTCTGGTGGCCGAGCGGTTCCACCAGGCGGAGGACGAGGCCCGCCGCGCGTACCGGCTCGGGCTCGACGCGGGCGACCCGGTGACCAGCAGCCGCGCCCCGCTGGTGCGCGGCGCGACGGCCTCCGCGCTCGGCAGGGGCGACGCGGAGCAGTACTTCACCCTGGCCATGAGCCACTGCCAGGTGCAGGGCGACCGGCTCGGCAGGGCCGCGGTTCTGGTGGAGCGGTCCCGCCTGTCCGTACGCGACCGTGCCCCGAAGCGGGGCGCCGAACTCGCCGAGCAGGCCGTGCGGATCCTCCGGTCGGCCGGACAGGGCCACCGCCTCGGCACGGCCCTGTACTTCCTCGCCGTCGCCCGGGCGGGCGCGGGCTGCCACGAGAACGCGCTGGCTGCCCTCGAAGAGGCGCTGCCCGCCTTCGAGGCGGCCGGACAGCGGCTCTGGGCGGGCCTGGCGCAGCTCAGGACCGCCGAGTCGCTGCTCGCCGTCGGCCCCTCCAAGGCCGCGGTCCAGGCGGCGGGGGCCGCGGTGCGGCTCCTCGCGGAGTCGGGCGGCAACCGGCGGTGGGCCGACGGACTGACTCTGCTGGGGCACGCGTATGACGCCTTCGGGGACACCGAGGAGGCGCATGCGTGCTGGGAGCGGGCCGCCGCGCTGTACGAGGAACTCAAGACGGCCGGGGCGGCGGGCCCCCGGCCGCGCACGCCCCCGCTGGAGCCGGGCGTGGCCGGGGCGTAGCCGCGGCGGTACGAGGCGCGTTACGCCGGGCCGTGCCCGTCCGCGCCCGCGAACGCGGCCAGCGCCGCCGCCAGTTCGGCCGGCGCGTCCTCCTGCACGAGGTGCCCGGCCCCCTCGAACAGGTGCAGGCGGGCGCCCGGGACGGCCGCCGCCAGCTCGTGCGCCCAGCCGACGGGCAGCCAGGTGTCCTCGGCTCCCCAGCACACCAGCGTCGGCACGGTGAGTTCGCCGAGCCGCCCGTCGAGGTCCTTGGTGAGGTCCAGTCCGTTCTGCTCGATCTGCCGGTAGAAGGCGGCCTGCCCGACCTCGGTGCACCACGGTTCGACGAGCCGTTCCAGGGTGGCCGGGTGCAGTCCGGGGTGACTGCCCGAGCCGATGTACTCGGTCACCAGCGCCCGGTGCAGCCCCGCGGGCAGCCGGCCGAACACGTCCGGGTGGCTGC
Organism: Streptomyces rimosus subsp. rimosus; assembly: GCF_000720725.1. Lineage (GTDB taxonomy): Bacteria > Actinomycetota > Actinomycetes > Streptomycetales > Streptomycetaceae > Streptomyces > Streptomyces rimosus_A. Next base: position 5,296 of record NZ_JOCQ01000028.1, read on the forward strand.
CGAGCAGGCGGTACGTGGGGGAGCCCCAGCCGGTGAGCGCCACCGCGTTGAGCAGGGCGAGGCGCCGGTAGCGCACGCCGTGCACGAGGTGGGCCCGCAGCGCCACGTAGCCGCCGAAGTCGTGTGCGACCACGGTGGGTTCGCGGGTGTCCAGGCCCCAGTGCGCGAACAGTTCGGTGAGGACCTCGGCCTGCTTGGCGAGGGAGACGTCCTGCCCGGTGGCCATCTCGGAGTCGCCGTAGCCCGGCATGTCCCAGACGTACACCTGGAACCGCCCGGCCAGTGCCCGTGCGACGTCCCGCCAGATGTAGGAGGAGAACGGCGTCCCGTGCAGCAGGACCAGGGGCGGCGCGCCGTCCTCCCCGAACGCGGTCCAGCGCACGGCGCCGGCGGAGCTGCGGTACGTACGGTCCAGTCGCCACTGCTGTGTCATGACCGTAACGCTAGACACTCCTTACAGGGTTGTCGAGGGGTTTCCCCGAACCCGTGCCGGCCCGCCCGGCGGCCCCGGACGCGCGGGCACGGCGGGGGAGTGGGGGCGAGCCCCCACGCGCTCGGCATGCGCCCCCGCGCCTGCTCGTAGAATCGTGCGCACCATGGTTTACCTCGACCACGCCGCCACCACCCCGATGCTTCCGGAGGCGGTGCAGGCGATGACCGCCCAGCTGACCGTCACCGGCAACGCGTCCTCGTTGCACGCCGCGGGCCGGCGGGCCCGGCGCACCGTCGAGGAGGCGCGGGAATCCCTCGCCTCCGCGCTCGGCGCGCGCCCCAGTGAGGTGGTCCTCACCGCGGGCGGCACCGAAGCCGACAACCTCGCGGTCAAGGGCCTGTACTGGGCCCGCCGGGACGCCGACCCGGCCCGCACCCGCGTCCTCGCCAGCCCCGTCGAACACCACGCCGTCCTGGACGCGGTGGAATGGCTCGCCGAGCACGAGGGCGCGCGCGTCGAATGGCTGCCCGTCGACGCGTACGGGCGGGTGCACGCCGACGCGCTGCGCGAGGCCATCGCCCGCAACCCCGACGATGTCGCCCTGGCCACCGTGATGTGGGCCAACAACGAGATCGGCACGATCATGCCGGTCCGCGAACTGGCCGCGGTGGCAGCGGAGTTCGACGTTCCGCTGCACGCCGACGCGGTCCAGGCGTTCGGGCAGGTGGAGGTGGACTTCGCCGCCTCGGGACTGGCCGCGATGACCGTCTCCGCGCACAAGATCGGCGGACCGTACGGGGTCGGCGCGCTGCTCCTGCGGCGCGAGTACGCGCCCGTCCCGGTGCTGCACGGCGGCGGCCAGGAGCGGCAGGTGCGCTCCGGCACGCTGGACACCCCCGGCATCGCCGCCTTCGCCGCCGCCGCCCGGCACGCCGTCGCGCACCGCGAGGAGTTCGCCCGGGACATCGGCGCCCTGCGGGACGACCTGGTCAAGGCGGTACGCGCGGCGGCTCCCGACGCGGTCCTCGGCGGCGACCCGGACCCGGCGGGGCGGCTCCCCGCCAACGCGCACTTCTCCTTCCCCGGCTGCGAGGGCGACTCCCTGCTGCTCCTCCTGGACGCCCAGGGCATCGCCTGCTCCACCGGCTCCGCCTGCACCGCGGGGGTCGCCCAGCCCAGCCACGTCCTGCTCGCCACGGGTACGGACGCGGACCTGGCCCGCGGCACGCTCAGGTTCTCGCTCGGGCACACGTCCACCGAGGCGGACGTGGCGGCGCTGGCCGAGGCGATCGGGCCGGTGGTGGAACGGGCGCGCAGCGCGGGCCTGAGCTGAGGCGCGTGCCTGGTCACCGGAGCATGCCGGCCACGGCCTGGACGAGCAGCCGCCAGGACGGCTCGGCGCCGGTGCCGAAGGCCGTGGCGAGGACGTAACCGACCGCGGCGTCCTCGCGCAGCGGCGGCGCCACGTCCGGGTGCCAGTCGGCCCACACGTGCCCGGCGCCGTCCGAGGAGAAGTCCGCGATCCGGCGGCCGTCCTTGACCAGCCGGCTGCCGCCCGGCGAGTCCGGCAGCAGCCGGTAGAGGATGCCGCCGTAGATCACGTCCACCCGGTGGGAGCGCCGGGCCAGCCGTCCCCCGCCGGGGGTGATGTGCCCGGGGTGGCCGTCGACGGTCAGCCGGAGGGCCGTGGCGTCGCGGGTGCCGAACGGTAGAGACCTGGCCGGGACGGCCTCCGGCGCCCGGCGCAGCTCGGCCGTCGGCACCCGCTCGCCGTGCACCGTCAGCCGGCCCGCCGCCGCGTCCAGGTCCAGGCCGATCCGGCCGAAGACGCGGTCCTCGGCGGAACCGGGGCCCGGCCCGTGGCCCGTGCGCCCGGCGGCCGGGGCTCTGTCGTACGCCATGAGAGGTCCGTTCCACGTGGGGCGCGGCGGCGCCGGGGCGCGCCCCCGTCACGCCCCCGTCGCCGGGGACGGGCGGCGCAGTTCGGCGCGTACCAGGTCCAGGTACAGCCGCCAGTTCCAGTGTGGCCCGGGATCGGTGTGGTCGGTGCCCGGTACCTCCACATGGCCCACGATGTGCTGCCGGTCGGCGGGGAAGCCGTAGCGGCGGCAGATCCCGGCGGTCAGCCGCGCCGATGATGCGTACATGGCAGGTGTGAAGGAGGCCGGGCGGTCCACGAAGCCCTCGTGCTCGATGCCGATGCTGCGCTCGTTGTACGCGCGGTTGCCCGCGTGGTACGCCACGTCCAGCTCCCGGACCGTCTGCGCCACCAGCCCGTCCTTGCGCACCACGTAATGCGCGGCGGCGCCGTGCATCGGGCTCTGGAAGACGCGCAGGGCGTCCGTGTAGCCGCCCTGGACGACATGGATCACGACCCGGTCGATCGTGTAATCGTCCGGGCGGTCGGCCTGGCGCCAGTTCGCCGGGGCGGCCGGGACCCAGCGCGCGGAGGTGTAGTCCACCGCGCCGTCCGTCCGCGGCTTCTTGCGGCCCGGCAGCCGCCACCACCAGCGCGCCGCCTCGTCGTGCAGCGCGTACACGGCACCGCCTGCCAGGACCGTACCGGCGCCGCCGAGCAGCAGGGCGCGTCTGCTGAACCCCTGGCCGTCACCGCCGCCGGCCCGGCCGGCTTCCCCCGCGTCTCCCATGCGCTGCACAACGCTTGGGGGCCCGTCACTGGTTCCGTCTACCCTGGAGTGGTTATGACGACTGACGCTCCCCGCCGCCTCCGCGTGCTCGCCGCCATGTCCGGCGGTGTCGACTCCGCCGTCGCCGCCGCCCGCGCCGCCGAGGCGGGCCACGACGTGACCGGCGTGCACCTCGCGCTCTCCGAGAACCCGAAGTCCTTCCGCACCGGCGCCCGCGGCTGCTGCACCATCGAGGACTCGCACGACGCGCGCCGCGCCGCCGACGTCATCGGCATCCCGTTCTACGTCTGGGACCTCGCCGAACGCTTCCGCGAGGACGTGGTCGAGGACTTCTTCGCGGAGTACGAGGCGGGCCGCACGCCCAACCCCTGCCTGCGCTGCAACGAGAAGATCAAGTTCGCCGCGCTGCTGGACAAGGCGCTCGCCCTCGGCTTCGACGCGGTCTGCACCGGCCACTACGCGACGATCGTGGAGCGCCCCGACGGCGGCCGCGAGCTGCACCGCGCCTCCGACATGGCCAAGGACCAGTCGTACGTCCTCGGCGTGCTCGACGACCAGCAGCTGGCGCACGCCATGTTCCCGCTCGGCGACACGCTCACCACCAAGGCGGAGATCCGCGAGGAGGCGGCCCGGCGCGGCCTGTTCGTCGCCAAGAAGCCGGACAGCCACGACATCTGCTTCATCGCCGACGGCGACACCCAGGGCTTCCTGGCCAAGCGGCTCGGCCGCGCCGAGGGCGACATCGTCGACGAGTCCGGCACCAAGGTCGGCACCCACGAGGGCGCCTACGGCTTCACCATCGGCCAGCGCAAGGGCCTGCGCATCGGCACCCCGGCCCCGGACGGCAAGCCGCGCTACGTCCTGGACATCTCCCCGGTCGACAACACCGTCACGGTGGGCCCGGCCGAGTCCCTGGACGTGACCGCGCTGACCGCCGTACGCCCCCGCTGGTGCGGCGCCGCGCCGACCGGCCCCGGCACCTACACCGCCCAGCTGCGCGCCCACGGCGGCGAGACCGAGGTCACCGCCGAGCCGGCCGACGGCGGGCTGCTCGTCACTTTCACCGAGCCGGTCCGCGGCGTGGCCCCCGGCCAGGCGATCGTGCTGTACGACGGCACGCGGGTGGTGGGGTCGGCGACGATCGCGACGACGGACCGCGCCCGGGTGCGGATCCCCTGAAGCGAAGCGTTGGGGCCGGTCCCGAAAAGGGGAACCAGGCAGCGGTCCGTCGGCGGGCGGTAGTGCTGTAATCGGGTGGTGAAGTCGCTGCTCGTGGTGTCCGTTCTGGTCATGGTGTTCGTCGTGCCGACGGCTGGTGCCTGGCTGCTGGGGCGGTGGGCGAAGGCCCCCGCCTGGATCATGATCGTGTTCGTGCTGGCCGGGTGGCTGGCGGTAGGCGTCGGCGGGATCCTTTCGCAGCGAGCGCTGCCGTTTCTGTTTCCCAAGACTTCTCCGTGCTACCACGTTGGTACTCCGGTCACGCAGTACTTTCCGCCCGACTCGTTCTGCCTGCACGATGACGGGGAATTGCGGACGGTCAACGGGTCGACCGGCAAGTTCGTGTTCTGGACCGCCTTCGGCACTGCCGTCGCCATGCCGGGGATCGCCCTCGTACGACGTCGTCCATGGGCCTGAATCCTCCCGGCCGTCACTCCAGCCGCGCCCGCGCGGTGATGCGACCGGCGGGCGCGGCACGGGCTGAGGGCCTGGAGCCCGGAGCCCGGTGTCTCAGAGGACGCCGTGCACCGACCGGCGGTAGGTGGTCCGCCGGTCCTCGACGGCCTCCCAGCGGTCGCCGTAGACGTTCTGCGTGATCGCGGGCTCCGCCAGGAAGTCGTGCGGGAAGCCCAGCGGCACGGCGCTCACCTCGTCGAGCCGCCGCAGCGCGTCGGCGTCCAGCTCCACGTCCACGCTCGCGAGGTTGTCGGCGAGCTGGCTCTCCTTGGTGGCCGCGATGATCGGAACGATGTTGCCGGGGCGCTGCCGCAGCCAGGCGAGCGCCACCTGCGCCGGGCTCCAGCCGCCCTGCTCGGCGACCTCCAGCACCGCCGTGATCGTCGCCTCCTCGCGCTCCGACGCGCGGCCGTTCTCGCCGGTGACGTCCAGCCGGCCCCGCTCGCCGCGCCGGTACTTGCCGGTGAGCTTGCCGGCCGCCAGCGGGGCCCAGGCCAGTACGGCCAGGTCGAAGGCGCGCGCCTGGGGGAGCAGCTCCCGCTCCGGCGTGCGCTCCAGCAGGCTGTAGCGCAGCTGCGAGCCGGCGAATGCGGTCCAGCCGCGCAGCTCGGCGAGGGTGTTGGCCTGCGCGATCTCCCAGGCCGGCCAGTCGGACACGCCGACGTACTGCACCTTCCCGGACCGTACGACGTCGTCCAGCGCCCGCATCACCTCCTCGACCGGGGTGAAGTTGTCCCGCGCGTGCACCCACAGGACGTCGAGGTGGTCGGTGCGCAGCCGGGACAGGCTCTGCTCGACCGACTGCACGAGGTTCTTGCGGTGGTTGCCCGCCGCGTTCGGGTCGCCCTGGCGGGTGGCGCAGGTGTACTTGCTCGCCAGTACGAAGCGGTCCCGGCGGCCTTCGAGCAGCTCGCCGAGGATCGTTTCGGCGCTGCCGTCGGTGTAGTTGTTGGCGGTGTCGAGGAAGTTGCCGCCGGCGTCCTCATAGGCGTCGACGATCCGCGCACTGGTGTCCTTCGAGGCACCCCAGCCCCAGTCGGAGCCGATGGTCATGGCGCCGAGGCTCAGCTCGCTCACCCGCAGACCGGTCCTGCCGAACAGTGTGTAACGCACGAAGGGTTCCCTCTCGCTCGGGTTGTGGATCACTCGGGTCCTGGATCAGACGCTAGGAGCTGGAGTGCCCTCCAGGGCAAGTGCCTTGCCGGTCGGCCGGGTGCTGACAAATGTCATGGCGAAGCCGGTACACGCGGTACTGCCGCGGCACGGGGTGCGCGGACGAAGCTGAGGGCGTCGTCAAGGACGGACGGCGCGGACAGCGATTCGGAGGACCCATGAACAGCCAGGCCCCGCACGGCACGGAAGCGGCCACCGGTACCGGTACGGCCACGGCCCCCACGGCCGGCACGAAGCTGGAGGGCCCCCGGGCGCTGCTGCTGGACGCCGGGATCCCGATCGCGTCGTACTACCTCCTCACCGGCGTCTTCGGCATGAGCACCTTCGCCGCGCTGGCCTGGAGTGGTGTGCTGCCGGCCGTCCGCTCGGTGTGGAGCCTGGTCGGGGAACGCCGCTTCAACGCGGTGGCCACGGTGATGCTGGCGACCAACGTCCTCGGCCTGCTGCTGAGCCTGGTGGCCGGCGACGAGCGGCTGATGCTGGCCAAGGACAGCGCCGTGAGCAGCACCTTCGGCCTGGCGGTGCTGGTGTCCGCGCTGATCGGGCGGCCGATGATGGCGCCGGTGCTCAAGCCGTGGATCACCAAGGGGGACGCGGCCAGGAGCGCCGCATGGGACCGGCTGACGGCGGAGTCGGCGTGGTTCCGGCGGGTGCAGCGGCGGCACTCGGCGGTGTGGGGCATCGCCCTGCTGGGGGAGTGCGTGGCCCGGGTTATCGGCGCGTTCACCCTGCCCGTGGACACGATGGTGTGGCTGGGCACGGTGATGCTGATAGCGGCGATCGTCCTCGCCATCCTGGCCGGCGGGGTGATCGGCATCGACAAGATGGAGAAGCTGGTCCGGACCGAGGCGGCGGCCGGGGCGGCAGCCGAAGCGGCTCCCGTCCCGGACCCCGCCCCGGCCCCCGAGGTCAGCGCAGCCCCGGCAGGGACCGCAGCTCGGTGATCCGCAGGACGCGGGCCAGCAGCAGGAAGAGCAGGGCCATGGTCGCGGCCCCGGCGGCGAGGGCGAGCGCCGTGGACCAGAAGGCGTCCCCGGCGGCACCGGCACAGGCGTGGGCCGCCGCCCAGCCCACCGCCCCGGCGGCCAGCGCGGCACCGGTCAGCTTGCCGTACGTACGGCTCAGCCGCCGCCCGTCCAGCCGCCCCTCCAGCCGGCGGCGCAGCAGGAACGCGCTGGCCAGCAGCCCGACGGCGTATGCCACGGCGTACGCGGCGGCCATCCCGGTGACCGCCCACCGGGCCGGCAGCAGCAGGTGACAGGCGGTGGCGAGCGCGACGTTGACGGCGGAGATGCACACGGCCAGCAGGAACGGCGTACGGGTGTCCTCGAAGGCGTAGAACCCGCGCAGCAGCAGCGACTGGGCGGAGAACGGGATCAGCCCCAGCCCCAGGGCCTGGAGCATCTGCCCCAGCGGCACGGCGGACTCGGCACTGGCGGCGCCGTGCGCGTACAGCAGCTGCGCCATCTCCGGGCCGAAAGCCACGAAGAAGACCGCGGCCGGGACGATGACCACGCCGCTGGTCCGCAGCGCGCGGGAGAGGTCGCCGCGCAGGTCGTCCAAGCGCTGTTCGGCGACCGCCCGGGTCATCCGGGGCAGCAGCGCGGTGATCAGCGAGACGGTGACGATCGACTGCGGCAGTCCCCAGATGTTCTGGGCGTAGGTGTACGAGGAGAAGCCGACGCCGGCCTTGGGCAGTTCCTGGTCGGCGGCCGTCGCGTAGTGCGTGACGACCGTCATCGAGACCAGGTTGACCAGCACGAACAGCAGCGTCCAGCGCGCCGCGTCGGCACTCTTGCGCAGCCCGGTGCCGCGCCAGTCGAAGCGCGGCCGGAAGCGGAACCCCGCCTCGCGGGCGTAGGGGATCAGCGCGAGCGCCTGGAGGGCGATGCCGATGGTCGTGCCGACGCCGAGCAGACGCACCTGCGCGTCCGTGATGTCCGCCACCGTCTCCGGCACGGTCAGCAGCCCCACGTACGTGCCGAACATGGCGAGCAGCACGACGTTGTTGAGCACCGGCGTCCACATCATCGCGCCGAACTTGCCGCGCGCGTTGAGCACTTGACCCAGGATGCCGTACACCCCGTAGAAGAAGATCTGCGGCAGCAGGAACCGGGCGAAGACCACGGTCAGTTCGTAAGCGGCGTGGTTCTCCGGCGTGTCCGTCGTGTACAGGCTCACGATCTCGGGCGCCGCCCACACCGCGAGCAGCGTGCCGATGCCGAGGACCGTCAGCACGAGCGTGACCAGCCGCTGCTCGTACGCCCGCCCGCCGTCCGCGTGTTCCGCCCGGGCCCGGACGAGCTGCGGCACGAGTACGGCGTTGAGCGCGCCGCCGATCAGCAGCGTGTACAGGCTCATCGGGACGAGGTTCGCCGTGTTGTACGTGGTGGCCAGCAGCCCCGTACCGAGGGCGGCGGCCTGGAGGACGCCCCGGAACAGGCCCGTAGCCCGGGAGACGACGGTGCCCGCGGCCATCAGGAGCGAGGAGCGGCGCAGGCTGCCGGAGGGCGGTCCGGACGCGTCGCCTAACGCGGCGCGCGTGCCCCTGTCCCCGGTGTCTTCCACTGTGTTCCGTATGTGCGTCTGCATCCGTTTTCCCTCCACCATGACGGCAACCTAAACCCCCGACTTCACGGAGCGCGACTTCCGCCCCGGTGACCCCCGGCGGCCCGGGTGCCCATAGGCTCGGCGGCAGCGACGGGACGCCCGAGGGCCGCCCGGCCGGATTCCGGTGCCGCGCGCCCGGACTCCGGTCCCTGACGGTCCTTCGCCGGCCACGAAGGGAAGAAAGACATGTCGACAGTTCACGCCGGAACAGGTGCGGCCGGCCGCGGAACAGCGGTGTCACTGGAGCAGCTGCACAGGGAACTGGTGCGCCGCAACCCCGGGGAACCCGAATTCCACCAGGCCGCCCTCGAAGTGCTGGGGACCCTCGCCCCGGCGCTGGCCGCCCGTCCCGAGTACGCCGAGGCCAAGATCGTGGAGCGGATCTGCGAGCCGGAGCGCCAGATCGTCTTCCGCGTGCCGTGGCAGGACGACGCGGGCACCGTCCACATCAACCGCGGCTTCCGGGTGGAGTTCAACAGCGCGCTCGGGCCCTACAAGGGCGGGCTGCGCTTCCACCCGTCCGTCAACCTCGGCATCGTCAAGTTCCTCGGCTTCGAGCAGATCTTCAAGAACGCGCTCACCGGCCTGAACATCGGCGGCGGCAAGGGCGGCAGCGACTTCGACCCGCACGGCCGCTCCGACTCCGAGGTCATGCGCTTCTGCCAGTCCTTCATGACGGAGCTGCACCGGCACCTGGGCGAGCACACCGACGTCCCGGCGGGCGACATCGGCGTCGGCGGCCGGGAGATCGGCTACCTCTTCGGCCAGTACCGGCGGATCACCAACCGCTGGGAGGCCGGGGTGCTGACCGGCAAGGGCCTCGGCTGGGGCGGCTCCACGGCGCGCACGGAGGCCACCGGCTACGGCAACGTGCTGTTCACCGCCGAGATGCTGCGGCTGCGCGACGAGGACCTGGACGGGCAGCAGGTCGTGGTCTCCGGCTCCGGCAACGTCGCGATCTACACCATCGAGAAGGCCCAGGCGCTCGGCGCGAACGTGTTGACCTGCTCGGACTCCGGCGGCTACGTGATCGACGAGAAGGGCATCGACCTCGCCCTGCTCAAGCAGGTCAAGGAGACCGAGCGGGGCCGCATCGAGGAGTACGCCGACCGGCGCGGCGCGTCGGCCCGGTACGTGCCGGGCGGGCGGGTGTGGGACGTGGCGTGCGACGTGGCGCTGCCGTCCGCCACCCAGAACGAGCTGGACGCGGACGCCGCGCGCGTCCTGGTGCGCAACGGCGTCAAGGCGGTCTCCGAGGGCGCCAACATGCCCACCACGCCCGAGGCGGTGGCCCTCCTCCAGGAGGCGGGCGTGGCCTTCGGCCCCGGCAAGGCCGCCAACGCGGGCGGCGTGGCCACCAGCGCGCTGGAGATGCGCCAGAACTCCGGCCGCGAATCCTGGACCTTCGAGCGCACCGAGGGCGAACTCGCGACGATCATGCGCACCATCCACGACACGTGCGCCGAGACCGCGGAGCGCTTCGGGGTGCCGGGGGACTATGTGACGGGCGCGAACATCGCGGGCTTCGAGCGGGTGGCGGAGGCGATGGTGGCGCAGGGGCTGATCTGACGGGAGGGGCGGCAGGTACGAGGCCCCCGCCCTGGACGGCCGGGGTCGGGGCCGCTGCCGGGGCCGGAGCCGCTGCCGGCGGCGGCTCGTAGAGTGACCGGCATGAACATCTGTGTCTTCTGCTCCGCCGCCGACCTCGACGCCCGCTACACCACCCCCGCCCGGGAGTTCGCCGAGCTGATCGGCAAGGGCGGGCACGCGCTGGTGTGGGGCGGCTCGGACACCGGCCTGATGAAGGTCATGGCCGACGGCGTGGAGACGGCGGGCGGCCGGCTCGTCGGCGTCTCGGTGGACTTCCTTGCGCACAAGGTACGGCCCGGGGTCGACGACATGGTGATCACCAAGGACCTCGCCGAGCGCAAGGCCGAGCTGCTGGCGCGCGCCGACGCGATCGTCGTCATGGTCGGCGGCACCGGCACGCTGGACGAGGCCACCGAGATCCTGGAGCTGAAGAAGCACGGCCTGCACACCAAGCCCGTGGTGCTCCTGAACACCGCCGGTTTCTACGACGGCCTCAAGGAGCAGTTCCAGCGCATGGAGGACGAGGGCTTCCTCCCGGTGCCGCTCACGGAGCTGGTGTTCTTCGCGGAGGACGGGGTCGGCGCGCTGGCGTACCTGGAGGAGCGGGCGGGCATCCAGGGCTGACCGGGCCATCAGGGCTGACCGGGCCCCGGTGTACGAGACGGGGCGACGCCCGGCGGGCCGGATCCGGGGATTCCGCTCCGCGCGGACGCACCCGCCCCGGCCCGCCGCCCGTCGTTAAGATCGCCCCCATGGGTACGCACTTGATCACGGGCGCAGGATCGGGCATCGGAGCGGCGGTCGCGCGGCGGCTCGCGGACCGCGGCGAGGAGCTGTGGCTGCTGGCGCGCGACGCGGGCCGCGCCAAGGAGCTGGCCGGGCAGTTCCCCGGGGCCCGTACGGTGGTCGGCGACCTCGCCGCCCCCGAGAAGCTGGACTGGGCCTTCGGCAAGCAGCCGCTGCCGGACCGGCTGGACTCCCTGATGCACATCGCGGGCGTCGTCGAACTGGGCGCGGTCGGCGACCTCGGCCCCAAGGCATGGCAGCGCACCCTCGCCGCCAACCTCCTCTCGCCCGCCGAGCTGACCCGCCAGTTCCTCCCGCAGCTGCGGATCGCCAAGGGCCACGTGATCTTCGTCAACTCGGGCGCCGGCCTGAACGCGGGCCCCCAGTGGGGCGCGTACGCCGCCAGCAAGCACGGCCTGAAGGCGCTGGCCGACTCCCTGCGGGCCGAGGAGCACGGCAACGGCGTACGGGTGACCTCCGTCTACCCGGGCCGCACCGCCACCCCCATGCAGGAGAGCGTCTTCCGCCAGGAGGGCCGGGAGTACGACGCGAGCCGGTGGATCGACCCGGAGTCGGTGGTCACCACCATGCTCATGGCGCTCGACCTGCCGCGGGACGCGGAGATCAACGACGTGACGGTACGTCCGGGGCGATAACCCCGCCCGCCCGGCCCACCGCGGCCGACGGCCACTTACCCTCGACGGGTGACCGAGAACAACACCCCCGCCCGCCTCGCCGGCAACGCCGGCACCGGCACCGCCACCGGCATCGGGTCGATGCCGGGCGGCGACGCCCGCGAGGCCGCCAGGACCGTGACCGGCTCGCTGGAGACGCTGCCGTACCTGCCGGAGCTGCCCGCCCGGGGGCCCGGCGCGGACATGATCGGCCGGACCGCCGGACTCCTCGTCGAGGTGTACGCCCACGTGGAGCCGAGCGGCTGGCGGATCAGCGACCGGCCCGGCCGCGACACCCGGCGCGCCCGGTCCTGGATGGGCGAGGACCTCGACGCGCTGGAGGAGTTCACCCAGGGGTACGAGGGCGACCTCAAGGTCTCGGTGGTCGGTCCCTGGACCCTGGCCGCCGCCCTGGAGCGGCGCAACGGCGAGGCCGCCCTCGGCGACGCCGGCGCCTGCCGGGACCTGACGGCGTCGCTGGCCGAGGGCGTGCGCGCGCACCTCGCCGATCTGCGGCGCCGGGTGCCGGGCGCGCGCCCGGTGCTCCAGCTGGACGAGCCGTCCCTGACCGCCGTCCTCCGGGGCGGCGTGAAGACGGCCAGTGGCTACCGCACGCATCGCGCGGTGGACCGCGCCGTCGTGGAGGGCGCCCTGCGCGATCTGATCACCGCCGCCGACGTACCGGTGATCGTCCACTCCTGCGCCCCGGACGTCCCCTTCGCCCTGCTGCGCCGCGCCGGCGTGTCCGGCATCTCCTTCGATTTCGGGCTGCTCACCGAGCGTGAGGAGGAGGCGATCGGCGAGGCCGTCGAGGGCGGCACGACGCTTCTGACGGGCGTGGTGCCCGGCGTGGACGGCCCATTGTCAGACCCTGCCGGTAGCGTCATGGGTGTCAGGACGCTGTGGCGCAGGCTGGGGCTGTCGCCGGGGACTCTCGCCGAGTCCGTGGTGGTCACCCCGTCGTGCGGACTGGCGGGCGCTTCGCCCGCATATGCCCGTACGGCCCTCGCCCACTGCGTCCGGGCAGCGAGATCGCTCGCGGACAACCCTGAGTGACGGCACTCAAGGATCACGGGAGGACGTAACGGTGGCCGGCGAAGAGCACACGGCGGGGCACGCGGTGCCCGCGAAGGCGCGGGAAGAGCACGCCCATCTGGCCGAGCAGATCGAGGAGCACCGCTTCCGCTATTACGTCAGGGACGCCCCCGTCATCAGCGATGCGGACTTCGACAAGCTGCTGCGGTCGCTGGAGGCGCTGGAGGAGAAGCACCCGGAGCTGCGCACCCCCGACTCCCCGACGCAGAAGGTCGCCGGGCAGTACGAGACCGAGTTCACCGAGGTCGCCCACCGCGAGCGGATGCTCTCGCTGGACAACGCCTTCGACGACGAGGAGCTGGCGGCCTGGGCCGAGCGGATCGCGACGGAGCTGGGCGGCGACCCCAAGAGCGCCGGCTACCACTTCCTGTGCGAGCTGAAGGTCGACGGCCTCGCGGTCAACCTGACGTACGAGAACGGCCGGCTCACCCGCGCCGCCACCCGCGGCGACGGCCGTACGGGTGAGGACATCACGCCCAACGTCCGCACCATCACCGAGATCCCGGACCGCCTCAAGGGCGACCGCGTCCCGGAGCTGGTGGAGGTCCGCGGCGAGGTCTACTTCCCCATGGAGAAGTTCCTCGAACTGAACGAGCGGCTGGTCGCCGACGGCAAGCCCCCGTTCGCCAACCCGCGCAACGCCGCCGCGGGCTCGCTGCGCCAGAAGGACCCCAAGGTCACCGCCACCCGGCCGCTCCACATGGTCGTGCACGGCATCGGCGCCCGCGAGGGCTTCGACATCGACTGCCAGTCGCACGCGTACGGCCTGCTGCGCGAGTGGGGCCTGCCCACCTCCGACCACAACGAGGTCGTGGACTCCCTGGAGGCGGTGCGCGACTTCATCAAGCGCTACGGCGACCCGGAGACCCGGCGCACGGCCGTCGCCCACGAGATCGACGGCACGGTGGTCAAGCTCGACGAGATCGCCCTGCAAGGCCGCCTGGGCTCCACCTCCCGCGCCCCGCGCTGGGCGATCGCGTGGAAGTACCCGCCGGAGGAGGTCAACACCAAGCTGGTCGACATCCGCGTCGGCGTCGGCCGCACCGGCCGCGTCACGCCGTACGCCGTGGTCGAGCCGGTCACGGTCGCCGGCTCCGAGGTCGAGTTCGCCACGCTGCACAACCAGGACGTGGTCAAGGCCAAGGGCGTCTACATCGGCGACACGGTCGTGCTGCGCAAGGCGGGCGACGTGATCCCGGAGATCCTGGGGCCGGTGGTGGACCTGCGGGACGGCAGCGAGCGGGAGTTCGTGATGCCCGCCGAGTGCCCCGAGTGCGGTACGGCGCTGCAGCCCGCCAAGGAGGGCGACGTCGACCTGCGCTGCCCCAACGCCCGCTCCTGCCCCGCCCAGATCCGCGAGCGCCTGTTCTACCTGGCCGGCCGCAAGTCCCTGGACATCGAGAACTTCGGCTATGTGGCGGCCACGGCGCTGAGCCAGCCCCTGGAGCCCGCCGAGCCGCCGCTGAAGGACGAGGGCGACCTCTTCGACCTGTCCATCGAGCAGCTGCTGCCCATCAAGTCCTATGTTCTGGACCCGGACAGCGGGCTGCCCAAGCGCGACCCCAAGACGGGCGAGGAGAAGGTCGTCACCTTCTTCGCCAACCAGAAGGGCGAGCCGAAGAAGAACGCCCTGGCGATGCTGGAGAACATCCAAGCGGCCAAGGAGCGCCCGCTGGCGCGCATCCTGACCGGTCTGTCGATCCGTCATGTCGGCCCGGTGGCGGCCCAGGCGCTGGCCATGGAGTTCCGTTCGCTGGACCGGATCAGGGACGCGAGCGAGGAGGAGCTGGCCGCCGTCGAGGGGGTCGGCGCGACCATCGCGGCCTCGCTCAAGCAGTGGTTCGCCGAGGACTGGCACCGCGAGATCGTGGAGAAGTGGCGGACCGCCGGCGTCCGGATGGAAGAGCAATCTGCCGAAGATGAAGGCCCGAGGCCCCTGGAAGGCGTCACCGTCGTTGTAACGGGCACACTTCAGTCACACACCAGAGATGGCGCGAAAGAAGCCCTGCAGCGTCTCGGAGCGAAGGTGACCGGTTCCGTTTCGAAGAAGACCGGTTTCGTGGTGGTGGGAGACAATCCTGGTTCGAAGTACGACAAGGCCATGCAGTTGAAGGTGCCTGTGCTGGACGATGACGGCTTCGCGGTGCTGCTGGAGCAGGGTCCCGATGAAGCACGAGCGGTAGCTGTCACTCCGCCTGAGGGCGAGTGAGGAGTCACCTCATCGGCGCATAGCAGATGGTTCCGGATGGCCGGGTCGCATTCGGGCAACCGCTGCCGATCGCTGCCCGTGGCGGCCTTCTGCGGCCTACTGTTGAGGTGTGCGCCTGCCGTGGCGCGGGCACAGCCGGCTGTGAGAGGTATCGGAATGAAACCGACCGACAGCGCCGCTCCGGCGTCGCGGCTTGGCCGGCTCGTCGCGCCCGCGCTGCCCGCGGCCGTCGTGCTGGCGGCGGGCAGCGCGCTCGCGGCGGGAGTGGTCCGGACGCTCGGCGCCGGCCGGGCGCTCTTCCCGGAAGGCGTCGTCGGCTGGGCCCTGGCCATCCTCACCGGCGTGATCGTGGGCCATCTGGTCGCGCTCGGCCGCGACCGCTGGTGGGGCGGCACCGGATCGGGTGCCGCCCTGGCCCTCGCCGTCCTGCTGCTGTACGGCTGGGTGCCCGCCGTCCTGGTGAGCGTGGCCGTCGTCGTCCTGGTCGGTGCCGCCCGCCGGCACCGCTGGCGACAGGCCCTGCTGCACGGCGCGGTGGACGTCCTCGGGATCGGCGCCGCGGCGCTGGGCCTCGCCGCCTTCCACGTCGTACCGACCATCGAGCACCCGTGGCAGCCCGCGGCCTGGGACCTGTCCGTCCTGCCGGACATCCTGGTCGCGGCCCTCGCGTACCTCCTGGTCACCCGCTCCCTGCTGTGGTTCACCATGGCGCCGCGCAGCGGCGGCCTGCCCACCATCGCCCGCACGGCGCTGGCCCGGCAGGCCCTGGTCGGCGTGGCGCTGCTGGGCATCTCGCCGCTGATCGTGGTCGCCGCCGTGCACGCGCCGTTCCTGCTGCCGATGTTCGCCGTCCCGCTGATCGCCCTGGACTCCACCCTGTGGATCGCCCGCGCCCGCGCCGAGGAGCAGCTGCGCGACCCGCTGACCGGCCTGCCCAACCGGCAGTGGCTGCTGGAGCGCACCTGGACCGCGCTGGACGACGCCGAGCGCATCGGCGCCCGTTCCGCCCTGGTCCTGATCGACCTCGACCTCGACCGCTTCCGTTCGGTGAACGACACCCTCGGCCATCTGGCCGGCGACCGGCTGCTGCTCCAGATAGCCGACCGGCTGCGGCACGCGCTGCCGCGCGGCGCGGAAGCCGCCCGCCTCGGCGGCGACGAGTTCGCGGTCCTGCTGCCCACCGCCGACTCCCTGACCAGCGCCCAGCGGGTGGCCCGCAACCTGGTCGCGGCGCTCGGCTCGCCGCTCGACCTGGACGGCCTCACCCTCGTGCTGGAAGCCAGCGCGGGGGTCGCGGTCTTCCCCGACCACGCGCTGGACGCCGAGGGCCTGCTGCGCCGGGCGGACGTGGCCATGTACCAGGCCAAGCGGGACCGCAGCGGCGTCGAGGTCTACGAGGCCAAGCGCGACGGCAACACCCCGGACCGGCTGGGCCTGTTGGGCGACCTGCGCCGCGCACTGGACGCCGGCGACGTGGAACTGCACTACCAGCCCAAGGTGGGGTTCGACGGACACGTGGCCGGGCTGGAGGCGCTGGTCCGGTGGGTCCATCCGGAGCGCGGCAGGGTTCCGCCGGACGAGTTCATCGCCATCGCCGAGTCCTCCGGGCTGATGCCGCGCCTGACCGAGTACGTGCTGGAGACCGCCCTCGCCCAGGTGGCCCGGTGGCGCGCCTCCGGCCTGGAGGTGCCGGTCGCGGTCAACGTCTCGCCCCGCGACGTGCACACCCCCGGCTTCGCCGGCGCGGTGGCCGCCCGGCTGGCCCGCCATCAAGTGCCGCCCGGCTCGCTCCAGTTGGAGATAACGGAACATGTGCTGCTGGAGGACCCGCAGCGGGCCGCCGACACCCTGGCCGGGCTGACCGGGCACGGCGTCAAGATGTCCCTGGACGACTTCGGCACCGGCTACTCGTCCCTCGTCCACCTGCGCCGCCTCCCGGTCAGCGAGCTGAAGATCGACCGCAGCTTCGTCGCCCGGCTGGCGGTGGACAACGAGGACGCCGAGATCGTCCGCTGCACCCTGGACCTCGCCCACTCGCTGGGCCTGCTGGTGGTCGCCGAGGGCGTCGAGGACGACGAGACCTGGGAGCGGCTGCGCGACCTGGGCTGCGACGCGGTGCAGGGCTGGCTGGTCGCCGCCGCGATGCCGCCGGACGAGACCACCGCCTGGCTGCGGGCCCGCGGCGAGCGCGGCTGGCAGCGCGAGACGGAGCGTCCCGCCGCCGAGCCCCAGCACGAGCGCGCCGCGGCGGTCGAGGAAGCCGACCAGCGCGTCACCTGAGGTCCGGCACCCCCGCGGGCCGCCCGCCCGCGTAGGGCCGGCCCCTTTCCGTACGGCTGCCCGCCCCGCCCCGTACGCCCCGGGAGCAGTGCCCGGCGAGCCGCACCGGGAATGCGTTTCGAACCTCTATTGCGTACGCCATAGGATTGGGCCGGACATCTGGAAGAACAGCCAAGACACTCACCCTGAGGATCGCTGCATGCCTGGCATCACGCGCGAGGAGGTCGCCCACCTCGCCCGGCTGGCGCGCTTGGAGCTGAAGGACGAAGAGCTCGATCACTTCGCCGGACAGCTCGACGACATCATTGGCGCGGTCGCCCGCGTCTCCGAGGTCGCCGACCAAGACGTACCGCCGACCTCCCACCCGCTGCCCCTGACCAATGTCATGCGCCCGGACGTGGTCCGTCCGTCGCTGACGCCCGAGCAGGCGCTGTCCGGCGCCCCGGCCCAGGAGCAGCAGCGTTTCAAGGTGCCGCAGATCCTGGGGGAGGAGTGACCGACATGGCAGATCTGATCAAGCTCACGGCCGCCGAGACCGCGGCGAAGATCGCCGCCGGTGAGGTCACCGCCGTCGAGGTCACCGAGGCGCACCTGGCCCGTATCGAGGCCGTCGACGAGAAGGTGCACGCCTTCCTGCACGTGGACCGCGAGGGCGCGCTCGCCCAGGCCCGCGCCGTGGACGCCAAGCGCGAGCGCGGCGAGAAGCTGGGCCCGCTGGCCGGCGTGCCGCTCGCGCTGAAGGACATCTTCACCACGGAGGGCATTCCCACCACCGTCGGCTCCAAGATCCTCGAAGGCTGGATCCCGCCGTACGACGCGACGCTGACCAAGCGGCTCAAGGCCGCCGACGTGGTCATCCTCGGCAAGACCAACATGGACGAGTTCGCCATGGGGTCCTCCACCGAGAACAGCGCCTACGGCCCGACCGGCAACCCCTGGGACCTCACCCGTATCCCCGGCGGCTCCGGCGGCGGCTCCTCCGCCGCGCTCGCCGCCTACGAGGCCCCGCTGGCCATCGGCACGGACACCGGCGGCTCCATCCGCCAGCCCGCCGCCGTCACCGGCACCGTTGGCGTCAAGCCCACCTACGGCGCGGTCTCGCGCTACGGCATGGTGGCGTTCTCCTCGTCCCTCGACCAGGGCGGGCCCTGCGCCCGTACGGTCCTGGACGCGGCCCTGCTGCACGAGGTCATCGCCGGCCACGACGAGCTGGACTCGACCTCCATCGACGCACCGGTCCCGCCGGTCGTCGAGGCGGCCCGCAACGGCGACGTCAAGGGCATGCGCATCGGCGTCGTCAAGGAGTTCTCCGGCGAGCACTACCAGGCCGGCGTCATGCAGCGCTTCAACGAGTCCGTGGAGCTGCTGCGCGAGCTGGGCGCAGAGATCGTGGAAATCTCCTGCCCGTCCTTCGACCTCGGCCTGTCGGCGTACTACCTCATCGCGCCCTCCGAGTGCTCCTCGAACCTGGCCCGCTTCGACGCCATGCGCTACGGCCTGCGGGTCGGCGACGACGGCACCCGCTCGGCCGAGGACGTCACCGCGCTGACCCGCGAGGCCGGCTTCGGCGCCGAGGTCAAGCGCCGCGTGATGCTCGGCACGTACGCCCTCAGCTCCGGCTACTACGACGCGTACTACGGCTCCGCGCAGAAGGTGCGCACGCTGATCACCCGGGACTTCGAGAAGGCGTTCGAGCAGGTCGACGTGCTGGTCTCGCCGACCACGCCCACCACCGCCTTCCCGATCGGCGAGCGCGCCGACGACCCGATGGCGATGTACCTCGCCGACCTGTGCACGATCCCGACGAACCTGGCAGGCAACGCGGCCATGTCGCTGCCCTGCGGCCTGGCTCCCGAGGACGGGCTGCCGGTGGGTCTGCAGATCATCGCCCCTGCCATGGCCGACGACCGGCTCTACAAGGTCGGTGCCGCGGTCGAGGCCGCGTTCACCGCCCGTTGGGGGCACCCGCTGCTTGAGGAGGCACCGTCCCTGTGAGTGGAAAGCTCGCGAAGGCCAAGGGCTTCAAGAAGTCCAAGGCCGGTACGTATCTGTCCATCGGCACCACGCTGTTCGGTGCGGTGAGCGTCGTCAAGCAGGCGAAGGCGGCCAAGGGTGAGCAGGACAAGCTCCAGCTCCTCGATGCCGTCGTCTCCGCCGCCGCCATCGCCACCGGAGTCGCGCTGCTGGTCCGCGATCTGCGTCGTCTCAACAACGACGATGTGCTCGCGGGCTGAGCGGGACTGAGAGGTTAGTTTTCCGTGACCGTCACTGAACTGGTGTCGTACGAGGACGCGCTGGCCACCTACGACCCCGTGATGGGTCTTGAGGTGCACGTCGAACTCGGCACCAAGACCAAGATGTTCTGCGGGTGCTCGACCGCCCTGGGCGCCGACGCCAACTCGCAGACCTGCCCCACCTGCCTCGGCATGCCCGGCTCACTGCCGGTCGTCAACGCGGTCGGCGTCGAGTCCGCGATCAAGATCGGCCTGGCGCTGAACTGCTCCATCGCCGAATGGTGCCGTTTCGCCCGGAAGAACTACTTCTATCCGGACATGCCGAAGAACTTCCAGACGTCGCAGTACGACGAGCCCATCGCCTTCGACGGGTACCTGGACGTCCAGCTGGAGGACGGCGAGATCTTCCGCGTGGAGATCGAGCGCGCCCACATGGAGGAGGACACCGGCAAGTCCACCCATGTGGGCGGCGCGACGGGCCGTATCCACGGCGCCTCGCACTCCCTCCTGGACTACAACCGCGCCGGCATCCCGCTCATCGAGATCGTCACCAAGCCCATCCAGGGCGCGGGCGAGCGGGCCCCCGAGGTCGCCAAGGCGTACGTCGCCGAGCTGCGCGAGCTGATCAAGGCGCTGGGCGTGTCCGAGGCCCGGATGGAAATGGGCCAGATGCGCTGCGACGTCAACCTGTCGCTGCGCCCGAAGGGCACCGAGAAGTTCGGCACCCGCTCGGAGACCAAGAACGTCAACTCGCTGCGCTCGGTCGAGCGCGCCGCCCGCTTCGAGATCCAGCGGCACGCGGCCGTGCTCTCCTCGGGCGGCACGATCATCCAGGAGACCCGCCACTTCCACGAGGAGGACGGCTCCACCACCCCCGGCCGGGTCAAGGAGGAGGCGGAGGACTACCGCTACTTCCCCGAGCCCGACCTGGTCCCGGTGGCCCCGTCCCGCGAGTGGGTCGAGGAACTGCGCAAGGGGTTGCCCGAGCTGCCGCGCGTACGCCGCAACCGGCTGCGCGAGGAGTGGGGCGTCTCCGAGCACGACATGCAGTCGATCCTCAACGCGGGCGCCGTGGACCTGATCGTCGCCACCACCGAGGCCGGCGCGGACTCCGCCGCCGCCCGCAAGTGGTGGATGGGCGAGCTGGCCCGCCGCGCCAACGAGGACGGCGTCGATCTCGCCGCCCTGGCCATCACCCCGGAGCAGGTCGCGCGGGTGGCGGCGCTGGTCGCCGAGGGCTCCCTCAACGACAAGCTGGCCCGCCAGACCATCGAGGGCGTCCTCGCGGGCGAGGGCGACCCGGACACCGTCGTGGAGAAGCGCGGCCTGAAGGTCGTCTCCGACGAGGGCGCGCTGGGCAAGGCCGTCGACGAGGCGATCGAGTCCAACGCCGCCATCGCCGACAAGATCCGCGGCGGCAAGGTCGCCGCGGCCGGCGCCCTGGTCGGCGCGGTCATGAAGGCCACCCGCGGCCAGGCCGACGCGGCCCGCGTCCGCGAGCTGATCCTGGAGAAGCTGGGCGTCGAAGGCTGATACCCGGTTCCGGTACGCGAGGGGCGGCACACCACCGGTGTGCCGCCCTTCCGCATGCGTGCCGCGCTACGGCAGGTTGTGCACGTGCGGCCCCACCGCGTTCGACCAGGCGTTGCCGGTCGCCGCGTCCCAGTTGGTGGACCAGGTCATGGCGCCGCGCAGGGACGGGTAGGTCTTGGCGGGCTTGAAGGAGCCGCAGCCGGTGCCCTTGGTGAGGCAGTCCAGCGCGTTGTTGACGACGCTGGGAGACACGTAACCGCCACCGGCAGCGCGCGTCGAGGCAGGCACACCAATCCCCACCTGCGACGGATCGAGGCCGCCTTCGAGCTGGATGCAGGCCAGGGCGGTGAGGAAGTCCACCGTGCCCTGCGAGTAGACCTTGCCGTCGCAGCCGAGCATCGAACCGCTGTTGTAGTACTGCATGTTGACGACGGTGAGGATGTCCTTGATGTTCAGCGCGGTCTTGAAGTAACCGCCCTGGGTGGACTGCATGTCGATGGTCTGCGGGGCCATGGTGATGACCAGCTTGCTGCCCGCCTTCTGGGACAGCGAGCGCAGAGCCTGCGACATATAGGTCGGGTTGATGCCGTTTTCGAGGTCGATGTCGACCCCGTTGAAGCCGTACTCCTGCATCAGCGCGTAAGCACTGTTGGCGAAATTGTTCGCCGAGGCGGAGTCGTTGACGGAGATGGTGCCCTTCTCGCCGCCGACGGACAGGATGACGTTCTTGCCGGCCGCCTGCTTCGCCTTGATGTCGGCCTTGAACTGGGCGACCGTGTAGCCGCCCAGGCCCGCCGAGTCGAGGTTGAAGGTGATCGCGCCGGGCGTGGTGGTGGCGTCGGCGAAGGAGACCGCGATGATGTCGTACTGGTCGGACACATCGCTGATCTTCTGGACGGTCGCGCCGTTGTTGAAGTTCTGCCAGTAGCCGGTGACGGCGTGCTTCGGCACGGAGGGCCCGGGCTCACCGCCACCCGGGGACGTGGTGGCGGTGACGGCCGCGGACTTGGCGGACTCGCCCGCCGCGTTGGTCGCGGCGACCTGGAAGCGGTACGCGGTGGCCGGACTCAGGCCGGTCACGGTGGCCGACGTGCCGGTGACCGCCTGGACCTTGGTGCCGTCGCGGTAGACGTTGTAGCCGGTGGCGTACTTCGCCGGGCTCCAGGACAGCGCTACGGAGGACGAGGTGACCGCGTCGGCGGTCAGCCCGGCGGGCACGTCGGGAACGGGGTCGCCCGGGTCGCTGTTGCCCCCGCCGTCCGGCCCGAAGACGCTGACATCGTCGGCGAAGTAGGCGGACTGCCCGTACCACCCGTGGGTGTAGACGGTGACGGAGGTGGTGGAGGGGCCGGTGGTGAAGGTGGTCTTCAGCTGCTGCCAGGTGGTGGCGCCGGGGGCCCAGGTGGACACATCGGTCGTACCGGTGCCGCTCGCGCCGAGATAGACGTACGAGCCCTGGACGTACGCGCTGAGCGTGTACGTGGAGTTCGGCTTGACCGCCACGGTCTGTGAGCACTTGGCCTGGTCGGAGCCGGACGGGGTGGCCTTCAGGGCCGAGGTACCGCCGTGCACGGGGGAGGACACGGTGGAACCGGCGCCCGCCGAACACGTCCATCCGGAGAGCCCGGACTCGAACCCGGGGTTCTTCGCGTTGTTGACGTCGGCGGCGGCGCCGGCGGCGGCGTGGGGGGCCGCCGAGGCGCCGGCCGCGGTGCCGGTGACCGCCAGGGCGGCGGCCGCCAGCCCGGTGAAGGCGGTACCGATCCACCGTCTGTGCCGGGAGCGGGGGGTGCGGGACATGAGGGGGTGCGGCATGGCTGTCTCCAAGTGATGAGCCCGGAAGGGCCGCCCGCCGGGTCCGGAGAGCGGGGCGGGCGTCGCGCATGCACAAAATGGTCCAGACCAATGCGGTTGTCAAGAGTTTGTGAAGTGTTCATGAGTGGCGGCCCGTTGCCCGGGCGCCCGGAAGAACCGTTCTTTCGGAGGACGCGGGCCGGTCGCGCGCCCTCCTGAGGGAGGGGCGGCAGTCGCTTCCGTACACCGTTCTCCTTAGGGGCGAGTTGGTCTCGGCGGACGATGTACCGGGGCCGCACGGGCCGGATGGTGGAGAGGTGAATCACGAGCAATCCCCGTCAACCACCCCACAGTTACAGGAGCGGACCATGGCCGAAGTGAAGCGCCGGACCCTGCTCGCGGGCGCGGCGGCGCTCGGCGGTACGGCCGCGGCCGCGGCGACGCCGGGCATCGCGGCAGCATCCCCTGCCGCCCCGTCCGCCCCCGCCGCATCCCCGGCCCCGGTCACCCTCGGCCCGGACGACCCCCGCTACTCCTCCCTCACCCGCCGCGGCAGCAACAGCCGTTTCGTCGGCAAGCCCGAGCGCGTCCACGTCGTGAGCACCACCGGGCAGGTCGTCGCCGCCGTACAGCAGGCCGTACGGGACGGCAAACGCATCGCCGTACGCAGCGGCGGCCACTGCTTCGAAAACTTCGTGGACGACCCGTCCGTCCGCATACTGATCGACACATCTCCCATGCGCGCGGTCCGCTACGACGCCGCCCGCCGCGCGTTCGCCGTCGAGCCCGGCGCCCTGCTGGGCGAGGTCTACCGCGCCCTGTTCCTCGGCTGGGGCGTGTCCATCCCGGCCGGCGCCACCGCGGAGGTCGGGGTCGGCGGACACGTCCTCGGCGGCGGGTACGGGACGCTCTCACGGCGGTACGGGCTGTCCGTGGACCACCTGTACGCCGTCGAGGTCGTCGTGGTCGACCGGTCGGGCCGGGCCCGCAGCGTGGTGGCCACCCGCGACCCCAAGGACCCCAACCACGACCTGTGGTGGGCGCACACCGGCGGCGGAGGCGGCAACTTCGGCATCGTCACCTGCTACTGGTTCCGCGACCCGGCGGCCGAGGGCGACGACCCCACCCGGCTGCTCCCCAAGGCCCCGGCGTCCGTCCTCACCTTCGCCGCGACCTGGAACTGGAAGGACGTCGACGAGCGCGCGTTCACCCGCCTGGTCCGCAACCACGGCACCTGGTACGAGCACAACAGCGCCCCGGACTCCTCGTACGCCGACCTGTTCAGCGTATTCATGCTCAGCAGCCGCAACATCGGCACCATCTCCCTGGTGGGCCACCTGGACGCCACCACGCCGGACGCCGAGCGGCGGATGCGCGCTTACGTGGACGCCGTCGGACGCGGAACGGGCGCCAAGCCGGCCGTCCAGCACCACGTCCGTCCCTGGCTGGAGGCGGTCGCCCTCGTCCAGGAGAGCGAGCCGGCCCCGTTCAAGGTCAAATGCGGCTACCTGCGCAAGAGCTACACGGACCACCAGCTCACCGCCCTCCACCGGCACCTGGCGGGCCCGGCGTCGGAGAACATCTCCGGGGCGCTGTGGCTGGTCTCGTACGGAGGCAAGGTCAACACCGTCGCACCGGACGCGACCGCCGTCGCCCAGCGCGACTCGATCCTCAAGGCGATCTACATGACCAGCTGGGACGGCGAGGAGGCAGCCGGGGCGAAACCTCTGGCGTGGCTCCAGGACTTCTACCGCGACGTGTACGCGGACACCGGCGGCGTACCCGTGCCGGGCGAGGTCAGCGACGGCTCGTTCATCAACTACCCGGACCGGGACCTGGCCGACCCGAAGCTGAACACCTCCGGCGTCCCGTGGCACACGCTGTACTACAAGGGCAACTACCCGCGGCTGCAGCGCGTCAAGGCGCGCTGGGATCCGCGGGATGAGTTCCGGCATGGGTTGTCGGTGCGGTTGCCGGGGTGACGTGGCTCGGGCCTGAGCCGGTTGCCGTGTTGATGGTGGTCAGTTCTCGCCGGGCGGAATGACGAAACCCCGAGCAGGGCCACCATCAGCACGTCGGCCGGGCCCCGGACCGGCTTCCCGGAACGTGGCGGCGATGGCCGCCAGGACATCAGCGGTGATGTCCTTCCGCGCCCCAGGGTCGGAGCTGTCGTACACCCGCCAAGTCCCCGCCGCATCGTCCGGGTCCTCCGGCGCGACGATCCCAGGGATGCCCAGCCGCCGCAGCGTGGCGTCCACGTGCCGGGCTTCTTCCGCGTCCATGCCCTCACCTCTCTCAGGGGTGCGGCAGCCTAGCTGCCCTGACTGCCACCGTGTGAGCCGCAGGCGCCGGGGTTGATGGGGCCGCAGCCGCCCGGCTTCGGGGTGTGCGAGCAGTTCGCCGCAACCGGTACGAGGACCTTGGCCGGCCCTGTCCACAGCTCGGTGTCCACGCTGTGCCCGGCCTGTTCGATCAAGGCCGCGGTACGGGCCAGCGCGCGTGCGTCGTGCCGCCCGGGGTCCGGCCGTTCCGGGTAGTGGTGCACGAATCGCCCGAGCCGTCCGCACATCTCGGCGTACGGGGCCGTGTGCAGAATCAGCGCATGCCACCCCTCGTCCACCACCCGTGACGGTGTGATCTTCGTTGTGGGGAATTTGGTGGCGGCGTCCACGAATTTGATCGCTTCCGTGACGATCCGGGTGGCCATGGCCTCGTCCATGCCGGGATTGTTGTCGATGACCGTTGCGACGACACCCCCGAATGCGGCAGGGGTGAGCAGCGCGCGTGCGTCGTGCATGTGCTGGGACTCTCTGTTGAGGTGGTGGATCGGGCTCAGCGGGGCGCCGGAAGCGGCGATGTCTCCGTCTGCCCCGCGTTCAGTTCCAGGCGGCGCACGAGTGCCACGTCCTGGAACGTCCGGGCGAACGTCGGATGCCCCGTACGGCCCGTGTGCGTCATCGCCGCCAGGTCGGCCGCCTCCAGGTCGGCGGTCGCCGTCAGCGTCCACGAGCATCCGCCGGTCAGGCAGCTCGCCGATACGGTGATCTCGCTTTGCGGGTGCGTGCCGATGGCGTGCTTCACAGCGCGGATCACGCTGCGGGGGCTCACGGGCGTACCGCCGGGGCGTTGACCGGCAGCCCCAGTACGCGCGGCTCGTGCGGGTGGTTGCGGATCTCCAGGGAGCAGTCCAGGGCTGCCGAGTGGTTGGTGTAACCGTCCGCCGTGCCCTGTCCCGTCCGGTACGCCCGCCGCCATGCCGCAGCGTGGGCGCACACCTTGCAGTCCTGGACCGGCACCGGTTCGAGTGACGGGACCTGCGTGGGGAGATCGACCGGCGGTTCCGGATAGCTTCGGTACGGTGCGCAGTGGGACCGGTTCACAGTCGGCTCCTGACCGGACGCGTCCAGGTCAGCGCCCGCGCGCGCTCTTCGCCGGTGGGCTTGCGCAGCTGGTCGGGACGCACCGCCCGCTCACGTCCGCCACCAGGCGGGACGAGGTACACGGCCCCTTGGAGCCGCCTGCGTACCTCGCCGATCCTGTCGTTCGTCGTGTCCACCGCGTACGTTCCCGTGGTGGGGGTCCAGTCGTGGTCCATGGTTCATCGCCGTCCCTCGGTATGTCGTACGGCGATCGTCGCGCCGGGACCGGTGTGGCCACCAGCGGCCCCGTGTAGGCCAGGTGTCGGCCAGACTGGCTTCATGGGGAGCCACATCGGGGCCAACATCCGGCGGGAGCGGGGCCGCCGTGGGTGGAGTCAGGAGCGCCTGGCACGTGAGATCTGCCGGGGCGCTGGGGTCGTGGGCGAGCCGGTTGGCCGCCAGGAGGTCAGCCGGTGGGAGCAGGGGAAGCGCACGCCCCGCCAGTGGCTGCCGTTCATCGCCGCTGCCCTCGGTGTGCCCGTGGGTGTGCTCATGGAGCCGCGGAAGCCCGATGAGCCACCCCTGCCTGCCCTGGCGGACTTCCTGCCCGACGATGATCCGCTGGCCCCGCTCGGCGCCCGCGCGGGCCGACGCGTCGGCATGGGGCAGGTGGGAGACCTGCAAAAGCGCGTGCACGGGCTCAGGCTCGCGGACGACGTACTGGCCGGGGGCGACTTGATCCGGCCCGCTCTGCGGGAACTCCGTGCCGCTGTCCGGGTCTACAAGGAAGGCGCCCACTCCGGGGAGGTGGGGCGTGCTCTGCTCAGGCAGATCGGCGAGTTGGCGCAGATCGCGGGATGGATTGCCAGTGATGCCGGACAGCATGTGGATGCCGAACGCGTTTACCGGCTCGGGATCAGCGCGGCGATGCAGGCGGACGACCGGACGCTGGCCGGGAACCTTGCCGGATCGCTGGCCTACCAACTGAGCAACACCGGTAGGGAGATTGAAGGGGCCCAACTCGCACAGGCAGCCCTCGATGGGGCCGAGCCGGATGCGCCCCCGAAAGCACGCGCCTTGTACCTCGATCGGGTGGCATGGGCCCACACCAAGGCAGGGGAAACCCAGTCCGCCATGCGGGCACTGGGAGAGGCCGGTGAGGCGCTGGCGGCAGACAGTGCGGGGGCCGAGTCGCCCGCCTACCTGTACTGGGTGGACGCCGGGGAACTGCGGGTCATGGAGAGCCGTGTCCACACCGAGCTGCGCCGTCCTTTGCGGGCCGTGCCCCTGCTGAGGGACGTGCTCGGCCGGTACGACACGACACACACTCGGGAACTCGCCCTGTACCTGTCGTGGCTGGCCGTCGCTCTGGCCGACGCGAACGAACCGGAGGAGGCGGCAGCGACAGCGGAACGGGTCATCACGCTGAGCGCGACCGTGGCCAGCAACCGCACGGCCGCACGGGTCCGCGTCGTATTGAAGCGGCTGGAGGGCTACCGGGACGTGCCGGAAGTCCGGGCGGTACTCGACGGCGCCGCGTGAGCGCCGAACAGCCCAGCGCTTGCCCGGCCAGGGGCGGGCACACCCGCCCACAGAAACCGGAACCATAAGTTCCCGAACTTGTCACCCCGATACCTATCGAACGCCACGCAGCTCCACTACCGTCCCGCTCGCCCCAGCCAATGGGCCGGCGGCGAACCATTGCCCGACCGTGGGCAGTCGACTGGGAGGTCGAGCGTGGCATCCGAGGTATCTCGTAGACGGGTCATGGGACTTGGCGCGGCGGCGGCCGGTGCGGCCGCCGCCGCGTCGCTGCTGCCGCCGTCGCTCCAGCAGGCGCTGGCGGCGGAGCAGCCCGTGGCTGCGGCCGGGTACGGACACGGGCACGGGCATGGCCGGGGCGGCCTCGGCGCCATCAAGCACGTCGTGGTGCTGATGCAGGAGAATCGTTCCTTCGACCACTACTTCGGCATGCTGCGCGGCGTACGCGGCTACGCCGACCGCAACGCCGTCCAGCTGCCCGGCGGTGACCGGAGCGTCTTCGAGCAGCCGGGCGCGTCCGGCGTCGGCACCGTGCTGCCCTTCTCCGTACGCGAGGCCGCGGCGGCCCAGAAGAAGGATCTGCAGTACATCGGGGCGCTCAACCATGACTGGAACGGTGGCGCCAAGGCGTGGCGCGACGGATGGATGGACAACTGGGTCACCGCCAAGACGGCCGCCACCATGGCCCACTACGACCGCCGGGACGTCCCCCTGCACTACGAGCTCGCCGACACCTTCACCGTCTGCGACGCCTACCACTCCTCGATCCACTCCTCCACCAGCCCCAACCGCAACCACCTGGTCAGCGGCTGGACCGGGCCCGAGCCGGGCTCCGGCAAGCGCGCGGTGGGCAACGACGCCTACGCGGAGGACACCCACCCCGGCTACGCCTGGCCCACGTACGCCGAGCGACTGGAGAAGGCCGGGCACAGCTGGCGCGTCTACCAGGAGTGGGACAACTTCACCGACAACAACCTGGAGTTCTACGCCACCTTCAAGGCCGTCATGAAGAAGGCGCTGGCCAAGGTGGGCGGTGGTGTGCAGAACATGACCGCGTTCTACGGGAAGGTCGCGGCGGCGGGTGAGGCGGAGCGCAAGAGGTTGCAGGGGCTGCTGGACGAGGGCGTACGGGCGCTGAGCGCGGCCGATCGCAGCCTCTTCGAGCGCGCGCTGCGCCGCGGCGAGCCGAACTCCACGGCCGCCGCCTTCGCCGCCGACGTCGCCTCCGGCGAACTGCCCGAGGTCTCCTACATCGTCCCCTCCGCGGCGGACTCCGAGCACCCCGGCTCGTCCTCACCGGTCGCCAGCGCCACCATCGTCTACAAGGTCCTCGACGCGCTCGGCAAGAACCCGGACGTGTGGCGGCACACTGCGCTGTTCCTGACGTACGACGAGAACGACGGATTCTTCGATCATGTGCCACCGCCGGTGCCTCCGCAGGGCACGGCGGGTGAGTTCTGGGACGGGAAGCCGACCGGGCTCGGGATCCGCGTGCCGATGCTGGTGATCTCGCCCTGGACGGTGGGCGGCTACGCCTGCTCGCAGGTCTTCGACCACACCTCCATCGTCCGCTTCCTGGAGCGCTGGACGGGCGTGCGCGAGCCCAACATCAGCGCCTGGCGGCGCACCGTCTGCGGCGATCTGACCAGCGCGTTCGACTTCTCGCGCGGGCGCCGGCAGCCCGCCGTCGAGCGGCCCGGCGCGATCCCGCCGTTCAGCGGGCGCTGGTCCCCGCGCCCGCCGCGCGAGCAGCAGCTGCCGCGTCAGGAGGAGGGGACCCGGCCCGCGCGTCCGCTGCCGTACCAGCCCGACGCGGACGGCGGCTACGACGCGCAGGGCAAGCGCTTCCGGCTCGCGGTGCGCAACAGTGGCCGGGCGAGCGCGCACTTCGCGCTGTACCCGTACGCGGGGGAGTACGGCACGCCGCAGCACCGCGACGTGCTGGGCCGGGCCGACTGGGAGGTGCCGGTCAAGGACGGCGCGTACCGATTCACCCTCACGGGCCCCAACGGTTTCCGGCGCGAGCACGCCGGTACGGCCGCGGGCGCCGCCGCCGCGGTCCGGATCAGCACCCGCCTGGACGCGCACCGGCGTGAGCTGCATCTCACGCTCGTCAACAAGGGGCGCGCGGACCTCACCTTCACTCTCAAGCCGCTGGCGTACGGCGACGCGGCCCCGCGCACGCTCACCGTACGGGCGGGCAGCACCCGTACCGTCGCGCACGCCGCGGCTGCCGTGCACGGCTGGTACGACCTGGACCTGTCCGTCGCGCAGGACGCGTCCTTCCGCCGCCGCTTCATGGGTCACATCGAGAACGGGAAGGAATCGATCACCGGCTGACCGGAGCGGGCGGAACCTGCCGTCTTCCGGTCGCCCGCCGATCGCGGCCGGGTTCCGCTTCCGGGTCCCTTTGTGGGGAAGTCCACAAAAGGGTCAAAGGATCTTTTCCCGCTGTCACTCTGCAAGAGGTACGGGCCCGTCGCTCCTTCGTCGGCAGGCGGCGGTCCCGTGCTTCCCCCTCCATTACGCGTTCGGCACCACGGGTACACCCCGGGAGACATCGGCGCCTGACCCGGGAAGCAGACGAAGAGCTCCATGACCGCACTGACCCGGTGGTGCCTGCGGCGCCGCATCGTCGTGATCGTGCTCTGGCTCGCCGCCTTCGCGGGAGCCGCCGCCGCGGCCGGAGCCGCCGGCTCCGCCTACTCCGACCGCTACGACGTTCCCGGTACGGAATCGGGGCAGGCCGGAGCCCTGCTGGCGCGGGCGTTCCCGGACCAGGCCCGGGGCGGTGACACCATCGTGTGGCACACCGACTCCGGCACCGTCCGCGCGGGCGCCGTGCAGAAGGACCTCCAGCAGACCCTCGACAAGATCACCCGGTTGCCCGGGGTCGCGTCCGTGCAGAGCCCGTACACCCCCCAGGGCGCGGGCCAGATCAGCCACGACGGGCACACCGCCTACGCGAACCTGTCCTTCGACGCCCCCGCCAACGGCACCGAGGATCTGGACAAGGCCCAGGTCCAGCGCGTGGTGGACACCGCCAGGGCCGCCGCGGGCGACGGGCTCCAGGTGGAGCTGGGCGGCGCGGGCATCGCGGTGACCGAGTCCTCGGGGACGCACCTCGCCGAGGCGATCGGCCTCGCGGCGGCCGGTGTCGTCCTCTTCCTCGCCTTCGGATCGCTCGCCGCGACCCTGTTGCCGCTGGTCACGGCGGTGGTGAGCGTGGGCACCGCCTCGGCGGGCATCGCGCTGCTCGGCCACGCCATGACGGTGGCCGACTTCGCCCCGATGCTGGGCATGCTCGTCGGCCTCGGGGTCGGCATCGACTACGCGCTTTTCATCGTGACCCGGCACCGCAGAGGGCTGAAATCCGGCCTCTCCGTGCGGGAGGCCGCCGAGCGCGCGGTCAGCGTCTCCGGGCGCGCGGTGGTCTTCGCCGGGGCCACCGTCTGCATCGCCCTGCTCGGCATGCTGGTGCTGCGGCTCGGCTTCCTCAACGGCGTCGCGCTCGCCGCCTCGCTCACCGTCGTCCTCACCGTCGCCGCCTCGATCACCCTGCTCCCGGCCCTGCTCGGGGTGATCGGGGAGCGGGCGCTGAGCCGGCGCGAACGGCGGCGGCTGGCCGCCGACGGGCCCCTTCCCGAGCCGCCCGCGGGCTTCGCCGCGCGCTGGTCAGGCTTCGTCGAACGGCACCCCAAGCTGCTGGGGGCGGCCGCCGCGGCCCTCATGCTGCTGCTGGCACTGCCCACGCTCTCCCTGCACCTGGGCACCTCCGACCAGGGCAACAATCCCGCCACCAGCACCACCCGCAAGGCGTACGACCTGCTCGCCAAGGGCTTCGGGCCGGGCTCCAACGGGCCGCTGTCCCTGGTCGGCGACCTCGACGGGGCCAAGGACCGGCTGGCTTTCGACCGGCTGCCGGCCGAGCTGCGTGCCACACCGGGCGTGGCGCAGGTACAGGGCCCGGAGTTCGACGGCAGCGGCAGCACGGGCGTGATCACCGTCGTACCGGACAGCTCCCCGCAGTCCCGGCAGACCTCCGACCTGGTGGAACGGCTGCGCGACGAGGTGCTGCCGAAGGCCGCCGAGGGCACCGGCATGCAGGTCCACGTGGGCGGCGTGACCGCGAGCTACGACGACTTCGCGGCCGTCATCGTGGGCAAACTGCCGCTCTTCATGGGCACCGTCATCGGCCTGGGCTGCGTCCTGCTGCTCCTCGCCTTCCGCAGCATCGGCATACCGCTGAAGGCCGCCGCGATGAACGTCGCGGCCGTCGCGTCCTCGTTCGGCATCGTGGTGGCGGTCTTCCAGTGGGGTTGGGGGAGTGAGCCGCTCGGACTGGGCAGCGCGGGCCCGATCGAGCCGTTCCTCCCCGTGATCATGGTGTCCGTGCTCTTCGGGCTCTCCATGGACTACCAGGTCTTCCTGGTCAGCCGGATGTACGAGGAGTGGCGGCGCACCGGCGACAACTGCCGCGCCGTACGGGTCGGACTGGCCGAGACCGGCCGGGTGATCAACTCGGCGGCGGTCATCATGATCGCGGTCTTCGCGGCGTTCGTGCTCAGCGGCGACCGCATCGTCGCGATGTTCGGCATCGGCCTGGCCGCCGCCGTCGCCCTGGACGCCTTCGTGCTGCGCACCCTGCTCGTACCCGCCCTGATGCACCTGCTCGGCGGCGCGAACTGGTGGCTGCCGGGGTGGCTGGAGCGGCGGCTGCCGCGGATCAGCATCGAGCCGCCGGAACTGGAACCGGAACTGGAACCGGAACTGGAACCGGAACTGGAACCGGAATCGGGACGTGGTCCGGTGCCGGGCGACGGCCCGGTGGCGGGGGCCGGCGTGGACGGAGCCGGGGTTCCGGTTGCGGTTCCGCTTGCCGTGCCGGGGCCGCGGCGGGGTGGTGAGGGGCTGGTACGGCGGTGATGCGGGGCTGGTACGGCGGTGACGGGCGGGCCGGGGCCGGGCAGGGCGGTCCGGCCGTCCCGGGCGGCTCGTACGTATAACGACGTGGCCGGTTTCCCCTGCGCCACGGGCGTTCTCATATGTCTCTCAGACGCGGCACCTACGGTCGCGCCCATGGACACGACGAAGACCGAAGCGCGCACCGACGACACGAAGGCGGCCGAGGCCGCCGAGGCCCCCGGTACGACGGAGGCCACCGGCACGTCCGAGGCTCCCGAGGCCAAGAAGGCGGACGGGGAGCCGGCTGCCGGCGCCGCGGTCGACGAGGACGCCCCGCGCGGCGCGGACGCCGCCGACGAGGACGGGGAAGGGACCGAGGACGCCGAAGCGGACGCGCCGCCGGCCACCGCCGCCGCGGCCGGCTCGGTGGCGTCCGGCGCCGGCGCCGTGGTCGCCGCGGGGCTGGGCCTGGCCTCGCTCACCGGCACCTGGATGGGCACGGTCCTGGCCGAGCGCCAGACGCTGCTCGGCCAGATCAAGCTGCAGACCGGCAAGGCCACCGACCAGATCGGCACCGTCTACGGCGCCCCCTGGCACACCCACGCCCTCGTCAACGGCCTGATCGCGCTGCTCGCCGTGGTGGTCGCGGGCCTGGTCCTCACCCGTACCCGCCCGGTCTGGGTACGGGCCGTGGCCTGGGGCGGTCTGGCCCTCGGCGTGCTGGGGATCATCGTCTCCGCGGGCATGTACTTCGACCTGTTCGCGAGCATGCCGACGCTGCCCAAGAGCGGTGGCGCCGGGACCCCCGGTTCCTGAGGCTCCTGCGCATCTGAGGTCCCCGTGAACCCTGAGGTCCCTGCGAAGCAGTCGGCCGCGGACGCGGCGATCAGGCCCCGGCCGGGGCGGTGTCTAAGGCCGTACGCGGCCGTCTGAGGCACCGCCGGTCCGGGGCCGGTCGCTTTTCTAAGGCCCCCATGCTCCGCGAGATCGGGAACCTGCCCGATGTGGGGCACCCCCCTGGGCGAGCAGGCTGGAGCACGTCAACAGGACACCGCCACCAGGTGTCACCGTGCCAACGCCAGATCCAGGGAGCACACCATGCTGTACGGGGAAATCGAACTCCGCGTCCGCTACGAGGAACTGCGCCGCCAGGCCGACCGGGAGCGGCTGGTCAACGAGGCCCGCAAGGCGCGCCGCGCGCGCCGGGGCGGCCGCTCCAGGGCCAACGGCCCGGAAGGGCGGGTGAACGGCTCGCCCGACCGGTTCGCCAAGGCCGCCTGACCGGCGGGCCGGCCGGTGCGCTGCCCGACCGTCACGGCTCCCGCGGCCCGTCCGGGGCCCCGGGAGCCGTCTCGCGTGACGATGACCACTGCCGCGTTGTCAGACCCCTGTGCGATGCTCAGCGGCGTGGAAACCAGGTCCGTCAGTCCGGTGTTCGTCGGCCGCGGCAGTGAGCTCGGCACACTGCGCGGCGCCCTCGCCCGTATCAAGGAGTCGGGCGAGCCCAGGGCGCTGCTCATCGGCGGTGAGGCGGGGGTCGGCAAGACCCGGCTCATCGAGGAGTTCGCGTGCGCCGCGCGGGCCGACGGAGTCCTGGTGGCGATCGGCGGCTGCATCGAGATCGGCTCCGAGGGCCTGCCGTTCGCCCCGTTCTCCGCGGTCCTGCACCTGCTCAACGCACAGCTGCCCGAAGAGCTGGCCGCCGCCGTCGCCGGCCAGGAGGGCGAACTGGCCCGCATCCTGCCCGAGCTGGGCGAGCCCGCCCGCGAGGCGCACGACGACGAGCAGGGCCGGGCCCGCCTCTTCGAGCTGACCGCCCGGCTCCTGGAGCGCCTCGCCGCCCACCGCCCGCTCGTCGTCGTCATCGAGGACCTGCACTGGGCCGACCGCTCCACCCGGGAATTGTTCTCCTACCTGCTGCGCGCCCTGAACAACGCCGGCATCCTCCTCGTCGCCACCTACCGCTCCGACGACATCCACCGCCGCCACCCGCTGCGCCCCTTCCTGGCCGAGATCGACCGTATGCGCACGATCCACCGCGTCGAACTGGCCCGTTTCAACCGCTCCGAGGTGCGCACCCAGATCGCCGGCATCACCGGCCGCGGCCCCGACGAGGAGCTGGTCGACCGGGTCTTCGAGCGTTCGGAGGGGAACGCCTTCTTCGTGGAGGAGCTGGCCCGCAGCATCGGGGAGGGCTGCCTGACCGGGCTCAGCGACCCGCTGCGCGACCTGCTGCTCGTCCGGGTCGAGGCGCTGCCCGAGGACGCCCAGCGGGTCGTGCGGGTGGCCGCCGAGGGCGGCTCCACGGTCGAACACGAACTCCTCGCCGCCGTCTGCGGCCTGTCCGAGGACGACCTCATCGAGGCGCTGCGGGCGGCCGTCGGCAGCAACACCCTGGTGCCCGACCGGGACGGCACGGGCTACCGCTTCCGGCACGCCCTGGTCCGCGAGGCCGTCGTCGACGACCTGCTGCCCGGCGAGCGCACCCGCCTCAACCGCCGGTACGGCGAAGCCCTGGAGGCCAGACCCTCGCTGGTCCGCGCCGACACCTGCGCCGCCCGCCTGGCCAGCTACTGGTACCACGCCCACGACCCGGCCAAGGCGCTGCCCGCCGTCCTCGCCGCCTCCGTCCAGGCCCGCCGCCGCCACGCCTACACGGAACAACTGCGGTTGCTGGACCGCGCCCTGGAGCTGTGGGACGACGCGCCCAAGGAGGTCCGCCGCGCCGTGCGTCCGGCGGACTACGCCGAGGCGTACCCGGCCTGCGGCTGCGACGACGACGCGCTGCACTTCATGGACCTGCTCGCCGAGATCGCGGTGGCCGCGCGCCTGTCCGGGGACACCGAGCGCGCCTTCACGATCACCAAGCGCGCCCTGCGCTCCCTCGACGCGGAGAAGGACCCGCTGCGCACGGCGTGGTTCCTGCTCCAGCGCTCCCGCCTCGTGCAGGGCACCGGCCGAGGCGACGGCTGGGCCGAACTGGCCCGCGCCCAGGAACTGGTGCGCGGCCTGCCGCCGTCCTCGGTGCACGCCGCCGTGCTCGCCCAGTCCGCGACCTGGGCGATGCTGCACACCCCCGGCTCCGGAAGCTTTGCCACGGCCGAGCGCGCCGTGGAGCTGGCCCGGCTCGTCGGCGACACGGAGCAGGAGCTCAATTCGCTGGTCACCCTGGCCGGCCTGCGGGTCGATTCGGGTGACGTGGAGGGTGGGCTGGAGCAGCTGCGTGCGGTCCTGGAGCGAGCGGTGGCCCGTGGCTGCTCCTCGGTGGTCGCCCGTGGGCACATCAACCTCTCCTCGGCTCTGGAAGGCGTGGGCCGCTCCTCGGATGCCGTCGAGGTGGCGGACCAGGGCCTCGCGCTCACCGAGCACCACGGCCTGAAGGAGAGCACGAGCTGGGTCAGCGGGAACCGCGCCGAGTCGCTCCAGTCACTGGGCCGCTGGGAGCAGGCGCGGGAAGCGGCCCTGGACGCCCGCCGCCGCTCGCTGAGCGCCCGTTCCCGCGCCCTGGCCACCAACCGCCTCGCGGACCTCGCCCTGAAGGAGGGCGATGTGGACCGCGCGGAGCGGAATCTGGCCGTCGCCCAAGAGCACTACGGCAACCACGACCTGCAGCCGCAGCACTCCCTCCCCCTCACCCGGTACGCCCTGGAGATCGCCGCCGCCCGGGGCCGCGTCCCGGACGTACGCGACATCCTCCGGCAGGCCATGGAAACCGGTTTCCCGCCCGGCACCCAGCGGTACGTCTGGCCACTGCTGTGGGCGGCGGCCACCGCCGAGTCGGAGCTGCGCGGCCTGCCCGCGGCCGAGCCGGAGCGGCCCGCCGCCCTCGCGCGCATCCGGCAGGCCGCGAAGGCCACACCCACCGTGTCCCCCGTCTGGGCGGCGTACGGCCGCGCCGTCGAGGCCGAGCTGCTGCGCGCCGCCGACCGCACGACACCGGACGCCTGGGCCGCCACGGTCGCCGCCTTCGAGCAGGTGGAGCGCCCGTACGAACTCGCCCTGGCCTGCTACCGCTGGGCCGAGGCACTGCTGCACGACGCCGCGCGCGCGACGGCCGGGCTGGAGGGCCGTACGCCGCGCGAGGCCGCCGCGCTGCTGCTCGTCCAGGCTCGCAAGGCGGCCCGCGGGATGGGCGCCCGGCCGCTCGCCGAGGGGATCGAAGGGCTCGCCCGGCGCGCTCGAATACCGCTGGCGGGGCGGCCGGAGCCGGATGCCGCGCAGTCCACGGACGAGCGGGCCGCCACCCCGCCCGCCGAGACGTTCGGCCTGACCCGGCGCGAGCGCGACGTCCTGCGCTTGGTTGCGGCCGGGCGCAGCAACCGTCAGATAGCCGACGAACTGTTCATCTCGCCCAAGACGGCCAGCGTCCACGTCTCCAACATCCTGGCCAAGCTGGGCGTCTCCGGCCGCGGCGAGGCGGGCGCGATGGCCCACCGGCTGCGGCTGTTCGCCCCGGCGGAGCTGTCGGCGGGGTAGGCGGCGGGGCAGGCGGTGCGCTCGGGACCAGGGCGCGGGCCAGTGCGCGGGACGGCGTCAGGAGTCCGCCGGCGGCCCCTGCTCCGGCACCCGGATGGTGACCTTGCCCGAGGACAGGTCTATCGGCCCCTTGCCCGGATCGCTGTCGCCGGTGTCGTCGACCACCAGGGTCAGCCGCCGGCGTTCCTCGTCGGTGTGCTTGCGCCCCGGCGCGAACAGCTCCTCCACCAGATTGAACATCCCGCCCCCTGACGACGTGGCCTGTCCCGTACGACGAGTGTAGGCACCAACGGAACGAAACGGGCGGGTGTGGGCCGGGCGGTTACGGATCGGGCGGGTATGGGCCGTGCGGTCCCCGCGCGGGGCCGACCCCCGCGCCCCGGTGGGCGCCCACCACCAGGCGCCCACCGGCCGGACGGCCGTCAGCTCACCTTGAGCCGCAGAATGCGATCGTCACCCTTCTTCGGCTCCCCGCGCCCGTCCGTGTTGCTGGTGACCAGCCACAGTCCGCCGTCCCCGGCCGGCACGACCGTACGCAGCCGCCCGTACTCCCCCTTGAGGAACGCCTGCGGCGGCGCCGACGTCTCCCGCCCGGCGAGCGGAATCCGCCACAGCCGCTCGCCGCGCAGCCCCGCCATCCAGATCGACCCCCCGGCGTACGCGATGCCGCTCGGCGAGGCGTCCGCCGTCGCCCACTGCGCCACCGGGTCCACGAACCGCGCGTCGCCCCGGCCCTTGCCCTCCACCTCGGGCCAGCCGTAGTTCCTGCCCGGCTCGATCAGGTTCAGCTCGTCCCAGGTGTTCTGGCCGAACTCGGCCGCCCACAGCCGCCCTTCGGCATCCCAGGCCAGACCCTGCACATTGCGGTGCCCATAGCTGTAGACCACCGAACCGGCATCGGGATTGCCGTGCGCCGGCCCGCCGTCCGGCGTCATGCGCAGGATCTTGCCGCCCAGCGACTTCTTGTCCTGCGCGAGGCCGGTGTCACCGGTCTCGCCGGTGCCCGCGTAGAGCATCTTGTCCGGACCGAACGCGATCCGGCCGCCGTTGTGGACCTGCCCCTTCGGGATGCCCTTGAGCACCGTGTCGGGCGCGCCCAGCTGTCGGCCCGCGGGCTTCTTCTCGTCGTGGACCATACGGGCGATGCGGTTGTCGGACTCGGTGGTGAAGTACGCGTACACCTGGTGGTCCCGGCCGTACGACGGTGCCACCGCGAGCCCCAGCAGACCGCCCTCGCCGCCCGGCGCCACCCCCGGCACCGTCCCCAGCTCGGTCCTGCGGCCGCCGTCCGCCGCCACCCGCCAGATCTTGCCGGTGTCGCGCGAGGACACCAGCAGGTCACCGTCCGGCAGCGCGGCCACTCCCCAGGGTGAAATGAGATCCGTGGTGAGGGTGCTGGCCACCGTCACCGAGCCCTGGGCGGGCGGGGTGGAGACGGAGGGCCGCGGGCTGCCCGGGGACGAGGCGGCGGGGGAGCCGGCCCGGGCCGGCGCGC
Organism: Streptomyces rimosus subsp. rimosus; assembly: GCF_000720725.1. Lineage (GTDB taxonomy): Bacteria > Actinomycetota > Actinomycetes > Streptomycetales > Streptomycetaceae > Streptomyces > Streptomyces rimosus_A. The sequence continues at coordinate 43,806 of NZ_JOCQ01000028.1, forward strand.
CGCCGGACGAGCAGCCCGCCGCGAGCAGCAGCGAGGCGGCCAACACGGAGGTCACGGAGCGTCGTTGCACGGCGAAGTCCTCTCGTCGACGGAACCCGCCTTACGACACCACACCCCACCCGCCAAGTCAGGCCCCCACTCCGGCCCGACGCCCCGCACCCGCCACCCGGCCGCCGACGCCCCGCGTCCACCACTCGATTCCCGGGACCCACGCCCACCACTCGTCCCCCGGAACCCACGCCCACCACTCGACCCCGGGACCCTCGCCCGTCGACCGGCCTCACCGCCCCCGCCTGCTACGTTGACGGCGCAAAGGCCGAACCGCCCTAGTCCCAAGACCCCCGCGCCGGCGGCAGCCCCGCGATCTCCGCCAGGTCCCGGCGGTCCAGCACCAGGCCGGCCGCCGCCGCGTTCTCGGCGGCCCAACGTTCCTTCTTCGTCCCCGGTACGGGCACGACGTGCCGCCCCTGCGCCAGTACCCACGCCAGCGCCACCTGCCCCGGCGTGGCCCCGTGGCGCGCGCCGACCCGGCGCAGCCCGGCCACCACCGGCTGGTTGGCGGCCATCATCTCGGCCGTGAAGCGCGGGTGCCGGGCCCGTATGTCCTCCGGCTCGAAGCCCTGGCCGGGCGTCAGCGTGCCGGTGAGGAAACCGTTGCCCAGCGGCATCGCGGCGAGGAACCCCACACCCCGCGTGACGCACCACGGCAGCAGCTGCTCCAGCGCTTCCTTCGACCACACCGACAGCTCGGCCTGCACGCTGCTGACCGGGAACACCTGCTGGACGCGTTCCAGCTGGCGCAGCGTCCCGTCGTACAGCCGCGCGCCCCGGCGGCGTCCGGCGCGCGCGCCCACCGCGCACAGCCCCAGCGACCGCACCTTTCCGGCCGCCACCAGCTCCGCCATCGCGCCCCAGGTCTCCTCGATGGGCACCTCGGGGTCGGTCCGGTGCAGCTGGTAGAGGTCGATCACATCGGTCTGCAGGCGGCGCAGCGAGGCGTCGCAGGCCCGCTTGACGTAGCCGGGGCGCCCGTTGGCGACGATGTGCTGCTCGCCCACCAGCAGCCCCACCTTGGTCGAGACGAAAGCCTCCGCGCGGCGCTCCTTCAAGGCCCGGCCGACCAGCAGTTCGTTGGTGAACGGCCCGTACATGTCGGCGGTGTCCAGCAGGGTGCAGCCCCGGTCGAGCGCGGCGTGCACGGCGCGCAGCGAGCCCTCCCCGTTGCGCTGCGACTCGGTGTACCCCCAGCTCATCGGCATGCAGCCGAGTCCGATAGCACCCACTTCGAGCGCTGTAGCCCCGATTGTCCTGCGCTCCACGCGGTCGTGCCTCCGTCCCCTCGCCCCCGATCAAGGGCCTGACCAAACTAACGTCTGGGCACGGAGGGCATCGCATAGCCTCTGGCCATGGCACCCGACGACCCGCGCACCGCCGCGAACGACGTATGGCTCCCGATCCCACCCGACGAAGTCGGCGGACTGCCGGACGGCTTCCGCTACGTCCATTGGGACGCCGGGCCGGAGTTCCCCGCGGACCCCGCCCGCTGCGTCTTCTACGTGGTCCCGTACATGAAGAGCGCGGAGGCGTCCGTACGACCGCTGCCGGAGATGACCGGTCTGCGGGCCGTACAGACGCTGACCGCCGGCATCGAGCACATGCTGCCCGCCCTGCCCCAGATGCCTCCGGGGACCCAGCTGTGCAATGCCCGTGGGCTGCACGACGCCAGCACCGCCGAACTGGCGCTCACCCTCACGCTCGCCGCCCTGCGCGGCATCCCGGACTTCGTCCGCGGCCAGGACGCGGAGCGGTGGCTGGCCGGCTTCCGGCCCGCCCTCGCCGACAAGACGGTGCTCATTGTGGGTTACGGCTCGATCGGCAGTGCGATCGAGGACCGGCTCACGCCTTTCGAGTGTGCGCGGGTGACACGCATTGCGCGCACCGCACGTGAGACCGTGCGCGGGCCCGTGCTTCCGCTCGCCGAACTGCCCGCCGTGCTCCCCGCGGCGGACGTCGTGATCATCACGACGCCGCTCACCGACACCACCCGTGGCCTGGTCGGAAGCGATTTCCTGGCGCGCATGAAGGACGGGGCGCTGCTGGTGAACGTCGCGCGCGGCGCCGTCGTGGACACCAAGGCGCTGCTGGCGGAGCTGGAATCCGGGCGGCTGCGCGCGGCCCTGGACGTCACCGATCCGGAACCGCTGCCCGCCGGGCACCCGTTGTGGCACGCTCCCGGCGTGCTCATCACTCCACACGTCGGTGGCCCCAGCTCTGCCTTCCTGCCCCGCGCGAAGCGCCTCATGAGAGACCAGCTGTCGCGCTTCGCCACCGGCGAACCCTTGCGCAACGTCGTGGCTACGGCCGGGTGAATCCTGCCCGGACCCCTTGCGGGTAGCTCTACGGGGCCGTACGACTGCACTGGGTATCCGCATCCCACCGACAGTCACGCTCAGTAGAGAAGCTATGTCCCTGAGTGACGAAGCTGGTGTATCGTCCGAGCGGGGGCCGTGCCGGGAGTGATGCGGCACAGCGCGAAAGACCGGAACCGAGGGGGGCGACGGGCGATGTACGGCCGATGGACGAATCGCGAAACAAGCACTCCGCGATCACCCGGAGGGGCACCTCCGGGGCCCTGGACGCGTCGGGTGTCACACGCGCACCGACCACGACGAAGCCCCGCGGCGCACGGGAGGAGAGAGCGGTGAGCGCCACGGGCGCGGTCCTCACCCGGCCGCCGGTGCAGACCGGCGGGGCCCCGGGCGTGGTGCCGCAGGTCGTGCTCGCGGTCGTCTGCGGCGGCTACGCCCTGGGCGCCGCGCTCGGCTGGGGATCCTCCGAACTGGCCCTGTTCATGGGCGACTTCGGGCTGAGCCTGGCCGCCTTCGCCGCCGCCGGCTCCTGCTTCCTGTACTCCCGCAGGCACCACGGCCGGTTTCGACCCGCCTGGCTGCTGTTCGCCGCCTCCTCCGCGATGGCGGGGCTCGGCAACGGCATCTGGGGCTGGTACGAATTCGTGCTGCGTGAGCCGGTCCCGAGCCCGTCGCTCGCCGACTTCTGCTTCCTGCTCTTCGCACCACCCGCCATCATCGGCCTGCTCGTGCTCGCCAAGAGGCCCGTGACCAAGGCCGGCTGGGTGTGCCTGGGGCTCGACGCCTGGCTGATCGGCGGCTCGCTGCTGACGCTGTCCTGGAGCCTGGCGCTCGCGCACACCGCGCACTTCCAGGGCCAGAGCGTGCCGCAGGGCGCGCTCGCGCTGGCGTATCCGCTGCTGGACATCGTGCTGGTGAGCATGGTGCTCGCGCTGCACTTCAAGCGCTCCTCGGCACACCGCTCGGCGATCAACACCGCCATCGCGGCGCTGGCCCTGACGGTGCTGTGCGACGCGCTGTTCAGCTCGCCGCTGCTGCGCGAGCACTACCGCTCCGGCCAGATCCTGGACGCCGGCTGGTTCGCCGGCTCGATGCTCCTGACGTACGCGCCGTGGGTGGCCCGGCGGCTGCCCGGCGGCGACTCCGCGGCCGCCGCGCCCGAGCGCGCCGCACCGCGCACACCGCCGGCCACCTCGGCGGCCACGCGGCCGATCGCCGGCTCGCTCGCCGCGCTCACCCCGTACCTGGCCGCCGCCGTGTGCACCCTGGGCATCCTGTACAACGTCCTGGACGGCCGCCGTATCGACCGCGTGGTGCTCTTCACCGGCTGCACGGTCGTCCTCGCCCTGGTTGTCCGACAGGGCATCATGCTGCTCGACAACATCACCCTCACGCAGGAACTGGCCCAGAAGGAGAACCACTTCCGTTCCCTGGTCCAGGGCTCCAGCGACGTCATCATGATCGCCGCGCCGACCGGGATACTGCGCTACGTCAGCCCCGCCGCCGCGGGGGTCTACGGCCGGGACGCGGAGGAGCTGGTCGGCTCCGAGCTGGCCTCTCTCATCCACCCCGAGGACCTGGGGCGCGTGGTGCACGAGGTACGGAGATTCCTCGCGGCCCGGCCCGAGGAGGAACCGACCACCCGCATCGAGTGCCGGTTCCGGGCAGGGGAGAACCGCCCCGGCGGGGAGAAGTGGCTCAACGTGGAGTCCACGGTCAACCGGCACCACGGCGGCCTCATCTTCAACTCCCGCGACGTCACCGAACGCGTCCGCCTCCAGGCCCAGCTCCAGCACAACGCCTCGCACGACGCGCTCACCGACCTGCCCAACCGGGCCCTGTTCACCGAGCGGGTCAGCCAGGCGCTGACCGGCCGCCGCGCCACCGATCCGGGCACGGCCGTGCTCTACATCGACCTGGACGGCTTCAAGCAGGTCAACGACACCATCGGCCATCAGGCGGGCGACGAACTGCTCGTCCAGGCCGCCCGCAGACTGGCCGAATCCGTACGGGCCGGGGACACCGCGGCCCGGCTGGGCGGCGACGAGTTCGCCGCGCTGATCATGGGCGACGGCACCCGTGACCACGCCGCCCGGGAGCACCGGATCCTGGAGGTCGCCGACCGGCTGCGCATCCGGCTCTCCGATCCGTACAAGATCGACGGCCGGGACGTACGGGTCGCCGCCAGCATCGGCGTCGCCTTCGCCGAGCCGGGCATCACCCCCGGCCCCCTGATGCGCAACGCCGACCTGGCGATGTACCGCGCGAAACAGGCCGGCAAGGGCTGCGTCAAGCTGTACGCGCCCCAGATGCAGGCCGACGTGGTGCGCCGCGCCGAGCTGGCCACCAAGCTGCGCACGGCGCTGCACGACGGCGAGTTCGCGCTGCTGCACCAGCCCGTGGTGGAGCTGGCCGACGGCCGGATCACGGCGGTCGCCGCGCTCGCCCGCTGGCGCTCCGCCCAGGGCATACTCTTCACCCCCGCGGAGTTTCTGCGGGTCGGCGACCGCGGCCGTCTCAAGGAGGACGGCGACCGCACCGCCGAGCTGGGCCGCTGGCAGCTGGAGGAGGCGGTGCAGCAGGCCGCCGGCCGGCACCGGGCGGGCCATCCGGTCCCGGTGGCCGTCCGGATCTCGGCCCACCGGCTGCTGGACCGCGCGCTGCCGCCCAAGAGCATCGAGGCGCTGCTGTCCCGGCACGGCCTGCCGTCCGGGTCGCTGGTCCTGGAGCTGTCCGACACCGATCCGCGGATACCGCTGGAGGAGCTGGAGCGGCGCCTGGTCGCCCTGCGCCGCCTGGGGGTGCGCATCGCCCTGGACGGCTTCGGCAGCGGCGCCGCCGCCATCGGCGCACTGCGCCGGCTGCCCGTCGACGTGCTGCGGCTGGACCGCGACCTGGTCGACGGGGTGGTGGACTCGGCCCGGCTGCACAAGATCACATCGGGCCTGCTGCGGATCGCCGCCGACCTCGGCATGCAGTCCGTCGCGGACGGCGTCGACCTGCCCGAGCAGGTCGTCGCGCTGCGTTCGATGGGCTGCACGCACGGCCAGGGCATGGCCTTCTCCGGACCGCTGGACGAACACCGGCTGCGCCGCGCGCTGGCGCAGGGCGGCTATCCGGTGCCGGGCCCGGGCAGCGAGGGCCGGGCCGTGGTGCTCAGCGGTGCGGGCCTGCCCGTACGCCACGTCAAGAAGGGGCGCGAACCGGTGTCACCCGGACGGGTGCTGGGCGAACTGCCCAGGCGATTCGCGCCGGGAGACGGCCGGGACGGGGCGGAGGCGGCCATGGCGCGGCCTCCGCTGCGCCCGAATAGTGAGACCTCCGTCCCACCCACTTGACACTCGGCTGGCCCCGGGGGGAGGGTCAGTTCCATGCGCACCCGAATTCTCGTACTTGGAAAGCGCGTCGGCTGAAGCTGGGTCACTTGAGAACCCAGCGCTCCGCACCGGCGCGCTCCCCTCGCTTGCCTCACGGCACGAGGGGTTTTTTGTTGCATAACCGCCCCCATACCCCACCAAAACCCTCAGCTTCGAGAAGAGACGCAGATGACCGAGCAGGCCTCCGGGGCCCACCATCCGCAGCCGCGGGCCCGTCACTCCGGCGGGGCGCACGCACCCGCCACCGTGGAGCACGTCACGGGCGCGCAGTCCCTCATCCGTTCGCTCGAAGAGGTCGGGGCCGACACCGTGTTCGGCATTCCGGGGGGCGCCATCCTCCCCGCGTACGACCCGATGATGGATTCCTCGAAGGTCCGCCACGTCCTGGTCCGCCACGAGCAGGGTGCGGGCCACGCCGCCACCGGCTACGCCCAGGCCACCGGCAAGGTCGGCGTGTGCATGGCCACCTCGGGGCCCGGTGCCACCAACCTCGTCACCCCGATCGCCGACGCCCACATGGACTCCGTCCCGATGGTCGCGATCACCGGCCAGGTCGCCTCCAAGGCGATCGGCACGGACGCCTTCCAGGAGGCGGACATCTGCGGCATCACCATGCCGATCACCAAGCACAACTTCCTGGTCACCGACGCGGCCGAGATCCCCCGCACCATCGCCGAGGCGTTCCACATCGCCTCCACCGGCCGCCCCGGGCCGGTCCTGGTGGACATCGCCAAGGACGCCCTCCAGGCGCAGACGACCTTCTCCTGGCCGCCGCACACCGAGCTGCCCGGCTACCGCCCGGTGACCAAGCCGCACGCCAAGCAGATCCGCGAGGCCGCCCGGCTGATCACCGAGGCGCGGCGCCCGGTCCTGTACGTCGGCGGCGGCGTGCTGAAGTCCGGCGCCACCGCCGAACTGAAGGTGCTGGCCGAGCTGACCGGCGCGCCCGTCACCACCACCCTGATGGCCCTGGGCGCCTTCCCCGACACCCACCCGCAGCACCTGGGCATGCCCGGCATGCACGGTACGGTCGCCGCCGTCACCGCCCTGCAGAAGTCCGACCTGATCGTCGCCCTCGGCGCCCGCTTCGACGACCGCGTCACCGGCAAGCTGGACTCCTTCGCCCCGCTGGCCAAGATCGTGCACGCCGACATCGACCCGGCCGAGATCGGCAAGAACCGCGCGGCCGACGTGCCGATCGTCGGCGACGCCCGCGAGGTCATCGCCGACCTGGTCGTCGCCCTCCAGGCCGAGCACGCGGCCGGCCACGCCGGCGACTACACCGCCTGGTGGAAGGACCTCGACCGCTGGCGCGAGACCTACCCGCTCGGCTACACCCACCCGGACGACGGCAGCCTGGCCCCGCAGCAGGTCATCCAGCGCCTGGGCGAGCTGGCCCCCGAGGGCACCATCTACGCGGCGGGCGTCGGCCAGCACCAGATGTGGGCCGCCCACTTCATCGACTACGACACGCCGTCCACCTGGCTGAACTCCGGCGGCGCCGGGACGATGGGCTACGCCGTCCCGGCCGCCATGGGCGCCAAGGCCGGCCGTCCCGACCGTACGGTCTGGGCCGTGGACGGCGACGGCTGCTTCCAGATGACCAACCAGGAGCTGGTCACCTGCGCGCTGAACAACATCCCGATCAAGGTCGCCATCATCAACAACGGCGCCCTCGGCATGGTCCGCCAGTGGCAGACGCTGTTCTACAACCAGCGCTACTCCAACACCGTCCTGCACAGCGGCCCCGAGGACTGCGCCGCCACGGCGGAGGTGGCCGGCGCCGGCACCCGCGTGCCGGACTTCGTCAAGCTGGCCGAGGCGATGGGCTGTGTCGCGATGCGCTGCGAGGACCCGGCCGAGCTGGATGCGGTGATCGCCAAGGCGAACGCGATCAACGACCGGCCGGTCGTGGTGGACTTCATCGTCCACGAGGACGCCCAGGTCTGGCCGATGGTCGCGGCCGGCACCTCCAACGACGAGGTCATGGCGGCCCGCGGCGTCCGCCCCGACTTCGGCGACAGCGAAGACGACTGAGCCACCGGGACGCGCGAGACACGCGGATAGAAGGAAGAAGACCGACCATGTCCAAGCACACGCTCTCCGTCCTGGTGGAGAACACCCCCGGCATCCTGGCCCGGATCGCCGCGCTGTTCTCCCGCCGCGGATTCAACATCGACTCGCTCGCCGTCGGCGTCACCGAGCACCCCGACATCTCCCGCATCACCATCGTCGTGAGTGTCGAATCGCTCCCCCTGGAGCAGGTCACCAAGCAGCTCAACAAGCTCGTCAACGTCCTGAAGATCGTCGAGCTGGAACCCGGCTCCGCGGTCCAGCGGGAACTGGTGCTGGCCAAGGTGCGCGCCGACAACGAGACCCGCTCGCAGATCGTCGAGATCGTGCAGCTCTTCCGCGCCAAGACCGTCGACGTCTCCCCGGACGCGGTGACCATCGAGGCGACCGGCAGCAGCGACAAGCTCGAAGCGATGCTCAAGATGCTGGAGCCGTTCGGCATCAAGGAGTTGGTGCAGTCCGGCACCATCGCCATAGGGCGCGGCGCCCGGTCCATCACGGACCGCTCGCTGCGCGCCCTGGACCGCTCCGCCTGAACCGTCCGGGCCCGCCCGGACCGTATCGCGAGACCCCCGAACCTTTCCTCCCGCGCCCGACGTAATGTGTCGGGCAACCAGCTAGATCCAAGGAGATACCCGAAGTGGCCGAGCTGTTCTACGACGACGACGCCGACCTGTCCATCATCCAGGGCCGCAAGGTCGCGGTTCTCGGCTACGGCAGCCAGGGCCACGCCCACGCCCTCTCCCTGCGCGACTCGGGCGTCGACGTGCGCGTCGGCCTGCACGAGGGCTCGAAGTCGAAGGTCAAGGCCGAGGAGCAGGGGCTGCGCGTGGTCAGCCCCGCCGAGGCGGCCGCCGAGGCCGACGTCATCATGATCCTGGTGCCGGACCCGATCCAGGCCAAGGTCTACGAGGAGTCCGTCAAGGACAACCTGAAGGACGGCGACGCGCTGTTCTTCGGTCACGGCCTGAACATCCGCTACGGCTTCATCAAGCCGCCGCAGGGCGTCGACGTGTGCATGGTCGCCCCCAAGGGCCCGGGCCACCTGGTGCGCCGCCAGTACGAGGAGGGCCGCGGCGTGCCGTGCATCGCGGCCGTCGAGCAGGACGCCTCCGGCGACGCCTTCGCGCTGGCCCTGTCGTACGCCAAGGCCATCGGCGGCACCCGCGCCGGCGTCATCAAGACCACCTTCACCGAGGAGACCGAGACCGACCTGTTCGGTGAGCAGGCGGTGCTCTGCGGCGGTGCCTCGGCGCTGGTCAAGGCGGGCTTCGAGACGCTGGTCGAGGCCGGCTACCAGCCGGAGATCGCGTACTTCGAGTGCCTGCACGAGCTGAAGCTCATCGTGGACCTCATGTACGAGGGCGGCCTGGAGAAGATGCGCTGGTCGGTCTCCGAGACCGCCGAGTGGGGCGACTACGTCACCGGCCCGCGGATCGTCAACGACGCCACCAAGGCCGAGATGAAGAAGGTGCTCGCCGAGATCCAGGACGGCACCTTCGCGAACAACTGGATGGCGGAGTACAACGCCGGTCTGCCGAAGTACAACGAGTACAAGAAGGCCGACGAGGACCACCTGCTGGAGACCACCGGCAAGAAGCTCCGCAAGCTCATGAGCTGGGTCGACGAGGAGCAGTAAGCCGTCCGGCACGGGGCCGTGGCAGTCGCCGCGGCCCCGTTCGCCGTGACCGGACCCGTCACCGGCCGGTCAGTGGACCGTCAGCGCCGTGCGCGACGTTGTCCATCCCGTCACACCCCTACCGGGTGATCCTTCCGAAACGGCGGATGAACGGAAGGGGCCCGCCACTACACTGCACAGCACAAGCGCGTCAGGCTCACAGCGTCGTGCGTCTTCCACGCGGCTGCCCCCTTCACCGCCTTCGGCCGTCGGGACGGCCGTCCTCACCCGTTGCCGCAAGGGGCACGGGAGGGGCCCCCAGGACTAGTGAGGAAGACCACGTGAGCTCGAAACCTGTCGTTCTGATCGCCGAGGAACTCTCGCCCGCAACCGTCGACGCCCTCGGCCCGGACTTCGAGATCCGGCACTGCAACGGCGCCGACCGCGCCGAGCTGCTGCCCGCCATCGCCGATGTCGACGCGATCCTCGTGCGCAGCGCCACCAAGGTGGACGCCGAGGCCATCGCCGCCGCCCGCAAGCTGAAGGTCGTCGCCCGCGCCGGCGTCGGCCTGGACAATGTCGACGTCTCCGCCGCCACCAAGGCCGGCGTGATGGTCGTCAACGCGCCGACGTCCAACATCGTCACCGCCGCCGAGCTGGCCTGCGGCCTGCTGATCGCCACCGCCCGCAACATCCCGCAGGCCAACACCGCCCTGAAGAACGGCGAGTGGAAGCGCAGCAAGTACACCGGCGTCGAGCTGTCCGAGAAGGTCCTCGGCGTGGTCGGCCTCGGCCGCATCGGCGTGCTGGTCGCGCAGCGGATGTCCGCCTTCGGCATGAAGATCGTCGCGTACGACCCGTACGTGCAGCCCGCCCGCGCCGCGCAGATGGGCGTCAAGCTGGTCTCCCTGGAGGAGCTGCTGGAGGTCTCGGACTTCATCACCGTCCACCTCCCCAAGACCCCCGAGACCATCGGCCTGATCGGCGACGACGCGCTGCGCAAGGTCAAGCCGACGGTGCGCGTCGTCAACGCCGCGCGCGGCGGCATCGTGGACGAGGCCGCGCTGGCCAGTGCCCTCAAGGAGGGCCGGGTGGCCGGCGCCGGCCTGGACGTGTACGCCACCGAGCCCTGTACGGACTCCCCGCTGTTCGAGTTCGACCAGGTCGTCGCCACCCCGCACCTCGGCGCCTCGACCGGCGAGGCGCAGGAGAAGGCGGGCATCGCGGTCGCCAAGTCGGTGCGCCTGGCGCTGGCGGGCGAACTGGTGCCGGACGCGGTCAACGTCCAGGGCGGCGTGATCGCCGAGGACGTCAAGCCGGGGCTGCCGCTGGCCGAGCGGCTGGGCCGGATCTTCACCGCGCTGGCGGGCGAGGTCGCGGTCCGCCTCGACGTCGAGGTGTACGGCGAGATCACCCAGCACGACGTCAAGGTGCTGGAGCTGTCCGCGCTCAAGGGCGTGTTCGAGGATGTGGTCGCCGAGACCGTCTCGTATGTGAACGCCCCGCTGTTCGCGCAGGAGCGCGGTGTCGAGGTACGCCTGACCACCAGCAGCGAGTCGGCCGAGCACCGCAACGTGGTCACCGTGCGCGGCACCCTGTCCGGCGGCGACGAGATCTCCATCTCCGGCACCCTGGCCGGCAACAAGAACCAGCAGAAGATCGTCGCGGTCGGCGAGCACTCCATCGACCTCGCGCTCGCCGACCACATGGCCTTCCTGCGCTACGGCGACCGCCCCGGCGTCGTCGGCACGCTCGGCCGGATCCTCGGCGAGGCGGGCATCAACATCGCGGGCATGCAGGTCTCCCGGGCCGACGCGGGCGGCGAGGCGCTGGTCGCACTCACCGTGGACGACACGATCCCGGCGGCGGTGCTCAGCGAGATCGCCGAGGAGATCGGCGCCACCTCGGCGCGCGCGGTCAACCTCGCGGACTGACGCCACGACCGGTCCACGCACCACCGGGCCCGGACCCCGCTGCGGCGGGAGTCCGGGCCCGTGCCGTACGGGCGCCGGGTCCCGCTGTCGTACGGGCGTCAGGGCCCGCTGCCGTACCGGCGTGCGGGCCATCTGCCGTACGGCCGTCGCGGCCCGGTGGGTGATCCCGCAACGATTCACCCGTTCGGCGTAGCGCGGGGGGATGCCGGGCGCCCCGGAAACTCGCCGTCGGACCGGTGTTCCGGGGGATTTCCGACTCGCTGCGCTTCGCGGGGCGGCGCGCAATGGGAACTGCGCGTGCCCCCTGCCGGCGCGTGCGGAAGGAGAGCGACGCCATGAATGCACCCCTGGGTGAGAACCCTCAGGATCTGACCGGCATGAACGTGGTCGACGCGGAGGGCACCAAGGTGGGCTCGGTCCAGCAGGTCTACCGGGACGACGCCACCGACGCGCCCGAATGGATCACCGTGCGCACCGGTCTGTTCGGCATGAAGGAGACCTTCGTACCGCTCGCCGGGGCCCGGCGCGTGGGCGACGAATGCCAGGTCCCGTACACCAAGGACCAGATCAAGGACGCGCCGCGGATCGACGCGGACGGCCACCTGGAGCCGGGCGAGGAGGAACGGCTCTACCGGCACTACGGCATGGCGCGTCCGGGCACCGCACCGTCCGGCACCGTGCCGGGCCGCACCACGACCACCGGCGCCGGAATGGGCACCGCCGGAGCCGCCGGGGCGGCGGGAATGCGCCCGCCGGAGGAGCGCCGCCGGGAGCGGGCCGAGTCCAGGCCGCTGGCGGGCGCCGGGGCCGGCGCCATGGCCATGTCCCGCGGCCGCGACACCGACGCGCGCTCCAAGGAGCAGAACCCGGAGATGATCGTCTCCGAGGAGCACGTCGAGCTGGGCACCGAGTCGCACGAGGCCGGCCACGCCCGGCTGCGCAAGCACGTGACCAGCGAGGAGGTGCACCGCACCGTACCGGTCAGCCATGACGAGGCACGCATCCGGCGCGAGAAGATCAGCGAAGAGGACCGCCGCAAGGGCCGCACCCAGCGGACCGAACTCGGCGACGGCGAGGTCGACGTCACGCTCTACGAGGAGCAGGTCGTCGTACGCAAGGAGAACGTGCCGGTCGAGCGGATCCGGCTGGAGACCGAGCGGGTCACCGAACAGCAGGAGGTCAACACCGAAGTCCACCGGGAAGAGGTGGAGTTCGACGACGGCAAGGGCACCGAGCGGCGCGGCCGGCGTGGCCGGGGCGGCCCGGGCCCGGAGCGGGGCCGCGGCATGGGGCCCGAGCGGGGCCGGTAGGACCGGCGCGCGAGGCGCCGCCGCTTCCGGCGGTTCCGCCGTACGCAGGGCCCGGCCCGCCGCACCGCGCGTGTGGCGGGCCGGTGCCGTACGGATACGGGCGTACCGCGGTTGCCGTACGGATATGGGCGTACCGCGGTCGGACAGCCGTATGAGACGCCCGTCCAGGACGGCTGTCCGGCGGGCTTAGGCTGGCCGCATGGGACACCGCGAAGACCTGCTGGAAGGCGCCAAGCGCTGCCTGCTCGACAAGGGGTACGCACGCACCACCGCCCGCGACATCGTGGCCGCCTCCGGTGCCAACCTCGCCTCCATCGGCTACCACTACGGCTCCAAGGACGTCCTGATGCGCCAGGCGCTGGTGGAGACGATCGCGGAGTGGGGCGCGGGGTTCGCCGGTACGGACGAGACCGGCGGGCCGGCGGCGGGCGGCGACCCGGTGGAGCGGTTCGCGGCCATGTGGGACCGCATTCTGCGGCGCTTCCAGGAACAGCGGGAGTTCGTGACCTCCCAGGTCGAGGTGCTCGGCCTGCTGCCCCGCGACCCCGAGCTGCGCACCGCGCTGGCCTCGGTCCTGCCGGAGGGCGGCGAGGGGCTGGTCGCGGTCTTCGAGGGCGTACCGGACAGCGAGGTCGACGCGGAGGCGGCACGCGTCGTCGGCTCCTTCTACCAGGCGCTGCTCACCGGCCTGATGGTGCAGTCCCTGATCACCCCCGCGTCGGTGCCCTCGGGCGGCGATCTGGTGGCGGCGATGCGGCGGGTCCTGTCGGGCTCGGTGCTCGGGCCGCGTGCGGGGCGTACGGAAGATGAAGGCGGCGCGACGGGTGGGGGAGGCGGCCGGGCTCCGGACGCCACGCACTGACCGACGGCGGCGGGGCCCCACCGCAGATGCCGCTGACCGGCGGCCGCAGCGCCGTTCCGAGCCGGGTCTACAGGTCGATGCCGTACGTCGTCACAGGCGATGCCGTCGAGGAAGTCGAGGAAGACGGCGGCAGGACTCACCAGGGCACGGTCCTTCCCGAGCGGTCCAGATACGCCAGGCCCGGCGTGCCCAGCCTGGACAGCAGGACGTCCAGCAACAGCGGCACACTCTCCTCGACGCTGTACGGCGCGTCCGGCCCCCCGAGTGCGGTGCGTATCCAGCCCGGCGCCATGAGGACGAAGCCGCGTCGCGTCCCGGCCTGCCGGACCGCGAAGCTGCGCATGAACATGTTCAGGGCCGCTTTGCTTCCCCGGTAGACCTCGCGGCCCGCGTTCGTGTTGTTCGTGATGCTGCCCTGTCCGGACGACATCACCCCGATGAGTCCGGTGGGGGAAACGAGGTCTTCGAGCGCTTCGATGACGCGCATGGGACTGAGGGCGTTGGTGACCATCACCTCGACGAAATCGGCTGTCGGAACCGCGCCGATCGGTGTCAGCTCGTTGTTCGTGGTGCCCGCGTTGACGAAGAGCACGTCGAACCGGCGTTGCGCGAGGCGTTCGTGCAGGGGCGCCAGGTGGCCGGGCTCGTTGATGTCGAGTCGCTCGATGGTGAGCCGTCCGCCGGCCCGGTCCGCGAGATCGTGCAGGGGTGTGTGGGCCGTGGTGTCGCGGACCGTGCCGACGACATCCCAGCCCCGGTCGAGGAATTCGGCCGCCATGGCTTGGCCGAGGCCGCGTGAGGCACCGATGAGGAGTGCGGTCGGTGTGCCCCGGCCCGTGTCAGTCGATGACATCCGGCGTCATCTCCGTTCTTTACGCGGTGAGCTCTTCGGGTGTGTCACCGAGGCCCGGGGGTGGCGTCGGCCGGTGACACGGCCACGGCTTCGAAGCCGTGCGTGACGAGTGTGTGCGCCGGGTCGTCGCCGGAGCGAGCCGAAGGGGCCCGGCCGTAGGATTCCTCCCATGCCAGGTGCATCCGTGTCTGAATCCGTCACCGTGCAGCCGGATGATGTGCGCATCATTCGCGCACTGCAGATTGCTCCGCGGGCTTCCTTCGCCACGATGGCGTCCGTGCTCGGCCTCACCGAGAGCGCCGTGAACCGCCGGTACCGGCGCCTGCGCGCCGATGGCGTCCTCCGCGTCGCCGGTACGGTCAACCCGGGGGCGCTGGGACAGAGCAGGTGGCTGGTACGTCTGCGCTGCCGCCCCGGCAGCGTCACAGCGATCGCCGACGCGCTCGCCAAGCGCGACGACGTCAACTGGGTCGCCCTGAGCGCGGCGGGCTGCGAAGTCACCTGCGCGACCCAGTCACGGACGCGGGAGCAGCGGGAGAACCTGCTCGGCCGGCGGCTTCCGCGCACCGCGGCGGTGCTCGACATCAACGCCTTCGCGATGCTCCGCCAGTTCATGGGAGGCCGCGGCCACTACTGGGCCGCCCTGCACGGCGTGCTGTCCCCGGAGGAGGAAGCCGCGCTGGGGAGCGACGGTCCGCCCTTCACCGAATCCCCGGTGGTCACTCGCGATCCCGCGCACCTCACCCCTGAGGACGAGAAGATCCTCGACGGCCTCGCGGCAGACGGGCGTGCCAGTCTCGTGGACCTCGCCGCGGCGGCGGACTCCACTCCGGGGCGGGTGTCACGCCGCCTCAGCGCCCTGCTCCAGCGCCGCATCGCCCACATCGACGTCGAGATCTCCGCGGCCGCCCTGGGCTATCACGCTCGGGCGAACCTGTGGCTGCGGGTACATCCGTCGGCGGTCAAGACCGTCGGACGCACGCTTGCGCGGGAACCCGAGATCGCCTTCGTCGCGGCCATCTCCGGACCCCACAACATCCACGCCGTTGCCCACTGCCGGGACCTGGACGAACTGTTCGAGTTCACGTCCGATCGCATCGGCGGCTTGGCCGGCCTGCAGAGCATGGAGGTCTCACCGGTGCTTCAGCACATCAAGCAGGCGGGCACGCTGCTGTCCGGCGATCGCCTCATCGAGCCGTCACACGGGTGACCGCGACCTGCCGCAGGACACTGCGGGGAAGCGGCGGACCGGGCTCGCCCGGCCGGTTCCGGACGGTACGACGGCCCGTCCGGCCGTCCGGTCCGTGTGCGACCGCGCCGGTCAACCGGCCGATAGCGTTCGGTATTTGACCGTTGGCCACTTGTCCGGACGCGCCGTCAGGTTCTAGGCTCGCCGTACGGGACCAGGCAGCAGCTGCCGCCGGGCCCGGATCTCCCAGACCCAGAGGTCGCCGAGCAGTTCCCACCCATGATCGGCCGGAGATCCGCGCCACGCAGCGAACGAAGCGACTCCGGCCCCGCCCTTCCCGGCCTGTCCAGCCAGGGGCCCTCCCGCGCGCCCCCGGCCCACCAGGAAGGGCGGAAACTGCCGGGTGAGGGGGAAGAGGAGCCCCGTCGCCCGGTAGCCGGTCGCCGCCGGTTCCGGTTCTTCTCCCGGCGGCGGCCGCACCTTTCTCGGGCAGCCCGTCTCCCGTCGGATTCCCGGGTGCCCGCAGACTCACATCGTGCGTCCGGACCCGCCGCCTGTCCAGTACTCAACAACCCGTATTCGCGTGCGGACCGCCCGGCGCGGAGGCTGTGCGCGCCCGGGGCGCCCGGCGCGGTCCACGGCGCCGCCCCCTCGTCCACCGGGGCGGGGCGCCCCCGGCACATGCCGCCGTCACCTCACCGCGATCGGCGCAGGCCGCCGCCACACCTCACAACCGCGCCGTCTTCAGGGCCATGTGCAGCAGCAGCCGGTCCCCGCCCTCGTCCAGGTCCAGACCGGTCAGCTTCTCGACCCGGCCGAGCCGGTAGTAGAGCGTCTGACGGTGGATGCCGAGCACCTGGGCGGCGCGGCCCGCCTGGCCCGCGCAGTCGAGGAACACCTCGGCGGTACGGGCGAGTTCGCTGTGCGCGGGCGTCAGCAGGGGGCGGACGGTCGCGTCCGGTTCCGCTGACGGCAGGCCGGTCAGCAGCCGGTACGAGCCGATCGCGTCCCAGGCGGCCACCGGCCCCAGCCGCGGCTCGGCGCGCGCGGCCCGCGCCGCGGCGAGCGCCTCGTGCCAGGCGGTGGGCAATCCGGCCAACTCCCGTACGGGCGTACCGAGCCCGGCGGCAACCGGCAACGTACGGGAACCGGATCCGGACGGCGCCAGGCCGCCGCCCGCGCGCGGGGAGCGCAGCAGGTGTTCGGCCACCGTATGGGCCGCGGCGAGGGAGGACGGCGAGCGCAGCCGTACGAGAGCCGCCAGGGAAGGGGCGTCGGCGGTCGCGCGCGGCGGTGGGGCGGGAGCGGCGCGGCGGGCCGCGGGGGCGGACGAGGCGGCGGACAGGGCCGGGCGCGGGGCCTCGGCACCGTCCGCCGGCCCGTTCGCGGCAGGCAGCGCGCAGGCGGCGAGCAGCCCCGGCAGGTTGGGCAGCGGCGCCTGATCGGCTTCCGGGACGTCCCACGGTGTCACCGCCACCACCATCAGGGGCGCGTCCGCGGCGGAGCGCAGCCCGTCGCGCAGTGCCGCCGCGGCGGCGGACCGTTCCCCGGGCCGCGACAGCAGCAGCGCGCGCAGCAGGTCGCCCAGCTCGGCGCCCGCGCGCGCCTCCGCCGCCAGCAGGGCGCCGATGCCCGCGGCCGACTCCATCGCCTGCTCGATCCGCGGGTCCGGCGGTGTCCCGCCGCCGCCCAGCTCCAGGTCGGTCAGGTGGCCGTCGTCCAGCAGCCAGACGTAGCCGTGGACGATGCCGCGGTGGCGTACGGGCAGGCAGATGCGGCCCTTGAAGACCCCGGCCGCCGGGTCGGGCGGGATGCGCAGCGCCGTCGTCGCGCGGGCGATGCCGAACGCCTCGAACCAGGCCCGTACGGCCGCCGTCGAGCGGCGCTGGAGGATCGACCGGGTCCGTACCGGGTCCATGACCAGGTCGTCGTCGCCTTCGTGGGCGCCGAAGGCGATCAGCCCGAAATCTCGGTCCTCAAGGGTGGCCGGTGCGCCGAGGGCAGCCGAGATCTCGTCCACGAGCTGTTGGTAATCGCCCCGCATGCGCCGCGCGGCTCCTTTCCGGTCGCACCCCGGGGCGGTACGCCGCCGGGGTCCGTGCGGTCACCGGTGGACGCGTGTCCACCGGTGCCGTTGTGGTCATCCCCCATTCTCATACATATGTCTGAGATCCCGGCCACGAAGGCCAGACAGCTGTCGATGGCCGGGAAGTAGCGAGATCCTTAAGTTTCAGGTGGCTCATTTCGCCGTCGCGCCCGCCTGCCAGGCGCCCGCCCGGCATTTGTCATCTTGAATCGTGGAGGTGCCCCGTGCTGGGTCCCGTGCTTCTCGCAGCAGCCCGCAGCGACAGCATCCGCCGTATCGTTTCGGCCGCTCCGGTCACCCGCCCGGTCGTGGACCGTTTCGTGGCCGGCGAGCGGCTGGACGCGTCCATGGCCGCCGTCCGGTCCCTGGCGGACCGCGGTATGGAGGTCACCCTCGACCACCTCGGCGAGGACATCACCGACCCGGCCGAGGCGCTGCGCAACCGCGACGCCTACCTCCAGCTGACCGCCGCCCTCAAGGACCTGGACCTCGGCGAGCGCGCGGAGATGTCGGTCAAGCTCTCCGCCTTCGGGCAGGCGCTGCCCGGCGGCCACGACCTGGCGCTGAAGAACGTCACCCCGGTCGTCGAGGCCGCCGCCGAGGCCGGCACCACGGTCACCCTGGACATGGAGGACCACACCACGGTCGACTCCACCCTGGCGATCCTCCGCGAGCTGCGCGCCCGCTTCCCGCAGACCGGCGCGGTGGTCCAGTCGTACCTGTTCCGCACCGAGGACGACTGCCACGCGCTGGCCGGGGAAGGCTCCCGCGTGCGCCTGGTCAAGGGCGCCTACAAGGAACCCGCGACGGTCGCGTTCCAGGACAAGCGGGAGGTCGACAAGGCGTATGTACGCTGCCTGAAGATCCTGATGGCGGGCAAGGGCTACCCGATGATCGGGTCGCACGACCCGCGGATGGTGGCGATAGGCCAGGAGCTGGCCCGCCGCTTCGGCCGCAAGCCCGCCGAGTTCGAATTCCAGATGCTCTACGGCATCCGCGAGAGCGAGCAGCAGCGCCTGGTCGCCGAGGGCCACCGGATGCGTGTTTACATCCCGTACGGCACCGACTGGTACGGCTACTTCATGCGACGCCTCGCGGAGCGGCCCGCCAACCTCGCGTTCTTCCTGCGCTCGCTCGTCACCAAGGGCTGAGCCAGGCGTCCGGCCCGCGGCCGGACCCCACGCGCCGGGCCGCCGCCGCGGCCGGGCGCCCCACAACTTGACGCACCCGCACACCCCCGACCGAAGGAGACGGCCGACATGGACGCCGTGACCCACGTCCCCGCCCCGTACAACGAGCCGGTGCACGGCTACGCCCCCGGTTCCCCCGAGCGGGCGCGCCTGGAGGCCAAGCTCAAGGAGCTGGCCGAGAACCCCATCGAGCTGCCGATGACCATCAACGGCGAGAAGCGGATGGGCGGCGGCGAGCGCTTCGACGTCGTACAGCCGCACAACCACAAGTCGGTCATCGGCACCTACGCCAACGCCACCCGCCAGGACGCCCAAAACGCCATCGACGCCGCCCTGGCCGCCGCCCCGGCGTGGCGCGCCATGTCCTTCGACGACCGCGCCGCGATCCTGCTCAAGGCCGCGGACCTGCTGTCCGGCCCGTGGCGCGAGACGATCGCCGCCTCCACGATGCTCGGCCAGTCCAAGACCGCCCAGCAGGCCGAGATCGACGCGCCCTGCGAGCTGGTGGACTTCTGGCGCTTCAACGTCCACTTCGCGCGGGAGCTGCTCCAGGAGCAGCCGCCCATCCAGCCGAACGGTGTCTGGAACCGCCTGGACCACCGCCCGCTGGAGGGCTTCGTCTACGCGATCACGCCCTTCAACTTCACCGCCATCGCCGGCAACCTGCCGACCGCGCCCGCCCTCATGGGCAACGTCGTGGTCTGGAAGCCGTCCCCGACGCAGACCCACTCCGCGATCCTGCTCATGCAGCTCCTGGAGGAGGCCGGCCTGCCCAAGGGCGTCATCAACCTGGTGACCGGTGACGGCAAGGAGGTCTCCGAGGTCGCGCTGCCGCACCCGGAGCTGGCCGGCGTCCACTTCACCGGCTCCACCGCGACCTTCCAGTACCTGTGGAAGGCGGTCGGCGAGAACATCACCAACTACCGCTCCTACCCGCGCCTGGTCGGCGAGACCGGCGGCAAGGACTTCATCGTCGCCCACCCGACCGCCGACCCGGCGATCCTGAAGACCGCCATCACCCGTGGCGCCTTCGAGTACCAGGGCCAGAAGTGCTCCGCGGCCTCCCGTGCCTACATCGCCCGCTCCCTGTGGGAGGGCGGCTTCAAGGACGACCTGGTCGCCGAGGTCGAGGGCCTGACCATGGGTGACGTCACCGACCTGTCGAACTTCATCGGCGCCGTCATCGACGACCGCTCCTTCGCCAAGAACAAGGCCGCGATCGACCGCGCCAAGGAGGACCCGACCTGCGAGATCGTCGCGGGCGGCACGTACGACGACTCGGTGGGCTACTTCGTGCGCCCGACCGTGATCGCCTGCTCCGACCCGGAGAACGAGGTCTTCAAGACCGAGTACTTCGGCCCGGTCATCGCCGTCCACGTCTACGAGGACGCCGACTTCGACGCGATGCTGGAGCAGATGGAGTCCGCCTCGGCATACGCCCTGACCGGCGCCGTCCTCGCCCAGGACCGCCAGGTCCTCGTCGAGGCCTCGGAGAAGCTGCGCTTCGCGGCCGGCAACTTCTACCTCAACGACCGCCCCACCGGCTCCATCGTCGGCCAGCAGCCCTTCGGCGGCGGCCGCGCCTCCGGCACCAACGACAAGGCCGGCTCCAAGTTCAACCTCATCCGCTGGATGTCCCCCCGCGCCATCAAGGAAACGATGGTCGCGCCGACGGACTACCGCTACCCGCACATGGGCTGAGCTGTAGCCCCGTAGTACGCCGACGGCCCGGCGCCCCCTTGGTGGGGGTGCCGGGCCGTCCGCGTGGGGTCAGGTGGCGTCGCGTGGGGCGCCGGTGATCGAGGCGTCGATGACGAAGCCCTTGGCGGGGCCTTCGGGAATGGCGATATCGGTGCCGTAGGGGACGCGGTGTTCGGCGGCGTAGGCGGCATCGGCGGGGCGCGGAGCGGTGAGCACGGTGACGGTGCCACGCAAGTCGTGGTCATCGATGAGCACGTACACGGGGATACCGGCGCGGGCGTAGGCGCGGCGCTTGCGGATACGGTCGCGCGCGATGGCGTCCTGGCCCGGGGCGACCACCTCGGCGATCACGGGCACGGCGGACGCACGTATGCCGACGTCGTGGGTGTCGTCCTCATCGGCGTCCCTGAGCGCGATCAGGACGTCCGGGATCCAGACGCTGTGGCGGTGTACCACGTACATGCACTGGTAGGGCACGTACAGGCTGCCGGCCAGGTGCCCGCTGAGCGCATCGCGGAGCCTGTTGGCTGTCCGGGCCTGCACGAGGAGCCCTGTCCGCCACACCTCGATGAACCCCTCGATGATCTCCGCGCGAAAGCCTTCGTGAATCTCCAGGGCCTCCCACGCCTGCCAAAGGGCCTGATCGAGCTCCGGGGGACCGCCGGGGTCGAGCACCGTCACGACGTGGCTCCTCCTTACGTCCGGGCGCCCCCGGGCCCCGGGGCACGAGCGACGCCCACCACGCTACGGACCCGCGTCCCCGACCTCCGCCCGACCTCGAACAATCACCCGATCGTGCACCTCAGGCCATCGCCCGTCTCAAATAGTAGGAAGCCCAAGTAATTGTGCAGACAGCACGGCCTCGCTGGCTTAGCGTTGTAGAAGCTGAACGTTCCGCTCGATCGAGCGGTGGCGGGTGCGGCCCGGCCGTGTGGGCAGGTGATCCCTGTCGTGCCGAGGCCCCCGCGCTTTTCGGCCGTTTCCGGAAGGACGCTTCCGTTTCACTTCTCGGGGCTTTGGCATTGGAGGCGCATCATGACCAAGACCGCTGTCCGCAGGATCCGGCACTCCGCCCGCGCGACCAACGAGGCCGACCGCAAGAACGCCGCCGCCGCGCTCCAGCGGGCGCTCGACCGCCGGGACAACGGCGGCTCGACCGGGCACTGAGCCCGGCCGTCCGGTGAGCGGGCGTGCGGCGCGCGGTGCGCGCGGGCACGCCCGTTCCGGTGCGCTCGGCGGCTTCTGTGGGGCTTCTGTTCCGCTCAGCGGCGCCGGGTGACCTCGAAGCGGTCGATGCTCTCACCGGACTCGGCGAGCGCGGTGACCTTCATCCGCGGCCGGTGGCCCGGCAGGACCTCGACGGCGATGAAGGAGTAGCCGGTGTAGCGCACCCGCGACCACTGCACCGTCTCCTTGACCTTCTCCCGGCCCTTGGCCCAGTGGTAGGTGTCCACGTGGTCGAGGTCCTTGACGTGGCCCTCGTAGCTGTCCGGCACCGGGAAGTCGTAGAGCGACTTGCCCGCGCCGCCGGCCGTCACGTACACGATGCCCTCCCGCGCGGAGTCCACCGTCTCGCCGATCGGCACCTTCTTCGAGACCCGGCCGCCCTTGATCGCGTCGGTCCGCTCGTAGACGTGGTTGTGTCCGTTGACCACCAGGTCCACCTGGTGCTTCTCGAACAGCGGCAGCCACGCATCGCGCACCCCGCCCTCCGAGGCGTGCGAGTTGGTGGTGGAGAAGGCGCAGTGGTGGAAGAAGACCACGATGAAGTCGATCCCCCGGGTGGCGCGCAGCTCGCCGAGTCTGCGGTCCAGCCACTTCGTCTGCCTGCCGCCGGTCACGCCGAGGTTGGCGGGGATCTCGTACGACACGTCGTTGGCGTCGAGCGCGACGACGGCGACGTTCCCGTACGTGAAGGAGTAGACGCCCGGCGCGCTCTTCGCGTCCGGCCCGTTGCCCGGCAGGGTCCAGCGCGCGTCCTGGCCGCCGTACCCGTTGGGGGAGTACCACGCCTCCATGTCGTGGTTGCCGGTCGTCACCATCCACGGCACGGTCTTGGCCACCGACTCGGTCTGCGCCAGGAACTGGTCCCACTGGCGCGCGTCGTAGGTGTCGTGGTCGGTGCCGCTGCCGTCCGGATCGGCGTAGCAGATGTCGCCCGCGTGCAGGTGGAAGGACGGGTTCTGGCCCAGGATGAGCTGATCGTTGGCGAGCGCGTGGTAGCTGACGCCCTGGTCGCCGAAGGCGGTGAAGACGAACCGCTCGGGCCGGGCCGGGGCGGTGCGGAAGGTGCCGAGGGTGCCGAAGTGGCGGGCGTCGGCGGGGTCGAAGCCGTCGTGGCCGACGCCGTAGTAGTACGTGGTGCCGGGCCGCAGCCCGTCCAGCGCCGCGTGCAGGTAGTACTGGTCCACCGCGGGCAGCTTCTTGCTCAGCGGCGGTGTGTGCAGGTGGCGTACCTCGGCCTGGATCTTCCGGCTCAGGTCCCACGGCCGCAGTCCCACGCGCAGGAACGGCCGCTTGACCGCGAACGGCACCTGCCACGAGACGCGCATCTGGTGCCGGGGGTCCGCGCCGAAGGCCAGGTGCCGGCCGAACGGCGCGACCAGCGAGCCGTGCACGGCGCCGGTGGCGGGGGAGGAGAGCAGGGTGGGGGAGGCGGCGGCCTGGGCGGGGGCGGCCAGCAGCCCGCCGCCCGCGACGGCGCCCGCCGTGGCGGCGGAGGTGCGCAGCAGTCCGCGGCGGGTCAGTTTCGTCCGGAGGTACTCGTGCTGCTCTGGCATGCTCAGGCGGCTCGCCAGCGGTTCGGGGATGCCCACGCGTGGTGTGTCCATGCTGCGCAACGTCGCATCGCCGTCCGACGAATGGAAGCACTCCGGGTGAACGGCGGGTGACCGGCTCCCCATGTGTCCGTATCCCGGACAGCACGTGTCAAGCAATGGGACGAAGAGTAGGGTCCACCCATGTCTCGCAGCATTCGCCTCGCAGTGATCCCCGGTGACGGTATCGGCCAGGAGGTCGTGGCCCAAGGACTGAAGGTCCTCGGTGCGGTCCTCCCGCAGGACGTCAAGCTGGAAACCAAGGAGTACGATCTCGGCGCCCGGCGGTGGCACGCCACCGGCGAGACGCTGCCGGACGCGGATCTGGAGTCCCTCAAGGGGCACGACGCGATCCTGCTCGGCGCGATCGGCGACCCGTCCGTGCCCTCCGGCGTCCTGGAGCGCGGCCTGCTCCTGAAGCTGCGCTTCGCCTTCGACCACTACGTCAACCTGCGCCCCTCCAAACTCTTCCCGAACACCGCGACGCCGCTCGCCGGCCGCCCCGACATCGATTTCGTCGTCGTCCGCGAGGGCACCGAGGGCCCGTACACGGGCAACGGCGGCAGCCTGCGCACCGGCACCCCGCACGAGGTCGCCACCGAGGTCAGTCTGAACACCGCGTACGGCGTGGAGCGGGTGGTCCGGGACGCGTACGAGCGGGCCGCCGCCCGGCCGCGCAAGAAGCTGACGCTGGTCCACAAGAACAACGTCCTGGTGCACGCCGGGCACATGTGGAAGAAGATCTTCGACAAGGTGGGCGAGGAGTACCCCGGGGTCACCACCGACTATCTGCACGTGGACGCCGCGACGATCTTCTTCGTCACCCAGCCCGAGCGGTTCGACGTGATCGTCACCGACAACCTTTTCGGCGACATCCTCACCGACCTCGCCGCCGCCGTGACCGGCGGCATCGGCCTGGCCGCCTCCGGCAACATCAACCCCACCGGCGCCTTCCCGTCCATGTTCGAGCCGGTGCACGGCTCGGCGCCGGACATCGCGGGCACCGGCAAGGCCGACCCGACGGCCACCGTGCTGTCCGTCGCCCTCCTCCTGCGCCACCTCGGTCACGACGCCGAGGCGGCCCGTATCGAAGCCGCCGTCGCCGCCGACCTCGAAGCCCGCGGCACGGCCCCCCGTACCACCGGCGAGATCGGCGACGCGCTCGCCTCCCGCGTGGCGGGCTGAGCGCCCGGCCCGACGAGCGGCCGGCCGCCGACAGCGCCGGGGCCCACCGCCCCGGCGCTGTCACCCATGCCCGCGACTGTGCTACCGCCGGGTTGAATGCGACCATCGACCCCTGGCATGCGCACACGGGTCCGGTTCCGGAGCCGCGGCGTCCCGGTCCTCCACAGCACGGCGTTTCCTCCCCGGCGACACGGGAGCGATAATCGAACGTGGAGCCGCCGTACGAGGGGAGTACCGGACGTCCTGTAACGGCAAGGAGTTCGTGAGCGCGGCCCCACAACCTCACCGGTGAAGGACACGCACTCATGACGACGCCCACGATCGAGCTCAAGCCCTCCGCCCACCCGCTGTCCGATGCGGAGCGGGAGAAGATCCTGGCCAGCCCCGGCTTCGGCCGGTACTTCACCGATCACATGGTGACGATCCGGTGGACGGAGGGCCGCGGCTGGCACGACGCCCAGCTGGTGCCGTACGCGCCGCTGTCCATGGACCCGGCCAACATGACGCTGCACTACGCGCAGACGATCTTCGAGGGCCTCAAGGCGTACCGCCAGCCCGACGGCACCGTCGCCACTTTCCGCCCGGACGCCAACGCCCGCCGCTTCCAGGCCTCCGCCCGCCGCCTGGGCATGCCGGAGCTGCCCGTCGATACCTTCATCGAGGCGTGCGACGCGCTGGTCCGGCAGGACAAGAACTGGGTGCCGGCCACCGGTGAGGAATCGCTCTACCTGCGCCCCTTCATGATCGCTAGCGAGGTCGGCCTGGGCGTCCGGCCGGCCAACGAATACCTGTTCATCATCATTGCCTCGCCCGCCGGCGCCTACTTCACCGGCGGCGTCAAGCCGGTCTCGGTCTGGCTGTCCCAGGAGTACGTGCGCGCCGTGCGCGGGGGCACCGGCGCCGCCAAGACCGGCGGCAACTACGCCGCCTCCCTCGTCGCCCAGGCCCAGGCCGCCCAGCACGGCTGCGACCAGGTCGTCTGGCTGGACGCGATCGAGCGCCGCTGGATCGAGGAAATGGGCGGCATGAACCTGTACTTCGTGTACGGCAACAAGATCGTCACCCCGGAACTCTCCGGTTCCCTCCTCCCCGGCATCACCCGCGACTCCCTCCTGAAGATCGCCACCGACCTCGGCCACGAGGCGGCCGAGGGCCGCATCTCCGTCGAGGACTGGAAGGCCGCCACCGAGGACGGATCCCTGACCGAGGTCTTCGCCTGCGGCACCGCCGCCGTCATCACCCCCGTCGGCTCGGTCAAGTCCGAGGCCGCCTCCTGGACGGTCGGCGACGGCAAGCCCGGCGAGGTCACCATGAAGCTCCGCAAGGCCCTCCTGGACCTCCAGACGGGCGCGACGCCGGACACGCACGGCTGGATGCACCAGCTCGGCTGATTCCCGAGCCCCATCCCACCTCACCGAACGGCCGCCCGGCGCTTGCCGGGGGGCCGTTCGGCGTTTTGTCGGGGCGGTCGGTGCTCCCGGGGTGCGCGGTTCCGGACGCCCGGCTCTGTACGGCTTTGAGTGCTGCTCTAACTCCTCGATGACCGCGCGGCAGTCAAGCCCTTGTGGCCAGGGGTAGGCCTGATTAGAGTGCTGCACTAAAGCGTTCCCAGTCGACGCTACTCACACACGCGGGGCGGCCCGGACGGGGGCCGCCCCGCTCCCGGAGGACCCCATGACCACCACCCCCGCCGCCGACGGCTTCCGCATGCCCGCCGAGTGGGCTCCGCACGAGCGCACCTGGATGGCCTGGCCGGGGCCGAACGCGACCTTCGGGGGCGAGGGTGGCGAGGAACTGGAGCGGGCCCGGCGGGTGTGGGCGGGGGTGGCGCGGGCCGTGCGGCGGTTCGAGGCGGTCACCGTGGTGGCGGATCCCGGGCAGGCGGATCGGGCGCGGCCGTTGCTCGGGGCGGGGATCGAGGTGGTCGAGCGGGCGCTGGATGATGCGTGGATGCGGGATATCGGGCCGACGTTCCTGGTCGGCGGGCCGGGGCAACTGGGCGCTGTGGACTGGGTGTTCAACGGGTGGGGTGCGCAGGACTGGGCTCGCTGGGAGCGGGATGCGGAGATCGGCGGGTACGTGGGCGGGCTGGCCGGGGCCCGTACGTACCGCTCGTCGCTGGTGAATGAAGGCGGCGGGCTGCATGTGGACGGCGAGGGGACGGTGCTGCTGACGGAGACCGTGCAGCTCGACCCCGGGCGTAACCCCGGCCGTACCCGGGAGGAGGCCGAGGCGGAGGTTCATGCCTGCCTCGGCACCACGAAGGCGATCTGGCTGCCGCGCGGGCTGACCGCCGACTACGGACGGTTCGGGACCCGCGGGCACGTGGACATCGTCGCGGCGTTCGCCCGCCCCGGCGTCGTCGTCGCGCACACCCAGCCCGACCCGGCCCACCCCGATCACGCGGTGTGCGCCGAGATCGTCAGGCTGCTGCGCGCCTCGACGGACGCGCGCGGCCGGCGCCTGGAGGTGGTCGAGGTGCCCGCGCCGACCGTGGTGGAGGTGGACGGTGAGCCGGTGGATTACTCGTACATCAACCACTACCTGTGCAACGGCGGTGTGGTGCTGTGCGCCTTCGGCGACCCGCGCGACGAGGAGGCCGCCGCGATCTTTCGGCGGCTGTTCCCGGAGCGGACGGTCACGCTCGTCGACGCCCGTACGATCTTTGCAGCGGGTGGCGGCATCCACTGCATCACCCAGCAGCAGCCCAAGGTGGGCGCAGCAGTCTGACGTTACCGGAGGTTTCCGTGTCCGGACCGGTCCGCCGACCCCGGCGGCGGCTCGCCCAGCCCCGCGAGCAGGTTCTCGCCGCGGCGATGACCACCATCGCCGAAGCGGGCCTGGACCGGCTGACCATGGCCGGGCTCGGCCGCGAGGTCGGTATGAGCAGCGGGCACATCCTCTACTACTTCGGTACGAAGGATGAACTGCTGCTCCAGACCTTGCAGTGGAGCGAGGAGCAGTTGGGAGCCCGGCGGCGGGCCGCGCTCGCGCGCCGTGTCCCGGCGCGCGAGCGGCTGGACGCGCTGGTGGGGCTGTACCTGCCCGAAGGGCGCAGGGATCCGCGCTGGACGCTGTGGCTGGAGGTGTGGAACCGCTCGCAGAACGCGGACGACAAGGCCCGCGAGCGCCAGCTCGACCTGGAACTGGCCTGGCACCGCGATCTGGTGGCGCTCCTGGCCGAGGGCGCCTCGAAGGGTGAGCTGCGGGCGGTGGACGCGGAGCGCTTCGCCACCCGTACGCGCGCGCTGCTGGACGGCTTCGGCACGCACCTCGTCGTCGGCCTGCCGGGGCTGGACCGGGAGCAGGTGCTGCGGCACGTGGCGGAGTTCCTGGACGAGGCGCTGACGCCGGCGGAGGCCGCGAACGCGCCTTGATGGCCGGGCTGTGCGGACGCCTCGACTCCCGACGGGTTGGATGCCCCAACTCCCGGCCGGCTGCAAGCCCCAACTCCCGACTGGTTGTACGGAAAAGAGCGCATTGACCCTGTCGCCGGAGATGCGGTTGTATCCCCTCGCGCTCCGGCGCAGGGCCGGAGGCGGGTGTTTCCGGGGGGAAGCATGGGCGTGGACACGGGTACGGGCAGCGGCAGACGTACGGTGACGGGCGCCGTTGTGGCCGCCGTGCTGGTGGGGGCGGTGGCGGCCGGCGGCCCGCCCGCGGCGGCGGGTGGCCAGGGGCCGCGCACCGAGCGGGTGAACACCGCCCCCGACGGCTCCGAGGCGGTCGGCGGCGGCTCGTTCAACGCCGCGATCAGCGCCGACGGCCGGTACGTCGCCTTCGACTCGGAGGCCGACAACCTCGTGCCGGGCGACGACAACGACGGCACCCTCGTCCGCGACGTCTTCCTGCGCGACCGCCGCACCGGCACCACCCGCCGCCTCAACGCCCCGCTCGGCCACGGCAACGCCGACTTCGCCACGATCAGCGCCAATGGCCGGTACGTGGCTTTCAACGCCGAGACGGGCGGGCAGTACCACGTCTACGTCTACGAGATCCGCACCGGCCGCCTGGAACGCGCCGACCTGGACATGGACGCGGGCTTCACCGGCGGCGAGGCGCCCGCGCTCAGCGCCGACGGCCGCTACGTCGCCTACGTCGGCAGGCAGACCACCGTCCCGCCGGAGAAGGAGGAGATGAGCCGGATCTACGTACGCGACCGCCGGACCGGGACGACGCGCCGGGCCAGCCGGGTCCCCACCAAGGAGGGACGCGGCTACGACTCCACGCGGATCAGCGCCGACGGCGGCAAGGTCGTATACCGGGAGCGCAGCCGCCGCGGCGGCGGCCCCGGCGGCGAACGCGACTGGGCCGACATCTACCTCGCCGACCTGCGCACCGGCGAGCAGCGGCAGATCGACACCACCGCCGACGGGCTGCCCGCCACCTCGGGCTCCACCGACCCGCTGATCAGCGCCGACGGCCGCACCGTCGCCTTCAACTCCTCCGCGAAGAACATCGTGCCGGTGCCGGACGAGGCGCGCTCGTACGTCTTCGTACGGGACCTGCGCACCGGCGCGGTCCGGCGGGTGGACGGCGTCAACGGCAACCAGTACGCCGACGCCGACGCGATCGGCCCGGACGGCCGACGGCTGCTGCTGCACTCCTACGGCGTCGAGTACGGGCTGTACGTCAAGGACCTGAAGACCGGGAAGGACACCCTGGTCAGCCCCGGCACCGACGGCAAGCCCAGGGCGGCCACCGCCGGGCCCGACGGGATGACGGCGGACGGCCGCAAGGTCGTCTTCGAGTCGCACCTCGACGACCTGGTCGCCGGAGACACCAACTACGAGACCGATGTGTTCCTGCGGCACACCCGCTGAGGGCGACGGCCACCCCGCGCGACCCCGCTGGCGCCTCCTCGCGCAGGTCGGGCGCATACTCCGCAGGTAACGAAGCGTGATCGGTGCCCGCCGCACCCTTGCCGCGGCGGGTACCGGTCGGCGACCGTGATCGGTCATGGGACGAGAGCAGTGGAAGAAGATCTGGGTCGGCTCGGCCGGCAACATGGTCGAGTGGTTCGACTGGTTCGTGTACGCCAGCTTCGCGGTGTACTTCGCCGACTCCTTCTTCCCGAAGGGGAACGACACCGCCAACCTCATGAACACCATGGGGATCTTCGCGGTCGGCTTCTTCATGCGGCCGGTGGGCGGCTGGCTGCTCGGCCGGGTCGGTGACCGCAAGGGCCGCAAGGCCGCGCTGACCCTCACCGTCACCCTGATGTCCGCCTCCGCCGTCCTCATCGCCGTCGCGCCGACCTACGCGGTGGCCGGCTACGGCGGCGTCGCGGTGCTGCTCATCGCCCGCATGCTGCAAGGGCTCTCGGTCGGCGGCGAGTACGCGGCCAGCGCCACGTACCTGACGGAGGCGTCCGCGCCCGGCCGCCGCGGCTTCGCCTCCAGCTTCCAGTACGTGTCCATGACCGCCGGCCAGCTCCTCGGACTCGGCCTGCAGATCATCCTGCAGCGCACCATGTCCGAGGACGCCCTGCACAGCTGGGCCTGGCGCATCCCGTTCATCATCGGCGCGCTCGGCGCCGCCATCGTCTTCTACCTGCGGCGCAACATGCTGGAGACGGAGGTGTACGCGCAGGACGACAGCGCGCACAGCGACCCGGCGCGCGGCACGATCAAGGCGCTGTGGGCGCACAAGCGCGAGGCGTTCCTCGTCATCGCGCTCACCATGGGCGGCACCGTCGCGTACTACACGTACACGACCTACCTCACCAAGTACCTGTCCGGCACCGCCGGCCTGGCCAAGCCCACCGCCTCGCTGGTCAGCTTCTGCGCGCTGTTCGTCTTCATGTGCATCCAGCCGCTGGCGGGCAGGCTCTCCGACCGGATCGGCCGCCGCCCGCTGCTGATCACCTTCGCCGTCGGCTCGACCTTCCTGACCGTGCCGATCATGACGCTGCTCAAGCACGCCGGCAGCTTCTGGCCCGCGCTCGGCCTCTCGCTGCTGGCCCTGCTCGTCGTCACCGGCTACACCTCGATCAACGCCTGCGTGAAGGCCGAACTCTTCCCCACCGGCATCCGCGCCCTCGGCGTCGCCCTCCCGTACGCCATCGCCAACGCCCTCTTCGGCGGCACCGCCGAATACGTGGCCCTCTGGTTCAAGAAGGGCGGCATCGAATCCGGCTACTACTGGTACGTGGCGGGCTGCGCGGCCGTCTCGCTGATCGTCTACGTCACGATGCGCGAGACCAGGACCATCGACCTCCACCGGGTGAAGCAGCCGGAGGGGGACCCGGCTCCGGCCAGGACCAGCCCCTCCGGCGTTTGAGAAGTGAGGCCGGTGATCGCCTGCGGGCGATCACTCGCGAGATCGAGAACGGTACTCGCCCGGGGCCATGCCGTGAGCGCGTCTGAAGGCGCGGCTGAAAGCGTGCGGAGAGCCGTATCCGACCGCGCCGGAGATCGACTCGACCGGCTCATCGGTATCGCGGAGCCGGACGGACGCCAGGTCGATGCGCCACTGGGTCACGTACGCGCCCGGAGTCTGTCCGAGGGCTGACCGGAAACGCCTGGACAGTGTCGCCCGGGAGACGCTCGTCGCGGTGGCCAGGGTCTCCGTGGTCCAGGGGTGTGCCGGTTGGGCGTGGACGCATGCCAGGGCGTCGCGCACGACCGGATCACGCATCGCTCCCAGCCATGAGCCGGACCGCTCCTGCGGGTGGCGGGCCAGCCAGGCGCGTACGAACTGGACGAGCAGGAGGTCGACGATGCTGTTGACGGCGGCGGTGGTGCCGATCTGCGGCTGTGCGAGCTCGGCAGCGAGAAGTTCGACGGTCCTTCCGAGCTGCGCGTTCTCCCGGGCCGTGACGTGCATCGGCCGGGCGAGGGAGGTGAGCACCGGTGTGCGCACCTCCGGGTCCTGCTCGTAGTGCAGGACGATCACTTCGGTCTGCACCGGCGCCGAGCCCAGTCGCAGGGCTCGGCCATCGCCGAAAGACCGGGCCGCCGCCGCACGGTCGCAGGAACCCATCGCCACGCCGGCGCCGCCGGCTATCCCGTGCGCGGTGCCCGGCGGCACCAGGACGGCGTCTCCGGCCTGCACCTGAAGGGGCTTCGCGCCGGTGACGTGGAGCCACATGGTGCCGCGGGACACCACGTGCAGTGCCGCTCCTGGCGAGGAGTCCAGCCACAGGCCCCAGGTTCCCCCGGCCTTCAGCACGACCCCGAGCGCCCCACGCGCACCCGAAACACGCAAGACCTCCGCCAGCACATCCATGGGTCCATCCTCGTCCACCGCCGCGAACCGCCCACCGGCGGGCGACGGCCGACGACGCGTGCGTCCTCGTCCACCGCGTCAGGCCACGTCAAGAACGATCTTTCCGTGCACCTTCCGCGCGAACAGCGCCCGGACGGCGTCGTCCACGTCCCGCCAGTCGCCGCGCCGTCCGACCGGCGCCGAGAGCCTCCCGGCGGCCATGAGGCCCAGCAGGTCCGTCAGCTCCTCGCCGGTCGGCGTCATGTCGCCGTAGGTGGCGATGCTGCGGGGTTCGCCGAAGCCGAACAAGGTCCCTGACGGGAAGGTGGTTTCCTGCCCCGAGGAGTAGCCGACCGGGTGGAGGGTGCCGCCCTCGGCGAGGGAATTCCACGCCTGGGCCATCAGCGGCCCGCCGACCGTGTCCAGGACGAGGTGGAACCGGTCCGTGGTCCCGGCCAGGTCGGTCAGGACCGTGTCGGCGCCGAGTTCACGGAGTCCGGCGGCCCGCTCCGGCGAACCGACGAGTGCCGTCACCCGGGCGCCCGCCAGCGCCGCCAGCTGGACGGCGAAGTGCCCCACGCCCCCGCTGGCGCCGGTGATCAGAACGTTGCGTGCCAGCAGGGAACGTTTGCGCAGCACCCGCAGTGCGGTGACTCCGGCGATCCCCAGCGCGGCGGCGTCGGCCAGGTCCACGCCCTCGGGGACGGTGCCGAGGGAGGCGGGGCTGACCGCCATCCGCTCCGCCCACGCGTGGGGAGCCATGCCCACTGCGACGCGCGTGCCTTCGGGCGGCCCCGAGCCGTCGGATGCGGCGCGCACCACGATGCCGGCCGCGTCGTGACCGTGCACAGCGCCGGCCGGCCACTGCTGTACGTAGTTCAGCTCTCCGAAGTTGAGACCGATGTGCCGTATCTCCACCAACGCCTCACCGGCGGACGGTACGGGCTCATCGACATCGGCGAACCGGATGGGTCCGGCCGCACTGTGATCGACCACAAGGGCGCGCATAAGGGACGTGTTTCCTTCTCTCGTGGAGGTGCCTGAACGCTCGGCACGGCGACAGGCGGCAGTGCGCACATGCCGCACTGCCGCCTTCTTGGAACCCTTTCGCAGGGCCGGGACAGCGACCAGCTCCGTGAGAATCAATCAGTTGACGATCTGTGTCAGTGCGACTCGCGGCGCGTCGAGCCCTGCCCCCGACCGGTGGCTGACGCCGTGGGCCACCCCCGGCGGCCCGAACTGTGAGACACCCGGCCGCCCCACGGGAACCTGTGGCAAACTGAGGCCCGTGCCCTCCCTCGCCATGATTATCGGCAGCAGGCGCGCCGGTCCGCAGTGACCGCCCCGTACGTACCGAGTACGGCGCGGTCGCCGTCGTCCCAGACCCGCGCGCAGACCTCTCGCATCCGCGAGGGGTCTTTTCGTTTCCGGCCCACCCGTCGCCGGCGGCGGAGCGCGAGGGACCACGAGGGGGCGGTGGATCCGGTTTTCCGGAAAACCGAGACCCGACAGGAGCCTTGAGCAGCATGACGGACGCACCCGAACCCGCGTTGTCCGACGCCTTCCACGTCTTCGACACCACGCTGCGCGACGGCGCGCAGCGTGAGGGCATCAACCTGACCGTCGCCGACAAGCTGACCATCGCCCGGCACCTGGACGACTACGGCGTGGGCTTCATCGAGGGCGGCTGGCCCGGCGCCAATCCCCGGGACACCGAGTTCTTCCAGCGGGCCCGCGCGGAGATCGACTTCCGGCACGCCCGGCTGGTCGCCTTCGGCGCCACCCGCAAGGCGGGCGTGCGGGTCGAGGACGACCCGCAGGTCACGGCCCTGCTGGAGTCCGAGGCACCGGTCGTCACCCTGGTCGCCAAGTCGCACGTACGGCATGTGGAACTGGCGCTGCGCACCACCCCGGAGGAGAACCTCGCGATGGTGCGGGACACCGTCGCGTACCTGCGCGAGCAGGGCCGCCGGGTCTTCCTGGACTGTGAGCACTTCTTCGACGGGTACGCCCTCGACGCGGACTACGCCAAGCAGGTCGTACGGACCGCGAGCGAGGCCGGCGCCGACGTGGTCGTGCTGTGCGACACCAACGGCGGCATGCTCCCCGCGCAGGTCTCGGCCGTCGTCCGGACGGTGCTGGCGGACACCGGGGCGCGCCTGGGCATCCACGCGCAGGACGACACCGGCTGCGCGGTCGCCAACACCCTCGCCGCCGTGGACGCGGGCGCCACGCACGTGCAGTGCACCGCCAACGGCTACGGCGAGCGGGTCGGCAACTCCAACCTCTTCCCGGTCGTGGCCGCCCTGGAGCTGAAGTACGGGCGCCGGGTGCTGCCCGCGGGGAAGCTGGCCGAGACCACCCGCATCTCGCACGCCATCGCCGAGGTCGTCAACCTCACGCCCTCCACGCATCAGCCGTACGTCGGCGTCTCGGCCTTCGCGCACAAGGCCGGGCTGCACGCCTCCGCGATCAAGGTCGATCCGGATCTGTACCAGCACATCGACCCGGCGCTGGTCGGCAACAGCATGCGGATGCTGGTCTCCGACATGGCGGGGCGCGCCTCCATCGAGCTCAAGGGCAAGGAGCTGGGCTTCGACCTGAGCGGCGACCGGGAGCTGGTCGGCCGGGTCGTGGCGCGGGTCAAGGAGCGCGAGCTGGCCGGGTACACGTACGAGGCCGCCGACGCCTCGTTCGAGCTGCTGCTGCGCGAGGAGGCGGAGGGTCGGCCGCGCCGGTACTTCGAGGTGGAGTCCTGGCGGGCGATCGTCGAGGACCGGCCGGACGGCACGCACGCCAACGAGGCGACCGTGAAGCTGTGGGCCAAGGGCGAGCGGCTGGTGGCCACCGCCGAGGGCAACGGCCCGGTGCACGCGCTGGACCGGGCGCTGCGGGTGGCGCTGGAGCGGATCTACCCGCAGCTGGCCGGGCTGGAGCTGGTGGACTACAAGGTCCGCATCCTGGAGGGCCGGCTGGGCACCGGTTCGACCACCCGCGTCCTGGTGTCCACCAGCGACGGGCAGGGGGAGTGGTCCACGGTCGGCGTCGCGGAGAACGTCATCGCGGCGTCCTGGCAGGCGCTGGACGACGCGTACGCGTACGGGCTGATGCGGGCGGGCGTCGAGCCGCAGGAGTAGCCGCCGGACGCGGGATGTGACCGCGGCCCCGCACCGCTCCTTGGGGGAGGAGCCGGTGCGGGGCCGCGGTGTTCCCGGGCGGCGAGGGCCGCCGGACGAGCTTAACGGCAGCTAGTTCGAGATTCAACTACCAACTGGCGGGGGAGTGATGCGGTGGCCGCCGGGGCGTCGCCCGGTCGGGCCGGCACGGGCATTGCAGGCGTACGCCCGCCGTGCTAAACCGTCGGGCACCGCACCACCGGCCCATTCCGTACCGCGTACCGCACTCGCTGCTGCCGTCGACGCTCAGGGAAAGGATGGACCGTGCCGCCCTCCCCCCTCTGGTCCCGCCGCGGATTCCTCGGTTTCTCCGGAGCGGGCGCGCTCGGCCTCGCGCTGACGCCCGCGCTCACCGGACCGGCCGCGGCCGCGCACGCCGCCGACGGCGATCCGTACGAGCTGCTGCGCCGCCGCTGGCTCGGCATCCAGCTCGGCACCGGCTACGACCCCGCCGCCGAGCCGTACGCCGCCCGCCTGAAGGAGACCGGCGAGCTGGCCCGCGGCTTCCGTACGGCCATGCGCCCGGCCGCCGGCTCGCTCTGGCCCGACAGCCCCTTCGACCCGCCGGCCGGCATCACCCGCAGCTACAACCGCCTCGCCACCATGGTGCGCGCCCACGTCCAGCCCGGCACCGGTCTGACCGGGGACGCCGGCCTCGCCGCCGATGTCGTGAAGGGCCTGGACCACGTACACGACACCGTCTACCACTCCGGCACCACGCGGTACGGCAACTGGTGGGAGTGGCAGATCGGCAGCCCCCGGCTCCTCCTGGACACCGTCGCGATGCTGTACGGGCAGCTCGGCCAGGAGCGGCGGGAGCGCTACCTCGCCGCCGTCGACCACTTCGTCCCGGACGCCATGCTCGGCGACTACACCGGCACCAGCACCGGCGCCAACCGTGTCGACCTGTGCCGCGTCGTGGCGCTGCGCGGCATCCTCGGCCGGGCCCCGGCGAAGACCGCGCTGGCCCGCGACGCCCTGTCGCCGGTCTTCCCGTACGTCACCAAGGGCGACGGCCTCTACGCCGACGGCTCCTTCGTCCAGCACACCTGGGTCGCCTACTCCGGGACCTACGGATTCGTCCTGCTCGACGGGCTGGGCCGCCTCTTCCTGCTGCTCGACGGGTCCGACTGGGCCGTCACCGATCCCAAGCGCCAGATCATCTTCGACAGCGTGGAGCACGCCTACGCGCCGCTGCTCTACAACGGCCTGATGATGGACGGCGTCAACGGGCGCGCCATAAGCCGCGGCTATCTGCGCGCCGACGAGCGCCGGGTGATGCGCAGCGACCACTTCCACGGTCACGCGCTGGTCGCCGCCGTCGCCCTGCTGGCGGAGGCGGCCGCGCCGCGGGAACGGGAGCGCTGGCAGGCGATGGTCCGCGGCTGGATCCGGCGGGACACCGGTTATCCGGTCCTGGCCGACCGGCAGTACGAGGTCGCCGACCTGGCCCGGCTCAAGGCGCTCGCGGACGACGGCGGTCCGGTCGCGCCGGAACCCGTCGCCCACCGGCTCTTCCCGGCCATGGACCGGGCCGTGCACCGCCGCCCCGGCTGGGCCGCCGGTCTGGCCATGGCGTCGGACCGCATCACGTACTACGAGAACGGCAACGGCGAGAACCCGCGCGGCTGGCACACCGGTGCCGGAATGCTCTACTGGTGGGGCCGCGACTTCGGGGGCGACCAGTACACGGACGCCTTCTGGCCCACCGTCGACCCGTACCGCCTGCCCGGCACCACCGTCTCCACCAAGCGGCTGGCCGACAACGAGGGCGGCGGCTGGGGCGAGCCCAAGCCCGCCGCGCGGTGGGTCGGCGGGACCACGGACGGCGAGTTCGCCGCGGTCGGGCAGGACGTGCGCGGCCTCTCCTCCACCCTGCGCGCCAAGAAGTCGTGGTTCTTCGCCGCGGACTGCGTAATCTGCCTGGGCGCCGGGATCACCTCCCGCGACGGCGTGCCCGCCGAGACGGTCGTGGACAACCGCAGCCTGGGCGCGTCCGGGACGCCCGTCCTGACCGTGGACGGCGTACGGCGGTCCGCCGAGCCGGGGCGGCGGCTGTCCTTCCCGCGAGCCCGCTGGATCCACCTCGCCGGGCACGGCGGATACGTCTTCCCCCGCCTGCCGGGCAGGGAAGAACCGGTTCCGTACGCGCTCCGCGACACCCGGACGGGCGCATGGAGCGACATCAACACCGGAGGCTCGCCCGAACCCTTCACCCGCCGCTACCTGACCCTCTGGTTCGACCACGGAACCGACCCGGCGGACGCCGCGTACGCATACCTGCTGATGCCCGGCGCGGGGCCGCGCGCCCTGGCCGCACGGGCCGCCGACCGCCGCTGGCTGGCCGTCCTGGCCAACAGCGGCGAGCGGCAGGCGGTCGCGGTCCCGTCGCTCGGCCTGACCGCCGCGAACTTCTGGCAGGCCGGGTCGGCGGGCGGCCTGACCGTCACGGCGCCCGCGAGCGTCCTGCTGCGCGAGCGACCCCCGCGTGGCGGGCACGGGCGGACGGCGTCACTGTGCGTGGCCGAGCCGCCGCGCAGCGGCAAGCCGTTCGAGGTGGTCTGGGACCGCCCGGTCCGCGCCGTGCTCGCCGCGGACCCCTCCGTCACGGTCCTGGCGACCGCTCCGGCCCTGCGTCTGCGGGTCGTCCCGGGCACCGCCTGCACCACCCACACCTGTACGGTCGCCCCGCGCTGACCGGCCGTTCTCCCTGATCAAGGCCGGTTCCGGGGCCCGGCCGGGAGGCCGCGGCGCCTGGTCAAGCATCGGAGCACCACAACGCCGGCCGGTCGCGCTTTGTCGGGCCCATACATACCGATCGGGCCTTCCGGCGTGCCCGGCAGGCCGGACGCGGGCCACGTACAGGCGGCTTCTGTTCTGCCTGCCCACCAAATCGCTTCCGACGTTGTACGAAACCGACATCGGTTCCGGAGGCCCGGGACACGTACCGTCGATACATGACCACTGTCGAAGATGTGCCCGCTGAGGCGAACGATGCCCGCGGGCGGGTCGCCGAGCTGCACGCCATCCGTGAGCAGGCCCGGCGCGGCCCCAGCGAGCGGGCGACCGCGGCGCAGCACGCCAAGGGCAAGCTCACCGCGCGTGAGCGGATCGAGCTGCTGTTGGACGAGGGTTCCTTCCGGGAGGTCGAGCCGCTGCGGCGGCACCGGGCCACCGGTTTCGGCCTGGAGGCCAAGAAGCCCTACACCGACGGTGTGATCACCGGCTGGGGTCTGGTGCACGGGCGGACGGTGTTCGTCTACGCGCACGACTTCCGTATCTTCGGCGGGGCGCTGGGCGAGGCCCACGCCACCAAGATCCACAAGATCATGGACATGGCCATCGCGGCCGGCGCGCCTTTGGTGTCGCTGAACGACGGCGCCGGCGCCCGTATCCAGGAGGGCGTCTCGGCGCTGGCCGGATACGGCGGCATCTTCCAGCGCAACACCAAGGCGTCGGGGGTGATCCCGCAGATCTCGGTGATGCTCGGCCCGTGCGCCGGCGGCGCGGCCTACAGCCCGGCGCTGACGGACTTCGTGTTCATGGTCCGCGAGACCTCGCAGATGTTCATCACCGGCCCGGACGTGGTGCGGGCGGTCACCGGCGAGGAGATCACCCAGAACGGCCTGGGCGGCGCGGATGTGCACGCCGAGACCTCCGGGGTGTGCCACTTCGCCTACGACGACGAGCAGACGTGCCTGGAAGAGGTCCGCTTCCTGCTGTCGATGCTGCCGCAGAACAACCGCGAGCAGCCGCCGTCGGTGGCCTGTGAGGACCCCGCCGACCGCAGCGGTGACGCGCTGCTGGACCTGGTGCCGGCGGACGGCAACCGCCCCTACGACATGCGGGCGGTGATCGAGGAGCTGGTCGACGACGGCGAGCTGCTGGAGATCCACGAGCGCTGGGCCACCAACATCATCGTCACCCTGGCCCGGCTGAACGGCGAGGTCGTCGGCATCATCGCCAACCAGCCGCAGTCGCTGGCCGGGGTGCTCGACATCGAGGCCTCGGAGAAGGCCGCCCGCTTCGTGCAGATGTGCGACGCGTTCAACATCCCGATCGTCACGCTGCTGGACGTGCCGGGCTTCCTGCCCGGCGTCGACCAGGAGCACGGCGGCATCATCCGGCACGGCGCCAAGCTGCTGTACGCGTACTGCAACGCCACGGTGCCGCGGATCTCGGTGGTGCTGCGCAAGGCGTACGGCGGCGCGTACATCGTCATGGACTCGCAGTCCATCGGCGCGGACCTGACCTATGCCTGGCCGACCAACGAGATCGCGGTGATGGGTGCCGAGGGCGCGGCCAACGTGATCTTCCGCAAGCAGATCGCCGAGGCGGACGACCCGGAGGCGATGCGGGCGCGGATGGTCAAGGAGTACAAGTCCGAGCTGATGCACCCGTACTACGCGGCCGAGCGGGGCCTGGTCGACGACGTGATCGACCCCGCCGAGACCCGCGAGGTGCTCATCCGCTCGCTGGAGATGCTGCGCAACAAGCACGCCGACCTGCCCGCCCGTAAGCACGGCAACCCGCCCCAGTAGGCGCGGACGGCGACGACCCGATACCGACCGGATTTTTCGCAGACCGGAGAAGACGTGACCACTGTCGTTCAGACCAGCCCCATCCGCGTGGAGAAGGGCGATGCCAGCGAGGAGGAGCTGGCGGCGCTGACCGCCGTCCTGCTCGCCCGCGCCGCCCACCAGCCCGCCGCCGTCCCGGCCCGCCGGCGCGCCGCCAGCGCCCGCTGGCGCCGCCTGGAGCGTCAGCACGGCTTCCACGGCGCCGGCAGCTGGCAGCGCTGAACACGGCCGTCACCACGGGCCCGGTACTCCCCGCGAGTACCGGGCCCGTGGCGTTGTCCCGTCCGGTGGCCGGACGGAAGGCCCTTCGTTCGCTCCTCGGCCTTCGTTGCTGCGGCGGCCGAATCAAGGCGTAGGTTCGCACCGATTCCGGTGCCGGGAGCTGTCCATTCCGTGATCCCCGTGCTGGCATGCCCTCGTCATGGCGCTCCCGGCGTCCCCGTACCGCCGACCCGGGAGCGGTCCCCGGACGACCGGAAGGAAGAACCCATGCTCCGCACACTGGGTGCCGGTGCCGCCGCGGCATCGCTGCTGATCCTCGCCGGCGCGGCGTCCCCCGCCTCCGCCCAGGCCTCCCGGTTCGGCGACGCGCCGCCGGACGGCAAGATCACGATCAATGTCGCCACCGTCAACGGCTCGGGCTGCCGCCCCGGCAGCGCCGCGGTCGCCGTCGCGCCCGACAACACCGCGTTCACCGTGACGTACAGCGAATACCTCGCCCAGGCGGGCAAGGACAGCAGACCCACGGACTCCCGCAAGAACTGCCAGATCGCCCTGAACGTCCAGGTCCCGCAGGGCTTCACCTACGCCATCGCCCGCGCCGACTACCGCGGCTACGCCCAGCTCGCGCCCGGCGCCATCGGCCTCCAGCAGGCGGGCTACTACTTCCAGGGCAGCGCCCAGACCGACCGCAAGAGCCACCGCTTCACCGGCCCGTACGACGCCAACTGGCAGAGCTCGGACGAGACCGGGATCGACGCGCTGGTCTACGCCCCCTGCGGCGAGAAGCGCTACTTCAACATCAACACCGAGCTGCGGGTGGACGCCAAGGGCTCCGACCCCAAGCTGACCAGCTTCATGGCGATGGACTCCACGGACGGCAGCATCAACACCAAGTACCACTTCGCGTGGAAGCAGTGCCCCAAGCCGTAGCCGCCGGTCACAGGGTTCTCACGGAAGCCGGGTCCGGCCGGGCCCGGCTTCCGCGTACGGCGGGGCGACGGGAGCGGCGACGGCCGGGACCGCCCCGTCGCCGTCCCCGCCCGGCCCGGCGGCGGGCTCCGGCAGCTTCAGGTACAGCGTCAGGACGGCGGAGAGCACGTACAGCGCGGCAAAGATGATCACTACCCCCGCCGGGCCGAACGGGCCGAGGAAGACGCTCACGATGGCCGGGCCGACGAAGGCGGCGCCGCCCGCGCCCAGGTTGAGCAGGGCCATCGCGCCGCCCTTGTTGTCCGGCGCGAGGGCCGGGACCAGCGCGGAGATCGGGACGAAACCGGCCAGCGTGATGCCGTAGAGCATGCCGACGGCGATGGCCACCCCGTAGTGGCCGCCGACGGCCTTCGGCACGAAGTAGAGGGTGAGGGTGGTGACCGCGCAGCCGAGGCCGCCGAAGGAGGCGATGGTGCGCCGCCAGCCGATCCGGTCGCCGATCACCCCGAAGAGCAGGTTGCACAGCACGTTGGTGCCGTAGATGACGGCCAGCAGGGTCAGCCAGCGGCCCTGCCCGAAGCCCAGCTCCTCGCCGAAGAAGGTCGGCAGGAACACCAGGAAGCCGAACTCCGGCGCCGTGTTGATGATGCGCACCACGCAGCCGACGGCGACCTTCGGGTGCGTCCAGGCGATGGACAGGCTGGACAGCAGCGACTGCACGGGCCGCACCTCCGGCGGCGCGAGCCGGGCGAAGCCGGTGCGCTCGCGGACGCCGAGCAGACAGCAGACGCCGCCCAGGACGATGATGCCGAGCGCCACCCACAGGGTGCCGAACTGGCCGAACCACGGGTTGGTGACGCCCGCGACGAGCGAGCCGAGGGTGGGCAGGCCGCCGGTGAAGGCCACGTAGAACCAGCCGACCGCGGTGCCCATCCGGGCCGCCGGCGCGGTGGCGGTGATCCACACCAGGAAGCCGAAGGCGAAGAGCGGGTAGCCGAAGCCGCGCAGGCCGTAGAAGACCAGCATCAGCGGGTAGTTGCCCGGGCCCAGCGCCAGGACCAGGAAGAGCACGTCGAAGACGACCCACACGGCCAGGCCCAGCTGCATGACGCGGCGCGGGCCCCACAGGTCCGACAGCGCGCCGGAGAGCCAGGACGCGAGCATCACGGTCACGCCGTACGCGGTGATCACGTACGAGGCGTGCACCTCGGTGCCCGCGCCGTGTCCGGCCATGTACGGGGCGATGAAACCGGACTCGACCCCGTCGCCGACCATGAACAGCAGCACGCCGAGGTAGCCGAGGACCAGCGGCTTCGGGATGCCCAGCCGGTCGGGGAGCCGGTCGGGGAGGCGGTCGGGGAGCGAGAGCTGCGGTGGAGCCATGGACGCCTCCGGGCGGTGCGGTGCGGTGTGATGTTGGCAGCATGAAGCCTGTGAACTTCACATGCAAGATGTGATGCGGAGGCTTTTCCGGAGACTTCTTCACGGCTTCTGCGCGGCTTCTTGGCTACAACTGGGGTGGATTACGCCAGGAGGGGTGACGGGTATGTGATCCGGGTGTTAAATCCAACAAGGGACGAAACAAAGGAGTGAGCCCGATGACCACCACCCCCGCCGCCGGCCCCGGACACGACCCCGGGACCTTCCGTGAGGACTGGCTGGAGGGCCTGGCCGACGCCTACGCCCGCACGGTGCGCCGGGTCCCGGACACCTACGGGGTCGTCGGGCGGCACGCGCCGCGCCCCGGCAAGGTCGCGGTCGTCATCGGCGGCGGCTCCGGGCACTACCCCGCCTTCGCCGGGCTGGTCGGCCCCGGCCTCGCCGACGCGGCGGCCGTCGGCGACGTCTTCGCCAGCCCCAGCGCCGAACAGGTCTACCGCACCGCGCGGGCCGCGGACGGCGGCGCGGGCGTGCTCTTCAGCTACGGCAACTACGCCGGCGACGTGATGCACTTCGGCCTCGCCGCCCGCCGCCTGGCCGCCGAGGGCGTCGATGTCCGTACCGTCCTGGTCACCGATGACGTGGCCAGCGGCCCGCCGCCGGTCGAGGGGCAGCCGGTCGACCCGTCCCGCGACCGGCGCGGCGTGGCCGGCGACTTCTTCGTCTTCAAGGTGGCGGGCGCGGCGGCGGAACGCGGCGACGACCTGGCGGGCGTGGCCCGGCTCGCGGCCCGTGCCAACGCGATGACCCGCACCTTCGGTGCCGCGTTCGCCGGCTGTACGCTGCCGGGCGCGAACGAGCCGCTGTTCACCGTCGACGCCGGGACGACCGAACTCGGCATGGGCATACACGGCGAACCCGGCCTGCGGACCACCCGCCACCTCACCGCGTCCGAACTCGCCGACGCGCTCGTCGACAACCTCCTGCGCGAGCTCCCGGAGCCGCCCGCCGGGGGAGACGGGCGGGCCGCCGTCCTCCTCAACGGCCTCGGCCGCACCAAGTACGAAGAGATGTTCGTCGTCTACCGCCGGGTCAACCGCAGGCTGCGCGCCGCCGGACTGCGCCCGCACCGCCCCGAGGTCGGCGAATTCGTCACGTCCTTCGACATGGCGGGCGTCTCGCTGTCCGTGATGCTCCTGGACGACGAACTGGCCGAACTGTACGACGCGCCCTGCGACACACCGGCCTTCCGCAGCGTGCCGGGGCACCACGACGACCACCGCCCGGCGGACTCCGCGGCCGCCGCCCCCACGCCCGGCACGGCGGCGCCCGTACGCGAACCCTCGGCCACGGACCTCCCCGCCACCGCCGCCCTCCGGGCCGCCCTCGACCTGATCGCGGCCAACGAGGACGAACTCGGCCGGCTGGACGCCGTCGCCGGGGACGGCGACCACGGCATCGGCATCGTCCGGGGCCTGCGCGCCGCCGTCGCCGCGGCCCGTACGGCCGAGCCGGGACCGGCCGCCGACCCCCGCTCGGCAGGCGCCGCGCTGCTCGCCGCGGGCCTCGCCCTGGCCGACGCCTCGGGCGGCGCGTCCGGGGCCCTGTACGGCACGCTGCTGGCCGAGACCGGCGCCGTACTCGCCAAGGCCCGCGCCTACTCCACCGCGCTGTTCGCGGACGCCGCCGAAGCCGCGCAGCAGGCTGTCTCGGACCTGGGCGGCGCGCAGGTGGGCGACAAGACGATGCTGGACGCGCTGGACCCGTTCCGGGCCGAACTCCACGCCCGCGCCGCCGAACCCCTCCCCGGCGCCTGGAAGGCCGCCGCCCAGTCCGCCACCCGCGCCGCCTCCGCCACCGCGGACCTCACCCCGTCCCGCGGCCGCGCGGCCCGCATGGGCTCCCTGGGCCACGGCCACCCGGACGCCGGGGCGGTGTCGCTGT
This sequence comes from Streptomyces rimosus subsp. rimosus, assembly GCF_000720725.1. Classification (GTDB taxonomy): domain Bacteria; phylum Actinomycetota; class Actinomycetes; order Streptomycetales; family Streptomycetaceae; genus Streptomyces; species Streptomyces rimosus_A. Next base: position 87,810 of record NZ_JOCQ01000028.1, read on the forward strand.
CGCTCCTCGTCACGGCGGTCGGCGACCATCTGAACGGCTAGCGCGGCCGCACACCAAAAACCCCCGCACCCGAGGTGCGGGGGTTGTCACGTCTCCGGGCCGGTCAGCGCAGGCGGGCCATGAGGGCGTGTTCGACGAGGGTGATGAGGGCGCTTTTGGCTTCGCTGCGGTGGCGGGCGTCGGTGGTGATGATGGGGGCGTCGGGGCC
>NZ_JOCQ01000029.1 GCF_000720725.1 Streptomyces rimosus subsp. rimosus
GGTGGGGCGGGTACGGGTGGGTCCGGTACCCGCGGGTCCGTTACGGGGCTGCTCAGCGTGCCCGTACGGCTGCCCGCCGGCCCGGCTCCGGCCCGGGGACGCCGGCCGGGGAGACCGGGGCCAGGCCGCGGCGCCGCAGCAGGGAGGAGGCGGGCGTGTCGGTGTCCGGGCCGGGGAGGGAGCGCGCGGCCCCGTTCGTACGGCGCCCGCCGCCCGGGCCCGCGCCCGGAGTGGGAGCGGCGGACGGCGCGCAGCAGAACGCGCACCGGTCGCCGATGAGTTCGAGACCGCACCAGCGGCACTCCTCTCTCCGTACGGACGCCACGAGCTGGTAGAGCACCGAGAGATCCGGGATGGCCGCCGCGAACTCGGCCAGTTTGCGCGTACCCCACCAGGCCGCCGACTCGGCGGGCAGCGGAACCTCGTACGTGCCCTGAACCTGCCAGGAGCGGGCCAGGACGCCGCCGACCCAGTCGCCGGCCAGCTGGCCGCGCGCGTGGACGAGGCGGGTGGCGAAGCCGGGCGGGGGCAGGCCCGCGTCGGCGGCCCGTTCGGCGTGCCGGTCGAGGTGGACGAGGTGCGGTTCGGGGTTGGCGAGCACCGCGAAGTACGTACCGGGAACCCAGGAGCGCAGGTGGGAGCGCAGATCGGTGGTGACCCGGTCGAGCCGGGCCACGCTGCCCAGCAGGGCGCCGGCGTGCACGTAATGGGCCAGCAGGCGGGCCGCGCAGGCCAGCAGGCCGGGGCTGAAGTCGCACAGCGACAACTGCCGGAGCTGGTGGGCCAGTACGGCGAGGCCGAGCGGCGGCAGGTCGATCGGCACGATCGCGAACCGGTCGCTCTCCAGGACGGCGCGCAGGGTGTGCAGGCGGCGTACGTGATCGGACGGGCAGGCGGTGGAGTAGAGCGCGACGAGGTGGCCGTGGTGCTCCAGCACCGCGCCCAGCTCGGTCAGCGCCTCGTCCAACGGCTGGGCGTGCGGCGGGCGGACGACCACGGCGGCCGGGGTCTGCCGGTCGGTGGCGGGCAGCGCGAGGTCGGCGCTGGTGACTGCAATCGCGGTCGGCACGTCGCGTCCCCCACTGCGCTGCTGGCGCTGTCGGCACTGTTGGCGCTGTCGGCACTGCTGTTGGCTCAGCACCCTATCCACGAGTTCCGCCCCGGAGAACACGTTCCGGGTTACTCGCCCCCGTCTTGGCATCTCCTTTTCCCCGGCTCCGCCTTCCCCTTCCCCGCGCCCGGGGAATCCCGGATTCCGCGCGACCTCTTGACAGGGACATTGGTCTGGACCACCTTGTACGCCAGCACGACGCACCACGTGCAACATCAGCACCACAGCAGCTCAGGGGCCCCTGTACGCGCAGCAGAACCACCAAGCCCAACTCCCCCCACGGAGGCACCAGTGGTACGCGCACGATCAGGAAGAGCAGCACATCCGGGACGCACGGCACGACGCGGCGCGCGGGCGCTGGCGGGGCTCGCCGCCGCGGCCCTGACCGCCGCCGGCGTCGTCGCGGCCGGCACCGCCGACGCGTCCGAGGCCGCCACATCCGCCACGTCCGCCGCATCCCGGACCGGCCACTCCCCCACGGTGGCCCGCACCGCGGCCGTACCGAAGCACGCCGTCACCGGCTACTGGCAGAACTTCGACAACGGCGCCACTGTCCAGAAGCTCAAGGACGTGAACGACGCCTACGACATCATCGCGGTGTCCTTCGCGGAGGCGACCGGCACGCCCGGCGCCGTCGGCTTCCACCTCGACCCGGCGGTCGGCTACGGCTCGGCCGACGCGTTCAAGGCGGACATCAAGGCCAAGCAGGCGGCCGGGAAGTCGGTGATCATCTCGGTCGGCGGCGAAAAGGGCGCGGTCTCGGTCAGCGACGACGCCTCCGCGAAGAATTTCGCCGACTCGGTCGGCAAGCTCATGGACGAGTACGGGTTCGACGGCGTCGACATCGACCTGGAGAACGGCCTCAACTCGACCTATATGACGAAGGCGCTCAAGGCCCTGCACGCCGAGCACAATGGCGTGGTCGTGACGATGGCGCCGCAGACGGTCGACATGCAGTCACCGCAGAACGAGTACTTCAAGACGGCCCTGGGGATCAAGGACTTCCTCACGGCCGTCAATATGCAGTACTACAACAGCGGCTCGATGAACGGCTGCGACGGCAAGGTGTACGCGCAGGGCACCGTGGACTTCCTCACCTCGCTCGCCTGCGTCCAGTTGGAGGGCGGGCTCGCGCCGTCGCAGGTGGGCATCGGCGTACCGGCGTCGTCGCGCGCGGCGGGCGGCGGGTACGTGGCGCCGTCCGTGGTGAACGCGGCGCTGGACTGCCTGACGAAGGGCGCGAACTGCGGTTCGTTCAAGCCGTCGAAGACGTACCCGGGGCTGCGGGGCGCGATGGCCTGGTCCACCAACTGGGACGCGGCGAACGGCAACGCGTTCGCGGGGCAGGTGGGGGCGCACGTGCACGGGTTGCCGTAACCCGTGCGCGCGGTGGACGCCGTGACCCGTACGTACGGTGACCACCGTGACCCGTACGTACGGTGACCGGCCGCCCGATGGGCCGACCGGCCGCGCGGCGCCCGAAGCGCCGCGCGGCCGGCGCACGTTCCCTGCCTTACCGCATCCCGCTACCGCCTACGTCACGGCTTCGGCAGCACGCACCCCGCGCGGCCCAGGTCCAGCTTGTTGCCGGTGCCGAAGCACTTGGGGATGGAGTAGATCTCCTGCGCGTAGTTGATGCCCTTGCGCACCGTGACCTTGCCGTTCTCGTCGACCTCGCACGGGTTGTTCATGGTGCAGCGGCCGCCGTTCTCGTTGCCCGTGTTGTTGATGGCGGCGACCTTGCCGGAGGCGGTGTCGATGACCGGCGACCCGGACGTACCGCCGATCGTCTTGCAGGCGGGGGTGTAGCGCACGGAGTCCTTCATCACATAGCCCCCCTCCTTCAACTGGTGCACGAAGCCGTCGATGTTGCAGGAATAGGTCTTCTTCCAGTAACCGGACACGACGGTGATCCCGGCGCCCTTGACCGGGTGGGTGGTGGCGATGTCCAGCGCCTTGATGCCGTAGCGCTGCTTTATCTGGGCGTAGGTGGAGGAGAGTTCGTAGAAGGACACGTCGGTGTCGGTCATCGTCCCGTAGACGACCTTGGTGGCGCGGACCGTGCCGAGGTTGCCGGCCGAGGCGCTGAGCACGGTGAAGCTGCGGCTGGACGGCTGGTCGACGACGACCTCGCCCGGGTCGGGCATGCCGCTCTCCAGGCAGTGGCCGTTCGACATGACCAGGGCCGGGTCGTTGTCGGCCGAGTTCGGCATCCGGACGATCGATCCCGAACAGTTGCTGAGCGCGACCGTGCCCGCGAAGGTGACGGCCTTCGCCTTGGGAGCCGCGGCCTGCGCCACGGCCTGGAGCTGTGGCGCCGTCGCGGTCCGGGTTGCTCCCCGGGCCGCCGCGTCCGATGTCGTGGTCGCATGGGCCGTACCGGCGGTGCCCGCGAGCGCCGTGGCGCCCAGGACGGCCGTGGCCAGGGCGCCGACGAGAGGTCTGTTCATGTGGGGGTCCTCTCACACTGATGAGTCCGGCGTGGCGCCGGACTTGTCGTGCGCATTGTTGGTGCGGCACAGGCCGCTGACAAGAATCTTCCGGAAACCGGCGTGAAATTGGCGTGTTTGCGTCAACGAGAGGGATTGACCGAGGCATGCCAAGCCCGAACACTGGCGCCGTCGCTCGCCTCACACCCCCACGGAGGACACCATGCGACGACCACGACCACGCGGCAGACGGACCACCGTCCTCACCGCGCTCGTCTCCCTCGCCCTGGCCGCCCCCTTCGCGGCGCAGGCCGAGGACTCCCCTCTGCAGGGCACTTCCACGCACACCGCCGCCGGCGCCCCGGCCGCGGACACCGGCACACCCCGCCAGTACGAGATCACCGGCCCCGCCACCGCCGCGCAGCGCAGCGCGCTCGCCTCGACCGGGGTGTCCATCGACGAGGTGCACGGCCGCACCGTCGTCATCACCGCGGACACCGCGCAGGCCGCCCTCGTACGCAAGCTGGGCTACCGCCTGCGGGCCCTGCCCGCACCGCCGTCCGGCACCGGCGACCGCGTCAAGGACTTCCCCTCCGGCTACGGCAAGTACCACAACTACGCCGAGGCCACCGCCGAGATCAACGCGCTCGTGGCCAAGTACCCGGCCATTCTCAGCAAGCGCGTCATCGGCAAGTCCTACGAGGGCCGGGACATCCTGGCCCTCAAACTCAGCAAGAACGTCGCCCAGGACGAGCAGGAACCCGAGGTCCTCTTCACCGCGCACCAGCACGCGCGCGAACACCTCACCGTGGAGATGGCGCTCTACCTGCTCAACGACTACACGTCCAAGTACGGCAGCGATCCGCGCGTCACCAAGATGCTCGACTCGCGCGAGATCTGGATCATCCCGGACGTGAACCCGGACGGCGGCGCGTACGACATCGCCTCCGGCTCGTTCCGCAGCTGGCGCAAGAACCGCCAGCCCAACAGCGGTTCGGCGAACGTCGGCACCGACCTGAACCGCAACTGGGACTTCAAGTGGGGCTGCTGCGGCGGCTCCTCGGGCAGCACCGGCTCGGAGACCTACCGCGGCCCGTCCGCCGCCTCGGCCCCCGAGGTCAAGGTCGTCACCAACTTCGTCCGCGGCCGGGTCGTCGGCGGCGTCCAGCAGATCAAGACCGCCATCGACTTCCACACGTACAGCGAACTGGTCCTGTGGCCCTACGGGTACACCTACAGCGACACCGCGCCCGGCATGACCCAGGACGACCGCGACGCGTTCGCCGCCGTGGGCAAGTCCATGGCCGCCAGCAACGGCTACACCCCCGAACAGTCCAGCGACCTCTACATCACCGACGGCTCCATCGACGACTGGCTCTGGGGCAACCAGAAGATCTTCGCCTACACCTTCGAGATGTACCCGTCCTCCGCGGGCGCGGGCGGCTTCTATCCGCGCGACTCCGTCATCGCCCGCGAAACCTCCCGCAACCGCGACGCGGTGCTCCAACTCCTGGAGAACAGCGACTGCATGTACCGCTCGATCGGCAAGGAGGCGCAGTATTGCAAGACGGGGTGAGGTGATCCCCCTTGTGGCCGGGGCCCGCCGCGGGGCGGGCTCCGGCCGCGGCATCGGCGGCTTCTTCTCCTCCGGCGGCCGGCATCGGATGATTGCCCCATGGCGATCTTTTCCGCACAGGTCCGGCTCTGGCTGCTTCCCAGCGGCGTCCTGCTCCTCGCACTGTGGATCTGGGGTGCGCTCCGCTACCCACACCTACCGGAGCACATACCGGAGCACATCGGGCTCGGCCAGGTGGACACCTGGACGGACAAGTCGTTCGGCAGCGCCTTCGCGCTGGTCTTCGCGTACGCGGGAGCGACGGTGATGATCGTCGGCTGCGCGGAACTGATGCTGCGGCTGACCCCGCGCGATGAGATGCCGACCGCGGACGCCGCACCGTTCGCCGCCGCGCGGGCCGCCTCGTCCCTGGTCAACAGACCGGGCAGCCGAGCCTCGGCCCGCCGGATCGCGCGCGCCGTGCTGGTGCTCAACGCCTGCATCGGTATCTCCATCCTCGCGGGCTGCGCGATGCTCTGGCGCTCCACGCCCGACCCGGACGTGCCCGGATGGCTTCCCCCCGCGATCCTCGTACCGCTGCTCGCCGGCACCGCGGGGACGATCGTCGCGGCCGTACGCGACCGGAAGGGGTGAGGGCGGCGATCGGGCCCCGTCGCACGGACAAGCCGCCGGGCGGACCCGCCCCTCGAAGAGTTGGCAAGTGACCCACCTATGCGGTTGGGTACATGCCAATTGATCTTTGGATCATCCGAGAGGGGACGAAAGTGTTCAGACCGGTACGGGGGATCGTGGCCGGAGCGGTGCTCGCGGCGTCACTGACCGCGTGTGGCGGCAGCGGCGACGGGCCCGGAAAAGATACGGACCACGGCGGCGAGCAGCAGCTGAACGCACCGATCGTGCTGGCCACGGACCAGGTGAGCGCCGCGCTCGTGAGCAAGTCCAGTGCGCCCCAGGGGTGGAAGGGCAGGAGCCCGGGGCTCCCGTCACCGAAAGAGGCCCTGCGCAAATGCCAGGACGAAACCGAAACGAACTGCGGCGGCTTCGTCAGCTACGGCTCGACCTATTTCTTCAAGGACAAGCTCGACGCGGACGGGCGGACCGGGCACCTCTACTTCTCCATCTTCTCCTTCAGAACCCCGGAAGACGCGAAGGTCGCCATGAAGGGCCTGACCAAGGAGGAGCGCCGCAAGGCCGGCGCCGACGCGAAGCCGCTGAAGATCTCCGCGGGCGCGGAGGAGACGGACGCCTTCACCGGCGAGCACACCGAGGTCTTCCTGCGCCTGGGCGGAGTCCTGGTCCGCCTCCAGTCCGCCGACCTGACGGCGAACGAACCCTACGCCCAGTTCGCCGAACTCCAGATCAACCGCATCAAGAAGGTCGCGGTGGGCAAGAACCCGGACGCCTGAGCGCGTCGCCCCTGAGCCTGTGACCGGGGCCCGCCGCGCGGCGGGCCCCGGTGCCGTCAGGCTTCCCCGGTACGCCGCACCCGGACGGCGTCGGTGTACAGCTCGGTGGTCAGGTCACCTTCCCGAATCCCCAATTCGGCGAGGACTCCGCGCACATCCTCCAGAGCCGCCCGCAACTCCTTCTCCTCCGGGACCTGAGTCTCCACCTCGACATATGTACCGCCGATTTCCGGAATCCGCACCACCGTGGCGAGCATCGGCCGCCCATACGCGGTGAACTCGTAATTCCGGCAGTACTTCGCGAAGGCGATCGCCTCGACGTAACCGAGCCCACCGAGCATCGCCCGCACAGCCTCCGGATCACCAACACCCGTCTCGTACTCGGGCTTCGACCCCGACGCCGCATCGACCCGCGCTCCTTTGTACGTCAGCAGGGCCCGCGTCCCGTCCGGGCCGTCCACGGTGCCGCGGACTAGAACACCAGACTCACCCCCGCCGCCACCACGAACCCCACCACCGACAGCACCGTCTCCAGCACCGTCCACGACTTCAGCGTGTCGCGTTCGGAGATTCCGAAGTACTTGGCGACCATCCAGAAGCCGCCGTCGTTGACGTGGGAGGCGAAGATCGAGCCGGCCGAGATGGCCATGATGATCAGGGCGAGGTGGGGCTGGGAGAGGTGTTGGCCGTCGACCAGGGGGAGGACGATGCCGGCGGTCGTCACGATGGCCACGGTCGCCGAGCCCTGGGCCACGCGGAGGACGACGGAGACCAGCCAGGCGAGCAGGATGACGGGCAGGCCGACGTTGTGGAAGGTGTCGGAGAGGGCGTCGGCGACGCCGCTGCCCTTGAGGACGGCACCGAAGATGCCGCCCGCGCCGACCACCAGCAGGATGTTGCCGACCGGCTTGAGGGACGCGGTGGAGACGGTTTCCAGGGACTTGCGGGACCAGCCGCGGCGGATGCCGAGGAGGTAGTACGCGAGGAGCAGGGCGATCGTCAGGGCCACGAAGGGGTTGCCGAAGAACTCGACGACCGAGCGGAGGGTGGAGGGGGCCAGGGCGATGGAGGAGAAGGTGGCGAGGAGGATGAGGACGAGGGGGGTGCCGATGATGGTAAGGACGGTGCCCAGGGCGGCCGGCTTCTCGTGGGGTTCGACGCCTGCCGCTGTCTGTTCGGCGATCACCGCGGCGCGGGCCTCCTCGGCCGCCTCGACCATGTCCTGCGGTACGGGGACGAAGATCCGCTTGCCGATCCACGCGGCGTAGGCCCAGGCGGCCAGGACGGCGGGGATGCCGCAGACGATGCCCATGAGGATGATCCAGCCGAGGTCCACCTTGAACAGGCCGGCGGCGGCGACGGGGCCGGGGTGGGGCGGCAGGAACGCGTGGGTCATCGAGAGGCCGGCGAGCAACGGCATGCAATAGAGGAGGATGGATTTGCCGCTCCGCTTCGCTGCTGCGTAGACGATGGGGGCCAGGACGAAGATGCCTACGTCGAAGAAGACCGGGATGCCGAAGATGAGGCCGGTGAGGCCCATCGCCAGCGGCGCCCGGCGTTCGCCGAACACGCCCAGCAGGCGCGCGCTCAATACCTCTGCTCCGCCGGAGACTTCGAGGATCGCGCCGAGCATGGTGCCCAGGCCGATGATGATGGCGACGTGGCCGAGGATGCCGCCCATGCCGCTCTCTATGAGGGAGGGAAGGGATGACTTCTGGACCGTGCCGAAGAGTTCGGTCACCGAGAGGCCCGCGGCCAGCCCTACGGCTATGGAGACACCCAGCAGCGCTACGAAGGGTTGGAGGCGGACTTTGATGATGAGGAAGAGGAGAAGGAGGATGCCCAGGGCGGCGACCGTGAGGAGGCCGGGTGTGCCCGGTATGAGGGCGAGCAGGCCGCCGGTGTGGGGTGGCGTCGGTGGTGTGGCGGGGGCCGCGGCAGCGAGGACAGCGTGGACCATGTGATGACTCCGTTGTCGTACAGGGAAGTTCCAGGCAGGGGGGACCGCGGCACGGCGCCCCGGTCGGACGGGGCGCCGCACCGTGCGGCGGGTTCAGCAGCGGTAACGGCAAGGGGATGTCCCGGTCAGCCCAGCACCGCGAGGGCGTCGATCTCGATGAGCAGGCCCTTGGGGAGGCCGACGTACACGGTGGTACGGGCGGCCGGCGCCTCCTTGAGGCCCTCGGCCTCGAAGTAGGCGTTGTAGATCTCGTTCATCTCGGCGAAGTGGTCGGTGTCGGTGAGGTAGACGCGCATCATCATCACGTCGTCCCAGGTCGCGCCGCCCTCTTCGAGGATCGCCTTGACGTTGGCGAAGGTCTGGAGCGTCTGCTCGCGCAGGGTGGGGCCGGCCGGGGTGGGGGCCTGGCCCTCGACGGCGGGCAGGAAGCCGACCTGGCCGGCGACCTGGAGGATGTTGCCCTTCTTCACGCCGTGCGAGAACTTGGCGGGCGGGGTGGTGTGGGTGGCGGGGGTGAGGGCGGTCTTCTCGGTCATGGTCAGGCTTCCTTACTGGTCCTTCTGCGGGGTGTTGCCGGAGTACTCCCGGCTGATGGCGTCCGCGGTACGGCGTACCGACGGAAGCAGGGTGAGGAGTTCCTCGGCCGTGACGACCACGTTCGGCGCGGACACCGACATGGCGGCGACGACCCGGCCGTCCGCGCCGCGGATGGGGGCCCCGACGCAGTTGATGGACTCCTCGTGGCCGCCGAGGTCGGTGGCCCAGCCCTGTTCGCGCACCTTGGCCAGTTCGGCGAGGAACGCCGTGGCGTTGGGTGTCGAACGGGACGTGTAGAGGGGGTAGTCGAGCTTCTCGGCGAGCGCCCGGCGCTCGGCCTCGGGCAGGTCGGCGAGCAGCAGCTTGGCGACGGCCGCGACGGTGATGGCGACGGGCTTGCCGATGCGCGAGTACATCCGTACGGGATAGCGGCTCTCCACCTTGTCGATGTAGAGGACCTCGTTCTCCTCGTACACCGCGAGGTGCACCGTGTGCCCGCACTTCTCGTTCAGCTCGACCAGGTGCGGGTGGGCGATCTCGCGTACGTCCAGGTTCTCCACGGCCTGCTGGGCGAGCGCGAAGAGCCGGGCGCCGAGGCGGTAGCGCTGGTCGCCCTGCCGGTAGACCATGCCGTGCTCGTGGAGCGTGCGCAGCAGCCGCAGCGCGGTGGACTTGTGCACGCCGAGGCGGCCGGCCACCTGTTCCAGGTTGGCCGGGCCCTCCGCCAGCAGCGGCAGGATGCTCAGTGCGCGGTCGACTGTCTGACTCATCGTGTACGGACCTCCACCCGTGGGTTGTGCACCCCGTGGCTGGTGGTGTCACCGTTGCGGTCGGTGGGTGTGTCACCGTCGGTCGTCCAGCCGGGGCCGAGTCGAAGTCTCCCCCAGGCGGCGGGGTCGAGGCCCGCAAGGTGGTCGGCGAGGTCGCGGGACGGGGGCGTGCCGAGGTCGCCGGGAACGGTGAGGGAGGCGGCGGCCATGAGGTGGCCGTGCCGGATCCGCTCGTACACGGGCAGGCCGCGGAGGGTGGCGGAGAGGAAACCGGCGGCGAAGGCGTCGCCCGCGCCGACGGGTGCGACGACGTCGACGGCGAGGGCGGGGGCGGTGGTGACCGTGTCGCTGCCGTCGGACCGGCGGGCGTACGCGGTGGCTCCGTCGGCCCCCTGTTTGACGACGAGGACGGCGGGCTCGGGCAGCGCTTCACGCAGGGCTTCGGGCCCGTGCAGGCCCCAGGCGGCCGCGGCCTCGTCCTCGCCGACGAAGACCAGGTCGCAGCGGCGGGCGAGGTCGAGGACCGTCTCGGGGCCGCGTACGGTGCGGTCGCGCCAGAGGCCGACGCGGTAATTGACGTCGAAGGAGACGAGCGGGCGTCCGGGGGACGGTGCGGTGAGGGTGCGCAGCACGTCGAGGCAGCTGTCGGACAGGGCGGCGGTGATGCCGGTGAGGTGCAGGACGCGGGTGTCGCGCAGGACGTCGTGGTCGAGCAGGTCCGGGGACAGGGCGGAGGCGGCGGACCCGGCGCGGTAGTACGCCACCTCGGCCTCGCCGGCGGCCGTCCGCGTACCGGTGGCGCGTTCACCGGCCGTACGGAAGTAGACGCCGGTGGGGCGGTCCGGATCGCGCTGGACGTGGGAGACGTCCACGCCGCAGGCGGCGACGGCCGCGCGCAGGTGATCGCCGAAGGCGTCCGCGCCGACCCGGGAGACCCAGCGGGCGCGGTGGCCGGTACGGGCGAGGGCGCAGGCGACGTTGGACTCGGCGCCGCCGATGCCGCGCTCGAAGAAGGGTACGTCGGCGAGCCGCCCGGGTTCGGTGGGCATGAAGGTGACCATGGATTCGCCGAGGCAGACGACGTCGGTGCCGGGGGCCTCGGGCTCCGTGCCGTCCGTGGTGTCGGTGCCATCGGTGCGGACGTTCCGGTCGGTGCCATCGGTGCGGACGTTCTGGGACGTGGTCACGATCTCCTGCACTCCTTTGCGTACGGGCTCGTTGAGCCGTTCCGCGACGTGTTACGCACCATTGACCCGGCGATGGCTCGGATGTTAGACAGCAGTAAGCGATATGCGCAATGGGTGTTGCACACAGTGCAACATGAACTGGAGGAGGCCCCCATGGCCGCCGCGCCCCACGCCGACCGCACCGCCACCGGTGCCGCGTCCGGCGCCGACGCAGCCACCGCCGCACGACACGCGAAGACCCTCGCGGACGAACGCGTCGACCACCGCTTCAAGGGCCTTCCCCCGGACGCGGACGGCCGTACCGTCGGCGAGCTCGCGGCGGAGCGGCGGAACCTGTTCACCGGCGGCTTCACCACCCCCGTCCTCGCCCTGTCCGCCGAGTCGCTGGAGCACAACCTCGCGCTGCTGGAGAGCTACGCCGAGCGGCACGGCCTGGCCTTCGCCCCGCACGGCAAGACCTCGATGGCGCCGCAGCTCTTCGCCGGCCAGCTCGCCCGCGGCGCCTGGGGCATCACCGCCGCCGTCCCCCACCAGGCCCGCGTCTACCGCGCCTACGGCATCCAGCGGATCTTCCTCGCCAACGAGGTCGTCGACGCCGTCGCGCTGCGCTGGCTCGCCGCCGAACTGGACGCCGACCCCGGCTTCCGCTGCGTCTGCTACGTCGACTCGCTGCGCGGCATCGAGCTGATGGACGCCGCCCTGCGCGCGGCGGGCGCCACCCGCCCGCTGGACGTGGTGATCGAACTGGCCGCGGGCGAGGGCGCGCGGACCGGTGTCCGTACCGACGCCGAGTGCTTCGAACTGGCCGACGCCGTCGCGGGCGTGGACACCCTGCGCCTGGTCGGCATCGCCGGGTACGAGGGCGAGGTGCCCGACGCGACGCACGAGCGGGTGGCGGTCTGGCTGCGCCGCCTCCTCGCGCTGACCGTGGCGTTCGACCGGGCCGGGCGCTTCGCCGACCTGGAGGAGATCGTGCTCAGCGCGGGCGGCAGCGCCTGGTTCGACGCGGTCGCCGAGGTCTTCGCCGAGGCGCCCGAGCTGTCCCGGCCGCTGCTGAAGCTGCTGCGCTCCGGCGCGTACGTCTCCCACGACGACGGCCACTACCGCCGCCTGACCCCCTTCAACCGCGTCCCGGACGAGGGCGCCCTGCGGCCCGCCTTCCGCCTGTGGGCACAGGTCGTCTCCCGGCCGACCCCGGAGCAGGCGTTCCTGAACGCGGGCAAGCGGGACGCGGCGTACGACCTCGACCTGCCGCAGGCCCAGGTCGTACGGTCCGGCCGGGACGGCAGCGAGCGGGCCGCGGACGGCGTCACCGTCACCGGGCTCTCCGACCAGCACGCCTGGGTCCGTACGGAGCGGGGCGACGCCCTGGAGGTCGGCGACTGGGTCGGCCTGGGGCTTTCGCACCCGTGCACGTCCTTCGACAAGTGGCAGCTGATCCCGGTGGCCGAGGCGGACGGCACGGTTGTCGACTACGTCCGTACGTTCTTCTGAGGCGCCTCCATCGCGGCCCCGTACCACCGGGGCCCCACGATCCCGGCGCGGAGCACCACCCCCGAGCCCCGCGCCGAGCGCCGGGGGCATCCCCCTGCCCCGGGCGCGCCAGGTCCCCGCTCCGGCGCACCCCCCTTCGCCGGAGCGGGGGCCGTACGCCACGGCCGCACGCCGCGGCCCTGGCCCCCGGCCCTTGTTCGACAGGAAAGGCGGTTCGGTCATGGACACCGTGGTCCGCGACGTACGCGTCATCGACGGCTCCGGCACCCCCTCCTACCGGGCGGACGTCGCCCTCGACGGCGGCCGGATCGCCGAGATCCGCCGGGAGACGGACTCCGGGCCGCGCCCCGGAGCCGCACACGTCGTGGACGGCGCGGGCCTGGCCCTCTCCCCCGGCTTCATCGACATGCACGCGCACAGCGACCTGGCGCTGCTGCGCGACCCGGCGCACGCGGCGAAGGCCGCGCAGGGCGTCACCCTCGAAGTCATCGGGCAGGACGGCCTGTCGTACGCGCCGGTCGACGACCGTACGCTCGCCGAGGTCCGCGCCCAGATCACCGGCTGGAACGGGGACGGCTCGGACATCGACTTCAGCTGGCGCACGGTCGGCGAGTACCTGGACCGCCTCGACCACGGCTTCGAAGGTCAGGGCATCGCCGTCAACGCGGCGTACCTCGTCCCGCAGGGCACCGTACGGATGCTGGCGCTCGGCTGGGAGGACCGCGCGGCCACGCCCGACGAGCTGGCCCGGATGCGGCAGCTGGTCGCGGAGGGCCTGGAGCAGGGCGCCGTCGGGCTGTCCTCCGGCCTGACGTACACCCCCGGCATGTACGCGGACGACGCCGAACTCACCGAACTGTGCCGGGTCGTGGCCCGCTACGGCGGCTACTACTGCCCGCACCACCGCTCGTACGGCGCGGGCGCGCTGGAGGCGTACGAGGAGATGGTCGGCCTGACCCGCCAGGCGGGCTGCGCCCTGCACCTCGCCCACGCCACCATGAACTTCGGCCTGAACAAGGGCCGCGCCCCCGAACTCCTCGCCCTGCTCGACGAGGCCCTGGCGTCCGGCGCGGACATCACCCTCGACACGTACCCGTACACGCCCGGCTGTACGACGCTGGTCGCCATGCTGCCGAGCTGGGCGAGCGAGGGCGGCCCCGACGCGATCCTGGCCCGGCTGCGGGACGACGCGACGGCGGAGCGCATCCGGCACGTCATGGAGGTCGAGGGCGCGGACGGCTGCCACGGCGTGCCGATCGAGTGGGACACCATCGAGATCTCCGGTGTCTCGGACCCCGCGCTGGCGGGCTACGTCGGCCGGACGGTCACCGCATCGGCGCGGGAGCGCGGCGAGGAGCCGTGGACGACGGCCCGCCGGCTGCTGGTCCAGGACCGGCTCGGCCCGACGATCCTCCAGCACGTCGGCCATGAGGAGAACGTCCGCGCGATCATGCGCCATCCGGTGCACACCGGCGGCAGCGACGGCATCCTCCAGGGCGCCAAGCCGCACCCGCGGGCGTACGGCACGTTCCCCAGGTATCTGGGGACGTACGCGCGGGAGCTGGGCGTGCTGTCGCTGGAGGAGTGCGTGGCGCATCTGACCGGGCGCCCGGCGGCGCGGCTGCGGCTGCCCGACCGCGGCCTGGTCCGCGAGGGTCACCGCGCCGACCTGGTCCTCTTCGACCCGGACACGGTCGCGGCCGGGTCGACTTTCGACGCGCCGCGCGTCCTGCCGACGGGCATCCCGTACGTACTGATCGACGGGCGGTTCGTCATCGAGGACGGGCGGCGGACGGATGTGCTGGCGGGGCGGGCGGTGCGGAGAACGCGCCTCTGATCAGCCGTATCAGCTCGTCCGCGTCGGCTGCCACGCCCAGCGCCCCCAGGTCACGGGCGGTGTCCTGGCGGGCGGGGGTGACCCGGCCGGCGAAGAAGACGACGGGGCCGGTGTAGCGCCCGTACCGGCGCAGCGCCTCCACATGCGAGAACCCGGCCCGGTCGTGCGTGCCGCGGGCGATGTCGGAGATGATCAGGGACGGCGTCCGGGCGGCGATGGCGGCGTCGGCGGCCCCGGAGTTCACGGCGATCTCCACGGTCGCCCCTTCCCGGCGGAACCAGGCGGCCAGGGAGGCGTTGTTCTCAGGACGGTCGTCGACCCAGAGGATCGTGCGGCCGGCCAGGGGCGCTTGCGGGTCGATGTCCGGAAAGCCGTCCCCGTGCCGTACGACGACACCGGTCCGCGCGTCCGGTATCGCCCCGGCCCCGAGGTCCGGCTCCCGCTGCGGCGCCGCCACCAGCGTCGGCGCGCCCTCGCGCAGCCTGCGCACCAGTTTGTCGGAGCGTGGCAGGCCGAGCAGGCCGTCGAGCAGCGAGTTGAACGCGGCGTCGGTGGCCATGTCGGGGAAGACGGTGGGCAATTCGCGTTCCAGCCGCTCCAGCGCCGCCCGCCGGTTCGCCGGGTCGGGCGTCACGTCACGCTGCTCCAGGTAGGTGTTCACCAGCGGCCGCATCTCCTCGGGGACGGCCTCCGGGGCCCGCAGCAGCGTCCGCACCCGCCGGTACGTACAGAAATCCGCGACCACATCGCCGTCGTCGGCCCCCGGCGGGCTGGTCATCATCCGGTAGAAGTCGGCGTAGAAGTACTGGATCAGTAACGTGCGCAGCACCGCCTCCGGCGGGTGGTCCGCCCACATCGGGTTCAGGGTGGCCTCCAGGACGAAGCCGTTGACCAGCCGTTTGATGCGGCGCGGGTTGCGGGCCGAGCGCTCGGCGAGCAGGCCGACCAGGGGCTCGTCCAGCAACTGCTCGATTCCGGCGGTGCGGGCGCACCACGCGATGTAGTCCCGTACGTCCTGGCCGTCGGCCACCGGGATGCGGTAACTGGTCTGGAAGATCTTCTCCATGAAGGCGGTGCCGGCCGGCGACAGATCGCGCAGCAGACCGCTGGGCCCCAGCACGGACCGGTCGCAGCCGATGACGAACGCCAGCCCCGGCACGTCCAGGTAGACCTTGACCGCCTCGCACACCGCCAGCACCGTCTCCTCGGAGCAGCGGTCCAGGTCGTCGATGAAGACGACGAGCATCCGGCGCGGCGAGTAGGCCGCGTTCTCGGCCCACTCCTGGGCCAGGTCACGGATCGCGTCGCGCATCTCGTTACGGGCCTGGGAGTCGGCCGACATGCTGCTCCACAGCTCGTCGACCAGCCCGGCGGCGCCGAGCGGGCCGGCCGCGACGGTCGCCAGCGCCCGCAGGACGCGCAACAGGGCCCGCTGTTCGGAGACCCGGTGCAGGGCCCGGCGCAGCAGCCGCCGGTCGAAGCGCATCAGCACCGACTTGATCAGCCCTTCCAGGGCGTCCGCGCCGGTCGAGGTCCAGGCGTTGTACCAGACGGTGTGCACCTCGGGCGCCGCCCTCAGCTCCGCGTCCACCAGGCGCATCAGGCTGCTCTTGCCCATGCCCCACCCGGCGTCGACGGCGAGGGTGAACGGGGTGGCGGACCGGGAGGCGATCAGCAGGTCGGCGAGCTGCCGGGCGGCGCGGCCCGCGCCCAGCAGGTCGCCCCCGGTGGAGTCCACCGGCTCGTCGTTGAGCAGCGCGAGAGGTCGCTCCGATGACACCATGTCGCCCCCGTGGTCGGATGCCCCGGAGCGTACCGCGGCGCGCGGGCAGCGGAGTCCGCCCGCATGTATGCCCATACGCCCCGCTCGCCATGACGCCGGGTGAGCAACCCCACACCACCGGTTGCCCCGGCGTGAACAAGAACACCAGGCAGGGCGTGTTACGCGCCCGTAAGGTGGCTGGCATGCAGGTGATCCAGTCAACGAAGCTCGCCAACGTCTGCTACGAGATCAGGGGACCGGTCCTTGAGGAGGCGATGCGGCTCGAAGCAGCGGGACACCGCATCCTCAAGCTGAACACCGGAAACCCGGCGGCCTTCGGTTTCGAGTGCCCGCCGGAGATCCTGGAGGACATCCTCCGCACCGTCGGCACGGCGCACGGCTACGGCGACGCCAAGGGCCTGCTCTCCGCCCGGCGCGCGGTCATGCAGCACTACCAGACCAAGGGCATCGAGCTGTCGGTCGACGACATCTACCTCGGCAACGGCGTCTCCGAACTGATCCAGATGTCGATGCAGGCGCTGCTGGACGACGGGGACGAGGTGCTCGTACCGGCGCCCGACTATCCGCTGTGGACGGCCGCGGTCTCGCTGTCGGGCGGTACGGCGGTGCACTACCGCTGCGACGAGCAGGCGGACTGGATGCCGGACCTCGCCGACATCGAGCGCAAGATCACCGACCGCACCAAGGCCCTCGTCGTCATCAACCCGAACAACCCGACCGGCGCGGTCTACGACGACGAGCTGCTGCGCGGCCTCGCCGAGATCGCCCGCCGGCACAACCTGATCGTCTGCGCCGACGAGATCTACGACAAGATCCTCTACGACGGGGTCACCCACACCCCGTTCGCCGCGATCGCCCCCGACCTGCTGACCCTGACCTTCAACGGGCTCTCGAAGTCCTACCGGGTGGCGGGCTACCGCAGCGGCTGGATGGCGGTCTGCGGCCCGAAGGCGCACGCCGCCTCGTACATCGAGGGTCTGACGATCCTCGCCAACATGCGGCTGTGCGCGAACATGCCCGCCCAGCACGCCGTGGCCACCGCCCTCGGCGGCCGGCAGTCGATCAACGACCTGGTGCTGCCGGGCGGGCGGCTGCTGGAACAGCGCGACACCGCGTACGAGCTGCTCACCCGGATCCCCGGCGTCACCTGCACCAGGCCGAAGGGCGCGCTGTACGCCTTCCCGCGGCTGGACCCGAAGGTCTACAAGATCAAGGACGACCGGCAGATGGTGCTGGACCTGCTGCGCGCCGAGAAGATCATGATCGTGCACGGTACGGGCTTCAACTGGCCGGAGCCGGACCACTTCCGCCTGGTCACGCTGCCGAACAAGGACGACCTGACGGACGCGGTGACCCGCATCGGCACGTTCCTGGACGGCTACGGGCAGTACTGAGCATCCGCAAGACGGACGCCACACCCGAATCCCGACTGTACGGATCACAACTTTAGACACTGTCTAAGCTAGGATGGTCTCCCAGCCGCCGTTCCGCGTTGCCAGGAGGCCGTCCCATGTACGAACCGATCCGCACCAAGTCGGTCCACTCCATGGCCGCCGACCAGGACGTCCCGCACCGCTCCCGGGCGGAGGAGCTGGACATCCGGCTCGCCGGCCATCTGACCGCGCTGCTCACCGTCACCGACGAACTGCGCGCCGCCGTGCCCGGTCCCGCGCTGGACGACGCCGCCGAGCGCATCGCCGAGCAAGTCACCCGGCTGCGCGGCGGGGTGTATCCGCTGCGGGCCGCGCCGAGCGGCGGCGGCGACCCGGCCCGCGCGCCCCGGCTGCACCGGCGGGCGCGGATGCTGGCCGGCAGCGCCCTGGCCGTGGCCACCTCGCGGGGTGACCGCGCCGCCGCCGCGCTGGCGGCCGAGCGCATGGAGGCCCACGAGGCCGACGCCGCCGTACCGGAGCTGGCCACGGCCTGAGCGGCCGCGCCGGAAGCAAAGAGACGGCCGGAGCCACGTGTTCGTGCACGTGGCTCCGGCCGTCAGCCGTGGTGGCCCGGCCATCCCATTGCCGGACCGTTTCGCCGTGCTACCCCAGGCGGCGTACCAGCGCGTGGTACTCGTCCCACAGCTCCTTCGGTGTGTGATCACCGAAGGTGTTCAGGTGGCCGGGGACCAGCGACGCCTCCTCGCGCCACACGTCCTTGTCGACGGTGAGCAGGAAGTCGAGGTCCGCGTCGGCCAGGTCGAGGCCGTCGGTGTCCAGCGCCTCCTTCGTCGGCAGGATGCCGATCGGCGTCTCGACACCCTCGGCCTTGCCGTCCAGGCGCTCGACGATCCACTTGAGCACCCGGCTGTTCTCACCGAAGCCCGGCCACACGAAGCGGCCCGCGTCGTCCTTGCGGAACCAGTTCACGTAGTAGATCTTCGGCAGCTTCGACTGGTCCTTGTCCGCGCCGACCTTGATCCAGTGGCCCATGTAGTCGCCCATGTTGTAGCCGCAGAACGGCAGCATGGCGAACGGGTCGCGGCGCAGCTCGCCGACCTTGCCCTCGGCCGCCGCGGTCTTCTCGCTCGCCACGTTCGCGCCGAGGAAGACGCCGTGCTGCCAGGTCAGCGACTCGGTCACGAGCGGTACGGCGCTGGCGCGGCGGCCGCCGAAGAGGATGGCCGAGATCGGCACGCCCTTGGGGTCCTCCCACTCGGGCGCGATGATCGGGCACTGCCCGGCCGGTACGGTGAAGCGGGCGTTGGGGTGGGCCGCCGGGGTCCCGGACTCCGGGGTCCAGTCGTTGCCCTTCCAGTCCGTCAGGTGCGCGGGCTTCTCCTCGGTCATGCCCTCCCACCACACGTCGCCGTCGTCGGTCAGCGCGACGTTGGTGAAGACCGAGTTGCCCCACAGGGTCTTCATCGCGTTGGCGTTGGTGTGCTCGCCGGTGCCGGGCGCGACGCCGAAGAATCCGGCCTCGGGGTTGATCGCGTACAGGCGGCCGTCCTCGCCGAAGCGCATCCAGGCGATGTCGTCGCCGATGGTCTCGACCGTCCAGCCGGAGATCGTGGGCTCCAGCATCGCGAGGTTGGTCTTGCCGCAGGCGCTCGGGAACGCGGCGGCGACGTACTTCGACTCGCCCTGCGGCGGGGTGAGTTTGAGGATGAGCATGTGCTCGGCGAGCCAGCCCTCGTCGCGGGCCATGACCGAGGCGATGCGCAGCGCGTAGCACTTCTTGCCCAGCAGGGCGTTGCCGCCGTAGCCGGAGCCGAAGGACCAGATCTCGCGGTCCTCGGGGAAGTGCGAGATGTACTTGGTCGAGTTGCACGGCCACGGCACGTCGGCCTCGCCGGCGGCGAGCGGGGCGCCGAGGGTGTGCACGGCCTTCACGAAGAAGCCGTCCGTCCCCAGTTCGTCGAGGACGGCCTGGCCCATCCGGGTCATGGTGCGCATCGAGACGGCGACGTACGCCGAGTCGGTGATCTCCACGCCGAGCGCGGAGAGCGGGGAGCCGAGCGGGCCCATGCAGAACGGGACGACGTACATCGTCCGGCCGCGCATCGCGCCACGGAAGATGCCCTGCTCACCGGTGAAGATGTCGCGCATCTCCGCCGGTGCCTTCCAGTGGTTGGTCGGGCCCGCGTCCTCCTCCTTCGCCGAGCAGATGAAGGTGCGGTCCTCCACCCGGGCGACGTCCGACGGATCGGACGCGGCGTAGTACGAGTTGGGGCGCTTGATCGGGTCCAGCTTCGTGAAGGTGCCCTTGGCGACGAGCTCCTCGCACAGGCGCTCGTACTCCGCCTCCGAGCCGTCGCACCACACGACGCGGTCCGGCTCGGTGATGGCTGCGATCTCATCGACCCAGGAGATCAGTTCCTGGTGGTTGGTCGGGACGGGGGAGGGAGCCGCGTTGTCGCGCGCCACGATCGCTCCTAGATGAGGGTTTGGTCGGACCACTGTCTGCGCACATGCCGGCAGCGCCCGCTTGATGAAGGTGTCTGCCCCTTGGGGGCTGCGACCCGGATGCTTCGCGACCGCTCATCCGGTGCCGACCGCACTCATTTGATCATCCGACCCCGATCCACATCTGTCCAGAGGAGGTTCTCGTGACCGTCACCACTTCCGGACCAATCCGTAACTTACGGTCGCGTAGGTAGCATTGCGGCCATGACTTCCGCGCCCGACGCCGCCGAAAGCCGCACTTCCCCCGTGACCAGCGCGGCCGCCGACGCAGTATCCGCGGTCGCCGCGGCGGCCGCGCCGCTCAAGCCCAAACTGCGGGGCTGGCTGCACGCGGGGATGTTCCCCGCCGCCCTCGTCTCCGGTGTGGTGCTCACGGCGCTGGCCGACAGCACCCGCGGCCGGATCGCCTGTGCCGTCTACACCCTCTCGGCCTGTCTGCTCTTCGGGATCAGCGCCCTTTACCACCGCGGCAATTGGGGGCCGCGCACCGGAGCGATCCTGCGCCGGCTGGATCACGCCAACATCTTCCTGATCATCGCGGGCACCTACACCCCGCTGACCATGCTGCTGATCCCCGGCAGCCGCGGACAGATACTCCTGTGGGCCGTCTGGGGGGCCGCCCTCGCCGGCATCGCCTTCCGCGTCTTCTGGGTGGGTGCGCCACGCTGGCTCTACACGCCCTGCTACATCGCGCTCGGCTGGGCGGCCGTCTTCTTCCTGCCCGACTTCCTGCGCAAGGGCGGCATCGCCGTCCTCGTCCTCGTCATCGTCGGCGGCGTCCTCTACAGCGCCGGCGGCATCATCTACGGCATCAAGCGCCCCAATCCCTCACCGCGCTGGTTCGGCTTCCACGAGGTGTTCCACTCCCTGACGCTGGCGGCGTTCGCCGTGCACTACGTCGGAATCTCACTGGTGGCCTATACGCACGCCTGAGGCGCCCGGCGCGGCATCCGGTCCGCCCGCAGCCCCTCTTCCACCCCGCGCGCCGGCGCTGTCACCGCGCCGGCGCGCGCCTCCTCCGCCCACACGTGGCCGCGGTCTCGACGCCGCGGCCACTTGCCATGTCAGGGCGGCCACCCCGGCCAGGACCAGCCCCACCACCACGGCCGTGCCCCCGACGAGGAAACCCCCGACGCACAGCGCCGCCGCGAACACGGCGAACACATCGATCGCGGTACGCATACCCGCAACACCCCCTCCAAGCATCACTGACAGTGACCTTGCTCTTGCCACAGCGTTACACACGCCACTGACAAACCACAGCCCTCCAGAGAGCAAGGGGGCGTCAAGGGGTGCCGATTGACAGTCGCCATCTTTTGAGAGTTACTTCCAATAGCCAGTACCTCTCGAAAGGTGTGCCGCCGTGTCCGTGCCGCAGCACTTCCTCCCGGGCCAGGAGACCGGTCCGCACGCCGAAGCCGCCCCCGCCCCCAGGCGCTGGTGGGCTCTCGCCGCCCTGGTCGCCTCGATGCTCGTCCTCGGCTTCGACACCACGATCCTCAACGTCGCGCTGCCGACGATGGCCGCCCAACTGGGCGCCGACAGCGGACAGCAACAGTGGATCGCCGACGCCTACTTGGTCGTCTTCGCCGCCCTGATGCTCCCGGCCGGACTGCTCGGCGACCGGTTCGGACGCCGCCGGATGCTCATCACCGGCCTCGCCGTGTTCCTCGCCGGCTCCCTGCTCGGCACCGTCGTCGGCAGTCCGGGACCGGTCATCGCCGCCCGTGCGGTCATGGGCGTCGGCGCCGCGCTGGTCATGCCGCTGGCCCTGTCCGTACTGCCGTCCCTGTTCGGCCCCGAGGAGCGGACCAGGGCGGTCGGCGCGATCTCCGCCGCCTCGGCGCTCGGCCTGCCGCTCGGCCCGCTGATCGGCGGCCGGCTGCTCGACCACTTCTGGTGGGGCTCGGTCTTCCTCGTGAACGTCCCGCTGGTCCTGGCCGGCATCGTGTGCTGCGCGTTCCTGCTGCCCGAGACGTCCGACCCGGCCTCCCCCGAAGTGGACGCGCCGTCCACCGCGCTGACCGTCACCGGCCTCGGCGCGCTCGTGTACGGCGTGATCGAAGGGCCCGCCCGGGGCTGGACCGACCCGCTCGTCCTCGGCGTGCTCGGCGCCTCCGCCGTCCTGCTCGGCTGCCTCGTACTCCGGGAACGCGGCCGGTCCCGCCCGATGCTGGACCTGCGGCTGCTGCGCGACCGCGGCTTCCTGTGGAACTGCGTCGCGGCGACCCTGGTCACGCTGGTGCTGTCCGGGCTGATGTTCATCCTCCCCCAGTACCTGCAAGCCGTCCTGAGGTACGACGCGTTCGCCACCGGTGTGCGGATGCTGCCGATGATGGCCGGGCTGATCGTCGCGGCGAAGGGCAGCGGGCCGCTGGTCGCCCGTACCGGACCGCGCCCGGTCGTCACCGGCGGCCTGCTCGTCCTCGCCGCCGCCGCACTCCTCGGCTCCACCACCGAGGCGTCGGACGGCTACGGCACGACAGCCCTCTGGCTGTCCGTGGCGGGCGTCGGCTTCGGCTTCGCGGTGGTGCCCGCCATGGACGCCGCGCTGGGCACGCTGCCGCGGGAGCGCGCGGGCAGCGGCTCCGGACTGCTGCTGACGGTACGGCAGTTCGGCGGCGCGCTCGGCATCGCGGTGCTCGGCAGCCTGCTCGCGGGCGCGTACACCGACCGGCTCGACGTCTCCCACCTGCCCGCGCCCGCGGCATCCGCCGCCGAGAAGTCGGTGGTAGCCGCCCACCTGGTCGCGGACCGCGTCGGGGACGCGCAGCTGGCTGCCTCCGCCGACGCCGCGTATGTGCACGGTATGGGTCTGGCCCTGCTGGTGTGCGGGATCGCGGCGCTGGCGGCGGCGACGCTCGTGGCGGCCTTCCTGCCGAATCCGCGGCCCGTACGTCCCGTACGAGGGGATGCCACCCGACCCGCCGCCCTCCAGCACCGACCACGCTGACCCTGCCGGCCCTGCCGGCCAGGGCACTCGTACCGCCCGTTCCGCGTCCGTGGCCCCCGCTCCGGACGATGCCCGACAATGACCTTCATGGCCTCTGCACAGAAATCCGCCGCGCAGCCCGCCGCACCCAAGGTCGGGCTGCGCGAGCGGAAGAAGATCCAGACCCGGCAGGCGATCCGCCGGGCCGCCTACCGGCTCTTCGAGGAGCAGGGGTACGACGCGACCCCCGTCGACCGGATCGCCGAGGCCGCCGACGTCTCCCCCAGCACGGTCTTCCGCTACTTCCCCACCAAGGAAGACATCGTGCTCACCGACGAGTACGACCCGCTCCTGGAGGCCGGGCTGCGGGCCCGGCCGGCCGACGAGCCGATGGTCGAATCGCTGCGGCACGTCTTCATCGGGTCGCTGCACCGTTTCGCCGCCGAAGAGCGCACCGAAATGGTGCAGCGCATCCGCCTCGTCCGGGAGGTACCGGCGATCCGCGGCCGGCTGGCGGAGAACACCGCGCGGGACACCGGGATGATCAGCGCCGTACTGGCGGAACGGTCCGGTCGGCCCGCCGACGACCTGGAGATCCGGGTGATCGCGGCGGCCGTCCTGGCCGCCCTCCAGGAAGCGCTGATGCGCTGGGTCGCGGACGGGCAGCGGGATGACCTCGAAGAGCTGATCGGCCGGACGATGGACGTGCTGGCGCGGGGGTTGCGGCTTTAGCGGATTCAAAGGGCCGGAACGGCCAGCCCCAACCTTTCCGGGAGTCCCCTCGTCACTCCCTCAAAGCCCTGGCATACGGCGCCACCCGCCCCGGCACCCTGGCCGCCGGTTCCCCGAGCTGCCGGGCCAGCCGCCCGCGCAGCCGTGTCAGCCGTTCTATCCGGGCGTCCAGGTCGGCCAGCCGGCGGCGGGCCACCGCCTCCGCCACCCGGCAGTCGTCCCGTCCGGGACCGTCCGTGGGGGCGTCGTCCCCCGCGCCGTCGCGGGCGCCGTTCCCCGGGGCGAACAGGGCGGAGACGCCGCCCGGCGGCAGCGAGTCGAGGAGCGGCGCGAACGACCGGATGTCGCCCACCGTCAGCCCCGCGTCGAGCAGTTCGCGCACCGTACGCAGGCGGTGTACGTCCTCCGGCGCGTACACCCGGTGACCGGACGGCGTGCGCCGGGCGGTCACCAGCCCCTGCTCCTCGTAGTAGCGCAGTGCCCTGGCCGTCATGCCCGCGGCGGCCGCGGCGTCCCCGATGCGCATCCGGTCCTCCCCCGACGGGGCCCGGTCGGTGGCGCCCCGTTGCGTACGTCGGCTCACTGAGACCGTACGTCGTCGACCGGGGGCGCGAGCGACGGGCCCGCGCCGCGGAGGGGCCGCGTCACAGCCCCACGCGTACGCGGGGGACCCGCTCACAGCTCCACGAGCACGGCTCCCATGTGCCGGCCCTCGATCAGCTCCATGAGGGCGCGCGGGGCCTCCTCGATGCCGTGCAGCCGGGCGTGCGGGAAGGTGAGCGTGCCGTCCCGCAGCCCGCGCCCGAAGTACTCGTTCCACTCGGGGATCAGGCCGAGGTGGTCGTAGAGCGCGACGCCCCGCAGGGTGACGCTGCGGGAGAGCAGCGACAGGGTGTCGATCTCGGTGGTGTGCGCTGCGGAATCGGAGAGCTGGGCGGACAGCGCGCCGACGAGCGCGATCCGGGCGCCGCGGTTGGCGAGCGCGATGGAGGCCTGCAACTGCTCGCCGCCGACGTTGTCGAAGACCGCGTCCACGCCATCGGGGGCCGCCGCGCGCAGCTGCTCCTCGATGGGGCCCGCACCGCGGATCACCACCGCGTCGTAGCCCAGCTCCTTGACCAGGATGTCGGCCTTGCGCTGCGATCCCGTACTGCCGATGACCCGTGCGGCACCCTGCAGACGGGCGATCTGGCCGGCCAGCGACCCCACGCCGCCGGCCGCGCCGGTCACGAACACCGTGTCACCGGCGCGCACCTCGGCACCTCGTACGACGCCCATGTAGGCGGTGGGGCCCTGGGAGAGGTACGCGGCCGGGTCGGGCAGCAGGTCACGGTCCCGGCGCTGTACGGCAGCCGCGTCCACGAGGGCGTACTCCCGCCAGCCGGAGTGGTGTTCCACCAGGTCACCGGGGGCGAAGTCGGTGCCGGGGGCCTCCACCACCTCGCCGATGGCCGAGCCGTGCAGCGGTTCGCCGACCACGAAGGACGGCATCGGGACGGCGGTGACCTCGTCCATCAGCGTCCGCATCACGGCGGCGACGGCCATCGTCGTGTTGCGCACGAGCACCTGCCCCGGGCCCGGCCGGGGCACCGGCACCTCGGCCACCTCGAAGAGGTCGTCGGTGATCGGCCCCTGCGGGCGGGCGGCCAGGCGGACTTCGCGGTGGGTGGCGGGCAGGCCGCCCTCGGTACGGTTCATCATGCCGTCACGCTAGAACTTGACGCCCGCGTGAAGTACAAGTCGGCTTCCGGGCCTAGGACTTTGGACGGAGGGGCGCACCCCCCGTACGGAGCCGCGGAGGTTCAGGCGGCTTCCGTGTCCTGAGCCACCCGGCCCCTCACCCCCGCAGCTTCTCCCCCAGCTCCTCCGGGTCCGTCGTCGGGCGCTCGCACGTGAAGTGGCGGCAGACGTACGCGGCGGGCCGGCCGTCGACCAGCGGGCGGTCCTTCAGCAGCGGCACCTCGTCCGAACCGGGCGCCCCGAGGGCGACCACCGCTCCGGGAGCGGTGCCCAGGAGGGCGGCACGGTGCAGCGCCCGGGTGGCCGGGTCGCCGTCCGGGCCGACGACCGCGATCTCGCGCGGCCCGTCCAGCGCGGCTTCGGCTGCGGCCAGCCCCCACCCGATGAAGCGCGGCGCCCGGCCGCCCAGCGCCTTGACGACGCCCAGGGCGCGCTCGGCGGCGTCCCGGTGCGGGCCGCTGCCGGTCAGGGCCGCGTACGACAGGAGCGCGCCGGCGGCCGCGGTCCAGCCGGACGGCGTGGCGTTGTCGGTCGGGTCCTGAGGGCGGCGGATCAGCTGCTCGGCGTCGTCCGCGGTGTCGTACAGCGTGCCGTCCTCGGCGGCGAAGTGGACGAGCACCGTATCCAGGAAGAGGCCCGCGAACTCCACCCAGACGCCCTCCCCGGTGACCGAGGCGAGCGCGAGGAAGCCCTCGGCGACGTCCGCGTAGTCCTCCAGGACGCCGGTGTTGGCGCCGGGCTCACCGTCGCGCGAGGTGCGGTGCAGCCGCGCCTGCCAGTCCATGTGGACGCGGACGAGCAGGTCGGCGGCGTCCGTGGCGGCCTGGACCAGGTCCGGGCGGTCGAAGTAGGTGCCGGTCTCGGCGAGGGCGGCGATGGCCAGGCCGTTCCAGGCGGCGACGACCTTGTCGTCCCGGCCGGGGCGCGGCCGGGCGTCGCGGGCCGCGCGCAGCCTCTCCCTGATGCTCACGATCCGCTCAGCGTCCACCAGGTCGTCGGTGTCCGGGAGTTGGAGGACGGAAGCGCCCTCCTCGAAGGTGCCCTCCTCCGTCACGCCGAAGTAGTGCGCGGCGATGGCCGCGTCCTTCTCCCCCAGGACGTCGCGCAGTTGGCCGGGCGTCCATACGTAGTACGCGCCCTCGACGTGCTTGCCACTGCCGTCGTCGGAGTCCGCGTCCAGGGCGGAGGCGAAGCCGCCTTCCTCCGTGCGGAGTTCACGCACCATGAAGTCGGCGGTCTCGACGGCGACGCGCCGGGCCAGGTCCGATCCGGTGACGCGCCACAGGTGCGCGTACGTACGGCACAGCAGCGCGTTGTCGTAGAGCATCTTCTCGAAGTGCGGCACCGTCCAGGTCGCGTCCACCGCGTACCGCGCGAAACCGCCGCCGAGCTGGTCGTAGATGCCGCCCCGGGCCATCGCCTCGGCGGTCGCCTGCACCATCTGGAGGGCCGCCTCGGATTCCGTACGCGCGTGGTGGCGCAGCAGGAACTCCAGGGCCATGGACGGCGGGAACTTGGGCGCGCCGCCGAAGCCGCCGTGCACGGCGTCGAAGTCCCTGGTCAGGGCCAGCAGCGCGGCGGCCAGGTCCTCCGGCCCGGGCGGCACCTGACCGCCCTTGGCCAACGTTTCCGAGACCGACCGCGCCGCCAGATCGGCGACGATCCGCCCGGCCACCTCGCCGACCTCGTCCCGGCGGTCCGCCCAGGCGCCGCGCACACCCTGGAGGATCTGCGGGAAGGACGGCATGCCGTGGCGCGGGGCGGGCGGGAAGTACGTACCGAAGTAGAACGGCTCGGCGTCGGGCGTCAGAAAGACCGTCATCGGCCACCCGCCCTGCCCGGTGGCGGCCTGCACCGCCTCCATGTACACGGCGTCCACGTCGGGCCGCTCCTCGCGGTCTACCTTCACGGCCACGAAGTGCTCGTTGATCACCGCGGCGACGGCCTCGTCCTCGAAACTTTCGTGGGCCATGACGTGACACCAGTGGCACGCCGCGTAACCGACCGACAGCAGCACAGGCACATCGCGTCGCTTCGCTTCCTCGAAAGCCTCCGGTCCCCAAGGCCACCAGTCGACCGGATTGTCAGCGTGCTGAAGCAGATATGGCGAGGTCACACCAGCTAGCCGGTTCATGCGATCCAGCCTCTCACAGCGCCCATCCCCCGCCATGGAGACCGCACGGACTCCGTCCCGCTCGCCGAACGGCGCCGAAGCGGAGATCGCTCCTTCGCCGAGGCAGGCGTCTCGGAACCGCAGGACAGTAGGCTGAGCCCAGCAAGGCTGGAATTGTGGAAGCTCCTCAAAGGAGGCACACCATGACCGCCGAGATGGTGGCGCCCGCGTGGATGCACACCCAGGTCAGCGCGGAGCAGTACGACTCCTGGTCTGAGGAGCAGTGCGCCGGCATCGAGATCGTGGACGGGATGGTCGTCGTGAGCCCGAGCGCCTCCAAGCGGCACAACCGGCTGGCCCGGCTCCTGGCCAACGCCCTGGACGCCGCCGCGGGCCCGGACTGGAACGCCGACACGGACTTCGACGTCCGACTACAGGACGTCCCGCTCACCAACCGCCGTCCGGACGTCGTCGTCTACCGGGCGGAGACCATCGACCTCACCCCCACCCGCCCCGAGCACATCCTCCTCGTCGCCGAGATCGTCTCGCCCGGCTCGGAGACCACCGACCGGATCGTGAAGGCGGACCAGTACGCCAAGGCCGGCATCCCCTTCTACTGGCGCGTCGAACAGGCCGCCACCGGCGTCCCGATCGTCTACACCTACGTTCTCGATCCCGCCACCAGGGCCTACCGGGACGGCGAGATGTTCACGGGCGCCGTCAAGGCTGCCGCGCCCTTTTCCGTCATCGTGGACTTGGGAGCCGTCTGACGGCCGGCCTCTGCGCGGCGACCTCGTTCGCATGGGACGGTCTCGCCGAAATCGTCGCCTCCCACGAGGCCGAGCACGGCGCGCTCACCGAGCAGGAGATCGAGGCGGCACACCAGGAACTGTTCGGCGGCGAGGGTGCGCAGGCCACGGATCACGGTGGCGCGTGAGGCAGCTGACCGTCCGCACCGAAGCCTCGCGCCGGGCCGGTGTCCCGGTGCTGGTGTCAGCGCTGACCTTGGTCGAAGCGGCCCGCGGGAAGACGGATCTCGCGCGCCTGAAACGGGTCCTCTCCGGCCCACCCCCGTCCGCTTCTCCGGCCCACCCCTGTCCGCCATGCCGCGGCCGAATCGGGGAAGCCTCCCCAACCGGGCCTCCCCCGCCCCATGGATACCCACCCCACCCACCGGGGAGTTATCCACAGGGCTGCCGAATCGGGCGGGGAAGCGGAAGACTGGGGGTGCGGAGCCGATCGGCGGGGGCCGGGGCGGGGGGGCTGCCACGGTTGTCGGGGTGGGCCGGGAGGCCGGGGGTTGCGGAAGGACCGGAATCCGCCGGGACGCTGGGAACTGCAGGAGGGGGAAGGCATGCCGGGCTCACTGGCCGTGCTGCGTGACAGCCACCGGGCGGAGGCGCAAGGGCTGCTGGCGCGGGCCGTCGAGGAAGAGGTCCGCCGCTCGGGCGGGACGCTGGACCGGGGCGTCCTGCTGTCCCGGGCGAACGCGGCGCTGGACGAGCTGGCCGGCAAGGCGGCCGAGGAGTACGGCGCGTACGTCCACGCGCTGGACGAGTCGGCGGCCGGGCAGCGGCCGCTCTCCGAGCGGCTGTCGCGCAAGGAGCTGGCGACGCCCGTGGTGGCCACCCTGGTCGCGGCGGTCGCCGCGTTCGGCACGGATCTGGCGTACGGCACGGGCACCGGGCCGGCCCTCGGCGTCGGTGTCGCGGCGGTGGCCGCGGGTGCCGCGGCGACGGTCGTGAAACTGACGGCGGGGCACTGGCCCGCCGCGCACCGCCAGGCTGGCATGCGCGGGCAGCCGGGCGGCCCCGAGCAGCTGCGGCTGCAGTGGCTGACGGCCCTGGAGGTACGCGGCATCCGGCCGTTCCTGGACCAGCAGCGGATGCTGACGGCGGCGACGCGCGGCAGCTCCTCCGGCACGGCTGCCACCCCGCGGCCGTCCCGGGTGCCGCAGCTGCGCGGCGCCGACCGCAGCGCGGCGGCCCGCCAGCGGTCCGTGCTGGAGCAGTCCTTCGCCCACCTGCCGCGGCCGACGGAGCCGTTCGCGGGACGGCAGGCGCATCTGCGGCAGATCGCGCAGTGGGTGCAGGCGGCCCGCGCGAGCACGGACACCCGGCCCACGGTCGTGGTGCTGCACGGCGAACCGGGCTCGGGGCGTTCGGCGCTCGCGGTGCGGGCCGCGCACCAGCTGCGGGACCAGTTCCGCGGCGCGTGCGTGGTGGACCTGCGGGGCGACACGCCGGGCGAGACGCCGCTGCCGACACGGGACGCCCTGCTGCACCTGCTCAACCGGCTGGGCGCGCCGCGCGAGCAGCTGCTGTTCCGCGAGCGGCCCTCCCAGGAGCAGCACGTCAAACGCCTCACGGAGCTGTACCACAAGCACCTGACGGGCCTGCCCGTGACGGTCCTCCTGGAGGACGCCTCGGACCCGGAGCAGGTGCGCCTCCTGGTGCCGGACCGCTCCGACAGCCTGGTGCTGGTGACCACCCGGGAGCCGATGCGGCTGCCCGGCGATCTCCAGGCGTGGGTGCACCAGCTGCCGGTGGGCGCGCTGGACTCGGTGGGCACCGAGGAGCTGCTGCGGGCCGCGGCCGACGAGTCCGAGGGCGAGACCGGTCCGTACGACCACCAGTCCGTCGAGCGGATCGCGCAGCTGTGCGCCGGGCTGCCGCTGGCGCTGCGGGCGGCCGGTTCGTCGCTGGGCCCGCGGTCGCCCGCGACGCTGGCCGCGGCCCTGGAGGAGAGCGCCGCGCGCTCGGCCGCCGGGGACCGGACGGCCCCCGTCGAGGCGGCCCTGTGGCTGCGTTACGCGGACCAGTCGGAGACGGCCCGCCGCCTGCTGCGCCGGCTCGCGCTGGTGGGGCGGGCCAGCCTGGGGGCGGCTGCCGCGGCGGCGCTGCTGGGCGTGACCGAGGAGGAAGCCGAGCGGCAGCTCGCCGACCTGGCCGCCGCGGGGCTGATCGAACACGTACGCAGCGACCGCTACCGCCTGCACGCCCTCGTGCACCACTTCGCGCACGCCCGCCTCGTCGAAGAGGAGGACCCGGCCGAGCGCGGCACCGCCCAGGAGCGGCTGATCCGCAGCTACGCGGAGCTCGCCGACTCGGTGATCCGCCTGGTCGACGGCCGTACGTCCACCCGCGCCGACCGCTTCGGCTCGCACGGCTTCACCTCGCTGGACGCGGCCCTCCAGTGGCTGGACGACGAGACCAGCTTCATCACGGCCGCGCTGCGCCACGCCGACCAGGACGTGGACCAGGCGACCGTCTCCCACCTGCTGGGCGCACTGGCCGACTACTGCCTGCTGCGCGGCGATCTCTACCGTCTCGGTGAGCTGAGCGAGCTGACCAAGGCCGCCGACCAGGGCCTGCTCGTCCGGTCCGTGCAGTGGCGCACCGGCGTCGCGGCCCGCCAGCTCGGCGAGCTGGACAAGGCCCGTACGACCCTGACCTCGGTGGTCGACCTGTATTTCGAGGCGCAGCACCCGGTCGGCGCCGCGCGTGCCCTGCGTGACCTGGGCATCACGCTCCAGCAGCAGGGCAATCTGACGGAGGCCGCGGCCAAGCTGCGCGAGGCCCTGGAGATGCAGTCCGGCGAGGACATGCGCGGCGACCGGGCGTGGACGCTGCACGCGCTCGCGGCGGTCGAGCGCGACCGCGCGCAGGTGGCGGAGGCGCTGGCGCTGCTGCGCGAGTCCCTGGAGCTGCACCGGGTGAGCGAGAGCCTGCACGGCCAGGCGTGGGCGCACTTCCAGCTCGGCCAGGTGTATCTGCGCATGGGCGAGGTCCCGCAGGCGGAGCGCGAGTTCCACGCGGCTCTGGACCTGTACGGCCGTACGCACGACGACCGCGGCGAGGCGTGGGCGATGACCCAGCTGGCGCGGGCCCGCCTGGTGGACGGCGACCCGGACCCGGCGGTGGACCAGCTGCGCCAGGCCCTGCCCCTGCACCGCCGGTACGAAGACGCCCGCGGCGAGGCCTGGACGCTGTACTACCTCGGCCAGTCGCTGGAGGAACAGGGCGACCTGGACGCGGCGCTGCGGCACCTGGAGCGGTCGCGGACGATGTTCAGCCGGATGCAGGACGGCTACGGCCTGGCCTGCGCCCGGCACCACTCCGGGCGGGTCACCAGGGACCTGCGGGCCGCGCAGACCGGCTCGCTGCGCAACAGCGGCTTCGCCCGGCAGCTGTTGCAGGACGCCCGCAAGGATTTCCAGCGGATCGCCGTACCGCACGGTGAAGCCTGGTCCTGCCTGGAGCTGGTGATCATCGACGCGGGCAACGGCCGCCCGGCGCAGGCGCTGGAACTGGCCGACGAGGCGGCGCGCACCTTCGCCGGCTACGGCGACCGGCGCGGCGAGGACTGGGCCCGCTTCCTGCGCTGCACGCTGCTGCCGTTCGCCTCGCCGGGCGGCTCGGTGGTCGGCACGGCCGTGGCACAGGAGGAGCTGGCCCAGCTCGTACAGGACCGGCACCCGACCCGCGACTCGAAGCTGGAGGACTGCGCGGAGACCTTCGCGCTGCTGCTGGACCGCGGCGTGCAGCCGGAAACGGGGTGGGAGGCATGGCGGCTCGGCATGGTTCCGAACCGCCACGCGCGCGAGGTCATGGGCGTGTCCATACCCCCCGCGCAGTGAGCACCTCCGTCCGGGCCCCGGCCGGGAAGCCGGGGTGCGGACGCAGGCTGTGACGCCGGACGGGCCGGTGGGGCACCGCCCACCCCGTCCGGCGCCCGAGGGCGCCGCTCAGCCGGTCTTCGGCTGCGCCTTGCCCGAGGTCCGCTTGGCGGAGCCCTTCGCCGCCTCCGCACCGCCGGAGGCGGCGGGCGCCTCCGGGGTCTCCTCGAAGTCGACCTTCTTCATCTGCTTGTTCATGGACTTCATCAGCAGCCAGACGGCGCCGCCGATGACCGCGAACACGATGAAGCCGAGGACGCCCGGGGTCACCTTGTCCTTGTCGAAGCTGTCGGCAAGGGTGACGAAGTGCGTCACGGCGAGGGTGCTAGTCGCGCTCATCATGGAGTCAATTGTTGCGGATGCCCGCGAAGAGGTCGTCCTCGGGGAGGGACGTGTCCACCAAAGACTTGGCGAGCTCGTACTCCTCCGTCGGCCAGACCTCCCGCTGGATGTCCATCGGCACCCGGAACCAGCCGCCGTCCGGGTCGATCTGCGTCGCGTGCGCGATCAGCGCCTTGTCGCGGATCTCGAAGAAGTCGGCGCAGGGCACGTACGTGGTCAGCGTGCGCTCCCGGCGCTCGAACTCCTTCCAGCGCTCCAGCCACTCCCCGTACGGCGACTCCAGCCCGCGCTCCAGCAGCGCCTCGTGCAGCGCGACGGTGCGCGGCCGGTTGAAGCCCTGGTTGTAGTAGAGCTTCTGCGGCTGCCAGGGCTCGCCCGCGTCCGGGTACCTCTCCGGGTCGCCGGCCGCCTCGAACGCCACCATCGAAATCTTGTGGGTCATGATGTGGTCGGGGTGCGGGTAGCCGCCGTTCTCGTCGTAGGTCGTGATGACCTGCGGCTTGAACTCGCGGATCAGCTTCACCAGCGGCTCGGCCGCCGCCTCCACGTCCTGGAGGGCGAAGCAGCCGTCGGGCAGCGGCGGCAGCGGGTCGCCCTCGGGCAGCCCGGAGTCGACGAATCCCAGCCACTCCTGCTTGACGCCCAGGATCTCCCGGGCCTCGTCCATCTCCTTCTTCCGCACCTCGTGGATGTGCTCCTCGATGTACGGGTCACCCTGGAGCTTCGGGTTGAGGATGGAGCCGCGCTCCCCGCCCGTGCAGGTGACGACCAGCACGTCCACCCCCTCGGACACGTACTTGGCCATGGTGGCCGCGCCCTTGCTCGACTCGTCGTCGGGGTGGGCGTGCACTGCCATCAGTCGCAGCTGCTCAGTCAAGACTCGATCCTCAGTGAAAGGCCGGAGTAGATGTTTCCTATAGTGACCGAAGCACGGGGCGATTAATTCCGGAGTCCCCGGCAGGAGGTCGATCATGACTGCGGCGCGCGCAGGGCTGCCCGACGGGCGTTACGGCCGCTCCGCCGACCAGCGTGCGGACCGCAAGCTGAAGATCGTCGGCGCCGTGCTGGGCGTGGCACTGCTCGGTGTGGTCGGCTGGTCCGGCTTCTCCTACATCACCGGGCAGGACCTCAGCGGCCGGGTGATCACCTGGGACCGGGTGTCGGACCACGCGGTCAAGGTGCACCTGGAAGTCGTCAAGGGCAAGGACGACACCGGTGTGTGCACGCTGCGCTCGCAGTCCGACAGCGGCGCCGAGGTGGGGCGCAAGGACGTCACCGTGGACGCGCCGAAGGAGCAGGTGGACGTGGAGGTCACGATCCGTACGACGGCGCGGGCGACCAACGCCGTACTGGTCGGCTGCACGTCCGGGGACCGCGGCTGACCGCCGCCTGCCGCCCCGCGGCCGCTCCGGCGGACCGCCCCCGCGCACACCGTCCGGTGTGTCGCCCGGCCCGTCCCGCGCCGGCGCGCTGACCGGCCACGATCCGGGCCGATCCGGTTCTCGGCAAAATATCTCTTCCCCGTTTTGTGCCGGAATTGTTAGGCTCGTGGTTTCGCCCACCCGTGGAGGCGCAGCCTTCCTGGTAGGGCGTTTGATTTATCCCCAGCACCGACGAGGAGCACCTGTGACCCAGACCAGCGACAACGTCACCTGGCTGACCCAGGAGGCGTATGACCAGCTCAAGGCCGAGCTGGAGTACCTGTCTGGTCCCGCACGCGCCGAGATCACCGAGAAGATCGCGGCGGCCCGCGAGGAAGGTGACCTGAAGGAGAACGCCGGGTACCACGCGGCCAAGGAGGAGCAGGGCAAGCAGGACCTTCGCATGCGCCAGCTCAAGCAGCTGCTGGAGACCGCGAAGGTCGGCGAGGCTCCCGCCGCCACGGGTGTCGTGGCCCCCGGCACGGTCGTCACCATCGCGTTCGACGGAGACCCGGACGACACGCTGACGTTCCTGCTGGCCTCGCGGGAGTACGCGAGCTCGGACATCGAGACCTACTCCCCGCAGTCCCCGCTGGGCAGCGGCGTGAACGGCAAGAAGGTCGGCGAGACCGCCGAGTACGAGCTCCCCAACGGCAAGAAGGCGTCGGTGAAGATCCTCGACGCCCAGCCGTACCAGGGCTGAGCGCCCCACGGCGCCCGCCCGCAGCAGACGACGGCCGGCCCGGAGCCCCAGCGGCTCCGGGCCGGCCGTGTGCGTACGGGGTGACGGCGACGGCGTACGGCGGTGACGCCCCGCCCAGGGCCCCCGCCCCGCCCGCAGGCCCGCGGCTCAGGCCGTGGCCGACCGGTACTTGCGCACCGCGAACGTACGGAAGGCCACGATGATCAGGACGGACCAGATCAGCGACGCCCACACCGGGTTCTGCATCGGCCAGGCGTCGGGGGCCTGGTAGTTCGGCGGCAGGTTGCCGAACAGCTCGCGGGCGGCCTGGACGGTGGCACTGAAGGGGTTCCACTCGGCGATGTGCCGCAGGAACGTCGGCATGTTGTCCGAGGGCACGAAGGCGTTCGAGATGAACGTCAGCGGGAAGAGCCAGATCAGCCCGCCGGAGGTGGCGGCTTCCGGGGTGCGTACGGACAGGCCGATGAGCGCGCCGATCCAGGAGAACGCGTACCCGAGCAGGAGCAGCAGCCCGAAGCCGGCCAGGACCTTGCCGAGGTTCTCGTGGGAGCGCCAGCCGACCAGGAAGGCGACGACCGCCAGGACGACCAGCGTCAGCGCGGTCTGCACCAGGTCGGCGAGCGTACGGCCGGTGAGGACGGCGCCGCGCGCCATGGGCAGCGAGCGGAACCGGTCGATCAGGCCCCGGTGCATGTCGTCGGCGATGCCGGCGCCCGCGCCCGCGGTGGCGAAGGTGACGGTCTGCGCGAAGATGCCGGCCATCAGGAACTCGCGGTAGGCCGCGGACGAGGTGCTGCCGCCGACGGTGATGGAACCGCCGAAGACGTAGCTGAACAGCACCACGAACATGATCGGCTGGATCAGCCCGAAGATCACCATCTCCGGTATGCGCAGCATGCGGATCAGATTCCGCTTGGCGACGGTCAGGGAGTCCCGTACGGACTGACTGACCGCGCCGCGCCGCTTGGGCACCCCGATGCGCGGGGCCGCTGGGGTCACGGTGGTCACTTGGCGCCCTCCTTGGTCTCGGGTGCCCGCTTCGGGGCGCGGCGTCCCGGGCGCGATGCCCGGCCGGGTCCGGCGTCGCCGTCCGCGCCGCCGCCGTCCTGGCCGCTGGATTCCGCGACTTCCGCGACGTGGCCGGTCAGCGAGATGAAGACGTCGTCCAGGGTCGGGCGGCGCAGCCCGATGTCGTCTATCTCCACGCCGCGCGCGTCCAGTTCGCGGATGACCTCGGCGAGCAGCTTGGCGCCGCCGGCCACCGGCACGGTGATCTTGCGGGTGTGCTGTTCGATCTTGCTCTCGCCCTTGCCGAAGCCGCGCAGCACCTCGTCGGCGGTGCCGATGTGCTCGGCGGCGTGCACCACGACCTCGACCCGCTCGCCGCCGGTACGCGCCTTGAGCTGGTCGGAGGTGCCGCGGGCGATGACCTTGCCGTGGTCGACCACGCAGATGTCGTGCGCGAGGTGGTCGGCCTCTTCCAGGTACTGGGTGGTGAGCAGCAACGTCGTGCCGCCGGCGACCAGTTCCTGGATGACCTCCCACAACTGCTGGCGGTTGCGCGGGTCCAGGCCCGTGGTGGGCTCGTCCATGAACATCACGGGCGGGCTGACGACCAGCGCGGCCGCCAGGTCGAGCCGGCGGCGCATGCCGCCGGAGTAGGTCTTGGCCGGCCGGTCACCGGCGTCGGCGAGGTGGAAACGCTCCAGCAGTTCGGTGGCCCGGGCCTTCGCGTCCCGTCCGCCCATCTGGTAGAGCCGGCCGACCATGGTCAGGTTCTCACGCCCCGTCAGGTACTCGTCCACGGCGGCGAACTGCCCGGACAGGCCGATGGACCGGCGCACTTCGTCGGGGTGCTTGAGGACGTCGATACCGGCGACGACCGCGGTGCCCCGGTCGGGCCGGAGCAGGGTGGTGAGGACGCGTACGGCGGTGGTCTTGCCCGCACCGTTCGGGCCGAGCAGTCCGAGGACGGTTCCTTCGGGGACGTCGAGGTCGACGCCGTCCAGAGCCCTCACCTTGCCGAAGGTCTTGACCAGACCCTCGGCGTAAATGGCGCCTGGCATGTGGGTACTCCCAAGGTATGGGTTAACTCCAGGAAGAATTTTACTTTTCGGACAACGCCTGCGCTATGGGCATATGCCCGGCGACGAGGCATGCGTCCAGCGCACGACGGCACGACCCCGTTGACCCGAACGATAGCGCACACGCGATACATCGCGATATACGTCAGAAGGCGTTTACGTACACGCGGCGCCCCGGCCCGCGCGGCACCCCGGCCCCATACTTCGGCCCCACATTCCGGCCCGACGGGCGGCAGAGCCGCCCGGCCGGCACAGGGCCTCAGCCCATGACGGTGTAACCCGCCTCCCGCAGGGCCGCGCCGACCTCGGTGCAGTGTTCCGGGCCCTTGGTCTCCAGGTGCAACTCCACCTCCGCTTCCGTGAGTCCGAGGCGCGGATCGGTCCGCACGTGGCTCACGTCCAGGACATTGGCGTCGACCTCCGACAGCACCGCCAGAAGCGTCGCCAGGGCGCCCGGCCGGTCCGTCAGCCGCAGGCGCAGGGACAGATAGCGTCCCGCGGCGGCCATGCCGTGCCGGAGGGTGCGCTGCATCAGCAGCGGATCAACGTTTCCCCCGGACAGCACCGCGACCACCGGTCCCTCGAAAGCGCCGGGACGCGACAGCAGCGCCGCCACGGGGCTCGCCCCCGCCGGCTCCACGACCAGCTTCGCGCGCTCCAGGCAGAGCAGCAGGGCGCTGGAGAGCTCGTCCTCGGTGACGGTACGGACCTCGTCCACGAGATCGCCAATGATTTTGAACGGCACGTCACCCGGCCGCCCCACCTTGATGCCGTCCGCCATCGTCGTCGGCGCCTCGATCGAGACCGGCCGCCCGGCCGCCAGCGAGGGCGGATAGGCCGCGGCGCCTTCCGCCTGCACCCCGATGATCTTCACGTCCGGCCGTACCGACTTCACCGCCAGTGCGACACCCGCCGCCAGCCCGCCACCGCCGATGCCCACGACGACCGTGCGCACCTCCGGGCACTGTTCGAGGATCTCCAGGCCGACCGTGCCCTGGCCCGCGATGATGTCCCGGTGGTCGAAGGGGTGGATGAAGACCGCGCCGGTCTTGCGCGCGTACTCCTGGGCGGCGGCCAGCGTCTCGTCCACGACATGGCCGTGCAGCCGTACCTCGGCACCGTACTCGCGGGTCGCGGCAACCTTCGGCAGCGGGGCGCCGACCGGCATGAACACCGTCGAGCGCACCCCCAGCAGGGAGGCCGCCAGCGCGACGCCCTGCGCGTGGTTGCCGGCGCTGGCGGCGACCACGCCGGCCGCCCGCTCCCGCGGCGACAGGCCCGCGATCCGCACGTACGCGCCACGTATTTTGAAGGAGCCGGTGCGCTGCAGGTTCTCGCACTTCAGATGCACCGGCGCCCCCACCAAAGCGGACAGGTGCCGGCTCCCCTCCAAGGCGGTGGACCGGGAGACGCCGGACAGGATCTTCTGCGCCTCCCGTACGTCCTCGACGGTGAGCGCGGCGGAGGCGGTGGACACCCCGCCCGCGTCCGGCCCCGAAACGGAGGCGGAACCGGAACCCGGCTCCGGCGTCCGGGCCGTACCGGACGCCGCCGCACCTGCCGGGCCTGATGCCGGCCCGGGTGTCGGACCGGCCGCAGAACCGGAAGCGGAATCCGAAGGGGAACCAGGGGCAGGAGTGGACTCGTGCGGCGTGTGATCGGCCATGGAGCCCAGTCTTACAGTTCGGCACGCGGCGGGTCCGTCCGGCCGCCGGTCCGGTGCCACTGGGGCACGTCTTTGGACAGCGCCGGTACGGGCCGCGTCCGGGCCGCGTACTCTGTCCCCCAATCCGTACGCATCCCATGAAGCGAGCTCCCGGCCATGCCCACCTCTTCGGACATGACGACCCACACCGACACCGCTCTTCTCGACGCGCTGCAACACCAAGTAGCCGTTTTCGCCCGCCGCGCCGAACAGAGCCGGCTCGGCGGCGTCGGCCAGGCGCGCAATTCCATGGACCGTGCCGCCTACCTGCTCCTCAACCGCCTGGACAAAGAGGGGCCGATGGGTGTCAAGGCGCTGGCCGCCGGCATGGGCATCGACTCCTCCACCGTCACCCGGCAGGTCGCCCCGCTGGTCGACTCCGGCCTGGTCAACCGCGCCTCGCACCCGGAGGACGGGCGCGCCGTCGTGCTCCAGCTCTCCGAGCGCGGCCAGTCCCGCCTGGAGGAGGTACGGGCCTCCCGCCGCGCCCTGATGGCGCTGGTCACGGAGGAGTGGACGGAGGAGGAACGCGACGCTTTCTGCGCCCTGCTGACGCGCTTCAACGCCTCGCTGTCCACGGTCACGGCGACGCTGCCGGCGGTGCCGTCGAATTCCTGAACGGGGGCGAGGGTGCGCCGGCACGGCGCGCTCCCCCCACCCGCTCCGCGGCGGAGCGCATCCTGGGGCCGCGGTTTTCCCCGGCCGCCTCTTGACCCGGTGCCGGGCCTGCCGTGCCATAGAGCTGTGCGAGAGCGGCGGGCAGCGCAGGAACGCCGTCGTGCCCGGGAGTTCGAGGCGTTCGTCGCGGGCGCGGCCGGGCGCCTGCTGCGCGCCGCCACGCTCCTGAC
This sequence comes from Streptomyces rimosus subsp. rimosus, assembly GCF_000720725.1. Lineage (GTDB taxonomy): Bacteria > Actinomycetota > Actinomycetes > Streptomycetales > Streptomycetaceae > Streptomyces > Streptomyces rimosus_A. The sequence goes on from NZ_JOCQ01000029.1 coordinate 39,288, forward strand.
CGCCGAGCCCGAAGGGCAGCCGGCGCCCGCCGCCGAGCGCTTGCTCACGCTGGCCCTGGCCCGTACGTACGCCGTCTGGGACCGGCTGCGCGGCGAGGACCCGTACGACCGCGCGCGCCAGGAGATGGCCGCCCACTTCGCGCACTCCGCCTGGCGGGCGCGCCTCCCCCGCCCCCTCCGGCCCGGGACGCCCCCGCCGCCCGGCGGCCTGCTGGAGCGGCTGTCCCCGCAGGAACGGCTGGTGCTCGTGCTGCGGCTCTACGAGGGCGTGGCCGAGGAGCAGACCGCGGCGCAGCTGGGGCTGCCCGCGGAGCGCGTCCATGCGCTGTGCCTGCGGGCCGTGGGGCATATGCGGAGCAAGCCGCCGCCTGGGGGTGCCGGGCCGCCCGTACCCGTCGGCGAGGCGGTACATCCCGCACGGAAGGTGCGGGACGTACCGGCCTCACCGCCGGACTCACCGTACGTACCGGAGTCATCGCCTCCAGCACCCCCAGCACCCCCAGCACCCCGGCACACGGAAACCGCGGCGCCATGAGCCTCCCCGACCGCAAGGAGGCCGAGGTGCGGCGGATGCTGGACGGGCCGCATCCGCCGGTCCCGCCCGACCTCGCACGGCGCGCGACCGCCGACGGCCGCCGGTTGCTGTCCCACCGGCGACTGGCCCGCCGCGCGCTGTGGCTGCTGACCCTGGCGGCGCTGGCCGTGCTGCTGATCTGGGCGGCGGTCGACCAGCCGTGGCTGCCGCCGCCGACGCACACCACCCCTCCGCTGGAAGGGTGGTGAGCCGGGCATTACGGCTATTACGGCTATCCCAGCGCCTGGGTGAGGTCCGCCACCAGGTCGTCGATCGACTCGATGCCGACCGAGAGGCGTACGAGGTCGTTCGGGACCTCCAGCAGCGAGCCCGCCGTCGAGGCGTGCGTCATCTTGCCCGGGTGCTCGATCAGCGACTCCACGCCGCCGAGCGACTCGCCGAGGGTGAACAGCCCGGCGCGGTTGCACACCTCCACCGCGGCCTGCTCACCGCCCGCGACACGGAAGGAGACCATGCCGCCGAAGGAACGCATCTGCTTGGCGGCGACCTCGTGGCCGGGGTGCGTCTCCAGGCCCGGGTAGTAGACCTGGGTCACCTTGTCGTGCGCGGCGAGCAGGTCGGCGATGCGGGCGGCGTTGGCGCTGTGCCGGTCCATCCGTACGGCCAGCGTCTTCAGGCCGCGCATCACCAGCCACGAGTCGAACGGCCCGGCGACCGCGCCCATCGCGTTCTGGTGGTAGGCCAGCTCGTCACCCAGCTCGGCATCGTTGACGACGAGCGCGCCGCCGACCACGTCCGAGTGGCCACCCATGTACTTGGTCGTGGAGTAGACCACCACGTCCGCGCCGAGGGCCAGCGGCTGCTGGAGGTAGGGGCTGGCGAAGGTGTTGTCCACGACCAGGCGCACCCCGGCGTCGCGCGCGACGGCCGCGAGGGCGGGGATGTCCGTGATGCCGAGGAGCGGGTTGCTGGGCGTCTCCACCCAGATCGCCTTCGTACGGGGGCGCAGGGCGTCCCGTACGGCCTGGGGGTCGGAGGTGTCGGCGACCGACCACTCCACACCCCACCGCTCGATGACCTTGGAGATCAGACGGAACGTGCCGCCGTACGCGTCATTGGGGATGAGCACATGGTCGCCGGGCACCAGGAGGGTGCGCAGCAGGGTGTCCTCGGCCGCCAGCCCGGAGGCGAAGGCCAGGCCGCGGCGGCCGCCGTCGAGGGCGGCGAGGTTCTCCTCCAGGGCGGTACGGGTCGGGTTGGCGCTGCGGCTGTACTCGTAGCCGCCGCGCAGCCCGCCCACGCCGTCCTGCTTGTAGGTGGACACCTGGTAGATGGGCGGTACCACCGCGCCGGTCGCCTCGTCGGGCTCCTGACCTGCGTGAATGGCAAGGGTCTCGAAATTCTGGGGGCGCTGCTCGCGCTGATCGCTCATGTCTGCCGAGGGTAGTCGTCCACACCCGCGAACTTTTCGGAACTTTCTGCTTCGCTGGATAGTGGATACATACAAGACACATCCCCGCCGATCCGCACCACGGCCGTACCACCGCCCGCACCTCCACCCCACGACCGGAATCCGAGACTGACCCCATGGACGCTCTGCTGGTTCTCTTCGCCGCTGCCGCTCTCGGCGGTCTCGTCCTGTTGCCGTGGCTGCGGCGCAGGCAGGCCGCGCAGCAGGCCGAGCAGGGCATGGCGGTGGCCGCCGACCCCATGGCGGGTTACGGCTTCGTACCGGCCCCGGAGCTGGACGTACGGCTGCCAGGACCCGACCCGGAGCTGGAGGAGGCCCTCGACGAGATCCGGCGGGCGCACGACTGGCGCCCGGCCGCGCAGCTGCTGAGCGCGACCGGAGAGGACTGGGAGCGGCGCTGGCAGCGCGTGCAGACGCTCGCCGGGGCCGCGGCGTTCGAGCTGGCGGAACGGCCGGGACAGGGCGGCATCTGGCTGCGTACGTGGCGCTCCGAGGCGCCCAAGGACCCGGGCGGCGCGCAGACGCACGCCCAGTTCCTGGTCATCCAGGCGCTGCGCGACCCCGGCTCGCAGGACTTCCGCATGATCCTGGAGGAGGCCCGTACGGTCTGCCACGAGGCGGCCCTGCTGGCCCCCGGCAGCCCCATTCCGTACATCACCGAGCTGGCCGTAGTCCGCGGCCTCGGCGAGCGCCGCGCCGACTACGACGCGCTGTGGTCGAAGGTCACCCAGCGCGCCCCGCACCACATGGGCGCCCACCTCGCCGCGCTGCCCTACTGGTCGCAGAAGTGGCACGGCTCCAAGGAGGAGGCCGCCGCCTTCACCGAGGCCGCCGCGGCGGCCGCCCCCGCCAAGAGCCTGCTCCCGGCCCTCCCGCTGTTCGCCGTCCACGACCACCTCCCTGAGGCCAACATGGTGCGCGGCCTGTTCCAGAGCGCGGTCGTGGAACGCGCGATAGAAGGCGCGCACTTCGCCCTGCGGGAGGCCCCGGCGGACCACCCCATGGCCCCGCACGTCCGGCACCTGCTCATCTGGTTCCTCGTCCACGCGGAGCGCTACGAGGAAGCGATGGAGCAGCTGAGCCTGGTGGACGGCCACGTCGGCGCGGTCCCGTGGTCGTACGGCCCCAGCCCCGCCGCCGAATACGCCGCATACCGGGCCCGGGCCGTGGCGGGGTGGGAGCAGGGCGGGGGGACATCGGCGGGCTTCCGGTCGCGGTCGTAGCAGGTGGGGCGCCGAACGCCCGCACCGGAATGCTCACGCGCCCGCCCGACGTTGAACCGGTCGGCCGCCCTACCCCCGTACGGTTTCCCCTCCTCCTGCCATTGGAGCCCGCCGCCATGCTCTTCAACCGCTTCAAGACCGCCCTCCCCTCCCCCGACGAGGCCCTGAAGGGCCGCCCCGAGCCCGCCTTCACCGTCCCCGACCGCCACACCGTCCTCGGCACCCCGCTGCTCGGCCCGTACCCCGAGCACCTGCGCGTCGCCGACTTCGGCCTGGGCTGCTTCTGGGGCGCCGAGCGCAAGTTCTGGCAGGCCGAGGGCGTCTGGACGACCCTGGCCGGCTACCAGGGCGGCCACACCCCGAACCCCACCTACGAAGAGGTGTGCAGCGGCTTCACCGGCCACACCGAAGCGGTCCGCGTCGTCTACGACCCCGCCAAGACCTCCTACGACGCCCTCCTGAAGCTCTTCTGGGAATCCCACGACCCCACCCAGGGCTTCCGCCAGGGCAACGACACCGGCACCCAGTACCGCTCCGCGATCTACACCCACTCCCCCGCCGACCAGCAGACGGCCGAGACCTCACGCGCGGCCTACCAGGCTGTCCTCCGCGCCTCGGGCTACGGCGACATCACCACGGAGATTCTTCCGGCCGCCCCGGACCGGCCCTTCTATGCGGCTGAGGACTACCACCAGCAGTACCTCGACAAGAATCCGGCAGGGTACTGCGGGATCGGGGGGACGGGGGTTTCGTGCCCGGTGGGGGTAGCGCCGGCCGGCGAATGACGGCCGGTCTGTGTACGGCAAACGCTGATGCCCGGTGCGACTGGCCGCACGAGGAACTCACGTCTCTCCACTGCCATGCGGCGAGTCTCACTTTTGGACGAGAAGCCTCTTGGCAGTGTGGCCGCGGCCCTGGAGCGCCACCATCTTGTCCATGGCATCTTCGGGGGCACGCGGCGGTCGGCTGGGCGGGTTGGGTCAATGGTGGGGCGTTCTGGCCGGTGGCTTGCTGATCGCGGCGTGGGTCGATTCCGCCGCCGGACCGGCCTTGGTGATCACCCTGTCCGCCGTCGTGCTCCTGTGGAGCTTCTTCCAGGCACCGGTGACGTGTGGCGCTCCCGTACGAGGGCGTGCGGACGGCTGCCGCAACAACGCATCAGGTCTGCTGCTCGGCTGCCACATCCGTCAACACCGCTGGCAGAAGCTGAAGATGCTGATCGTCCGCCGGCAGGTGCGCGCCTTCTGTGCCGGTCTGTTCTCGGACGGCAAGGCGACAGTCGTCACGCTGGCCGGTGTGGGGAGCTTCATTTCCGGGCTCGCAGCTCTCGTTCCCGGTGTCGTCGTTCATTGAGGCCCTCGGGCGGGGGCGTAAGCGGGTGCGGGGCCCCCGTAAGTGACTTGTGGGAGTTGCTTGTTGTTGTCACTGTGGCGGGGCAGAGGGCTGGAGGCGATCACCCGGGGGTAGGCCGGGACAGGCCGAAGGCCAGGGCAGAAGGGTGGAGGAGGGCGCGTGGGTGCGGGGCGTGAGGCATTTGCTGTGCGGGTGTCCGTGCGGGGGTACGAGACGGATTCTCAGGGGCACTTGAACGGGAGTGTGTATCTGCAGTACGCGGAGCATGCCCGGTGGTCGGTGTTGCAGGCGGCCGGGATACGGCAGGGTGATCTGCTGGCGAAGGGGGTCGGGCCGGTCACGCTGGAGACCACCGTCCGGTATCTGCGGGAGCTGCGGGCCGGGGATGAGGTCGAGGTGACCTGCGGCTTCGTGTGGGGTGAGGGCAAGACGTTCCGGATGGAGCAGGAGGTCCGGCGGGTTGATGACGGCAGCGTGGCGGCCCGGGTGACGGCGGTGGGCGGGTTGATGGACCTGGAAGCGCGCAAGCTGGTCGTCGATCCGGTGGAGTACTTCCGGGCGTTGGCGGGGGATGCAGGGGTGCTGGGGTTGTAGGGCGAAGGGGCGCGCGGACCGTTGCGGGGCCGCGCGCCCTTGGCTCAGTGCTGTGCCGCTGCTGCCGGTACTGCTGTTTCCATGGGGCTGAGGAGAGCGCCGGTGGCGCCGGCTCCCGCCGTGGCCTTGCCGCACAGCGCCTGGACGATGTGTGTGTTCAGAGCGGCGTCGACCGGGTGGGACTGTGACGGATCGGCGTCCAGCCGCTGGTATTTCATCAGGTTGATGCCCAGCGACACCTGGCGTCGGCCGTCCTGGCTCGTCAGCGCGTAGGTGCCGGCGCCGAACACTGCACCGCTGTGGCCCCAGAACCGGCCGCACGGCAGGTCCTGCGCGGCCAGCCCGAGTCCGTAGTAGCCCTGCACCCGGCCCGTGGCGTCCCGGACCGGGACGGTGGTCTGCATTTCCCGCAGTTCCGCGGGCGCCAGGAGCTTTCCGGTGAGCAGCGCGCGGTAGAACTGGTTCAGGTCGGCGGTGGTCGAGACCAGCGAGCCGAGGGCCCAGGCCCAGGACATGTCGTAGACGCTGTAGTCACGTGGCGGATCGATCCGGCCGTACAGGGACTCGTACATCTTCGCGTGCGGACCCTCGATGTACGGGGTGCGCGGGAAGTAGGTGTGGCGCAGTCCGGCCGCGCGGATGACGTGCCGCGTCAGGTACTTCTCCGCGTCCTGGCCGGTGACCTTGGTCAGGATCAGCCCGGCGAGCACGTAGTTGGTGTTGGAGTACACGTGCACGGCGCCGGGTTCCCCGGTCCGCGGTTCCGCCAGGCCGTACCGGACGAGTTCCAGGGGGCTGAAGTGGCGGAAACGGTTGTCGTCGATGCTCTGCGGGTCCAGTCGGCGCAGAGACGGGAAAGCTCCCGGTATGTAGTCGCCGATGCCGCTGGTGTGGTTGAGCAGCATCCGTACGGTGATCCGGCGGCCCAGGTCACCGGGGACGACGCCGGGGAGGTAGCGGGCGATCGGCGCGTCGAGTTCGATGCGGTCCCGCGCGACCTGCTGGAGGATGCCGACGGCGGCGAAGGTCTTGGTGATGCTGCCTATGCGGTGTTCCATCTGGGAACGGACCGGGCGTCCGGTGTCGATGTCGGCGACGCCGGCGGCTCCGCGCCATTCGTCCTTGCCGTCGCGTACGGCCGAGTAGACGCCGTACATGCCTGCCGAGTGGATCGCGGCGAGGGACCGGTCGAGGTCCTTGCGGTCGAGGCCCTTGGTGACCGGGTTGTGCGATGCGGGGGCGGGTGTCGCCGCGGACGCCGGGGCCGCCGCCGTGGCGGTCAGCGCGAGGGCGACTGCCACTGCGGCTCCCGCGGAGCGCCATCTGCCGCGGTGGCGGCCGAAGCGGCGGAGTGGGGCAGGTATGGGTAAGGGCATGGAGCCGGCCTCCTGTGGAGCGTCTGCGGGCCCGGTGTGCGGGCCGGGCGGAATCGGACACACGTGGCCAGGCCCGGACAACGGTCAGCCGCGGCCGTTGTCCGGCCGCGGCGAGTGCGGACCATGATTCTCGCGGGCGCGGCGGGGCCCGCCATCCTCCGTGAGCAGGAGCAAGATCCGGCCGATGCGGTACGGCTCGAACACGTCACCCGGCCGCGGCCGCCCAGGCGGGGTAAGGGCCTACGCCTCTCCCCGCCTCCCCAGCCGCGCCCGGTCCGCCGCCGCCCTGCCCTGCTCCCAGCCCGCCGCGTCGCGTACGCCGCGCATGCGGACGGCAGCGGTCTCGGGGAAGAGTTCGCCGGCGGTTTGCGCCACCGCGACCTCGCGGGCGGCCAGGACCGGGAGGAGGTCCGGGGTGCTGGTCGCGGCCTCGGTGGTTGCTTCCTTCGTGGCTGTCGTCAGGCGGGTGCGGATGCGGTCGGCGTAGGCGACGAGGAAGGTCTGGCGGAAGTCGCGGGTGCGGCGGGAGCGGCCGTGGCTGTGGTGGGCGTCGCCCGCGCGGTGCATGGCGGTGGTGGCCTGGAGGAGCAAGGAGGTGTAGAGCAGTTCGGCGGCCTCCAGGTCGGCTTTGAAGCCGATGAGCGTCGAGAAGCCCACGTCGCCGGACCAGACGGCCTGGCAGCGGTTGGCGGCGGCGACCGCGTCGAGCAGCAGCGCTTTCGCCTGCTCGTACGGGCCCTCGATGCCGATGCGGATGGCGGCGGGGGCGGCGGTCCGGCCGGAGCCGGACCCCGCGTCGGCCCCGGCGTGGTGGTCGAGCAGCGCCTCGTCGATGCTGTGCCGCGCCATCAGCTCCTGGGCCTTGGCCGACAGCGCCTCCGCCTCCTCCGGGTAGTCCGTCGCCTCGGCCTTGGCCAGCAGGCCGCGGATACGACCGAGGAGTCGCGGCTGGGTGGAGGTGCCGCCCCCGCGTACGGGCTGAGCGGTCGGGAGGGGGGTGATGCGGGGCAGGCGTGCCAGCACGCGCAGCGCCGCCAGTACGTCGTAGGTCGTCTCGAAGCGTGAACTGCGGCGGCGGCGTGTCAGGTCTTCCAGGTAGGCGGTCTCGGACGACCACCAGATCTCAGCTCCGAGGTCGCGCAGCTGGTCCGCCCAGCGGGGGCCCCGGGCCCGTTCCGCCGCCCGGCCCGCGCGCTGTGACTCGACGGCCATCGCATCCACGACGACTGCCGTACGCGGGCCGCCGCCCGTTTCCCTCCGTACGATCCGCTCCAGGTCGGCGGGCTGCCAGCCGCCCTGCCAGCAGCGGCGTACGGCGTCCTCCGCCGCCGCCAGCAGCGCGGCGCCGACGGCCTCCGGGCCCGCGGGGGCGGCCGCCAGCATCGAGGCACCGGCCTCCAGGGCGTCCTCGGCGGGCGGCCCGTCCTCGGCGTACCGGACGCTGCCGAGCACCGTGCCGACCAGTTCGCGGGCCGCGGCCCGGTCCTGCTGCCGCTGTCCGTCCTTGCGCTTGCTCACATGGTCACGATACGGAGGGCGGGCCCCCGCCTAGGCACCGGCGGGGGCCCGCCCTTAAGAGGTCAGGGGTGCGCTACTTCACTGCGCTGCCCGCGACCCACTCGTTCCAGTCCATGTTCCAGCCGTTGAGGCCGTTGTCCGGCTTGATCGTCTTGTCGGGGGAGTTGACCATGTGGACAACGTCGCCGACCAGCGAGTTCTGGTAGAACCAGGCGCCGTCCGTGCCCGGGTCGCCGGCGCCCTTGACGTCCTCCAGGCCGATGCAGCCGTGGCTGGTGTTGGCGTTGCCGAAGATGCCCTTGCCCCAGTAGTTGCCGTGCAGGAACGTGCCGGAGCTGGACAGGCGCATGGCGTGCGGCACGTCGGGGATGTCGTACTCGCCCTTGCCGTCGTTGTTCGTGAAGCCGACCGTGGAGCCGTCCATGCGGGTCTGCTGGTACTTCTCCGAGACGACCATCTTGCCGTTGTACGTCGGGTGGTCCGTGCTGCCCGCGGAGATCGGGATCGTACGGATGGTCCTGCCGTCCCGTACCACCGTCATCCGATGCGTCTTGGCATCGACGGTGCTGATCTGGGAACGGCCGATCTGGAAGCTGAACTTCTTGTTCTGGACGCCCTTGACGCCGGGCGCGGCCTCGACGCCGTCCAGCTTCAGGTCCACGCTGACCTTGGAATTCGGCTTCCAGTAGTCCTTCGGACGGAAGTCCAGGCGCTGGTCGCCGAACCAGTGGCCGACGATCTCCTGGTTGCTGCTGGACGCCACCTTGATCGCGGACTGGACGTCCTTCTTGTTCTTCACCGGCTTGTCGAAGTTGACCGACACCGGCATGCCGACGCCGACGGTCGAGCCGTCCTCCGGCGTGTAGTTCCCTATGAAGCTGTTCTTCGGGGAGACCGTGGTGAAGGTCGAGTGCTCCACCGCCTTGCGGCCCTCGGAGTCGGCGGCTTGGGCGGTGATCGTGTACTTGGTCGACCGCTCCAGCTGCTTCTTCGGCTTCCAGGAGGAGCCGTCGGCGGCGAGCGTGCCCTCGACGGGCTTCTTGTCCTCGCCCGCGGTCATCCGGACGTCGGTCAGCTTGCCGCTGGTGACGCTGACCTTGGCGTCGCTGTTGATGCCCGCGTCGGCCGCACCGTTCGCCGGCGATATCTTGATCTTGGCTTCGGAGGCGTCCTTCGCCGCCGCCTCGTCGACCTTCTTCGTGTTGTCGTGGCCGCCATCGTCACCGCCGTCGCCACCACCGCACGCTCCGAGGGTCAGCACACCCCCGAGCAGCGCGGCAGTGGCTATCAGGCCCTTGCGACGCTTGCTGTCCGTCATCACACGACTCTCCATTGCCTTGCTGCCGAACCCGGAAACCCCCGAGCCGGGCGTCGCACCGCAGACTGCCGGGCGACACCTCAGGAACGTCTGTTCCGTTTCGTCCGTTCCATACGTAGGACAGCTGTGGCAAATGCCACGCAACCCCCGGACGGGGCGGGACGTCGTCCGGGGGCGCGCGGCAGGAGTGCGCGGCGGGATGGGCGCCGCCGGTGGCGAAGAGCCCCGGCGTGCGCGTCCCGCTCAGAAGCGGACCCGCACCCCGTCCGCGGTCTCCGCGCCCTCCGGCTCGTCGTCCTCCGGATAGTCCTCGTCCTCCGCGTCGTCGCCGAGGACCCACTCCGCGTCCGCGTCGTAGTCGATCTCCTCACTGCTCCACGACGCCTGGGTCAGCTCCACCCCGGGCACGTCCTCGACCAGGTCGAAGGGGTCCACGAGGTACGCCAGGGCCTCCGCCGGATCGCCCTGTACCGTCTCCCGCGCATGCCCGCGCTCCTCGGCGGGCAGGGACGGGTCGGCGTTGATGTGGTCGAGTGCGGCGCCGGTCAGCCGGTCCGAGTCCGTGACCTCCATGACCAGTTCGACATGGAGCCGGACAAACCGTGATGTCTCGTCATTGCTCATGTCTGGGAGCGTAAGCACCAGCCGGTCCTGACTTCCCCACGACCCGCGGCTGTCACTAACATCTGTTGTCAACGGTCAATTTGCCGAGCCCACAAGGGGGATCGTTTCCGTGCCCGTGACCGCACGTCGACCACTGCTGACCGCCGCAGCCGCGGGATCGGTACTGCTCGCCCTGTGGTTCGTCCCGTCCGCGAACGCCACCGTCGAACACGGCGAACGGACGACGCACACCCCCCGCCCGGCCCAGCAGGACCCGGCCATCCAGCCGCAGTCCGCCGGCCAGGCGCAGCAGGGTCCGGAACAGCGGCCGGATGATCTGCTCGCGGACACCGGCGCCTTCGACACCACGCCGTACGCCATCGGCGGCGCAGCCTTCCTCGGCATCGGCGCCGGCCTGGTCGGCTTCTCCGTCCGCCGTACGCGCGGCAGCGAGGTCTGAGCGGGGCCCGAGCGGAGACCGATCGGGGCCCGAGCGGAGCCCAGGGGCGTTCGCGCAGCTCAGGCTGCGATGAGCCCGGCAAAGAGACTTGACGAAGAGACATGGCTAAGAAGCGCCGGACCCGGGAAGTGCCGGACCACGCGCGGTTAGCGCGGGAGGCGCCGGACCGCGCGCGGACCGAACCGCGCGCGGCTCCGCCCCTCAGGCCAGCTCGCCGGTGACCTGCTCCACCGTCTCCACCAGCCGGCCGCTGCGCACGAAGTCGTACGCCGCCTCCAGGTCCGGTGCGAGGAAACGGTCCTCCCCCGGGCCCTGGACGCCCGCGGCGCGCACGGCGTCCAGCACCGCGCGGGTGGCGGGTGCCGGGGTCAGGCCGTCGCGCATCTCCACCGCCCGGGTCGCCGCGTACAGCTCGACGGCGAGCACCCGGGTCAGGTTGTCCACGGCCGTACGCAGCTTGCGCGCCGCCGACCAGCCCATGGAGACGTGGTCCTCCTGCATGGCGGAGGAAGGGATGGAGTCCACCGAAGCGGGCGCGGCCAGCCGCTTCAGCTCGCTGACCAGTGCGGCCTGCGTGTACTGAGCGATCATCAGGCCGGAGTCGACGCCCGGGTCGGCGGCCAGGAACGCGGGCAGGCCGTGCGAACGGTTCTTGTCCAGCAGGCGGTCCGTACGGCGCTCGGCGATCGAGCCGAGGTCGGCCGTGGCGACGGCGAGGAAGTCCAGGACGTAGGCGACCGGCGCGCCGTGGAAGTTGCCGTTCGACTCGACCCGGCCGTCCGCCAGGACCACCGGGTTGTCGACGGCGGCGGCCAGCTCGCGGCTCGCGACCAGGCGGGCGTGGTCCAGGGTGTCCCGGCCCGCGCCCGCGACCTGCGGGGCGCAGCGCACGGAGTACGCGTCCTGGACGCGCGGCGCGTCGTCCTGGTGGTGGCCGGTGAGTCCCGAACCGGCCAGCACCTTCAGCATGTTGGCGGCCGAGGCAGCCTGCCCGGGGTGCGGGCGGATGGCGTGCAGCTCGGGCGCGAGCACCTTGTCCGTACCGAGCAGCGCCTCCAGGGAGAGCGCCGCGGTGATGTCGGCGGTGGTGAACAGCCGGGCCAGGTCGGCACAGGCCATGATCAGCATGCCGAGCATGCCGTCGGTGCCGTTCAGGAGGGCCAGGCCCTCCTTCTCGCGCAGCTCGACCGGCGCGATGCCGTGTTCGGCGAGCAGCTCGCCGGCCGGCCGTACGACGCCGTCCGGGCCCTCCGCCTCGCCCTCGCCCATCAGCGTCAGCGCGCAGTGCGACAGCGGCGCGAGGTCGCCGGAGCAGCCGAGCGAGCCGTACTCGTGGACGACCGGGGTGATCCCGGCGTTGAGGATCTCGGCCATGGTGGCGACGACCAGCGGCCGCACGCCGGTGTGTCCGGAGGCCAGGGTCTTCAGGCGCAGGAACATCAGCGCGCGCACCACCTCGCGCTCCACCCGCGGCCCCATGCCGGCGGCGTGCGAGCGCACGATGTTGCGCTGGAGCTGGGCCCGCAGGTCCGGGCTGATGTGGCGGACGGCCAGGGCGCCGAAGCCCGTGGAGACGCCGTAGACCGGGTCCGGTTTGGCGGCGAGGTCGTCGATGACCGCGCGGGCGGCGGCGACCGCGGCCGTGGCCTCCTCGGACAGCTCGATACGGGCGGCGCCGCGGGCGACGGCGATGACGTCCTCTGCGGTCGTGCCGGACGTCCCCAGCATCACAGTGTGCATATCCATATTCAGGCACCCTAGAAGCTGAATCCCTGGATGTCACCACTGGATTCGCAGCGGCCCCGGCCATGGCCGCCGCCCGACCCCGTCACCGGCCGGCTCTCCGGCCACCGTACGGGCATCTCACCGCCGGAACCGGCGCCGTTCCGTCGTCGAGGCGCGCTCCGGGGCGTCCGCCAGGCGTACCACCGGGTCGTCCGTTCCGCCGTCCCGGCCCGCCACGACCGGGCCGCGCGATCCGGCGCCCTTCGCCCGGTACTGGGCGGCGTCGGCCAGCCGGAACAGGCGCCGGGCGGAGCGCACCGGGCCGATCGGGTCGCCGGTCGAGGCGACGCCGACCGCGACCCCCTCGCCCAGCTCCAGCTCCGCGGCCCGGTCGCACAGCTCGGCGGCCACCTTGGCCACCTCGTCGGCCGACGGACCCACCGTGAGCAGGCAGAACTCGTCACCGCCGAGCCGGGCCGCGAGGGCGCCCGGCAGTATGGCGCCGCACAGGGAGAGCACCGAACCGAAACGTTCCAGCAGCCGGTCGCCGACGGCGTGCCCGCACGAGTCGTTGACCCGCTTGAGCCCGTTCAGATCGCACACCACCAGGCTCACCACCGCACCGTCCCGGCGGTGCCGCTCCAGCGCCTCGTCGAGCCGCATGTCCACCGCGCGACGGTTGGCGAGGCCGGTCAGGGAGTCCGTGAACGCCAGCCGGCGCGCCTCCGCCAGCCGCTCCGTCTGCGCGATCCCGGCGGCCGCCACCGCCGCCAGTACGGTGGCGAAATCCGCGTCCGCCCGCGTGAAGACCGGCTCCCCGGCCGAGCGGGCCACGTACAGCTCGCCCCACGCGCGCCCGTGCAGCACGATCGGCGCGACCACGCAGCAGCCCCGGCCGCGGCGGCGCAGCGCGGCCACCCGCTGGTGGTTGTACGGGCCCTCCCGCACCAGGCCCTCGGCGGTCTCGACCCACGCGTCGGGCCGGCCGCCCCCGGCCCACCGCTCGTGCAGGAAGCCGACGATCTCCGGGAACTCGTGCACCGGGTACGCCTCGCCGCGGGGGAACTCCTCCTCGCCCTCGGCCAGTTCACCGACGTTGACCAGCACCTTGAGCCGGCCCAGCTCGCGCTCCCAGGCCGAGATCGCCGCGAAGGAGCCCCCCAGGGCCGCCCGCACCCCCTCCGCGGCGGCGCGCACCGATTCGCGGGGGGTGTACGCGGCGGCCATCGCCTGTGCCAGCGCCACCACGGCCCGGAGCCTGTCGTCACCCTCGTCCGTCACCGCACCTCACATTCCGTCACCGCGCGCGCTTCGTATCACTACAGCGTAGGAATGTTCGGGGCCGTTCGCCTTTTCCGGATGGACACGCTGCGTCACACGGCCGTCGGGCGGGCCGGGCCGCGGGGGGCGAGGCCGGGCCCGGCCGTCACGCGAGGCCGGTGGCGGGCCTCACTCCCCCGGCCACTCCGGACGCCGCTTCTCGTTGAAGGCGGCCACGCCCTCGGCCCGGTCGCCCGAGAACGCCACGCTGCGCCACGCGCCGTCCTCCAGGTCCAGGCCGGTCCGCAGGTCCAGGCCGTGCCCCAGGCGCAGGGCGCGCTTGGCGGCGCGGAGGCCGACCGGGGAGTTCCCGGCGATGCGCCCGGCCAGGGCCAGGGCCTCTTCGGTGTCCTTGCCCTCGTCGACCAGCTGGTCCACGAGGCCCAGGTCGCGGGCCTCGGCCGCCTCCACCCGCCGCGCCGTGAAGATCAGCTCCGCCGCGCGGGCCGCGCCGACGCGCCGCGGCAGCAGCTGCGTACCGCCGCCGCCCGGGATCACGCCCACCGACACCTCCGGCAGGCCGACCACGGCCGTACGGTCCGCCACGATCAGGTCGCAGGCGAGCGCCAGCTCGTAACCGCCGCCGAGCGCGAAGCCGTGGACGGCGGCGATGGTGGGCATCGGCAGCTCCAGTACGCCGGTGTAGGCGGCCCGGGCGCGCGGGCGCTGCCGCATCAGGTCGGCGTCGCTGAAGGAGTTGCGCTCCTTGAGGTCGGCACCCACGCAGAACGCGCGCTCGTGGGTGGAGGTCAGCACGGTGACGCGGACGTCGCGGTCGGCCGCGAGGGCGTCGCAGGCGGCGGTGACGGCGTCCGCCATGGCCGTGGACACCGCGTTCATCGCCTTGGGCCGGTCGAGCCGCAGCTCGGCGACGTGGCCGTGGCGGTGTACGCCGACGAACTCCCCGAAGCGTTGCGTGTCCATGCAGCACCCTCCCTGGTCAACGGTGGCTCGTTAACGATCGTTCGCCACTCTAGCCAGGGGGTGCCGCGGCGGGAACGGCACGGATCATGCACTCCGGAGGTTCAGGCAGCCCGGAAGTGCCGACAGGCCGGAGGTTCCGGCAGGCCGGAAGTGCCGACAGGCCGGAAGCGCCGACAGGCCGGAAGTTCAGGTACGCCGGTTCAGCAGCCACGGCTCCACGACGCCCAGGCCGCGCACCGGCCGCTGCCACATCGGCTGGAGCGCGAAGCGGTACTCGGGCAGCGGCCCGTCGCCGCTCTCTGCGGCCTCGGCGGCGGCCTTCGCGTCGGCCTCGGAGACCGGCGCCTCGCCCATCCGCCCCAGCTCCTCCGCGAACGCCTCGTCCACCAGCACCGTGTCCTTCGGCGCTATCGACGTGAGCCGGCTGGCCAGGTTCACGGTCGTACCGAAGACGTCGCCCATCCGCGTCGTGACCGTGCCGAACGCGATGCCGACGCGCAGCTCCGGCATCGTCTCGTCGTTGGCCATGGTCTCGATGAGGCGCAGGCCGATCTCGGCCGCGGTGCCCGCGTCGTCGGCCGCGAACAGGACCTCGTCGCCGAGCGTCTTGATGAGCCGGCCGCCGTGCGCGGCGACCAGGTCGGCGGCGGTGGTCTCGAACGCCTCGACCAGTTCGCCCAGTTCCTCCTCCTCCAGGCGGCGGGTCAGCCGCGTGAAGCCGACGAGGTCGGCGAAGCCCACCGCGAGCCGCCGGTCGACCATCTCCGCGTCGTCCTGGGCCTGCACGACGCGGCCGGTCGCGGCGGCGAGCTGGCGGCGCCAGACGTAGACCAGGAACTCCTCCAGCTCGGGCAGGAGCAGTTCGACGAGCGGATACGTGATCTCCGTACGGGTCAGGCCGGAGTCCTGGGGCTCGGTCAGGCCCTCCAGGAACGAGTCGATCTGCCAGTCGGCGAGCCGGGCCGTGGTCTGTCCGGTGGAGCGGGCCACCTGGACGGCCATGGCCTCGCTGAGCAGACCGGCCTCCACCAGGCCCGCCAGCCGCCGCAGCGCCAGCACATCGGCCTCGGTCAGTGCCTTGACCTGGCCGATGTCGGCGAAGCCCATGGCGCGCCAGAAGCGGGAGGCCAGCTCCATGGAGACGCCGGCGCTGCGGGCGGCCTGGAAGGGGGTGTAGCGGCGGTCGGCGCCGAGGATGAGCTGTTCCAGGCGGATGGCGATGGTGTCGTCGTCACCGTCGTCACCCGCGTCACCGGCGCCGTCGGCCCGCGCCACGCCGTTCACCGCGCCGTCCGCGGCCGCGGCGCCCGCCGTACGGCCGCCGGTACGCGTGGCGGCGCCGTCGGCGGACGCGCCGCCGTCCGTCCGCGCCGGATCCCCCTCACTGCGAGCAGCCCCCGTCTCACGAGGAGCGATGTCCGCTTCGCGCGGGCCGGCGCCCGAGTCGTCGGCGGTCACCGCTCGCTCCCTGTCCGTTCCCTGCGCACTGCCCTTCCGATCACTGCTCGCTCGTCGTCCGCTGCACGGCGGACCGCCTCAACGATACGGCAGGTGTGCTCTGGCTCACTCTCCCACCTCGTCGCTTTCGCCCCCAACGGCACATAAGTGCGATTGCTCCCGAGGTTTCTTGACCAGGATCTGATCGTTCTTGACCGCTATACGGACGCATGCGTGGACACAGGCCCGGTCAGCCCCGCCAGCCGGTCCCCGTCGGCCCCCTCCCTGCCACCCCGCTCCGCTAGTCCTGCCCCGCCGGCCGCAGGTGCACGATGTCGCCCGCGTCGACCGGACGCTGCATCCCCTCCTCCGTCGCGAGCACCAGCCGCCCGTCCCCGTCGATGGCCACCGCCTCACCGCGCAGCTCCCGGTCACCGGGCAGCTGGGCCCGTACGGTCCGGCCGAGCGTGGCGCACCCGGCGGCGTACGCGTCCTGGAGGCGGCAGGCCGCCGCGTCGCCGTCCGCCGCGGTCCACTGCCCGTACCAGTCCTCGACCGACCGCAGCACCGCCCGCAGCACCGGGTCGCGGTCGGTGACCTTGGCGCCGGCCAGGGTCAGCGAACCGGCGCCGGGTACGGGCAGCTCCTCGGCGCGCAGCGTGACGTTGAGGCCGATGCCGATCACCACGCCGTCCCCGGCGCGCTCGGCGAGGATGCCGCCGGCCTTGCGTTCCTCGTCGCCGACCGTGACCAGCAGGTCGTTGGGCCACTTCAGGGCGGTGTCCACGCCGGCGGTACGGGCCACCGCGCTGGCGGTCGCCACCCCGGCGAGCAGGGGCAGCCAGCCCCAGCGCTCCACGGGCACCTTGGGTGTCAGGTAGAAGGAGAAGTAGAGGCCCGAGCGCGGCGGCGCGGACCACCGCCGGTCCAGCCGCCCGCGCGCGGCGGACTGCTCCTCGGCGACGAGGACCGCCCCTTCCGGCAGTCCGGCCGCGGCCCGCGCGATGAGGTCGGTGTTGGTCGAGCCGGTCGCGGGCACGACGTCGACATCGGTCCACAGCGAGCCGGGCCGCAGCAGGGCACGCCGCAGCGCCGTCCGGTTCAGCGGTGGCCGCTCCAGGTCGGACCAGCGCCCTCCGGCGCCGGCCCCCGAGTGGTCTTTGTCCTGGTTTTCCGGTGGTTGAGGCGTCATGGCCCCAGCCTAGGTGTGGTCAACGACGCAGTGCCGCTGAGCAGTCCCGCCGATACGCTACGAATCGGTAGCCCATCCCGTTCAACCCCCGTACCACCTCCCGTACCCCCCTCCGTATCACCCCCGTACGAGCACCAGTCCAGGACGAGCAGGAGCCGCATCCCGATGTCCGAGCCGGAAGCACACATCACCACGACCGCGGGCAAGCTGGCCGATCTTCAGCGCAGGATCGAGGAGGCCACCCACGCCGGGTCCGCGCGGGCCGTGGAAAAGCAGCACGCGAAGGGCAAGCTGACGGCGCGTGAGCGCGTGGAGCTGCTGCTCGACGAGGGCTCGTTCGTCGAGCTGGACGAGTTCGCGCGGCACCGCTCGACCAACTTCGGCCTGGAGAAGAACCGGCCGTACGGCGATGGTGTGGTGACCGGCTACGGCACCGTCGACGGCCGTACGGTCTGCGTCTACTCGCAGGACTTCACCATCTTCGGCGGTTCGCTGGGCGAGGTCTACGGCGAGAAGATCGTCAAGGTGATGGACTTCGCCCTGAAGAACGGCTGTCCGGTCGTCGGCATCAACGACGGCGGCGGCGCCCGCATCCAGGAGGGCGTGGCGGCGCTCGGCCTGTTCGCGGAGATCTTCCGCCGCAATGTGCACGCCTCCGGCGTGATCCCGCAGATCTCGCTGATCGTCGGCCCGTGCGCGGGCGGCGCGGTCTACTCCCCCGCCATCACCGACTTCACGGTCATGGTCGACCAGACCTCGCACATGTTCATCACCGGGCCCGACGTCATCAAGACCGTCACCGGCGAGGACGTGGGCTTCGAGGAGCTGGGCGGCGCCCGGACGCACAACACCACCTCGGGCGTCGCGCACCACATGGCGGGCGACGAGAAGGACGCCATCGAGTACGTCAAGGCGCTGCTGTCCTACCTGCCGTCCAACAACCTCTCCGAGCCGCCCGCCTTCCCCGAGGAGGCGGACCTGGAGACCTCGGAGTACGACCGCGAGCTGGACACGCTGATCCCGGACTCGGCGAACCAGCCGTACGACATGCACACCGCCATCGAGCACGTCCTCGACGACGGCGAGTTCCTGGAGACGCAGGCGCTCTTCGCGCCCAACATGCTCACCGGCTTCGGCCGGGTGGAGGGCCACGCGGTCGGCATCGTCGCCAACCAGCCGATGCAGTACGCGGGCACGCTGGACATCAACGCGAGCGAGAAGGCCGCGCGGTTCGTGCGCACCTGCGACGCGTTCAACGTCCCGGTGCTGACGTTCGTGGACGTACCGGGCTTCCTGCCGGGTACGGACCAGGAATGGGACGGCATCATCCGGCGCGGCGCCAAGCTGATCTACGCGTACGCGGAGGCGACGGTACCGCTGATCACCGTCATCACCCGCAAGGCGTTCGGCGGCGCGTACGACGTCATGGGCTCCAAGCACCTCGGCGCGGACCTGAACCTGGCCTGGCCGACCGCGCAGATCGCGGTGATGGGCGCGCAGGGCGCGGTCAACATCCTGCACCGCCGCACCCTCGCCGCGATCGAGGACCCGGCCGCGCAGGACGCCCGCCGCCAGGAGCTGATCCAGGAGTACGAGGACGCGCTGCTCAACCCGTACGTGGCGGCCGAGCGCGGCTACGTGGACGCGGTGATCATGCCGTCGGAGACCCGCCGGCACATCGTGCGCGGGCTGCGCACGCTGCGCAACAAGCGCGAGTCGCTGCCCCCGAAGAAGCACGGCAACATCCCGCTGTAGGACCGCCCGTGCCCGCCGCAGCCCGCCGTTCGCAACCCCGCCAGGAGGTCTGACCATGATCAAGGTCGTCCGGGGCAACCCCACACCCGAGGAGCTGGCCGCCGCACTGGCGGTGGTTCGCACCCGCGCGGCGGCCGCCGCTGCCGCCTCCGCCGCCGCGCCCGGCACGGAGCGTACGGACGAATGGGCCGACCCGGCGTCCAGGATTCCGCGCCGGCTGCTGCCGCACCCGGGGCCGCGGGCGTGGCGCACGAGCTACTGGCCGCGCTGAGGCCACCCGTAGCCCCCGTATCCGGGCGGCGCTCCAGATACCCGTCGGCGCTTGAGTACGCGTACTCAGGCGCCGTCGGCGTTCCCGGCGCAGGATCGAAGGATGCTGTGGTCCGATCCGCCCGATGAGCCTCCCGAGGAGCTGCGCCAGGTACAGGCGATGCTCCGCCGGATGGGCATCGTGCTGG
Source organism: Streptomyces rimosus subsp. rimosus (assembly GCF_000720725.1). Lineage (GTDB taxonomy): Bacteria > Actinomycetota > Actinomycetes > Streptomycetales > Streptomycetaceae > Streptomyces > Streptomyces rimosus_A. The sequence goes on from NZ_JOCQ01000029.1 coordinate 58,550, forward strand.
CCGTGGCCGCGGTGGTGCTGATGGTCATGCTGGTCGGCGGAACCTGAGGCGCCGCCGGCGCACCCGTACGCCGGGCGCCACCGGGAAATCGGACGAAGAGGACCAGCTCACACACCCCGCCTGCAACCACCACCCCCGTTTGGGACATCCTTTACCCCTGAGGCCGCAATTCGGGCGCCAGTACGGCCGGTCCGCGCGGCGACGGGCCGTACGGCATGGGGAGTGGAGAGCGATGAACAGGCCGCTGAGACACATAGCCGTCTTCTGCGGAGTGCTGGTGCTGGCGCTGCTGGTGCGCGCCACCTGGGTGCAGTTCGTCCAGGCGGACTCGCTGGCGAACGACGAGAACAACCGCCGGGTGAAGATCGAGGCGTTCTCCTATCCGCGCGGCAACATCATCGTCGGCGGCAAGCCGATCACCGGGTCCGTCGAGACGGCCGGCGACTTCAAGTACAAGCGGGTCTACAAGGACGGCCCGATGTACGCGCCGATCACCGGCTACGCCTCGCAGTCCCAGGGCACCACGTTCCTGGAGGGCGTCTACAAGGACATCCTCAGCGGCAAGGACGACCGGCTCTTCCTCAAGCGCGCCAAGGACGTGCTGACGGGTGAGAAGCCGCGCGGCGGCGACGTGCTGACGACGATCAACGAGAAGGCGCAGCGGGTCGCGTACAAGAGCCTGACCGACCTCGACGCCAAGGGCGCGGTGGTCGCGCTGGAGCCGGGCACCGGCAAGATCCTGGCGATGGCGAGCACGCCGTCCTACGACCCGTCGGTCTTCGCGGGCAGTTCCTTCAAGGAGGGCGACAAGTACACGTCTCTCATCAAGGACAAGGCCAAGCCGATGAACAACCGGGCGTCCCTGGAGATCTACCCGCCCGGCTCCACGTTCAAGATCCTCACCGCCGCCGCGGCCCTGGAGCACGGCGTGGTCCCGGACATCGACACCCCGGTGCAGGCCCCCGTCCCGTACACCCTGCCCCAGACGACCACCAAGGTCGGCAACGACATCACCACCGCGCCGTGCGCGAACGCCTCCCTCAAGGTCGGCATGCAGTGGTCCTGCAACAACACCTACCTGGAGGCGGCGAACCGGCTCGGCACGGACAAGATGCGCGAGACGGCGGAGAAGTTCGGCTTCAACCAGAAGATCTTCACCCCGGTGCGCACCGCCACCAGCGGCTACCCGAAGAAGCTGGACAAGCCGCAGACCGCGCTGACCGGCATGGGCCAGGGCAGCCTGACCGCCACCCCGCTCCAGATGGCCATGGTCGTCGCCGGGCTCGCCAACAACGGCAAGGTCATGCAGCCGTACCTGGTCGAGGAGACGCGCGGCCCGGACCTGTCGACGATCGAGACGTTCAAGCCCAAGGAGCTGAACCAGGCCGTCTCCGAGAGCACCGCGAAGAAGGTGCAGGAGATGATGGAGAACACCGCGGAGAACGGCACCGCGAAGAAGGCGCTGATCGACGGCGTCAAGGTCGGCGCCAAGACCGGTACCGCCCAGCACGGCGCGGACGTCCGCGACGAGCGCCCGTACGCCTGGTTCGTCTCGTACGCCAAGCAGGGCAACGGCTCGCCGGTCGCGGTCGCGGTGTTCGTCGACCCGTCGGACATGGACATCCCGCGCAAGGAGATCGCGGGCGGCAAGCTGGGCGGCCCGATCGCGAAGAAGGTCATGGAGGCCGTGCTCGGCAAGTGAGCGGGCGGCCCCAGGGCCGACTGGGACAACGGAGCGGGGCGGGCGTCGCAGGACACCCGCCCCGCTCCGTTCGTACCGCGCCCACGCCGCTCCGTACGATGGCGGGCATGACCGATCAGCCCGGCGCCGCCGCCCGCCGTCTCGTCCTCGCCTCCCAGTCCCCCGCCCGGCTCGGCCTGCTGCGCCAGGCCGGGCTCGCGCCCGAGGTCGTCGTCAGCGGCGTGGACGAGGACGCGATCACCGCCGACAGCCCGGCCGAGCTGGCCCGGGTCCTCGCCGAGGCGAAGGCGGACGCGGTGGCCGCGCGCCCGGAGACCGCCGGTGCCCTGGTCATCGGCTGCGACTCGGTACTGGAGCTGGACGGGCGGGCGCTGGGCAAGCCCGCCGACGCCGAGGACGCGACCGCCCGCTGGAAGTCGATGCGCGGCCGGTCCGGTGTCCTGCAGACGGGCCACTGCGTGATCGACACAGCGAACGGGGGCCGCCGGGTGTCGGCCACCGCCTCCACCACCGTCCGCTTCGGCGAGCCGAGCGACGCGGAGATCGCCGCGTACGTGGCCTCCGGTGAACCGCTGTACGTGGCCGGCGCCTTCACCCTGGACGGCCGGTCGGCGCCGTTCATCGACGGCATCGACGGCGATCCCGGCAACGTCATCGGTCTGTCGCTGCCGCTGCTGCGGCGGCTGTTGGCGGAGGTGGATGTGGCGATCACCGATCTTTGGGCCTAGAGCGGTCCTTCAGCGCAGGCCGAAGCACGGCTGCCACAGCCGGTCTGCCTCCGGTACGGCCACGGTGAGCAGCGCGCACAGCGGCCCGGTCGCCCCGCCCAGCAACCCCATCCGCTCCTCCCCCAGCGCCCGGACGTCAGGCAGCCGGTCCAGGAGGTGGCGGGCCAGCCGTGCGCGCAGGGCCGTCGCGGCGGGCAGCCGCGCGTGGTGGTGGAAGGCGTCCGCGACGGCCAGGACGCCCGCGGCGCCGTGGCAGCAGGCGAGCAGGTCCGCGGGGTGGTCGCCGAAGAGGTGGAAGTCCGTGTCGTACCGCTCGGCGAGGCCGGTGAAGGCCCGCGCCGCCCACGCCGCCGCCGTGGCGTCGCCCAGGGCGTCCGCGGCGTCCCACAGCGCCCAGGTGACGCCCGGGTTGCCGTAGCACCACGCCTGGCGGGCGCGGGCGCCGTCGGGCGGCGGCCCGTCGAGTCCGGCGCCGTCCCAGCTGCGGATGGACCGGGCGTCGTCGAAGGACTGGCGGGCCAGCCAGTGCGTGGCGTTGCGCAGCGCGCGCCGGGTCGCCCGATTGGACCCGGTGTGCCGGACCGCGGCGGTGAGCGCGGTGACCAGTCCGGCGACGCCGTGGCCCATTCCGGTGTTGATGCGGCCCTGCATCCAGTCCAGGTACGGGTGTCCGTCGTAGCCGTCGGTGCGCAGCCGGGGCAGGTCTCCGTCACTGCACAGCGACCTCAAGTGGCCCAGGTAGGACGCGAGTTGTTCTTCGCTCGGGTCTGTGCCGACACACAGGGAGAGCAGCGTCCCCGACGGTCCGACGATCAGGTCGTAATCGGGGAACCGGACGCCCTCGGGCCGCCACGGCCGGGCCTTCGCGACAGTGATCAGATGGTCGCGCAACCGGTCGGCCAACTGGTGCAGTCGAGGGTGGAGCCGGGCCGCGAGACGGAGCCCGGCGAGGGAGCCCGCCAGCCCGCCGTCGTACAGGCCGGGGTGGCCCTGTCCGCGCCCGATGCCCCGGGCCCACACGGCCACCGCGTCGCCCGCGGCGGCGGCCTCGGCGGACATGCCGGTGTCCGCGACGAGTACGGCCAGCGCGGGGACACCCGGATCGCAAGGAGCGGTCCCGTCCTGCTCACCGGTTGCCTGACGGCGGGCCCAGGCCTCCAGCAGCTCCACGGCGAGGGTGCGGAGCGCCGGGGCGGCCGCCCGCCCGGCCGGAGCCGGACGGGCGGCCTTGACGGTGCCGGTCAACAGACGGCAACAGTGCAGACGAGCACCGTGCACACGCCACTGCAGTGGCCGGTGTCCGCTTCCGTCTCGGTCAGTTCGGTCTCGGTGATCCGGGTCTCCAGGTCACCGATGAGCTCGTCCAGGTCGGTGAGTTCGGTGCGCTCCATGGTGTCCGACATGACGATGTTCCCTTCTCTCAATGGATGGGGTCCGCCCCGGCGGCGCGCCCGCTGGGGGCGAGCGTTCCGGGGAGGTGGGTCCCGCCGCGCAGGGCGGCGGCCGCGGACGCCGCGAGATCGCCGGTCACGCGGTCGTGCGGAAATCTCATGAGCAGCTGAGCGGCGACGTACGCGCCCTCGCGGCCCCGGTCGCCGCCCCGGTGCGCGCGGTCGCGCAGCACCAGGCCATCCGGAGCGGGCAGCATCTCCTCGATCAGCAGTTCGCCGCCGCCCTCCGGCGCGCTCCCCTGGGTGAGCAGCCGGTCGATGACGCGCAGCGTGGGCAGGGCCGCGAGGTCGGCCGGTACGGGCTTGGCGCCCGCGCCGTACCGCAGGAACGCGTACCGGGGCAGACCGGCCGAGCGGCGCAGGGCCGCGAGGGTGCGCACCTTGGCCAGGTCGGTGTCGTCGGCGCGCCACAGTGCCGTACGCGGCAGCCGCCAGACGGCCGGGGAGACGACCAGCCGCCCGCCCACCGTCAGCCGGGGCAGCCGCTCGGCGCGCGGGAACGCGCCCGCCAGCCCGTCGAGCTGGACGAAGTACGCCGTCGCGGGGTGGCTCGCGGCCATCAGCAGCCGCAGCAGCACGTCGTACGGCGGCAGGGCGCTGCGCGTCCCGTGGTGGACCGGCAGGATGCGCCGGCCGTCCGCCTCCGCGATCACCCGGGCGCCGTCGCGGCGCAGCGTGATGCGGTCGAGGGGCAGGTAGCGGGCCGTGCCGGGGCCCGGGGCGGTTCCGTAGTACGGCGCGGGGTCGGGGTCGCCGGTCCACCAGCTGGTGACCAGGGGGCGGCGTACGGCGTTGGCCGCGCGCTCGGCCAGTGGCGGCACCAGCACTTCGACGAACCGTACGTCCGCCTCGCGCTCCACCGCGGCGAGGAAGGCACGGTGGCGCTCGGCGTTTCCGTAGCCGTTGCGCCCGGCGTGCAGGGCGTGCAGCGCGTCGGCGAACCGGGCGTCCAGCATGCCGGCGGGCGAGACCGTCTCCAGGACGGCCGACGGGCCGGGACCGGCGAGGGGCCGCAGCAGGCAGTCGACGGGCCAGGGCGGCAGGACGGCTGCGCCCGGGGGCGCGTCGAAGGTGTCGAGCAACGCGTCGGTGAGGTCCACCGGTTGAGCGTCCTCGCGGGTGGCGAGGTGGGCGAGCAGGCGGGCGTATCCGGAGTGCGCGGTGCGGGCCGGGTGCCAGCCTTCGTAGCGGCGGAGTTCGGGGGCGGTGGGCTTGCCGTCGTCCGGCGGGGGCCGGGTGCCGGGCCAGTGGTCGGCAAGGAGGCTGCTGAGAGGTCGCGGACGCTCGTCCAGATCGTGCAATTCGTCTGGCAACTGGCGCATGCGGGCGGCGCGTTGGCTGTCTGGGCGACGGTCGGCCTCGCGCAGTGCGGCCAGGCGGGCGGCGGTGCGCAAGGCGTCCCGTACGGCATCGACGGCCGCCACGGGCACCGAGGCCGCCCCGGAGCCCGCCCCCTCGGCCATCCGGTACGAGTCCACGAACTCCGCGTCACCCAGCGGCTCCGTACACGGCAGCCGGTCCCGTTCGCGGACGGCCACCGGCGGTAGCCACCCGCTGCGTCGGCGGAGTGGGGCGGCGCAGACCTGGAGGACGCCGAGGCCGTGCAGGTGGGCGAGGAAGCCGCGCAGTACGCGGCGGGTGTCGTCGTACGCCGTACCGGCTCCCGAGCCGGTACCGGCCCCCGGCCCGGACCCACCGCCCGTGGTGCCCAGCAGCGCCGCCTCGATCTCTCCCAGCGGGCGGGGCCCTTCCGCCAGCAGCGTCAGTACGGCGTCCAGCGGCCGGGTGCGGCGCAGTTCGACCTGGCGCAGCCGGTCCCGTACGGCCGGGTCGGTCACCCAGCACCGCACGGCACCGTCCGTACGGAAGTGCAGCGGCGCGGGGGCGAGCGGGGTCGCGGGGTCCGCGGTCGCCAGGTCCACGGTGCTCAGCCGGCTCCGCGCCACGTGCACGTTCTCCGCCGTCTCGGAGGCCATGGGGCCCAAGGCCGTACCGGGTGCGAGCAACGGCGGCGGCTCATCCGCGACCGTACGGCCGGACCGCGGACGGGCTTCGAGCGGGACCGGCGCGACCTGGCCCACCCAGCCGCGCGGCGTGGTCTTCACCGCGGCCCGGCCGAGCGCCCGCCACAGATACGCGGCACTCTTGCGCAGGCGCTTGCCACCCCAGGACTCGCCGTGCGCCAGCCGCCGTTCGACGGTCGGTATCAGGTCCGGTGCCGCGTCGGCCAGGAAGGCCCGCATGACCGGGCCCGCGCAGGCCAGCGACCAGCCCAGCGCGCCCACGCGCTCCGCTTCGTCCGCGACCGCGCGTTCCAGTTCCCGGCGGGTACGGGACAGCCGTACGTCGATCCGGTGCACCGCGACGACCTCGTGCACCAGGGCCTCCGGAACGGCGGCCAGGGACTCCAGATACGCGCAGTCCGCTTCACCGGGGGCCGCGCCGCCGTGCAGGCGGCGGCGCAACGACAGAACGGCTCCGCGGTCGGTGTCGGCGAGTCCGGGGTGCGGGACCACAGTGGTGCCCAGCCGTTCGGCGAGGGCGCGGGCGCGGTCGGCCTGCTGTTGCCGCGCGCGGTCGTACTCGCCGACGCGGTCGAAGAGCTGCGGGTTCCCCGCGCGGGTCCAGGTCTCGGCGGGTATGCCGGCGGTGCGCAGCAGGGCGGTGGGGGCGTTAGGGCTACTGGGCCCATTCGGGCTATCGGGGCGGCTGCTGCTGTCGGGGCCGCGCGCGTCCGGGTCATCCACGGCCGGTCACCACCGCTACCGCACGGGAACGGGTCTCGGGCGCCCGGCTCATCTCGGGCGCCGCGAGGGCCGCCGTCAGCAGGGACTGCCGTGCCGAGGAGAGCCGGCCGCGGTTCCAGTGGAAGATCACGCAGTACGCGGCGGCCCGGCGCGGTCCGGTCCCCGTCGCGTCGCCGGACTCGAAGTACCCGGTACGCCACTGCCGGGCCGCCGCGCCGACCGCGTCCCGGTGGGCTTCCAGGGCGGCGCGCTCCGGCGCGGGCAGCCCGTCCGTCAGCTCGTCGCGACCGCGCCGCCAGAACGCGCGGATACCCTCGGCGGCACGCTGCGTGGCCGCCGCGTCGGGTGCGTCGCCGAGCCGCCGCCCGGTGTCGTCCCGTACGGACTCCCACACCCCGCGGTGCTCCCAGCCGATGATGCCCAGCCCGTCGAGCAGCTCGCGCAGCAGCGTCAGCGAGACCCGCCAGTCCGCCGCGCCGGAGGTGGCCTCTGCCGCGTGATGGTCGAGCCAGGCGAGTGAGTCCGCGGTGAACAGCGCGTGCACCCACGGCATCGCGCGTGCCCCGCCGAACAGGTATGTCTCCGGCTCGTAGATCCCGCAGACCGGCGGGCGGGACAGCGCCGTACCGGGCACGCCGGGCACGCCGGATCCGGCGTCGACGGCGAAGCGGGCCAGCAGCTCCGCGCGCAACGCGTCGCGCGCGTCCCGTGTGGGTGCCTGGAAGCGCAGGCGCAGGCCCGGCGGCTTGTGCATGAAGAAGAAGTTGCGGGCCGCGCGCGTGGCGAGGAGGTCGCGGGCGGTCCGCGCGAGATGGCCGTACAGGCTGTACGGCGCCCCCGACCCCGTGTCCGTGCCGGTGTCCAGGTTCACCTGTACCCAGTCCGCGCCCGGCCCCTCGTCACGGAGTGTGGCCAGACCGGCGGCGAGGAACGCGCGGCGGGCATCGGCGTACCCGGGATCGTCCGGACCGACCGGCACTGTGCCGAGCGAGGTACCACGGGCGTCCCGCAGACAGTCGGCCAGCAGATCGGCGACCGGCAGCATCCCTACCTCCTCACGGAGCGAGCACGGGGCACTCTTCGCATGGTGGCCCCGGTACGCCGCCGTCGCATGCGGAGCGGGCTCCGGTACGGGTGACGGACGGTGACAGGAACGGCGGACGCGCTCCCCTGCGATCCGAGCCGCCATCTCAACGGACCGGCGGAAAAAGGCCGTTGCGGCCGCGCACCCGGCGGCCGTAACATACATACATGGATGTACGTAAGAGCGGCGGGGCGGACCGGTCCGGCGGGCGGGGTGCGGCGCGGCAGCCCCGTGCCACGCAGGCCGACCGGCGGGCGCGCACGCGTGCCGCGCTGCTCGAATCGGCCGCCCGGGGCCTGTCCCGGTACGGCTACGGCAACCTGAGGCTCGAACAGGTCGCCCAGGACGCCGGGTACACCCGCGGCGCGCTCTACCACCAGTTCACGGGCAAGCAGGAGCTGACCCTGGCCGTGACCGAGTGGGTGCTGGACACCTGGTGGCAGGAGGTCGGCGTGCTCGTCGAGCGGGCGCCCGACCCGGTCGCGGCGCTGCTCACGCTGGCGCGCGGGCACGCCGTCTACTGCCGCCGCGACATCGCCCGCGTGGCGATGGCGCTACGGCTGGAGTTCGCCGGGCAGGACCATCCGGTCGGGCGCGCGATCGAGCAGGGTTACCGCGATCTGCTCGACCGCTGCACCGCCCTGATCGAGGCGGCGCGCGAGGGGGGAGCGATCCCGGACGGCCCGGACGGCCCGCCCGCCGGGACCCTCGCGCTCGCCTTCGTCGGCGCGATCGAGGGCACGTCGATCGCCCTGTCGGGACACGCCCCGCACGACGCGCCACTCGTGGCCAGGGCCGCCGCCGGCGCGCTCGGCCTCACGTACGACCCCGGGGAGCACCCGGCCCCGGACCGCACGGCACACCGTCGGACCACACGAAGGGGAACGTCATGAAGGTCGCCATGGTGGGACACCACTACCCGCACGCCACGCACCGCGAGGAGTTCGTCTCCCGCGTCCACCGCACCGCCGAAGTGTTCCGCCGTACGCCCGGCTGCCTGTCGGCGGAGTACTGGCTGACAGCAGACGGCGACGCGGTGGTGTCGATCGTGGAGTGGGAGTCCGAGGAGGCGTCCCGCGCGTCGCTCGCCGCCGTGGAGGCGGCGCCCGAACTGGACCTTGCCTACGACGAGCGGGAGGTGCGCCCGCGCGAGATCGTGCACCTGGTGGCGCCCTGACCCCGCGCGGGCACTCCGCAGGGTTACGCTGCTGCCGTTACGCCGCTGCCGTGGCCGCGTGCCGGCAGTGCGTGCACAGCAGGCGGCGGCCCGCCGCGTGGGATGTGCTGCGGCCCAGGCCCGCCGTCCGGTGGACCGTGCGCGGGACCACGGCGGCGTGCGCGGCGCACGCCGCCGCACCGCACTCCGCGCAGACGGCCAGCGCGGCGGTCGCGCTGCCGAGTTCCGCACAGTCGAAGCACTGCATTGAAATAACTCCCGTTGAGCTAGGTCCCGAGACCGCGGTTGCGTTCCGGCCCGGGAAAAGTGGTGGCCCTGCGCAGAGCAACAGCGACCGGGAGCCGGACATTCCGGATTCCCCCGAGCGGTGACGACCGTCACCACGGTCGCCACCACGCTCGTCATCACGGCCGCCACCACGCTCATCAGCACGGCCGCCGCCACGACCGGCGCGGCCCGCCCGCATTTCCGGTACGTACGGCCCGTCCGTAAAGCTGTGCGAGCCTGGAAGGCCACCCGCGCGCGCCGCACCCGTACCACCCGTACCACCCGCACCCCCGTCCGCCCCGCCCGAAGGAAGACCGCCATGCCGCAGTCCGTCGACCGCGCTCTGGACCTGCTCGACGCGGTCGCCGAGGCGGCGGAGCCGGTCCCGGCCAAGGTGCTGGCCCGGCAGCTGGACTGCGGCCTGTCCACGGTCTACGACCTGCTCGGCTCGCTGACCGAACGCGGCCACCTGACCCGTACGGCCGCCGGGTACACCCTCGGCTACCGCGTACCGGCCCTGCACCACGCGTTCCAGCGGCAGTTGCGGATCGACGAGCGGGTGCACGAGGCGCTGCTGCGGCTGCGCCGGTCATCCGGCGCCGACGTCTTCTTCAGCACGTACCGGGACGGCGGGATCGCCGTACTGGACGGCGCCGCCGGCCCGGACTCCGCCTTCTCCGTCGGCCAGGACACCGCCGCCCACGCCACGGCCCACGGCCGCGCCCTGCTCTCCGCCCTCCCGGCCACCACCCGACGCCAGTACCTGGCCACCAGCGGCCTGCCACCCCGCACCCCGCACACCATCACCACCCCGGACCGACTGGAGCGCGAACTCCGCCGGGTCCGCCGGGACGGGGTGGCCGTGGAGCGCGAGGAGTCGGTCCCCGGAATGGCCTGCATCGCCGTCCCGATCCCGATACGCCCCGGCGGCCCCGGCACCCCACCCACCGCACTGACCGCCGTCTCGGCCGCCCTCCCCATCGCGGACTTCGCCCGGCTGCGCGGGCCGCTGACGGAGGCGCTGCGGCGTGAGGTGGCGGGGTTGGGGTGAGGACCGGCCCTCAGCTCGCCGGAGCGCGAGCCGCGAGCACCGGAATGGAAGCGATCTTCTGCGCATCCAGATGCTCCCAAACCAGCCCGGAAGGCCGGTGGGGCGAGGAACAGTTGATGATCTCCTCGGGCGTCACGATCACATCGACACCGACATCGTGCGTGGTCGCGGGAAGCTCCTCGTCGAGGACTTGCAGTCCGTGGACCGTGGTGACGACGGTGGTGTGGTCGCCGATGAGCCCGGCCTCGGTCAGAAGAGCGAACTCCAGGTCGGAGTAGCCCGCCCCCTTCCCGACGCGCACCCCGGCTCGATTCACGGCAACGCTGCCCAGCACCACCACATCCACCGCCCGAAGCGCGTCCACGCCGACTTTGGGAGCGATATCGGCGGCGACCCGGCCGGCGGCGGCTTCGGCCGGCGGCACCGTGAGGGCTGAGGGGTCGAGCAGGTAAAAGGGGGCGGGATCGGCGAGCCTGGGCACCGCCATGAAGACGGTCTTGCCTTCGGACAGGGCGAGAGCGCGCACAGGAAGCTGGGCCTTGTCGGGCACGGCCTTGATCACCCTGGCGTGCTTCCAGGAGGCCAGCTCGCCCAGTGCGGCGGCGGCTGCCGATGACCCGACGAAGTTCGGGATACGGCCGTGCGCGGTGGCGTCGTAGGTGGCGCCGCCGGTGTCCAGGACATTCCATACACGCTCGCGCACCCGCTGCTTCTCGCGGTTCACGTCGACGAGCATCCGGTCCTCGCTCATGCGGCCCCCATCAGTAGCAACAGGCGGTCCTGGGCTTCTTGTACCGCGCTCCTGCCCAGCCAGGGACGCAGTTCGCGAGCGACACGGAAGACGATGTTGATACCACCGCCTCCGCGCGTTCCTCGAAGCTCGTCAACGGCCTCGTTGAACGCGACGAGCGCGGTTTCGAGATCTTTACGGCGGATCTCGGTCAGCGCCAGATTGCCCAGGACGATCGCTCGCGACTTGCGGCGCTTCAGCATGCGCGAGGCGGTGTCCTCCAGGAGCCGCTGCGCCTTGTCGTAACTGCCGAGGGACAAGTAGCAGGAACCGGCGAGGCGGCCGAAGTGGGTCGCGGTGAACAGCTCGTGGGCCGCATCGGTCCCATCGGACCGTTCCAGACGCTTCTCGGCTCCCCACAGAGCACGCTCGCATTCACGGTGTTCGCCGAGGAAGGCGTGGGCCTCCGCGGCGTGCAGCAGGGCGAGGCCCGTCAGGGCGTGACTCGTCTTTCGGGTGGTCCGAGCGGCTTGAAGAGCGAGTCCCAGGCCCTGGCGGTGATCGTGCGCTCCGTACAGGGCGACGTAACAGGTACGGAGCAGTGCGTGACCTTCGGCTGCGCGATCACGCAAATGGCGTGCGATCTCCAGGCTCTGCGCGTAGTAAGTGCGCGCGGCCCCGTGGTCGTGCCGCTGTGACGCGTCCCAGACCAACTGGCCCATGAGGGTCGACGCGTCGGCCTGGAGGGACCACAGCTCACGCTGCACACGGCCGGCCGGGGCCGCATCGGCGAGAAAGGCGACCCGGTGGAGTTGCTGCCCGGCGTCGGCGAGGAGTGTCGCCGACGGGACGGCGTCATAGCGACACGTCAGGTCCTCCATGCCGGTCCGCAGTTCCGCTGTCGCGATCAGGTCGACGGCCGAGGGGTGCCGTAGTACGTGGCTGAGACGCTCCGTGCGGCCCGACGGCACCGCAGGCGCCACCGTCAGCAGTTCCTCCAGCGCTTCGGCGCCCACGCGAAGGAGCCGGGCCAAACGGGGCCGCAGGAACGGCAGAGGGCTCGACTCGCCCGACTCCCAGCGCCGCACCGTGGAGCGTTCGACGCCAAGGGCCTCGGCAAGAGACTCCTGGGTGAAGCCCAGAGCACGGCGCCGTCGCACAAGCCCGTGCCTCTTCATCGCCATGGGCCAACCCTCCCGGTCGTCCTCCGGCTCTACAACGCACCGGCACCCCAGGTCAGGCTCGGGTATGCCCCCACGATGCCCCGCCCTCGCCCCAATCCTGCTCTGGTTCCGCCTGCCCGGGAGCGGTTTTGTGGATCTGCTCCAGCAGACCGCACAGAAACGAGGACGCGTGGACCATCAGAGCGAACGCCGGTTCAATCGTGCGGCAGCATCCGTCGGCAAGGCACGCGACTTCGTCCGGGCAGCCCTTCCCGTCGAGCAGTTCCCTCACCACCTCGACGACATCACGCTTTGCGTGTCCGAACTGGCCACCAACGCGGTGCGACACGGCAGCCCTGCCGGTCGCCTCTTCCTCGTACGGGTGATGGTCAGCGGGACGCTGCTCCGTATCGAAGTGCACGACGCGGGCGACAACCGCCCCCGCCTCCGGTCACCGGCAGTCGATGACGACTACGGGCGCGGCCTCGTCCTCGTCGACGCTCTGGCCGACGACTGGGGAGTCACACCTCGCGATGGGCTCGGCAAGGCCGTCTGGGTTGAGTTCAAGCTGTCCGCAACCGTGCAGGTCGGAGCCTGGAGCGGCGATGTACATGGGTCTAGAGTGGCCACTGGGGCTTACGGGGAGCAGGGGGGATACATGGCCGGTGAGGTCACGGTGGCGGAGCTGGCGTACTACCCCATCAAGGGGTGCGCCGGAGTGTCGGTGACTACGGCGGAGCTGATGCCCGCCGGGCTTGCGCATGACCGCAGCTTCATGGTGACCGGGGCGGACGGGGTGTTTCGTAGTCAGCGGCGGGATCCGCTGCTGGCGGTGATCCGTCCGGAGATTACGCAGGACGGCAGCCGTATGACGCTGCGCGCGCCGGGTGTCGAGGCGATGGTTCTGGATGTGGATGGCTCCTCCGCTCCCAGGGACGTGGAGATGTTCAAGACGCCTTATCGGGGCATTGACCAGGGGGACACCGTCGCCGGGTGGCTGACCGAGGTGCTCGGTGTGCCGAGTCGGCTTGTGCGGGTGCCGGAGGATCACGGGCGGGTGACGGACGGGCTGACGCCTGGTACGTCCGGGTATGCCGACAGCTGTGCGCTGCACGTCGTGTCCCGGTCCTCGCTGGAGTTGCTGCACGCGCGGCTCGCCGAGCAGGGTGCGGCGGCGCTGCCGATGGACCGGTTCCGGCCGAACGTCGTGGTCGACGGGTGGGACGAGCCGCACACCGAGGACCGGGTGCGCCGAGTGCGGCTGGGGAGCGCCGAGTTGGGATACGCCAAGCTCGCCGTACGGTGCGCCGTCACCACCATCGAGCAGTCCTCCGGCGCGCGGACCGGGCCCGAGCCGCTGCGGACGCTGGCCGGGTATCGGCGCGCGGCCGGTGGCGGTGTCGTGTTCGGTGCCAAGTTCGCCGTGCTGCGGCCGGGGAAGCTGTCGGTGGGGGACGAGGTGGCGGTCAGCGCGTGGGGGGAGTCGGAGCGGTAGTTCGCGCGGCAGCCGGCGCCCCGCCGTTCTCGCCGTACGTCGCTCCGTACGCCGTCAGCGTCAGTACCAGCAGCGCGAGGACGGCCATCAGCAGTGCGAACGCCGTCCAGCCCACCAGGCCGACCGCGAACGCCCCCAGGACGGCGTGCACCACGGCGCAGGTGACGAGCACGATGCGGCCGAACGTGCCCGGCGGGCGGTCGCGTACCGCGGTGCGGGCCAGGAGGGCGGCGCAGCACACCAGGTAGAGGGCGAAGACGGCGCCGAGCACCCAGGCGCCGGTGGACATCGCGCCGGGGTCCACGCCCGCCATGGACATGTGCTGCTTGTCCACGACGATGCTCAGCACGTAGTTGAGGAAGAGGACGCCGAGCGCTTCCAGTACGAGCACCACTGCCGCCACCCACGCCACCGGTCTGCGTGCCGCCACCCCGTCCACCCACTTTCCGGTCGCTGCACTGTTACCGCGAGTACGAAAGACCATCGCGCACGTTACTCCTGGGTACCCCCCGCTCTACAAGAGGCCGGGGACGGGTAAGAGCCGGGGAGCGGAAGCGGACGCGCCGCCGGACGCAGACGCGGGCAAAGTTTCCTTCGCCCATTCGTAGGGACTCCACAAAGAAACGGGGTTCCGGCGGAGGAAGGCCGGGCGAGACCTTGCCCACATTTTGATCACCGCACGACCCCCGGAATACGGGCCTTACCCTGGGATACCGGGGACTTCGGCCCCGGACCCGCACCGGGCGCACGCTCCGTGTGGGCAAGCTCACTACCGGGAACGGGTCGGCACGCGGTGTCGCCAGTCCCTAAACTCGCGACGTCCTAATTTGTTGCGGCGAAGCGCCAAGGAGGAACCGATCGTGCGCAAGGTGCTCATCGCCAACCGAGGCGAAATCGCTGTCCGCGTAGCCCGTGCATGCCGGGATGCCGGAATCGGGAGCGTAGCCGTCTACGCCGACCCTGACCGGGACGCCCTGCACGTCCGCGCGGCAGACGAGGCCTACGCCCTGGGCGGTGACACTCCTGCCACCAGCTACCTCGACATCGCCAAGGTCCTTGCCGCCGCCGCCGATTCGGGCGCCGACGCCATTCACCCCGGTTACGGCTTCCTCTCCGAGAACGCCGAATTCGCGCAGGCCGTCCTCGACGCCGGACTGACCTGGATCGGCCCCCCGCCGCAGGCCATCCGCGACCTCGGCGACAAGGTGGCGGCCCGTCACATCGCGCAGCGCGCCGGTGCGCCGCTGGTCGCCGGCACCCCCGACCCGGTCTCCGGAGCCGACGAGGTCGTCGCCTTCGCCGAGGAGCACGGCCTGCCGATCGCCATCAAGGCGGCCTTCGGCGGCGGCGGGCGCGGGCTGAAGGTGGCCCGCACGCTGGAAGAGGTTCCGGAGCTGTACGACTCCGCCGTACGTGAGGCCGTGGCGGCCTTCGGGCGCGGCGAGTGCTTCGTCGAACGCTACCTGGACCGCCCGCGCCACGTGGAGACCCAGTGCCTGGCCGACAAGCACGGCAACGTGGTCGTCGTCTCCACCCGTGACTGCTCGCTCCAGCGCCGCCACCAGAAGCTCGTGGAGGAGGCGCCCGCGCCGTTCCTGAGCGAGGCGCAGAACGCCGAGCTGTACCGCGCGTCCAAGGCCATCCTCAAGGAGGCCGGTTACGAGGGCGCGGGCACCTGCGAGTTCCTGGTCGGCCAGGACGGCACGATCTCCTTCCTGGAGGTCAACACCCGCCTGCAGGTCGAGCACCCGGTCACCGAAGAGGTCACCGGCCTGGACCTGGTGCGCGAGATGTTCCGGATCGCCGACGGCGAGGAGCTGGGCTACGACGACCCGGCGGTGCGCGGCCACTCCTTCGAGTTCCGCATCAACGGCGAGGACCCGGGCCGCAACTTCCTGCCCGCGCCCGGCACGGTCACCACCTTCGAGGCCCCGGCCGGTCCCGGCGTACGTCTGGACGCGGGCGTGGAGTCCGGCTCGGTCATCGGCCCGGCCTGGGACTCGCTGCTGGCCAAGCTGATCGTCACCGGCGCCACCCGCGAGCAGGCGCTGCAGCGCGCCGCCCGCGCGCTCGGCGAGTTCACCGTCGAGGGCATGGCCACCGCCATCCCGTTCCACCGTACGGTCGTCAAGGACCCGGCGTTCGCGCCCGAGCTGACCGGCTCCGACGAGCCGTTCAAGGTGCACACCCGCTGGATCGAGACCGAGTTCGTCAACGACATCAAGCCGTTCGCCGCGCCCGGCACCGACGAGGCCGAGGCGGACACCCGCGAGACGGTCGTCGTCGAGGTCGGCGGCAAGCGCCTGGAGGTCTCGCTGCCGTCCTCGCTGGGCATGCCGCTGGCCCGCGCCGCGGTCGCCGGGGGCGCCAAGCCCAAGCGCAAGGCGGCCAAGAAGTCCGGCTCCGCGGCCTCCGGCGACACCCTCGCCTCGCCGATGCAGGGCACCATCGTCAAGGTCGCCGTCGAGGAGGGCCAGGAGGTCGCCGAGGGTGACCTGGTCGTCGTCCTGGAGGCGATGAAGATGGAGCAGCCGCTGAACGCGCACCGCTCCGGCACGATCAAGGGCCTGACCGCCGAGGTCGGCGCCTCGCTGTCGTCCGGCGCGGTGATCTGCGAGATCAAGGACTGAGGTCCGGTACGGGCGTAGGGGCACAGGGGTGCCTAGGGGCGTCCTGAAGGCGTAGGAGCGTCTGAAGGCGTACGGCCGCTCCGTACGTCCCTGTCGGTCGTCGGCGCGGGGTCCGTGGTGTGTGAGTGCCGCGGGCTCCGCGCTTTTCTGCGCCGGGAACCCGCGCTTCCCGTATCGGGAGGCGGTGCCGCACGTCCCGCCATTGCGGACAGAAGTCGTCCGCAAGGCTCTCTATGGTCCTGCCATGACGAATCCGCAGAAAGTCCTTGTCACCGGTGCCACCGGAACCGTCGGCCGCCAGGTCGTCGCCGAACTGCTCGCCCGCGGCCATGCGGTCCGCGCCCTTACCCGGGACGCCGCCAAGGCGAACTTCCCGGCAGGCGTCGAGGCCGTCGAGGGCGACCTGACCGAGCCCGACAGCCTCGTCCCGGCTCTGGAGGGGGTCACCGGGCTGCACCTGATCACGTTCGGCGGCGCTTATTTCGCCCCGCTGGAGACCGGCCCGCGCATCCTGGAACTGGCCCGCGCGGCCGGCGTACGCCGCGTCACCGTGCTGCACGGCGGCGGCCCCTCCCCGCTGGAGGACGCGGTACGCGCCAGCGGCGGCGTGGACTGGACCGTTCTGATGCCGGTCGAGTTCATGTCCAACGCCCTGGAGTGGGCGCCGGGTGTCGTGGATGCGGACGAGGTCCGTGAGCCGTTCGTGGACCGGCTGAGCGCCATGGTCCACGAGGGGGACATCGGCGCCGTCGCCGCGGTCGCCCTCACGGAGGAGGGGCACGCGGGCCGGGAGTACGTGATCACCGGGCCCGAGCTGCTGACCGTCGGCGACAAGGTGGCCGCCCTGGCCGCCGCCCGGGGCCGGGAGATATCCCTGGTCGAGCTCACTCAGGAGCAGGCCGTGGCGCGGTGGCGGGCCGCGGGCCACTCCGAGGAGACGATCGGCTTTCTGCTGGAGGTGTACGGGAACACGCCGGAGGCGGGCCGTACGGTCGCCGGCACCGTCGAGAAGGTCACCGGCCGTCCCGCCCGTACCTTCGCCCGGTGGGCCGCCGAGCACGCGGACGCTTTCGCCGGGACCGGCGCCGCGTAGCGCGGGGTTCTCCCCGGCGGGGGCGCGCCCCGCCGGGTCACCGGTTCACGAAGTGCCCACCACGTCCTGCGGGAACGTCAGCTGCCTGCCCATCCACTGGAGCGCGGCGGGCAGTTCGCGCCGCCAGGTGGCGAAGTTGTGGCTGCCCTGGTCCAGGATGATCGACTCGGCCTTCATCGGCGGCTTGACCGCGTTCAGGAACTCCTTTGCCGCCGGGTAGTTCTTCTCGCCCTCCCGGCTGGTGCCGATCAGCACCGACACCTGGGGCGCGGGCAGGTGCGCCAGCCGCCACATCAGGTCGTGCTCCCGCTTGCGCTTGGCGCGGTCCTTGTCGTCCCCGAAGAGGTTGCCGGTGGTGGGGTCGCTGGTGACCTTGTAGTCGGGCGAGAGGGCCGCCGCCGAGGTGTACGTGCCGGGGTGCCGCATGGTCAGCTGGAGGGCGCAGCTGCCGCCGGACGAGTAGCCGAGCACGCCCCAGCCGCCCTTGTCGTGGCCGACCCGGTAGTGCTCCTTGAGCGCGGTGGGCAGATCGCTCGCGAAGAACGTCTCCGCCTGCGGGCCGCCCGGCACGTCCACGCACTGGGTGTCGCGCGGCGGCGCGATGGTGGGCCGCAGCATGACGATCACGGTGGGCTGCATCTTGTTCTTGGCGATCAGGTCGCCGGCGGTCTGCGTCACCCGCAGGTGCTGGGCCAGCAGGTAGTGGCCGCCCGGGTAGCCGCTGATGGCGACGATGACGGGGAAGCGCTGGCGCTCGTACTGCTTCTGGAAGTACTGCGGCGGCAGGTAGACGTACGCCGGGTCCACGGCCTTGGTGGTCTTGCCCACGATCCGTACGGACTCCACCTTGCCGACCTTGTCGGGCGCGCCCTTCGGCAGGCCGTGCACCTTGTCCAGGCCCTCGGCCCCGGCGGGCTGCACGAGGCCCTTCGACGGGTCGCCGGCCGGGCCCGCTTCCCCGTCGCCCCACTTGGCGACGGCGCCCGGGGCGTCGTCGTACAGGCCGAGGAGTTCGTGCCAGGAACCGTAGAACTGGAAGTTGGCGTTCACGACGAGGCCGAGCGCGGCGACGATGGACAGCTGCGTGGCCAGGATGGAGCCGATGCGGCCCAGCCAGGCGAGCGGCCCCTTCTTGGCGAAGCGCGGCCACTGCCAGAGCGTGAGACCCACGCACACCACGGCGACCGCGATCATGGTGTACAACAGCGATCGGCTGGTCAGTTCCATTGCTTCCCCAGGTGTTCCCGCACGCGTTCCGACAGTCTCCGAAGAGCAGTCTCCGAAGAGCCCATTGCGCCAGGTTTGATGCCTCCCGGGGACACGTCGTTGCCACCGCGCGCACTTGTTCCCCAAGGCGCCCACGCCCCCTTCCCTCCCCGTCACCTGCGGGCCGTCTCCCGTCCACCCCGCACGCCGGGCGCGGCCGGGCGGCGGGGCGCCGCACCGGTCCGAAGGCTTGTGCGGTGGGGGCAGTGGCATCCTGGGGGCACCGGTCCGGTGGAGGGCCGCGCTCAGGGAGGACGGCGAGGACGGCGATGGTGACCGAGACGGCAGGGCAGGAATCCGTACGACCCATGCGCGCCGACGCGCGCCGCAACTACGAGCGGCTGCTGGCGGTGGCCCGTACGGCCTTCACGGACCACGGGACGGACACCTCGCTGGAGGACATCGCACGGCGCGCGGGCGTGGGGATCGGCACCCTCTACCGGCACTTCCCGAACCGGACGGCCCTGATGGGCGCCGTGTTCCAGGGCGAGGTGGACGCGCTGCTGGCGCACGCCAGGGAGCTGAGCGACGCGCCGCACCCGTGCGCGGCGCTCGTCGAGTGGCTGCGGGCGATCATCGCGCACGCGAGTACCTACCGCGGGCTGTCCCGGGCGCTGATGGCCGCGCCGGGCGACGCCACCTCCGGGCTGTCGCGGTGCAGCGTCCCGATGCGCGAGGCGGGCGGCGAACTGCTCAGCCGCGCGCAGGAGGCGGGCGCCGTACGGACCGATGTGAACATCAGCGATCTGATGCAGCTCACCAACGGCATCGCGCTGGCGGTGGAGGAGTCACCGGACGATCCCGGCCTGGCCGACCGGCTGCTCACGCTGACGCTGACCGGGCTGCGGCCCGAGAAGGGCTGACGGGACTGCGCTCCGAGAAGGGGTGAGCGGGCCGGATGGTGTCGTCCGGCCGCCCGTGTCATCAGGCCGTGCCGGCGCGGCCGTACGCGCGCCGGCACCTCTTCAGCGGCGGCGGGGTGCCAGGTCGGCGACCCGGCCGCCCGGCGGCTCGGCCAGCGGCGCGGCCGTCCGCAGCTGCGGCCCGGAACCGCCGCCGCCCGGAGCCGGATTGCGCCGCTGGCCGGGCAGCGGTACGTCCCGGCGTGGACCGCGGCGGTCGGCCGCCACCACCTCCGATGCCGGCTGGCCGGCTCCCGCGCCGGCACCGGGCCCGCCCGCCACCGAGATCTGCACGCCCTGGTCGGCCAGCGCCTGCAGCTCGGTCGCGGCCCGGTCGTCGTGGCCCGGCGGTTCGTCCGTCACCAGCCGGGTGATCACGTCCGTGGGCACCGTCTGGAACATGGTGTCCGTACCGAGCTTGGTGTGGTCGGCGAGGACCACGACCTCCGCCGCCGCCTGCACCAGCGCCCGGTCCACGCTCGCGGAGAGCATGTTGGACGTGGACAGGCCGCGCTCGGCGGTCAGACCGCTGCCCGAGAGGAAGGCGCGGGAGACCCGCAGCCCCTGGAGCGACTGCTCGGCCCCGCTGCCGACCAGCGCGTAGTTCGAGCCGCGCAGGGTGCCGCCGGTCATCACGACCTCGACACGGTTGGCGTGCGCCAACGCCTGGGCGACCAGGAGGGAGTTGGTGACCACGGTCAGACCGGGCACCCGCGCGAGCCGGCGGGCCAGCTCCTGCGTGGTGGTCCCGGCGCCGACCACGATGGCCTCGCCTTCTTCGACGAAGCCGGCGGCGAGATCGGCGATGGCCGTCTTCTCCGCGGTCGCTAGATGGGATTTCTGTGGGAAGCCGGACTCCCGGGCGAAACCGCCCGGCAAGACCGCACCGCCGTGCCGGCGGTCGAGCAGTCCTTCTGCCTCCAGCGCCCGCACGTCCCGCCGTACGGTTACTTCGGAGGTCTGGACGACGCGGGCGAGCTCACGGAGCGACACCGCTCCGTTCGCCCGCACCATTTCGAGGATCAGTTGGCGACGTTCTGCAGCGAACACGAAACTGACAGTAACGCCAACGACCGTCTGCTTTCAGCAGGTTGCACCAATTAACGGAAGTTGTTCGTTCCCGACCCTCGCACGTGGTATATGCCGGTGGCCGGTCACGCAGTGACACCAGAGTGCCATGAAGCGGCGCTCCCCGAGGCCTCCCGCCGCCGGAAGGTACGGGGAACACGCGCGCGGACGGCCCGCCCGCCGGGCTTCCGGGGGCCTCACCCGCGCCCGTGGGACCGGACGGGCCCCGGCCCGTTCATCCCGTTGGCCGCGATCTGTTCGGTTCTTTTCGGCGGTCCACCGGCGCCGTCCGGGGCTGCCCGGCGCTCTACTCGCTGGACATCTTGCGCGTGTGCAGCTGCCGCGCGACCTCGGCGATCGAGCCGGACAGCGACGGGTAGACGGTGAAAGCGCTGGCGATCTGCTCCACCGTCAGGTTGTTGTCGACCGCGAGCGATATCGGGTGGATCAGCTCGCTGGCGCGCGGGGAGACCACCACGCCGCCGACGACGATGCCCGTACCGGGGCGGCAGAACAGCTTCACGAAGCCGTCGCGGATGCCCTGCATCTTCGCGCGCGGGTTGCGCAGCAGCGGCAGCTTGACGACCCGGGCGTCGATCCGGCCCGCGTCCACGTCCGCCTGGCTGTAACCGACGGTGGCGATCTCCGGGTCGGTGAAGACGTTCGCGGAGACGGCCTTGAGGTTGAGCGGGGTCACCGCGTCGCCGAGGAAGTGGTACATCGCGATCCGGCCCTGCATCGCGGCCACGGAGGCCAGCGCGAGGACGCCGGTGCAGTCGCCCGCCGCGTAGACGCCGGGGGCCGAGGTGCGCGAGACCTTGTCCGTCCAGATGTGGCCGGACTCCTTCAGGCGTACGCCGGCCTCTTCGAGCCCGATGCCCTCGGTGTTCGGGATGGAGCCGACCGCCATGAGGCAGTGCGAACCGGTGATCGTACGACCGTCCGACAGAGTGACCTCGACCCGGTCCCCGACCCTCTTGGCCGAGGCGGCCCGCGAGCGCGCCATCACGTTCATGCCGCGGCGGCGGAAGACGTCCTCCAGGACGGCGGCGGCGTCCGGGTCCTCGCCGGGCAGCACCCGGTCGCGGGAGGAGACGAGGGTGACGCGGGAGCCGAGCGCCTGGTAGGCGCCGGCGAACTCGGCGCCGGTGACGCCGGAGCCGACCACGATCAGCTCTTCCGGCAGCTCGTCGAGGTCGTAGACCTGCGTCCAGTTCAGGATGCGCTCGCCGTCCGGCTGCGCGTCCGGGATCTCGCGCGGGTGGGCGCCGGTCGCGATCAGCACGGCGTCCGCGGTGAGCGTCTCCTGCGTACCGTCCGCCGCGGTGACGGTGACCGTGCGCGAGCCGTCCGGCGACTGGCCCGGCTCCAGCCGGCCGCGGCCGCGCAGCACGCGGCCACCCGCCCGGGTGACGGAGGCGGTGATGTCATGCGACTGGGCGAGCGCCAGGCGCTTCACCCGCCGGTTGACCTTGCCGAGGTCCACCCCGACGACGCGCGCGGGGCGGTCGACCGGCGGGGTGTCGTCCTCGACGATGATGCCCAGCTCGTCGTACGACGAGTCGAAGGTGGTCATCACCTCGGCCGTCGCGATGAGGGTCTTGGACGGGACGCAGTCGGTCAGCACCGACGCCCCGCCCAGGCCGTCGCAGTCGACGACGGTCACCTCCGCGCCGAGAGAGGCGCCCACCAGGGCCGCCTCGTATCCGCCGGGTCCGCCACCGATGATCACGATCCGAGTCACGTACTCCATTGTCCCGCACGCCCGCGCCGGGTTACCCCCCGGGGGCCGCCGTTCGAACCCCGAGTACCACGAGCGCACCCCCTGACCTCCCGTACCCTCGGAACCATGTCGCTCTACGCCGCGTACGCCGGCAACCTCGACGCGCGGCTGATGACCCGCCGCGCCCCGCACTCGCCGCTGCGCGGCACGGGCTGGCTCAACGGCTGGCGGCTGACGTTCGGCGGGGAGCAGATGGGCTGGGAGGGAGCGCTCCCGACGATCGTCGAGGCCCCCCGCTCGCAGGTGTTCGTCGCCCTCTACGACATCGCGTCCATGGACGAGGAGTCCATGGACCGCTGGGAGGGCGTGGGCATGGACATCTACCGCCGGATGCGGGTACGGGTGCACACCCTGGAGGGCGACGAGGCCGCCTGGCTGTACGTCCTCAACGGCTACGAGGGCGGCCTGCCCTCCGCCCGCTACCTCGGCGAGATCGCGGACGCGGCGGAGTCGGCGGGGGCGCCGCACGACTATGTGATGGAGCTGCGGAAGCGGCCCTGTTAGGGGCGCCGGTCCGCGGCCGGGACCCGGCCCCGCTCCATCGGCCCGCCGGTGGGCGGGCGGCCTCGGGCGCGGCGTGTTCGAGCGGTGGTTCCGGGCCGTTCGTATGGATCTACGAACAGATCCCCCGGATGCCGTCGGCCGGGACATCTACGCGCGTAGGCAATTACCGGCTACCCTCGTCCGCGTGAACGCATCTGTTACCCCGGACATCGCGCGCGACCCGCAGGGCGCCGCCGCCGACGCCGCCGCCCGCCTCCGCGAGCTGACCGGCGCCGAGACCCACGACGTCGCCCTGGTGATGGGCTCCGGCTGGGCGCCGGCGGCCGAGGCACTGGGCACCCCCGAGCACGAATTCCCGGTCACCGAGCTGCCCGGCTTCCCGGCGCCGGCCGTCGCGGGCCACGGCGGCAAGTTCCGCTCGTACAAGATCGGCGAGAAGCGGGCCCTGGTCTTCCTGGGCCGTACGCACTACTACGAGGGCCGCGGCGTGGCCCCCGTCGTGCACGGCATCCGTACCGCCGTGGCGGCCGGCTGCAAGACCGTGGTGCTCACCAACGGGTGCGGCGGCCTGCGCGACGGCATGCGCCCCGGCCAGCCGGTCCTGATCAGCGACCACCTGAACATGACCGCCACCTCCCCGATCGTCGGCGCCCGCTTCGTCGACCTGACCGACCTGTACTCGCCGCGGCTGCGCGCGCTGTGCAAGGAGGTCGACGCGACACTGGAGGAGGGTGTCTACGCCCAGCTCCCCGGCCCGCACTACGAGACCCCGGCCGAGATCAAGATGCTGCGCACCCTGGGCGCGGACCTGGTCGGCATGTCCACCGTCCTGGAGGCGATCGCCGCCCGTGAGGCCGGTGCCGAGGTGCTCGGGCTGTCCCTGGTGACGAACCTCGCCGCGGGCATGACCGGCGAGCCGCTGAACCACGAAGAGGTGCTGCAGGCCGGCCGCGACTCCGCGACGCGCATGGGCAGCCTGCTCGGCCAGGTGCTCGGCAAGCTCTGAGCGCCGCGACGGCGGTCCGAGCGACACGCAAGCAGGAGTACGGGGCGTTCACGGACGCCCCGTACGTCGTACGGGTGCCCCGCGGCGCCCCGTACGGGAAAGGCCAGGACACCCCGGCCGCCCGGCGCGGCCGTACACCCGCCGGTCGAACAATCGCGCGGAGTGGGTAAGCGTTAACGCGCCGAGCGCTTCCCCCCACCACCGCAACCAGAGGCAGGAGCATCACGTGGCAATCGATCCCGCGGAGCTGATCAGCCGGGCGAAGGCATGGCAGGCCGAGGACCCCGACCTCGAAACCCGCGAAGAGCTGGGCAAGCTCATCGACGCGGAGGATCTGGACGAGCTGGCGGCCCGGTTCGCGGGCACCCTCCAGTTCGGCACCGCCGGGCTGCGCGGTGAGCTGGGCGCGGGCC
Organism: Streptomyces rimosus subsp. rimosus; assembly: GCF_000720725.1. Taxonomy (GTDB): domain Bacteria; phylum Actinomycetota; class Actinomycetes; order Streptomycetales; family Streptomycetaceae; genus Streptomyces; species Streptomyces rimosus_A. Next base: position 82,810 of record NZ_JOCQ01000029.1, read on the forward strand.
CGATGCGGATGAACCGCGCCGTCGTCATCCGCGCGGCGGCCGGGCTGGCCGCGTACCTGAAGGACCAGGGGCAGGCCGGGGGCCTGGTCGTGATCGGGTACGACGCCCGCTACAAGAGCGCGGACTTCGCGCGGGACACCGCGGCCGTGATGGTGGGCGCCGGGCTGCGCGCCGCGGTGCTGCCGCGTCCGCTGCCCACGCCCGTGCTCGCCTTCGCCATACGGCACCTGGGCGCGGTCGCGGGCGTCGAGGTCACCGCCAGCCACAACCCGCCGCGCGACAACGGCTACAAGGTGTACCTGGGCGACGGTTCGCAGATCGTGCCGCCGGCGGACGGGCTGATCGCCGAGCGCATCGCGGCGGTGCGGTCGCTGAACGACGTGCCGCGGCCCGAGGAGGGCTGGGAGGTGCTGGGCGAGGACGTGCTCCAGGCGTACCTGGCCCGTACGGACGCCGTGCTGACGCCGGGCTCGCCGCGCGACACCCAGGTGGTCTACACGCCGATGCACGGCGTCGGCCGGGACGTGCTGGTGGCCGCCTTCGCGCGGGCCGGGTTCCCGGCGCCGACCGTGGTCGCCGAGCAGGCCGAACCGGACCCGGACTTCCCGACCGTGGCCTTCCCCAACCCGGAGGAGCCGGGCGCGATGGACCTGTCCTTCGCCACGGCGCGCTCCGTCGGCCCGGACATCGTCATCGCCAACGACCCGGACGCGGACCGCTGCGCCGTCGCCGTACCGGCCCCCGGTACCGAGGCGGGCTGGCGCATGCTGCGCGGTGACGAGGTCGGCGCGCTGCTGGCCGCGCACCTGGTCAGCAAGCAGGCGTCCGGCACCTTCGCCACCACGATCGTGTCATCCACGCTGATGTCGCGGATCGCCGCCGCGGCCACCCTGCCGTACGAGGAGACGCTGACCGGCTTCAAGTGGCTGGCCCGCGTGGACGGCCTGCGGTACGCGTACGAGGAGGCGCTGGGCTACTGCGTCGACCCCGAGGGCGTCCGCGACAAGGACGGCATCACCGCCGCCCTGCTGATCACCGAGCTGGCCGCCGAGCTGAAGCAGTCCGGCCGTACGCTCGGCGACCTGCTGGACGACCTCGCGCTGGAATTCGGCCTGCACGCCACCGACCAGCTCTCCGTCCGCGTCGAGGACCTGTCCCTGATCGCCGGCGCCATGCGCCGGCTGCGCGAGCAGCCGCCGGCCGCGCTGGCGGGCCTGGCCGTGTCGTCCTCCGACGACCTCGCGCAGGGGACGGACACGCTGCCGCCCACCGACGGCCTGCGCTACTACCTCGCGGGTACGGAGCAGGACGGCGTCGAGGGCGGCCGGGTGGTGGTCCGGCCCAGCGGTACCGAGCCCAAGCTGAAGTGCTACCTGGAGGTCGTGGTACCGGTCGCCGACGCGCAGGGGCTGGCCGCGGCCCGCGCCAAGGCCGACGAGGTGCTCGCCGCGGTCAAGGCGGATCTGTCCGCCGCGGCGGGCATCTGACCTGACGGCGTACGCGCAGCGGGCCCCGGGACAGAAAGGTTCCGGGGCCCGCTCCGCTTTCCCGTACGGGTGACGGTTCCCCGTACGAGTGACAGCCGTACTGCACCTGCCGCAGCGCGCCCCCGCCACCGCCCGCGCTCCGGGACACGCTGGTCTGGTCCGACAACCTGCCCAGCCCTCCCAGGAGTTGCCGCAGTGTTCCCGACCGCGACCGGCACGGCCGTCCCCACCGCACCGGCACCGCCTCCCGCGCCCCGCCACTCCCCCGGACGAACGCCGCTCGGCCTGCTGCGCCGCGCCGGGCCCGCGCTGCTCGGCTACACCGCCGTACGCCTGCTCGGCACGCTCGTGCTGATGAAGTGGGCGCATCTCCAGCGGCACGGCCTGTGGCCGCTGCTGGCCAACCGGTGGGATTCGCGCTGGTACACGGGGATCGCCGACCACGGTTACGCGGCCTTTCTCGACCCGAGCCGGTTCGACGCGTGCAACCTCGCCTTCTTCCCGCTCTACCCGGTGGTCGTCAAGGCCGTCGCGGGCGTGACGCCGGGCTCCCGCGCGACCATCGGGCTGCTCGTCGCGGTCGGCTGTTCGCTGCTCGCCGCGTGGGGGATCTACGCGGTGGGCGAGCGCCTGCACGGACGTCGGGTGGGCACCGTACTGGCCGTCCTGTGGGGTGCCGCACCGGTCGCCGCCGTCCAGTGGATGGGCTATACGGAGTCCCTGTTCACCGCGCTGGTGGCGTGGTCCCTGTACGCCGTGCTGACCGACCGCTGGGTCACGGCCGGAGCGCTCTGCCTCCTCGCCGGGCTCACCCGGCCCACCGGCGTGGCGCTCATCGCGGCGGTCTGCGTCAGCGCCGCCGTGGCCCTGTGGCGCCTGCGCCGTACCGACCCCGCGCCCATGCCCTTGGCCCCGGACCGCAACCGGATGCGCCGGATCGTCCTGGGCGCGGTGCTGGCACCGCTCGGCTGGCTCGCTTACGTCGGATGGGTGGGCGTACGGCTGGGGCGCGCGGACGGCTACTTCGCGGTCCAGCGGCAGTGGCGCAACGAGTGGGACGGCGGCAAGGAGACGCTGCGCGCGCTGCGGGCCACCCTCGTCCATCAGGCGCACCCGCAGCTCTACCTGGTGGTGGTGTCGCTGGTGCTGATCATGTCGGTGGTGCTGTTCCTGCTGTGCCTGTCCGACCACCGGTCGCTGCCGCTCCTGGTCTTCAGCGGCGTGCTCCTGGTGGTCGTCCTGGGCAGCGGCGGCGTCTATTTCCCCCGCGCGCGCTTCCTGCTGCCCGGCTTCCCGCTCCTGCTCCCCCTGGCTCTGGCCCTCGCCCGCGCCCGCCGCAGCACCGCCCTGCTGTGCCTGTCGGTCGCCGCCCTGGCATCGGCCTACTTCGGCGCGTACATGCTGCTGACGTACCGGGGCGCGCTATGACCTTCAGAGCGCGATGAGCACCGCCAGCGCCACCGCGCCCACCACGCACGGCGCGATCACCTCGTACGCCCACTTCACCACCGGCGCGCCCTGCGCGGTCTCCCGCTTGGCGCCGCGCTCGCGCAGCTCCCGCAGTTCGTCGAGGGCCCGGTCGGCGGTGGCGCGCGGCGGGGGCACCGCCGGGGCCGGGCCCAGGTGCGGGTCGTGGTGGTCCGGGCGTCCGGCGGCGCGCGCCGCCTGCCGGTTGGCCTTCTTGCGCTGCCGCAGCGACACGGGGATCGACCAGAGCTGGTACTTCGTGCCGTCCGTCGTGAAGACCTCGCTGGAGAACGACGCCCGCAGGTCCTCGACCGCCGCCCAGGGCAGCGTGACCGTACGGAACGGGTTGCGCACCACCAGCCGGTCCGCGCCCGCGCGCACCAGCGGGCGCAGCGTGAAGGCGGCCACCAGCGGCACCGCGAACAGCAGCCCGGCCACCGCCAGCAGCTTGGTGTGCGCCGCGCCGTGCACCAGCGCGTCGCCGCCCAGCCAGGCGGCGAGCGCGAGCAGCAGCACCCCGCCGGCGAGGCCGGCGGTCGAGCGGTAGCTGCGGTCCGCGTACTGCTGCTGCGGGGAGGACTGTTCCGGGCTCGTCATGCTGCCGATTGTGCCTGAGCGTCCGGATGCCGGACATTGCGTTACGGCATCATTCGTACGCCCGGCTCCCCGGGTGCGTCTCAGGCCGCCACCAGATCGGCGTAGACCACGATGTTGTCCGGCCGGTGGCCGCCGACCAGGGCGCCGCCGCAGGTCACCAGGCGCAGCTCGGGCCGGTCGGTGTCGCCGTAGACCCGCTGGGTGGGGAAGTCCTTCTTGTCCACCTGCTGGAGCGCGCGGACGGCGAAGACCGCGGTACGGCCGTCCGCCCGGTCGACGTAGATCCGGTCCCCGACGCGGATGCGGCCCACGTCCTTCAGCACGGCGGGGCCGTCGGCGGTGTCGTAGTGGCCGATGAGGACGGCGGGGCCGGTCTCGCCGGGGGTGACGCCCTGGTCGTACCAGCCGATGCGGCCGGCCTGCCGTACGGACGGCACCTCGACCGTGCCGTCCGGGGCCAGGCCCAGGTCCAGGACCGGTCCGGTGTTCACCCCGGCGGCCGGTATGCGGACGCGTACGGGCCTGGCGGCGGGCAGCGCGGCCGGAGCCGGGGCGCGCGGGCCCGCGGTGGGGGCGCTGGTGTTCGCGACGTGGACGGCCGGCGCCACGGAGGGGGGGCCCCCGCCCGGGCCGCCGGGGGCGAGCAGGACGCCGCCGAGCGCCAGGAGGAGCACACAGGCCGCCGGC
>NZ_JOCQ01000030.1 GCF_000720725.1 Streptomyces rimosus subsp. rimosus
GTCCGCCGCGCTGCGCGCCCTCGCCGCCCGCGGCCACCACCGGCCCGCGCTCGCCTCCTGTTTCACCGCGCCCGGCCGCTTCGCCGCCCAGTGCGCCGCCGCGGCCCCCGGGCCCGCCGCCGCGCCGCTCGGCGACCACCCCGCGCTGGCCCGGCTGGTGCTGCACCGTTACGACCAGGCGCTCGCTGCGCGCAGCGCATACGACCACGACCCCACCAGGGCGGCTACCGTCACCGTATGACGGGCACACGAACGACGGCCGGCCGCGAAGCGGGTCACAACGGCACGGGCTACGGACCGGCCGACACCGAACGCTGGGTCCCCGAGCCCGACAAACGCCCGGGACGCACCGCCTTCCAGCGGGACCGTGCCCGGGTGCTGCACTCCGCCGCGCTGCGCCGGCTCGCGGGCAAGACCCAGGTGGTCACGCCCGGCACCACCGAACACCTGTGGGACGCCAGCCCCCGCACCCGCCTCACCCACTCCCTGGAGTGCGCCCAGGTCGGCCGGGAACTCGGCGCGGCCCTCGGCTGCGACCCCGACCTGGTCGAGACCGCGTGCCTCGCCCACGACCTGGGCCACCCGCCGTTCGGGCACAACGGCGAGCAGGCGCTGAACGAGGTCGCCGCGCCCTGCGGCGGCTTCGAGGGCAACGCGCAGTCGCTGCGCCTGCTCGCCCGCCTGGAACCAAAACGGTTCGTCCCCGACGCGGACGGTACGGCCGTCAGCGTCGGCCTCAACCTCACCCGGGCCGCCCTGGACGCCGCGACCAAGTACCCCTGGCCGCGCGGCGGCCACCCGACCGACCCCGGTTCGCCCAAGTTCGGGGTCTACGAGGACGACCTGCCGGTCTTCACCTGGTTCCGGCAGGGTGCTCCCGAGGCGGCGCGCAGCTTCGAGGCGCAGGTCATGGACTGGGCCGACGACGTGGCGTACTCGGTGCACGACGTCGAGGACGGGCTGCACGCCGGATACCTGGACCCCAACTGCCTGCTCGCCGAGCCCGAACGTGCCGAAGTGTTCGCGATCGCCGTGGAACGTTACGCGCCCGGCGCGGACCCCGCGGAACTGGGCGCCGCCCTCGACCGGCTGCTCGACCAGGAGTGGTGGCCGCACGGCTACGACGGCACGGCCGTCGCCCAGGCCCGTCTGAAGGACGCCACCAGCCAGCTCATCGGCCGCTTCTGCCTCGCGGCGGAGACCGCCACCCGGGCCGCGTACGGGGGCGGCCGGCTCACCCGGCACCGCGCGCGGCTCGTCGTACCGGCCGGAACCCGGCTGGAATGCGCCGTGTTGAAGGCCGTGGCGGAACGGTACGTCATGCGCCGCCCCGACCAGGAGGCGCTCCGCGCCGACCAGCGCGTGGTCATCGCCGAACTCGCCGAGGCGCTCATCGCCCGCGCCCCGGACGGCCTCGACCCGCAGTTCCGCGCCCTGTACGACCAGGCCGAAGCGGCCGGGGACGACACCGCGCGGATGCGGGCCCTGATCGACCAGATCGCCGCCCTGACCGACGCCACGGCACGCTCCCTGCACGCCCGGCTCACCCGGCCGCCGGGCACCCGCTGACCGGCCGCACCGGCGCCGCAGGGGCACCATGGGGGAGGCCCGTGCGACTCCCGGGTAACCGGACCCCTTCCCGCGGCACGCCCGGTGCGGGACGCTCTGGCTTGAGTGTTTCGAACCAGGGAAACAAAACAGGGGCACAACGGGGTGACCGGCCGTGGAACGCGGTATGTCCCCCAGTGCCCGGACGGCCTGGGAGGTGCACCGCCCGGCGTCGTACGACCGGGCGGGGGACACGCGGGCGGCAGCACGCCGCCCGGGCACTGCGGGGGTAGAACGGGGACACCGATCGGGGGGCGTTCACGGACGCGGACGCACCGCGCCGCAGCGAGGAGGAAGCAAGTGGTCGACGCACACCAGACGTTCGTCATCGTCGGGGGTGGCCTGGCCGGGGCAAAGGCCGCCGAGACCCTTCGTGCGGAAGGCTTCACCGGCAGGGTGATACTGATCTGTGACGAGCGCGACCACCCGTACGAGCGCCCCCCGCTCTCCAAGGGGTACCTGCTCGGCAAGGAGGAACGCGACAGCGTCTTCGTCCACGAGCCCGCCTGGTACGCCGGCGCGGACATCGAACTGCACCTCGGCCAGCCCGCCGTCCACCTCGACCGGGCGGCCCGCACCGTACGGCTCGGCGACGGCACCCTGATCGCGTACGACAAGCTGCTGCTGGCCACCGGTGCCGAGCCGCGCCGCCTGGAGATCCCCGGCACGAACCTGGTCGGCGTCCACCACCTGCGCCGCATCGCGCACGCCGAGCGGCTGCGCGGCGTCCTGCACTCCCTCGGCCGGGACAACGGCCACCTCGTGATCGCCGGCGCCGGCTGGATCGGCCTGGAGGTCGCCGCCGCCGCGCGCTCGTACGGCGCCGAGGTGACCGTCGTCGAGCCCGAGCCGACCCCGCTGCACAGCGTCGTCGGCCCCGAACTGGGCAGCCTCTTCACCGACCTGCACCGTGAGCACGGCGTCCGCTTCCACTTCGGCGCCCGCCTCACCGAGATCGCCGGACAGGACGGCGTGGTGCTCGCCGCGCGCACCGACGACGGCGAGGAGCACCCGGCCCACGACGTGCTCGCCGCGATCGGCGCGGCCCCGCGCACCGCCCTCGCCGAACAGGCCGGGCTGACCCTGGTCGACCCGGCGCACGGCGGCGGCGTCGCGGTGGACGCCGCGCTGCGCACCTCCGACCCGAACATCTTCGCGGCCGGTGACGTGGCCGCCTTCCCGTACTCCCTGCTGCCCTCGGAGGACGGCGAGCCGGCCGTCCTGCGCGTCGAGCACTGGGCCAACGCCCTGAACGGCGGGCCCGCCGCCGCCCGCGCCATGCTCGGCCAGGAGGTCGCCTACGACCGCATCCCGTACTTCTTCTCCGACCAGTACGACGTCGGGCTGGAGTACTCCGGCTACGCGCCCCCGGGCTCGTACGACCAGGTCGTGTGCCGCGGCGACGTCGGCAAGCGCGAGTTCATCGCCTTCTGGCTGTCCGAGGGGCGGCTGCTGGCGGGCATGAACGTCAACGTGTGGGACGTCACCGACCCGATCCAGAAGCTCATCCGCTCGGGACAGGTCCTCGACCCGGACACGCTGGCCGATCCGGAGGTGGCGCTGGAGTCGCTGCTCTGAGACCCGGGCGCCCGGTACGCCCGTCCGGCGGGCGGGGTGGCCGTGCCCGCCCGCCGGACGGGGTACCCGTACCGCAGCCGACGCCCAGGGAGAGAACAGCCATGCCCGCAGCCACCGTCACACCGGACGACGTCCAGGAAGCCGCCGCCCGCCTCAAGGGCGTCGTCCACCGCACCCCCGTGCTGCGTTCCCGCACCCTCGACCGCCTGGTCGGCGCCGAGGTGCACCTCAAGTGCGAGAACTTCCAGCGCGTCGGCGCGTTCAAGTTCCGCGGCGCCTATAACGCCGTCTCCCGGCTGGCGCCGGAGCAGCTGGCGCGGGGCGTCGCGGCGTTCTCCTCCGGCAACCACGCCCAGGCGGTCGCGCTGGCCGCCCGGGAGCTGGGCAGCAGCGCCGTCATCCTCATGCCCGAGGACTCGCCGCGCTCCAAGCGGGACGCGACCGAGGGGTACGGCGCGGAGATCGTCACGTACGACCGCTACACCGGCGACCGGGCCGCGCTCGGCACCCAGCTCGCCGCCGACCGCGGCCTGGCCCTGATCCCGCCGTACGACCATCCGCACGTCATCGCCGGGCAGGGCACCGCGGCGCTGGAGCTGATCGAGGACACCGGCCCGCTGGACGCCCTGCTCACACCGGTCGGCGGGGGCGGGCTGATGGCGGGCTCGGCGCTCGCCGCCACCGCGCTGTCGCCCGGCATCCGCATGATCGGCGTCGAGCCGGAGGCCGGGGACGACACCCGGCGCTCGCTGGCGGCCGGCGAGCGGGTCCGCATCCCCGTACCGCGCACCATCGCCGACGGGCAGGCGCTGCCCGAGCCCGGCGAGCTGACCTTCGCGATCAACCGGCGGCTGCTGGACTCGGTGGTGCTGGTCAGCGATGACGAGATCCGCGCCGCGATGCGGCTGGCCTTCGAACGGCTGAAGATCGTCACCGAGCCGAGCGGGGCCAGTGCGCTGGCCGCCCTGCTGGCCGGGGCCGTCGAGCCGCTGCCGCGCCGTATCGGGGTGGTGATCTCCGGCGGGAACATCGGGCTGGACCGGTTCCTGGAGCTGATGGGGTGAGCGGAGCCGACGGGCCGGGGTTGGCCCGGCGGCACCGCCCGGCCCCGCCCGCCGCACGGGTCCGGGCGGGACTGTCGTACCCCACCCGTAGAATTCAGGCGTGGCAGGCAGGATCAACGATGACGACGTGAAGGCGGTGCGGGACGCGGTCCCGATCGACGCCGTCGTGTCCGAGTACCTCCAGTTGCGCAACGCGGGTGGCGGCAACCTCAAGGGCCTGTGCCCCTTCCACGACGAGAAGTCCCCGTCCTTCCACGTCAGCCCGGCCAAGGGGCTCTACCACTGCTTCGGCTGCCAGGAGGGCGGCGACGTCGTCGACTTCATCATGAAGCTCGACCACCTCTCCTTCGCCGAGACCATCGAACGCCTCGCCTCCCAGGCCGGCATCACCCTGCGCTACGAGGAGGGCGGCTACGCCCCCGGCCGCCAGCAGGGCGAGCGCACCCGCCTGGTCGAGGCCCACAAGGCCGCCGCCCAGTTCTACGCGGAACAGCTCGACAGCCCCGAGGCCGAGATCGGCCGCAGGTTCCTCGCCGACCGCGGCTTCGACCAGGCCGCCGCCCAGCACTTCGGTGTCGGCTACAGCCCGGCCGGCTGGGACCACCTCACCCGCTTCCTGCGCGGCCGCGGCTTCAGCGACAAGGAACTGATCCTCTCCGGCCTCTCCCAGGACGGCCGCCGCGGCCCCATCGACCGCTTCCGCGGCCGCCTGATGTGGCCGATCCGCGACATCGCCGGCGAGGTCGTCGGCTTCGGCGCCCGCAAGCTGCGCGACGACGACAACGGCCCCAAGTACCTGAACACCCCCGAGACCCCCCTCTACCGCAAGTCCCAGGTTTTGTACGGCATCGACCTCGCCAAGAAGGAGATCGCCAAGACCAACCGGGCGGTCGTCGTCGAGGGCTACACCGACGTCATGGCCTGCCACCTCGCCGGCATCACCACCGCCATCGCCACCTGCGGCACCAGCTTCGGCGAGGGCCACATCAAGATCCTGCGCCGGCTGCTGATGGACAACTCCGGCTCCGAGGTCGTCTTCACCTTCGACGGCGACGCGGCCGGCCAGAAGGCCGCGCTGCGCGCCTTCGAGGACGACCAGAAGTTCGCCGCCCAGACCTCCATCGCCATCACCCCCGGCGGCATGGACCCGTGCGACCTGCGCCTGGCCAAGGGCGACGCGGCCGTCGCGGACCTGGTGGAGTCCCGTACGCCGCTGTTCGAGTTCGCGCTGCGGCAGGTCGTCGCCCGGCACAACCTGGACACCACCGTGGGCCGCGCCGCCGCCCTCGACGAGGCGGCGCCCATCGTCGCCAACATCAAGAACAGCTCCATCCAGCACGAGTCCGCCGTGCAGCTGGCCGGCATGCTCGGCATCCTCGACACCCAGTTCGTGGTCCGCCGGGTCGGCCAGCTCGCCCGCTGGGCGCGGGAGCGCGGCCGGGACGGCCAGGACCCGTCCCGTACGGGCCGCCGCGCCGCCCAGCAGGCTCCGGAAACCACCCAGCCGCCGCCCGGCCCGCGCGGCCCCGCGCTGAACCTCCGCAGCCCCGCCCACCGCGTCGAGCGCGAACTGCTCAAGCTCGCCCTCCAGCGCCCCGACCTGGTCTCGCCCGCCTTCGACGCGTACGGCGCCGACGAATTCACCGCGCCCCCGTACGCCACCGTCCGCCGGTGCATCGAGGACGCCGGCGGCGCGCTGTCGGCCGCGGGCGACAACACCTACCTCGCCCGGGTCCGCGAGGCCGCCCCCGACGACACGGTCCGCGCCATGGTCACCGAGCTGGCCGTGGAGCCCCTGCACACCCGCCGCGACCCCGACGAGGCGTACGCGGGCGTCCAGTTGGTCGCCGTCCGGCTGGCCGCCGTCAACAGCCGCGTCACGGAGATCCGCGGTGCCCTCCAGCGCCTCGGCGCGAACGCCGACCCCCAGCACCTGGCCGCCGTCCAGAACGAGCTGTGGGTCCTCCAGCAGTACGGGCAGTCGCTGCGCGAGCGGGGATACGCGGCGCTGTAGGAGCGCCGTGCGCCGCGTCGCGGCCGGTTGCCGTACGGGCCCGCCGCAACCGCGGCCGTGCCGGCCCGTCGGCTCCGCTCCGCCCGCCGCGGCCGTCCTTACCCCGCCGTAGCCGCGCGGTCACCGTGCGGACCCAAAAAGTGCCCGCACGCCCCTCGTGGCGGGCGTGTGTCGTACTCCACACTGAGGAGCGGTGCCTGAGTCCTCGGAGCGCGGCGGGTCCGGGTGTACCGAACCGGAAACCCCCGCGGAACCGCTCTTGATGTACGGGACGGACAGCGGCTCGGCCGCAGACGCTCCCGGCCTTTCCGCCGCCTCAGCAGCGTTCACACTGGAGGTCGCCCCCGTGCAGACCCGGACCCTCGCCGACGCGCCGGCCGCGCAGACGGCCACCGTGCCGCAGCAGGCCGAGCCGCCCGCGCCCGAAATCCTCGTGGAGGAGATCGCCCCGGAGCCGCCGCCGCGTCCCGAGGCGGGCGGCCCCTCCTCCGACCTGTTCCGCCAGTACCTGCGGGAGATCGGCCGGATACCGCTGCTGACCGCCGTGGAGGAGGTCGAGCTGGCCCGCCGCGTCGAGGCCGGCCTGTTCGCCGAGGAGAAGCTGCGGCTCGCCCCCGACCTGGACTCCCAGCTGGCCCTCGACCTGGACAAGCTGGTCGTCCTCGGCCGGATGGCCAAGCGCCGCCTCATCGAGGCCAACCTGCGCCTGGTCGTCTCCGTCGCCAAACGCTACGTCGGCCGCGGCCTGACCATGCTCGACCTCGTCCAGGAGGGCAACCTCGGGCTGATCCGCGCCGTGGAGAAGTTCGACTACGCCCGCGGCTACAAGTTCTCCACGTACGCCACGTGGTGGATCCGCCAGGCCATGTCCCGCGCACTGGCCGACCAGGCCCGTACGATCCGCGTCCCGGTGCACGTGGTGGAGCTGATCAACCGCGTGGTGCGGGTACAGCGCCGGATGCTCCAGGAGCGCGGCTACGAGCCCGCTCCCGAGGAGGTGGCCACCCAGCTCGACCTGCCCGCGGAACGCGTCAGCGAGGTGCTGCGGCTCGCCCAGGAGCCGGTCTCCCTGCACGCCCCCGTGGGCGAGGAGGACGATGTCGCGCTCGGCGACCTCATCGAGGACGGCGACGCCGCGTCCCCCGTCGAATCGGCCGCCTTCCTCCTGCTGCGCGAACACCTCGAAGCGGTGCTCTCCACCCTCGGCGAGCGCGAACGCAAGGTCGTCCAGCTGCGGTACGGCCTGGTCGACGGCCGCCCGCGCACGCTGGAGGAGATCGGCCGGATCTTCGGCGTCACCCGCGAGCGGATCCGCCAGATCGAGTCCAAGACGCTGAACAAGCTGCGGGACCACGCCTTCGCGGACCAACTCCGCGGATATCTGGACTAGTCGGCCGGTGCGGGAAGGCCGGCACCCCTTGTCATTTTGTCATTGACTCGACAAGAACGCCCCGGCGTAGCTCTCCTCCCGCACCGCGATGTACTGCTGGCGCACCGCCTGCCCGACCGGCAGGTCCTCGCCGGGCTCGAAGACCTGGCTGGCCGCCGCGGGCCAGCGCGGCGGCTCGTGCGGCGGCAGGGTGCCGTGCGCCGCGCCCAGCGCCCACGCCGCCTGCCGGGCCGCGCCCAGCGCCGCGTAGTCCGCCGGCTGCGGCACCACGACCTGCGCCCCGAACAGCCCCGGCGCCGCCGCCTGCACGGCGCCCAGCTCGGCCGCCGCGCCCAGCAGGAACACCCGGCGCACCTCGACACCGCGCCCGCGCAGCACGTCCAGCGCGTCCGCGAGGCCGCACAGCATGCCCTCGAAGGCCGCCCGCGCCAGGTGCTCCGGCTTCATGCTCTCGCGGCGCAGACCGTGCAGCGATCCGGCCGTGTGCGGCAGGTGCGGTGTCCGCTCGCCCTCCAGATACGGCAGCAGTACCAGTCCGTACGAGCCGGGCGTCGACTTCAGGGCCAGCTCGGACAGCCCCGTCAGATCGGTGCCCAGCATCTCGGCCGTGCCGCGCAGCACCCGTACGGCGTTGCTCGTGTGCACCACCGGCAGGTGCATGCCCGTCGCGTCGGCGAACGAGGTGATCGTGCCGTTGGAGTCCGCCAGTGCCTCGTGGTGGATGCCGAAGACCGAGCCGGAGGCGCCCAGCGACACCACCGCGTCGCCCGCGCCGACCCCCAGCCCGAAGGCGGCGGCCATCGTCTCGCCCGTACCGGCGGAGATCAGCAGCCCCTCCGGCGTGAACCCGGCGGTGCCGGACGGGCCCAGCACCTCCGGCAGCCGCACCTGGTGCCCGAGCGCCAGCTCCACCAGATCGGGCCGGTACGCGCCGGTGGCCGCCGACCAGTAGCCGGTCCCTGAGGCGCCGCCCCGGTCGGTCGTACGGCGCGCCGGCCGCCCCAGCAGCTGCCACACCAGCCAGTCGTGCGGCTGCAGGACCTCCGCGACGCGCGCCGCGTTCGCCGGCTCGTTACGGGCCAGCCAGCGCAGCTTGGTCAGCGGCTGGGCGGCGTGCGGGACGGCCCCGACGGCCTGGGTCCAGGCGACCCGTCCGCCGAGCGCGTCGGTCAGATCGGCCGCCGCGCTCTGCGCCCGCTTGTCGTTGCCGACCAGCGCGGCCCGTACGAGGGCACCGTCGGCGTCCAGCGGCAGCAGCCCGTGCTGCTGCGCGGACACCCCGATCGCCTGTACGCCCTCCAGGAGCCCGTTGCCCGCGGCCTCGCCGAGTGACATCAGCCACGCCTGCGGATCGATCTCGTTTCCCTTTTCGGCGGGGTGCGGCGCGTACCCCTGCCTGATCACGGCACCCGTGTCCGCGTCGCAGACCACGATCCGTGTGCTCTCGGACGAACTGTCCAGCCCGGCGACTATCCCCATGCCCCCAGATGATGCCCCATGTGCGGGACGGGACGGCTGTCAGGTTCACACGGCCGTGGGCGGGGGAGGCGGGCTCCGCGGGACGGGCGGCGGGCGCGGACGGCCGCTTCCCGGGGGCGGGAACCCGACGGCCGCCCGCCCCCGGTGCTCACGTACTGCCCGCGCCCCTGGTCAGGTGTTGCTCGTACCCCAGTCGTCCGCATCGCCGCCGCGCTGCTCGCGCAGCGACCGGATGCGCGCGGCCACCGGCCCCGGCATCCGGTCCCCGACCTTCTCGGACACCTTGTCGAACGCCTTCGTGGCCACCTCGCGGCCGCCGAGGGCGGCGGACTCGGCGGTGTTCCGGACGGCCGGGTTCTGCGTGATCCGCCGGGCGCTCTTGCGGAGCTGCTCGTAGCGCTCCCGGCCGGCTTTGGTGCCGAGCACGTACCCGATGGCCAGTCCCGTCATGAACGTGAGCCGGTAGCGCATCGTCGCTCCACCTTCCCTCTCGTCGGTCTCGCTCGCGCGCGCTGTGCGGTCGGTCCGCCGGTCTGTACTGCTCTGTACTGCACTGCTCTGTACTGCGCGCCTCCCGGCGGCTCCGCCGGGCCGTACGGCGCCTCTCCCCGCCGGTCCGCCGGGCTGTGCTGCCCGCCTACCCGCGGACCGGAAGATCATCCGGGACCACCCGTGGCCATACCGATTGGCGGAGCACCCCCCTGCTTGCGCTAATGTATGTGCAGCAGCGAGCGCACGCCGTCCGGAGCCCCGGATCGGAGTGCATTCGAGGCACACAGAGCAATCCCCTGTAGCTCAATTGGCAGAGCAGCCGGCTGTTAACCGGCAGGTTACTGGTTCGAGTCCAGTCGGGGGAGCTCGGTCCCCTGTAGCTCAATTGGCAGAGCATTCGGCTGTTAACCGGAGGGTTACTGGTTCGAGTCCAGTCGGGGGAGCAGGACGGAAGAGGCCCCCTCGGGGGCCTTTTTCCTGTGCGGACGGAACCGAACGCCCGGTGATCCAAGTCTTCTTGGACGAGCATGGCGGCCCAACGAGGACCCACCCGCGCAGCAGATCGTATGAGCGGCTATGCTGCGGCAGACGGCGCGCACAAATGTGCGCGGCGCGCCGTTTCGGGGCGGTAGCTCAGCCGGTTAGAGCAGCGGACTCATAATCCGTCGGCCGTGGGTTCGAGTCCCACCCGCCCCACCAGAAAAATCGATCTGACCTGCGGGAACGCGAAGATCGTGGACTGTCGTGGCTGCGATTCGCCTGCGGGCCCCGCAGCCCGAGTCCGCGGCCGGAGTCCCGCTCGCCGGGTCGCTGCTCAAGGCAGCACCGCAGGCACGACTCCCTGGATCTCTCGAACCCCGGGGCGGTGCTGTCGCCGTTGGCCTCGGATCGCCACCGGAAACGCCCTGCGCGAGATCTCGTGGTGTGCGTGGCGGGGACTCGTGCGGTGGGCCAGGATGTTCCCCCGGACCACTGCCGGGTTTGTGGCTCGCGCGAGCGTCCCGGACCGGCCTGCCCGGTCGGCGTGAGCCGGGTCGGTGGAGCCTCCCGGCCTTCACATGCCCGCCGCCGTTGCCGTCACCGCTCCAGGATCCCGGACCGGCCCATGCAGCCCCTGGCCCCCCGGAGCGCTCTTGACGCCGATCACTTTGCGGGATGCGGGCTGTGGCGGGCCCGGTTGTCGGGGCGGTGCGGACACGACGCCGGTCCCGACCGTTCGGCATGAGCGGTCGGGACCGGCTGGATGTGTCACCGCGTGTGCCGTCGTGGCGCGGTCGGCGATCCGGAGGTGCCGCTCCTCAGCGGAAGGATGCGCTAGGGAGCCTTCTTGAGGACGAACTTCTCCTCGGTGTCCGCGGACACCGAGAGGTACAGGCCTTTCTTGGCTCCTTGGCCGTAGGCGCCCACTTCGAGAGTGGTCTTCTCCGCGGGGCCTGTGCGGAGCGTAACTTTGATCATTTGGTTCGCGAGAGAGGTGTGCCTCTTGCCCATGGACCATGTGCCACTGCCGCTGGCGGTGCCGGTCACAGCACTGGCAGACCCGTCGAAACTTGAAGGCACCTTTTCTCCGGTCACCGACCCGTCCTCGCGCACGGTCAGCCGTGCTCCGCCGGGACCGGCCCAGGACCCGACGAAGTCACCGCGCTCCGCCTTGAACGGCTCCGAGTCACGGATGAGGAAGAACATCAGGACCCCGCCGACGACCAGCGCCAGCACCGAGGCCGCAATCGCCAGCTGAGTTATTTTCTTCATTTGATGATCATATCCTCTTCCCAGTGCACTTCCTGCTTCAGTGTCTTTCCTGGGAGATTGAAGTAGTCCGCGCCCCTGGTGAGCGGATCGAGAATGTAATCCTCGATCTTTTCTCTCATCATCGGCGGGTGCAGGAAAGAGGTGATGTCGGTGGAGTTTTTGAGTGTGATCGAAATCCTGGTCTTCCCGCTCTTCGCGTCTCGCGAGATGACCTTGTAGTCGTAATTGTACGAGCCGACGAAGGTCGCGGAGGAAGTGCCGAACTTTCCGTCGGTCAGTGCGACCTTCACGTTGCCACTGAGGCCGAGCGTCAGAACGTCCGAGAAGTCGCTTCCCAGGCGCATCCACCCCTCCCCCTTCTGGCCCATGAGACTGTACCCGCCGTTCTTCCCTTCATACTTCCCGCTCTGCACTTGAGCGCCGATCGCGACGCGGACATAGTCCATCGAGTGGTCATTGCGGAGCTGCTCGGTGAACTCGTCCCCGGCCTGGAAATACTCTGTCTCCCGGCCGATGCCGAGAAGCCACTGAAGCCCCAGGTTCAAGGCGGTCGGCTTCCCGTTCTTGTCATGGAGTGAGCTGGCGGAAAAAAGCTGACGCCAGAGCTGGAGAGCTGAGACCTCCTGTTCCGACAACCGTTTTTCAGCCACCCGGCACTGTTCTTCTTCTTGCCGGCGGCGCGCCTCTTCCTCCCGGATTTTGGCATCGAGGGTTGTGATGGTCCTGGTGTAGGCCTTCTCGGCGGCGGTGGCGTCCTGACCCGCGGCTATGGCCGAGGCGCGAGCCTGGCGCGCCGAGGCGTAGGCGGAGTCGGCGTCGGCATTGGCCCGCATCGCGAACGTGGAAGCCCGGGACGCTTCGTACTCGGCCTTGGCGGCGTCACGTTCGGCCTGGGCGGCCGCGGCGTCGGCCACGCTCGCCGACTTGGCTGCGGCCTTTGCCGATTCTTCGGCCTCCGTGGCGGATCTATCGGCATCCGCGGCGTACTTCTGAGCCAGCTTCTGCGAGGCGTCGGCGTTGTCCGCCGCCTCCTGGGCTTCGGTCGCCCGCCTATTGGCATTCGCCGCGATGACGGCGGCCTCGGCCGCGTTCTTCTGTGCGTTGGCGGCAGCGACGGCGGCTTCGGCGAGGAACTGCTGGATCACGGCGTTGTGGGCGGCGGTGAGCTGGTCGCTGCGGGCCATGGAGTACTGCTTGTTCTGGATGAATGCGTGCAGGGCTTCCGAGGTGCCCTCCAAGGCGACCCTGGCAGCAGCCTTTGTCTCGGCGCCGCCACTGCCCGCCAGCTTCGTGGCGGTGATGCGTTCGTCGTCCTCCTGGGCGGCGTACTGCCCTTCGCTCAGAAATGCGCGGATCTTGGCGATCGAGCCGTCCTTCAGCGCTGCCTGAGCCGCGGCCTTGAGCTGCGGCCCGCCGCTGGTCGCGAGCTGGGTGACGCGGATGCTGTAACCGGTGCGGGCTGCCTCGTCCGCGCCGGTGCGCAGGAATTCGCTGATCTGCTTCGCGTCTCCCTTGAGCGCTTCGTCCGCGGCCTTCCGGACATCTTCGTAGTTGCTGTTGACCGCGAGATTCTGCACGCGTACGCGTTCGTCCCGTTCGGCAGCCTGCTGCCAGCCGGTGCGCAGATATTCGGCGACGGCTTCGTCCGAGCCCGTCAGCGCTGCCATGGCGGCGGACCGGCTCCACGGGCTACCGGTTTTCATCGTGAGGACGGCGATCTTACGGCCCTTGGCCGCGAGTTCCGCGCCCTTGTCCCCGGGGTTCTCGGCCTCGGAGAGCAGGCGCTTGACTTCTTCCTCGACGCCGCGTGCGGTCTCGGACTGCTTGGCCTGTTCCTTCTTCGCCAGCGCCTCGTCCTGCTTCTCGACCCTGGCCTTCTGAATCGCGGTGTCCGTCCGGGCCTTCAGCTCCTCGGCTTCGAGCTTGGCCGCGATGTCGTGCACGTCCTTGGCCTTGGCGACGGCCGCGGTCGCGGTGTCCGCGGCTTCCTTGGCCGCCGCGGAGTGCGCGTCGGCTTCCTTGGCGGCCGTGGCGGCTTCGCCGGCGTGTTCCGCCGCCTTCCTGGCGGCGGCCGCGGCGTTCCTGGCGTGCCGCGCCGCCGAGCCGGCCAGCTGACGTGCCTGCCCGGCCGCGTTGGCGGCTTCGTAAGCGAGGTCCCGGGCCGCGAGGGCGGCACGGCGCGACCTCTGGGCATGGCCGCGTGCGGTCGCGGCCCACTGCTTCGCCCTGGCGGCCTGGGCATTCGCCGTACCGGCGTAACTGCCGGCCTCGTCTGCCGCACCGGCGGCGGCGTCGGCGTTCTCGCTGGCCCGGTAGGCCGCGTCCGCGGCCGCGCCGGCCGCCTTTGCGGCCACTTCCACCTGCCGGGCCGCTTCCTGGGACGTCTCCGCCGCGGCTGCCGCGGTGTCGGCGTCCTCGGCTGCCCGGCGTGCGACCGAGGCCGTGCCGGCGTTGATCGCTGCGTTGCCGGCGGCGTCACGGGCCCGTGCTGCCGCCGCCGCGGCGGCGGATGCGGCGGATGCGGCCTTCGCGGCGGCGTCCGCCGCCATGCGGGCGGCGTAATTGGCGGCCTGAGCCGCGCTGATGGCCTCCTGAGCCGCGGATGCGGCCTGCTGCGCCGCGTCCGCCGCTCGCCCCGCCCAGCCCGCAGCCAGTTTGGCGTCCTGGCCGGCCGCCTTGGTCTCCTCACGTGCCTCGTCAGCTGCCTTTTTGGCCAGCTTGGAGGCCTCCTCCGCCCGGTCGCCGGCCTCCTTGGCCGCGGCGGTCTGCTGCTCGGCGACCTTGCCGGCTTCCTTGGCCTGCTGGGCCAGCTGCGACACGGTCGCCCGTTCGTGGTCGCGGTTGCGCGCGATGGTCTGTCCCACGGCGAGGAATTCGCGGACATCGTTCATCGAGCCCCGCAGCGCGGTCTTGGCGGCTTCCTTGGTCGCCGGTCCGCCGGCATTCATGATCTGCGTGACGCGCATCCGGTCGTCCGTGTCCCTGGCCGGGTACTGCTCCTGCTCCAGGAACTTGCGGACGTCGTCGGTCGAGCCGCGCAGCGCTGCAAGTCCGGCCTCTTTGACCGTCGGACCACCTGTCGTGGTGATCTTCGTGGCGCGCATGCGGAGATCGGACTCGGCCGGGTCCTTCCAGCCGTCCTTGAGGAACTTGACGACCTCTTCCTTGGATCCGGACTGCAGCGCGGTGAGGGCTGCCGCACGGACCATCACGCCGCCCGACTGGAACATCTGAGTAGCAGTGATGTTAAGATCAGTCAGTTCGGCGAAGGAAAACCCGGTGTCGAGGAATGCGCGGACGTCTTCGTCGGAGCCGAGCAGCGCCGCTTCAGCCGCAGCCTTGACGTTCGGGCCACCGGCCGACCATAACTCCACCACGCGGGCCCGGGAAGCATTGGGTGCCTCGGCGGCAATGGCAGGAGTTGTTCCGAGCAGGCCCGCGAGAAGCGCTGAGGGCAGCAGGTTCAAGCTCAGCAATCGTATTCCGAATCTATATCTCTTTTTTGTCCGCGCCGGGCGGCGCAGGCTTTTCTTCATTTGTTGATCCTTGAATTTAGGGTGCGTTTCGGCACGGTGATCATAGCCACGTCCGGCGTCGAGACGACGAGAGAAGAGGGCTGGACGCCGTACGGGGTTGCGTCGAGAAGGTCACGGAAGTATCTCGCTGTGCGCAAGGTTGTACTGCGGCGGATCACGAAATCGTCACGCGACTCAACCATGGGTGCCGTCCCGACTCGGCGCCCCGGCGGGCCCCGGAGAATACTTCGGCAAGTCGGCGATCGGGCGCGAAATGGGGTGGTACTCTCCGGCGATCTCCCTTATCTCGCTATTACGCTCGGCTATCTGCCGGGACATGATTGCTGGAAGGAATCCTCTGGTGATACCTCGCGTGCGTGGAAAGCTGCTTTCCGCCGGTGCTGTCACAGCGGCCGTACTCGCCACGGGCCTGACGGCCTTGACGGGCGGGTACGCGGTGGCCGCGCCCGCGACGGGTGACGACGACCTTCCCCCGTACGCCGTCGAGACGTTCGACTACCCGAACGCTGCGAAAATTCTGAAGGAACAGGGCATCACCCTCCGCAAGGGCGACGGCCACATCGTCCTCGCCGACTGCCTCGACCCCGCGGGCAAGGACATCCAGGTCTCCACCTCTCTCAGGCACCCGGGACAGACGGTGCCGGGCCGCTACTGCTTCAAGGTCACCGGGACGGGAAAGACCGGTTACCTCGCACTGGAGGTCCCCCGGGTCTACAACGTCATGACGGGCGACGTCGCAGTCCAGGCCAGCCTCACCGCCGACAAGAAGACCGAGTCGGTGAACGTGGGCAAGAACGACATGAAGGGCTTCGACTCGACTGACGGCAAGCCCGACGGTTACCCGGTCCTGGTCGAGCTCCGCGTCACCGGCTGACCGCCCCTTGTCACGCCCGACCTCCGGCTACGGGCACTGCCGTGGCCCGCACTTGAACTTAGACAGGAACATGCACATGTCTGCCAGACATCCGCGCGCAGCTCTCGTCGCGGGGCTCCTCACTCTCACCGCTGCGGGCAGCCTGTTGACCGCTGCCCCGGCGGGCGCCGTAGTCGGCACCGTCACCAAGGACGGCTCCTACCCCTTCACGGCCAAGCTGGACATCGGCGGCTCCCGTAGCTGCTCCGCCGCGCTGGTCGATGAGCAGTGGCTGGTCACCGCCGCCAGCTGCTTCGCCGAGAACCCGGCCCAGAGCCTGGACGTGCCGGCCGGCGCCCCGAAGATGAAGACCACCGCCACGGTGGGCCGTACGGACCTGACCCGCACGGACGGCTTCGTCCGGGACGTGGAACGGCTCGTGCCGCGCGGTGACCGTGACCTGGTCATGGCCAAGCTCGCCAAGCCCGTCACCGGCATCGGCCCTGCCGAGATCACCAACAAGGCCCCGCTGCCGGGCGAGGACGTCTTCGTCAGCGGCTACGGCCGCACCAAGGACGAATGGGTCCCCGACCGCCTGCACTACGGACGCTTCTCCGTAGGCGCGGCGAAGGAGACCACGGTCGGCATCAAGGGCAAGGACAACGGCGCCGCCGTCTGCGAAGGCGACACCGGAGCTCCCGTATGGCGTGACATCAGTGGCCGCTACGAACTGGTCGGCATCAGCAGCCGGTCGTGGCAGGGCGGCTGCATCGGTCACGATGACCAGATCCGCACGGATGCCATCGCGTCCCGCGCGGACGACATCGCCGGCTGGATCCAGACGGTGCGGCTGTCGACGAAGTTCCAGAACGTCAGTGACGTGCTCACCTCCGCCGACTTCAACGGTGACGGCCGTACCGACGTCGCCGCTGTCATGAACGACGGCAACCTGCACGCCTTCTATGCCAAGCCGGACGGCACTCTGCAGTACGGCCGCGAGCTGTGGACCCACGACGGCACCTGGGGCGGCTACAAGCAGATCATCGGCGGTGACTTCAACGGTGATGGCCTGGGCGACATCATCGCGCGCCACGAGGACGGCCAGATGTTCCTCTACACCGGAACCGCCGGTGGCAACCTGAACCCGCGCACCCAGGCCTGGTACGACACGTCCTGGAAGACGATGCGCCAGGTCGTGCGCTTCCGTGTCGACTACAGCTCCCAACGCGACGGCCTGGCCGCCGTGTGGAGCGACGGCTCGCTGCACGCTTACACCACCAAGGCCGACGGCACGCTCAGCGGGACCCAGCGTGACCTCTGGCACGACAAGACGTGGGACGGCATGCGCCTCCTGTCCAGCGGCGACTTCAACGGCGACGGCAAGGAGGACATCACCGCCATCGCTCCCGACGGCGGCCTCCGCCTCTACACCCGTAATGTTCTGGGCAGCGTCACCCGTGCTCCCGACCTCTGGTACGACAAGTCCTGGGGTGCCGCGCTCGCCCTGCTCCCCGGCGACTTCAACGGCGACGGCAAGGCCGACATCGCCGCCCGCTGGCCCGACCGCAGCCTGCACCTCTACACCGGCAACGGTAAGGGCTCCCTCGCTGCCGGGCCCACCATGTGGCCCACTGCCCCCTGACCGACCAGCGTGTCCGCACGACTGCTGAGCGCGCCGCCTCCGCGCCGTTCTCAGCGCGTCACCGCTGACTGACCCATCAGCGGGCACAGTCACACCGCCGCTTACGCGCCCGGCTGCACATCCGGTCATGTACGCGGAGACATGCCCGCAGCCGTCTTTCCGGTGGGGCCGGCCATGCCGGTCCCACCAGAGCCTTGCAGTACGAGGAATTCCCCCATGTTCCTGATTTCCGCACCTCGCCGCAGCCTGCCCGAGCACGGCTTCTGCGCCGGCCTGCCGACCACCTGCTCGACCACGACGTCCATGGCCATATCGACCATGCCCCCGCGCCCGGTCCCGGCCCTTTCCGGAGCGAGTACAGCATGAACATTCCGCAGAGTGCGGCAGATGCCCTGGTCGATTCCGGCGCGCAGCGTGCGGTACGCGTCCGAGGGCGCATCCGGCTCACCTCGCCGGTGGAGGTCAAGAGCGGTCGTCCGCAGCGGATCGCGGCCCTGGACGGGCTGCGTCTGCTGGCCGCCTTGATGGTGGTGGCCTATCACTACATAGCCATCAGCCGGTCGTGGTCCGCCGACGGCAGCAACAGCTTCCCCAAGCTCTTCCCGTTCGCCGCCTACGGATGGCTCGGCGTCCAGCTGTTCTTCCTGATCAGCGGATTCGTGATCTGCATGAGTTGCTGGGGCCGGCCGCTGGGTGATTTCTTCGTCTCCCGCGTCATCCGTGTCTTCCCCGCCTACTGGCTCGCGATCATCGTCACCACGCTCGTGGTCGCGCTGGTCCCCGGCGGGCTTGAGCCGCGCAAATGGCACGATGTCCTGGCCAACTTGACCATGCTGCAGGAGCCCCTGCACGTCCCGCACGTCGATGGTGTCTACTGGACGCTCTTCGCCGAACTGCGCTTCTACCTGCTGCTCGCGGCCATGGCCTGGTGGGGCCTGACCTACCGTCGGCTGCTGGCCCTGTGCTGCGTGTGGATCGTGGCCAGCGCCCTGGGCGCCCGGTCCGAGAGCGTGATCCTGCGGTTGCTGATCATGCCTGACTACAGCTGGTTCTTCATCGCCGGCATCGCCTTCTACCTCATGTACCGCTTCCGGCCCAACATCCTGCTGGCCGGCATCGTCCTGGTGTGTTTCTGCGCCGCCCAGCCCTCCGTCAACCAAATCTGGCGCTCCTCGCTGAGCAACATGGACCGCACCGTTCCCTACTGGCCGACCCTGCTGGTCCTGGCCGTGTGCTTCGCCCTGATGGCCCTGATCGCCACCGGAAAGCTCTCCTGGTGCTCTTGGCGCTGGCTGCCGGTGGCAGGGGCACTGACCTACCCGCTCTACTTGCTCCATGAGTACGTCGGCTGGGAAATCATCCGGTACTTCAGCACCCGCGTCCCCCACCATGCCCTGCTCGTCGGCCTGGTCACAGCGATGCTCCTGGCCGCTCACCTCGTGCACCGATGCGTCGAACGCCCCGTCTCCCGCTGGCTCAAACCCCGCATCAAAACAGCCCTGCGCCAGGTCGACCCCTCACGGCCCGGTCCCGGCACAACATCCACCACCAAAACGTAGCCGTCCGCCGGGTGTCGAGTGGCACCGCGGCCCGCCTCTCGCCCCCTCAGCAGTCGTCGCCCGGCCGGTCACCGGGCAGCAGGGCCAAGACGCGGGCCGGGAATGCGGTGCTTCGTCGGGCGTTGCCGACGCCGATCACGATGTGTGCTCCGGTGGGCGGGAGGGTGTGCAGGTTGGTGAGTATTTCGACCTGGTAGCGGTCGTGGTCGAGGACGTACGCCTCGCAGGCGTGCAGCCGCCGTGCGCTGTCCGGCCCGGTTCCGCTGTCCGGGGGGTCGGCCGTGGTCCACATACCGGGGTCGGTGTTGATCGTCTCGTGGCCGATCGCGGTGACCGACCGGCCGACGAGGAGGTGGTGCAGCGCCTCCAGGGTCCAGCCGGGGGTGTGGGAGACGCCGTGGGCGTCATGGTTGTGCATGGCCGTGGCGTCGGGCCAGCGGCGTGACCAGTCGGTGCGCAGTGCGGCGAAGCAGCCCGCGGGGACGCGGCCGTGCCGTTGTTCCCAGGCGAGGACGTCCGAGAGGGTGAGGCAGCGGTCGGGGTCGGCGGCGACGTCCGCGGAAATGTCGAAGACGATGAGTGGTAATACGAGGTCTCCGGCCGGGATGGCGTCGATGGTACGGCCGCCGGCCACCATTTCCGCCGGGGCGTCCACATGAGTTCCCCACGCGCCCGCGATGCGGTGGTAGGCCGTGTCGAAACCATCTTGTTCGATGGTCATTCCGCAGTACCGCTGTTCGTCGTCGAATTGCGGACCGTGCGGCTGTCCGGGGGCGAAGGCATGGGTCAAGTCCACTACGTGAGACCAGGTCATGCCGGTCATCATGCCGTTCCGGGACCGTGAATCGGGTCAGCGACAATCAGGCCGGCGACAAGCAGAGCAGATCGGCGACAATCAGGCCGGCGGCAATCAGGGCTTCAGGGGGAGACCGCGGAGTTCCAGTACGCAGCATTTCACTCCGCCGCCGCCCTTGGTCAGTTCGCTCACATTCACGCCGACCGGCTGGAATCCCCGGTCCCGCAGCGTCGGGAAGAGGCCGTGGGCGGTGTGCGGCAGCAGGACGTGCAGGCCGTCGGAGACGGCATTCAGGCCGAGGGCCGCGGCGTCGGCCGCGGTCGCGTGGAGCGCGTCGGGGAAGAGCCGCCGCAGTGTCGCCCGGCTGTCCGGGGAGAAGGCGCCGGGATAGTAGATGATCTGGTCCGTGGCGGGGTCCAGGACCGTCAGGGCCGTGTCGAGATGGTAGTAACGGGGCTCGACGAGTTCGAGGCCGAGTACGGGGCGGCCGAAGAATTCCCGCGCCTCGGCATGTGCCGCCGGGGTGGTGCGGAATCCGTATCCGGCCAGCAGGTGGGACGCGGTAACCGCGTAATCGCCCTCGCCCTCGTTCGCGTGTTGCGGATCGTGGAAGGCGATTCCGTGCGAACGGAACCATGCGCGGTGGGCGTCCGTTTCCGGCGCGCGGTTGCGGTACGAGAAGCGTGCCCCCAGCACGCGGCCGTCGATCACGGTGGCGCCGTTGGCGGCGAAGACCATATCCGGTAGTCCGGGCTGAGCCGGTAGTTCCTCGACGGTATGACCGAGTGCGCGCAGGCTGTCCCGCAGATGTTCCCACTGCGAAACGGCCTGTGCGGTGTCCACCGGTTCATCGGGGTCCATCCACGGCGTTTCCGAGTCCGTGACATCGAAATGGGTCGGCCGGCACATCAGGTAGCAGCGGTGGGTGGCGCGGTGCGACACAACCTCTCCTTGCCGGCCGGGGAACTCGTGCTCTTCCATCATGGTTCGTGCGGCGGCTGCCGAAACGGCATGCGGGTGGGTGTTCCCCCATCAGGGCAGCGGGGCGGCAGGTCAGCTGGCATCAGGGCAGCAGCGGCCGGGCGTCGCGCGCGCACCCTTACGCGCGACGCTCGCCCCCCGCACGCCGTACGCCGTTCTCAGGGCCGCGGCCCACGGCATCGGCGTCGACGAGGCTGCCGAGCCCGCGTACGCGGAAGGACGTCCGGGAGCGTGCTTCTCCGAGGGATTCGACGGCCGCGCACCAGACGTCCAGATCGGAGTTCTTGGTCAGTTCGTCGGAGCGGGCCCTGGCGCGGGCGGAGGCGCGTTCCCAGTTGGCGGGGTCGCGCAGGGACATCAGGGCGTGGGTCCAGGCGTTGAGATCGTCGCGGTAGGCGAAGCTGCCCGCCTCGCCCAGGGACTCGACCAGGCCGGGGGTGGGGTGGGCGATCACCGGGATACCGGCGGCGAAGGCCTCGACCGCGCCGCGGCCCCAGGACTCGTACAGGCTGGGCATGAGCATGACGCGGGAGCGGCCGTGGACGCGGGTGCGCATCTCCTTGCCGGTGACGCCGTCGAGGACCTCGCAGTTGGGCAGGCGGGGCGGGGGCATGACCTGCGGGCCGTAGGCGCCGCGGACGCCCAGGAAGTGCCATTCGGGGGTCCAGGCGGCGAGCTGCCGGAAGAGTTCGCCGCCCTTGTCGGGGTTGAGGTTGACCAGGGTCGCGCAGCCGCCGGGTTCGGTGCGGTACTCCTCGGCGAGCACGGGCGGGCGGACGACGATGGCCTGCCGCGGCAGGAATTCGGCCGGGTAACGGGCGTAGTGGATCTCGCCGTCGCGGCGGATCCATTCGCTGTTGTAGACGACGAGGTCGGCGCCTGCCGCGTTGTGGAAGCTGGTGGTGAAGTTGTCGTGACAGATGACAACTACGGGAATCTGTCGGGTCCTGGCGCAGGCCGGTGATGAGGGGGACGTTCTCGAAGTGGGACAGCAGGACGTCCGCCCGCCGGGCCTCGGCGGCGAAGTCGGCGCCTTCCTGGAAGGGGACCATCCGTACGCCGTCGATGTCGTAGGACGTGTCGATGGCACCGGGATGGGAGAGCCAGACGGCGACATGGTGGCCGCGTTCGGCCAGGGGGCGGAGCATCGAGTGGAGCATCCACTCGGAGCCCGCGCTGTGGGCCGGTGGGTATCCGTAGACCCGGGCCGTGATCGACATGCCCCGTGACGTACGGGGTGCGGCCGGCCTGAGCGGACGGGATGCCACCGTGTCCACGTGCGAGGACTCCCTTCGGTCGGGGTGGTGCGGATGCGCGTGGACGGGTAGGCCGCCCACCGCGCGGACGCCTGAGGGGCTGCCGCAGCCGCCGTGCGGTGCCGCGGGGCACGACGCCGTACGGCGGCCCGGAACCGGCGCTCCGGCTCAGAGCGCCGTGACCCGGATCAGCGACGAGGCCGACGTGTGGTCGCCCACCTGGAAGCCCAGGCTCGTGTCGCCCAGCGGGGCCTCGGCGGACGCGGTCACCCCGACCAGGGCGCCGGATTTTGAACCCTTGCCGGCCAGGGCCGGGTCGACGCCGTCGAAGGTGAGCGTCAGACCGTCCGCCGACAGCGTCCCCTTGTAGGAGCCCACTTCCTTCCACTCGGAGCCCTGCACGACCCCTACGATCAGCCGGTCGGCGAGCCGCAGGCCCTTGCCCTGGGGGAGGGTCACGCGGACGCGCTGCGCGGGTACGCCGCCGTCCTCGACGGCCTGGAGTTCCATGCCCGCGTAGCGGGGCTCGCCGCCGCGCACCAGTGTCACCGGTCCGCCCGGCGACACCGAGAACCGGCCCTGGCCGCGGCCCGCCGTGTAGCGGTAATAGACGCTGCCGAGCTGGAACGCGTCCTCCGCCTTGGCCGGGTTCCAGCTCAGGTAGCTGGGCGAGCCGTCCGGGTCGGCGGCCTGCGGCCAGACCAGGAACCGGTAGTAGCCCGGCTTGTCGCCCAGCTGCCGCAGGTCGACCGCGGGCAGCGTCACCTTGCGGCCCGTACCGGCGTCGCGATGCCCCTCCGCCTTCTGGAGCTGCGGGGTCGGGGTGTAGTGGGACGGCGTGCCGTCCTCGTGGACGAGCTGGTAGTACACGTGGTCGCTGTTGTTGCCCGGTACGTCCTGCTCGCCCTGGCGCAGATTGACCAGGTCGATGATGAACTTGTCGCCGGGGATGCGGCCGTTGTCCGATACGTAGCCGAATCCGGCCTGAC
This sequence comes from Streptomyces rimosus subsp. rimosus, assembly GCF_000720725.1. GTDB lineage: Bacteria > Actinomycetota > Actinomycetes > Streptomycetales > Streptomycetaceae > Streptomyces > Streptomyces rimosus_A. Next base: position 22,990 of record NZ_JOCQ01000030.1, read on the forward strand.
TGTTGGGCGTCCCGCCCCAGTTGAGGTCGTACGGCAGCCGGACGAACGGCCGGCCCACCTTCTCCGGGTCGGTCCGCGCCCAGGCGCCCGCGAGCACCTCGATCTCCGGGCTCGCGGTGCGCACGTCGCCGTTGTCGAGCGTGACGTCGACCCGGATCTGGTACCGGCGGCTGTAGGCCGGCCGCGGGTCGGCGTCGACGTTGAGGTCGCCGCGCAGCGTGAAGGTGATCAGGTCGGAGTCGGCGAGGAAGGTCAGGTCGATGACCTCGAACTCCTGGTCGGTACCGCTGCGGCCGCGCTTGACCTCGACGGCGTTCATGCCCGCCTGGCCGTTGCCGGTGTAGGAGTAGCGCACCGTACTGATCTTGACGCCCATCGGGACGCGGACCCGTCCGTCATGGCGGAACTCGCTGTCCCAGACGGCGAAGCGGTTCGCGTGGCCGAGGGTGCGGATGCCGGTCCATTCCGGGTCCGTGCGGTCGGCCTGGGGGGCGCCCCGTGTGCCGGCGCGCCATGCCGCGCGGTCAAGGCTGACTCGGCGTCCGGAGCGCGGGAAAGGGGCCTCCGTGTGCGGATGCCGTTCCTTGCCACCGGCATGGTCGGCCGGGCCTCGCCTCAGCGGCGACACGCGTCACATGCGTACCGCTCGGCCACCGCGCCGCCGTCCCCCGCGCCTCACGGGACCCTTCACTCCCGTACGCCTCCCGCACACCTGTCTCCCATCGGCACACAATGACCTGGACTCCATCCCCCGGCGCTCGACGGTGGCTTTCGCGCCGTCCGCCCGTTCGCGGGGGGACAGGGGGATGCGAGGGAAGGGCGGCGCCGGAACAGGACAGCGGGCCACGTGCTCGGCGGCGGGGGTGTTCGACGCTGCTTGCGACGGGCGGCCACGCGGTCGGCAGTTCAGCCCGGCCGTGACCGGATGCCGATTCGAACGCTCCGGTGTCCGGTTGCGCCGGATGTGGACCGGCGGAGGACAGCCCTAACGTGAGCCCGCCTCTTCTCAGTACCCGACCGGGAAAGGAACGGGACCCATGGCCGTCATCAACCTCATGGTCCTCGAAGGCGACGAGCAGGAGCCCGAGGGCTGGACGAAGATAAACAAGGATCTGAACGCCGGCGCCGGCGGCGAGTACCTGTACTTCGCCTACGAGACCGACAGCAACCGCGCCGCGCCCAACACGGCGTTCGGTCCGCTCACCGACATCATCTTCCTGAGCAAGGGCGAGGACCCGCCGCACGGCTACCGCAAGCTCAACAAGGACCTGAACGCGGGCGCGGGCGGCGAGTTCATCTACGCCGCCTACACCCGCAGCACCGAGCAGGGCTCGCCGGTCAACTCCCTGGATGTCGCCCTGACCGACAACCGCGACTACCAGCCCCCGAAGCCCTGGGAGCGCTACGACAAGGACCTGAACGCGGGCGCGGGCGGCAAGTACGTGTACCTGCTGCACATTTGATCCGGCAGCGAGCGGGAAGCGGGCGGGGTGGTGGGGGCCGCTCCGCCCGTCTCACCGTCGCTCCGCCCGTCTCGGCGCTGTCCGGCCCGTCTCGGCGCCGTCCCGCCCGCCCCCGTGCCCGCCGGGCTCACGCCGCGCCGTCTCCCGCCCCCACCCGGCAGAGCAGCGCCGCCCGCAGATCGAGCCGGTGGCTCAGGCGGGTGAGGTCGCGGCCGGTGAGGTGTTCTATGCGGTGGATGCGGTAGCGGACGGTGTTGACGTGGAGATGGAGGGCGGCGGCGGTGCGGGACCAGGAGGCGTCGTGGTGGAGGAAGGACTCCAGGGTGGGCAGCAGGGTGCCGGTCCGGTCGTGTTCGGGGAGGAGGGGGCGCAGGGTGCGGGCGCTGAAGACGGCGCGTACGTCGGCGGGGACGGCGGCGAGCAGCCGTTCGAGCGTGGCGGGGGCGGAGCCCTCCCCGGGTATCGGCGGGGTGGTGTGCGGCATGGGACGTGCTCCTCGTACCGTCCCGGGCGCCGGGCCCGGGGTTTGACCGTGCGCACTCGCCAGGTGAGAGCGCGGAATCGCATCGTAAATGCCAGGGGAGTGGGGGCGGTAGGTGCGCTGATGCCAGGAGCGTGGGGGTGGGGTGGTGATATGCGGGTGGCTTTCGTGCGTTGCGTCGGTCGTGTGCGGGTTGGGCTTGTTTCACTCGGTGCATGGACCTGAATACGGTGCGGGAGGTCCGGGACGCCCGGGGATGGCCGGAGTGGCGGCCGGGGGACGCCTGGCTCGGCGGCGGTACGTACCTCTTCTCCGAGCCGCAGCCCGGGGTACGGCGGCTGCTGGATCTGGGCCGGATGGGCTGGGAGCCGCTGCGGTGGCTGCCGGACGGTGCGCTGGAGATCGCGGCGACGTGCACCATCGCCGAGGTGTCCCGCTTCGGCCGGGGCCTCGGGCGGCCGGCGGGGCCGCTCTTCGAGCAGTGCTGCCGCGCTTTCCTGGCCTCGTTCAAGATCTGGAACACGGCCACTGTCGGGGGGAACGTGTGCCTTGCGCTGCCCGCCGCTCCGATGGTGTCCCTCACGGCGGCGCTGGGCGGCAGCTGCCTGCTGCTGGCCGGGGACGGGACCGCCCGGCGGCTGCCGGTCGTCGATCTCGTCACCGGGGCCGCGCGCACCGCCCTGGCGGAGGGCGAGTTGCTGCGCTCGGTCACGCTGCCGGCCCGCGCGCTGGACTGCCGTACGGCGTACCGGCAGACCTCGCTGTACGGGCTCGGGCGCTCGGCCGCGCTGCTGATCGGGACGCTGGACCCGGTGGACGGCGCGTTCGGCCTGACGGTCACCGCCGCCACCGTACGGCCGGTCCGGCTGCGCTTCCCGGCACTTCCGGACGCCCGCGCCCTGCGGGCGGCGATCGGGCGGGCGGTGCCGGACGGCGGCTGGTTCGACGATGTCCACGGGCTGCCGGAGTGGCGGCGGCACATGACGTATCGGCTGGCGGAGGAGATTCGGGGGGAGTTGGAGGCGCGGCCGGATGAGGGTGCGGTGGTCCCACAGGTGATGCCCGGCCCGTCGTCGTCCCCGCCCGCGTGCCCCCGCCCTGCCCCCTTCCGTACCGAAGTCAACGGCACCGTCACCCGCATTCCACCCCGCCCCGGCCAGTGCCTGCGCACCTATCTGCGCGAGCGCGGCTGGTCCGGCGTCAAGAAGGGGTGTGACGCGGGGGACTGCGGGGCGTGCACGGTGCAGGTGGGGGGCGAGCCGGTGCACAGTTGCGTGTATCCGGCCGTACGGGCCGATGGGCGGGCCGTCACCACTGTGGAGGGGCTGGCCGGTCCGGAGGGCGGTCAACTGCATCTCCTGCAGCGGAGGTTCCTGGAGGCGCAGGGTTTTCAGTGCGGCTTCTGTACGGCGGGCTTTCTGATGACCACCGTGTCGCTCGACGCCGAGCTGCTGGCCGATCTGCCGCGTGCGTTCAAGGGCAATCTGTGCCGCTGCACCGGCTATCGGGCCATCGAGGACGCCGTACGGGGTGTCCGGCACACCGAGGAGCCGGTGGCGGGGCGCGGGGTCGGCCGTAACGTTCCCGCGCCCGGCGCCCTGGACGTGGTCACCGGCACGGCCCGCTACACCTTCGACCTTGACCTCGGTACCGACGCCCTGCCCGGCCTGCTGCACATGAAGCTGCTGCGCTCGCCGCACGCCCACGCCCGGATCACCGCCATCGACACCCGCGCCGCGCTGCGCGTACCGGGCGTGCACGCGGTCTTCACCCACCACGACGCACCCGGCCGCCACTTCTCCACCGCCCAGCACGAGCACCCGCAGGACGACCCGTCCGACACCCGGCTCCTGGACGACACGGTCCGCCATGTGGGCCAGCGGGTCGCCGCGGTGGTCGCGGACAGTGAGGCGGCGGCGGAGGAGGGCTGCCGCCGCGTCGCGGTGACGTACGAGGTGCTGCCCGCGGTGCTGGACCCGGAGGAGGCCATGCGGCCGGGCGCGCCGGTCGTGCACGACAAGGGGGAGTGGGCGGGGATCGCGCGGCCCGGTGCCAATGTGGCGGGAGAGGTGCACGGGGAGGTCGGTGATGTGGCGAGCGGGTTCGCGGCGGCCGACGTGGTGTACGAGGAGACCTTCCGTACGCAGCGGGCGCAGCACGCGAGCCTGGAGACGCACGGCGCGCTGGCGTACTTCGAACCGGGGGACAGGGGCGCGGGGCCGGGGCGGCGGCTGGTCGTCCGCACCAGTACGCAGGTGCCGTATCTCGTGCGCCGCTCCCTCTGCGCGCTGCTGGACCTGCCGCCCGGGGCGGTACGCGTCGTCGCGGGGCGGGTCGGCGGCGCCTTCGGCGGCAAACAGGAGATGCTCGTCGAGGACGTCGTGGCGCTGGCGGCGCTGCGCACCGGGCGGCCGGTGAAGCTGGAGTTCACTCGGGAGGAGCAGTTCACCGGCGCCACTACCCGGCATCCGTTCACCGTACGGGTCAAGGCCGGGGCGCGCCGGGACGGGACGCTCACCGCGCTCCAGCTGCATGTGGTGTCCGACACCGGCGCGTACGGCAACCATGCCCGCAACGTCCTGCTGCACGGCTGCGGCGACGCCCTGGCCCTCTACCGCTGCCCGAACAAGAAGGCGGACGGTTTCGCCGCCTACACCCACACCGTCCCGGCCGGCGCCTTCCGCGGGTACGGCCTCGGGCAGGTCGTCTTCGCGCTGGAGAGCGCGCTGGACGAACTGGCGCGGCGGCTGGCCCTCGATCCGCTGGCGGTGCGGGAGCGCAATGTGGTCCGGCCCGGTGACGAGCTGGAGACGGTGGTCGGCGCGGAGCGGGACCTGCGGATCGGGAGTTACGGGCTGGGCGCATGCGTGGAGGCGGTGCGCGAGGCGGCCGCGACCGAAGGGCCTGCCGCACCGGACGGCTGGCTGGTGGGCGAGGGCAGTGCCCTGGCGATGATCGCCGCCGGCGGGCCCGGCGGGCACTTCGCCGACGCCCGGGTGACGCTGACCGCCGACGGCACGTACGAACTGGCCGTCGGCACGACCGAATCCGGCAGTGGCGCCACCACCGCGCACCGCCAGCTCGCCGCCGCGGAGCTGGGCACCACCGAGGACCGGATCACCGTACGGCAGGCCGACACCGACGCGGTCGGGCACGACACCGGGAACTTCGGCTCGGCCGGGACCGTGGTGGCGGGCGAGGCCGTTGTGCGCGCGGCCCGGTCCCTGGCCGCGCGCATCCGGGACCGGGCCGCCCACGCCGGGCCCCTCACCGCCCACGCCCGCGCCACCGGCACCCCCCGCACCGTCGCCTTCAACGCGCACTGGTTCCGTGTCGCCGTCGATCCGGACACCGGCGAGATCCGCGTCCTGCGCAGCGTGCACGTGGCGGACGCGGGCACGGTGATCAATCCCATGCAGTGCCGGGGGCAGATCGAGGGCGGGGTGGCGCAGGCGCTGGGGGCGGCGCTGTTCGAGGACGTACGGCTGGACGGGCGCGGCCGGGTGCGTACCGCCGCGTTCCGCGAGTACCGGCTGCCCGCCTTCGCCGATGTGCCCCGTACCGAGGTGCGCTTTACGCCGACCGCCGACACGATCGGCCCGGCGGGCGCGAAATCCATGAGCGAGAGCCCCTTCAATCCGGTGGCGCCGGCCTTGGCCAACGCGCTCCGGGATGCCACCGGGGTGCGCTTCACCCGGCTGCCGCTGGCCCGGGACCGGGTGTGGCGGACGCTGGCCGGCGGGGCCGCCCGGACGCCGCCGGGCGGCCCGGAAAATTCGCATGGATAGGACGGCGTTTGCTGGGCAGGGGTGCGGGACGGTCCGGCGTGCGGAATAGGTGATGCGATGAACCCGTTACCGCAGCGGGACCGAAATCAGACCGGAACCGGAAGCAGGGAAGTACGCATGAGCACGGTAGAGCTCACCAAGGACAACTTCGACGAGATCGTCTCCGGCAACGATTTCGTCCTGATCGACTTCTGGGCCGAGTGGTGCGGTCCGTGCAAGCAGTTCGGCCCGGTTTTCGAACGGTCGTCCGAGAAGAACGCCGACCTGGTCTACGCGAAGGTCGACACCGAGGCCCAGCCCGAGCTGGCCGCCGCCTTCCAGATCCAGTCGATCCCGACCGTGATGATCGTCCGCGAGAACATCGCGGTGTTCTCGCAGCCGGGCGCGCTGCCGGAGGCCGCCCTGGAGGACGTCATCGGCCAGGCCCGCAACCTGGACATGGACGAGGTGCGCGCCTCGGTCGAGGAGGCCCAGCAGCAGGAGGCCCAGAAGCAGGACGGGCAGGCCGCCGGTGAATGAACTGCTCCTGATCCGCCACGGCGAGACGGAGTGGAGCAGATCGGGACAGCACACCAGCTGGACCGATCTGCCGCTCACCGCCCGCGGTGAGGAGCAGGCCCGCTCCCTGCGGCCGGTCCTGGCGGGCCGGAAGATCGGCGCGGTGCTCAGCAGCCCGCTGCAGCGGGCCCGGCACACCGCCGAGCTGGCCGGACTGCCGGACCCGCAGGTCGACTCCGACCTGAGCGAGTGGGACTACGGCGGGTACGAAGGCATCTCCACCGGCGAGATCCACCGCACCCGCCCCGACTGGTTCCTGTTCACCGACGGCGTGACCGCCGGGCCCCCGAAGCACCCGGGGGAGTCGCCCGAGCAGGTCGGCGCCCGTGCCGACCGGGTGCTGGCGCGTATCGAGGAGCGGCTGCGGACGGTGGACGGCGATGTGGTGCTGGTCGGCCACGGGCACTTCCAGCGCGTGCTGACGGCCCGTCGGCTCGGCCTGCCGGCATCGGCGGGCGCGCTGTTCACCTTCGAGACGGGCACGGTGGGCGTGCTCGGCGAGGAGCATGGGCGGCCCGCGGTGGTGGGCTGGAACACCCGGACGCTGTGAAGGGGGCGGGTGCGCGCCCGGAGGGTGACCCCCGGGGACGCGTTCCCCGAAGGCGCGCGCCCGCTCAGGTGGCCATCGGATCGAGATGCAGCGGCTCCACCTTGCCCTCGATCATGTCGCCCAGCCCCAGCACCGCACAGGTGTCCGGCCGCTCCGCGATGTGCACCGGCATGGTCGTGGCCTGCCGGATCATCGACTGGAGGCCGGGGATCAGCGCGCTGCCGCCCGCGAGCATGATGCCGCGCTCGCCCAGGTCCGCCACCAGGTCCGGCGGGCAGCGGCGCAGCACCGCCCCGATCCCGTCCAGGATCCCGGTCAGCGGTGAGGCGATGGCGCGCCGGACCGGCTCGGTCTCCACCATGACCGAGCGGGCCAGCCCGCTCACCACGTCCCGGCCGTGCACCTCGGTCGGGCCCGGCACCAGGTCGCCGTCGCCGGAGAGCATCAGGTGCAGCGGCCGTACGGACTGGCCCGGCAGCATCAGCTTGTGATGCAGCCTCAGGTGCTGCACCACGGCGTGGTCGATGGCGTTGCCGCCCACCGGGACGGTCTCCGCCGCGACGATCGAGCCGAGCGAGAGCACCGCGATCTGCGTGGTGCCCGCGCCGCACACCACGATCATGGTGGCTTCCGGCTGCTCCACCGGCAGATCGCAGCCGACCGCCGCGGCGACCAGGGTGTCCACCATCTCCACCCGGCGGGCGCCGATCCCGTTCAGGGTCTCCACCGCGGCCCGCTGGGCCAGCGGCTCACTTCCGTACGGCAGGCAGATCGCGGCCCGCATGGTGGGTCTGCGCCGCCACGCCTTGCGCAGCTTGTCGTCCACCAGGCTGCGCAGCAGCCGCTGCGCCATGTCGATGTCCACGACGGTGCCGCCGGAGACCGGGCGCACCACGCGGATGTGGTCCGGCGTGCGGCCGTCCATCACCTCGGCGCGGTCCCCGACGGCGATCAGCGCGCCGGTGCGGACGTTGACGGCCGCGACGGTCGGCTGGTTCACCACCACGCCCTGGTTCTTGACGTACATCCGGGTGCGGGCTTCGCCCAGGTCGACGGCGACCGAGCAACGGTGCAGCTGGGCCAGGCTGGCGGTCATGGAGGGGACCTCCCCGAGAGGCGTTCATCGGTACGGGACGAGCGGCCGTGGGAGACCACCCGAAAGCCATCGTGTGCCGACGGGCCGTCAGGTGCGCGCTGGGAGGGTCCGGTTGGGGGACGGCCGGAGTCACGGGGGCGGCGGCTCCTGGCTCCGGGGCTGCGGGGTGCCGTACGAGGCGTCGACGAGGCGGGTGCCGAGATCGCGCAAGTAGGCGATCAGCTCCGGTGGTTCGTGCACCTCGAAGGGGACGCCGAGGAAGCCCAGCCGGTACGCGAGCCAGTCCAGCGCGTCACCGCCCGTCCGCAGCAGGCAGGAGCCGGGGGTGAGCGGTTCCAGGAGGCCGGTGCCGGAGGGGAGGCGGCGGGCGGCGTCCTCCAGGGTGGTGTGCAGGGTGACCAGGGCCCGGTACCGGGCGCGGTGGCTGACGATGGACTCGGCGACGAACGCGGCGGCGTCCGGGGTGGGCGGGCGGCGGTCCGGTACGCAGCGGGCGCCGGTGGGCCGGGGCGCGCCGATCCGGTCGGCCCGGAACGTACGCCAGGCCGCGCGGTCCAGGTCGTACGCGACCAGATACCACCGGTGGTCCGCGCTGACCAGGCGGTACGGCTCGGCGTGCCGCTTGCTCGGGGCGCCGTCCGCCGCGGCGTACGCGAAGCGGACCCGCTCGCGGCGGTGGCACGCGGTGGCCAGGGCGGTCAGTACGGCGGGGTCGGTGACCGGGGCGTCGCCGCCGCCGGTGAGCAGGCCGTACAGCGGGACGGTGGCCTCCTGGAGGGCGGTCACCCGGTTCCGGAGGCGGGCGGGCAGCACCTGCTCCAGCTTGGCCAGGGCCCGTACGGAGGTCTCGGCCACGTCGGCGACCGTGCCGCCCGCGGCGGCGTGCAGGCCGACCGCGATGGCGACGGCCTCCTCGTCGTCCAGGAGGAGCGGCGGCATGGCGGTGCCGGAGGCGAGGCGGTAGCCGCCGATGGCCCCGAGGGCCGCGTCCACGGGATAGCCCAGGCCGCGCAGCCGTTCGATGTCGCGGCGGACCGTGCGCGGGCTCACGCCCAGCCGCTCGGCCAGCTCGGTGCCGGTCCGCTCGCGGCCGGTCTGCAGCAGGGTGAGGAGCTTCAGGAGACGGGCCGGGGTGTCGCTCATGCGGTCCAGGGTGCCGCAGAAGGCGGCCATGTTCTGACCTAGTTCCTTCCTAGCGTGGCGCCTATGGGAGCACAGCACGCCGACTGGAGCACGAGTGCCACCGGCACCAGGAACATCAGCGCTGTCGACTGCATCACCATCACCGGTGCCCGCGAGCACAACCTCAAGGACGTGGACCTCACGATCCCCAAGGGGCGCATCACGGTCTTCACCGGGGTGTCCGGCTCGGGGAAGTCCTCGGTGGTCTTCGACACCGTGGCGGTGGAGTCGCAGCGCCAGCTGAACGAGACCTACACCTGGTACGTACGCAACCAGCTGCCCAAACACGAACGGCCCAAGGCGGACACCATCGAGCGACTCACCCCGGCGATCGTCGTGGACCAGCGGCCCGTCGGCGGCGGCGCCCGCTCCACCGTCGGCACGATGACCGACATCCACGCCGTCCTGCGGGTGCTGTTCTCGCGCTGCGGCACGCCGTCCGCCGGCGAGGCCACCGCGTACTCCTTCAACGACCCCGCCGGGATGTGCCCGGAGTGCGCCGGGCTGGGCCGTACCACCCGCATCGACCTGGACCGCTTCCTGGACACCGGCCGCTCCCTCAACGCGGGCGCGATCCGCTTCCCGCCGCTCGCCGTCGGCACCGCGGGCTGGCAGATCTACGCCACCTCGGGACTCTTCGACCCGGACGAGCCCCTGGAGCGGTACGGGCCCAAGGAGTGGGACCTGCTGCTGTACGGCAAGGGCTTCAAGGTCAAGCGCGGTGAGCGCGCCTACAACAACACGTACGAGGGACTGGTCGAGCACTTCGACCGGCGGTACCTGAAGCGGGGCCTGTCCGCGCTCCCCGAGAAGGCCCGGGAGATGGTGCGCGCCTTCGTGAAGGACGGCACCTGCCCGCGGTGCCGGGGCGGCCGGCTGACCGAGGCGGCGCTGAAATCGCAGGTCGCCGGGCGGACCATCGCCGAGATGACGGCCCTGGAGGTCACCGAACTGAGCGCGGTCCTGCGGGGCATCGACCCGGCCGACGAGCCGGTGGGCGCGGCCATCGCGGCGCGGGCCGTCACCGCGCTGGACCGGCTGACGGACATCGGCCTCGGCTACCTCAGCCTCGACCGGCCCACCGACACGCTGTCCGGCGGCGAGGGGCAGCGGCTGAAGACGGTGCGCCACCTGGGCAGCAGCCTGACGGGCATGACGTACATCTTCGACGAGCCGAGCACCGGGCTGCACCCGAGCGACGTGCGCCGGCTCAACGGCCTGCTGGTCCGGCTGCGCGACAAGGGCAACACCGTGCTCGTCGTCGAACACGACCGGGACGTGATCGCCATCGCGGACCATGTCGTGGACATGGGCCCGGGAGCCGGGACGCGGGGCGGCGAAGTGGTGTTCGCCGGGACGGTGCGCGGGCTGGCGGCGGCCGACACGCCGACGGGGCGGGGGCTGCGGCGGGTGACGCACGTCAAGGAGGAGCCCCGTACGCCCCGCGGCTGGCTGACCGTACGGGACGTGACGCTGCACAACCTGAAGGGCGTGGACTTTTCCGTACCCACCGGGGTGCTCACGGTGGTCACGGGCGTGGCGGGTTCCGGCAAGAGCACGCTGGTGTCCGAGGCTTTCGTGGGCGCGCACCCGGAGGCGGTCGTGGTGGACCAGTCCGCGATCGGGGTGTCCGCGCGGTCCGCACCGGCCACGTATCTCGGGGTGATGGACCCGATACGGACACTGTTCGCGCGGGCGAACGGTGTGCCGGCGGGCCTGTTCAGCTTCAACTCGGCCGGGGCGTGCGAGGCGTGCCGGGGGCGCGGGGAGACCCATACGGACCTGGCGTATCTGGATCCGGTGACCACCAGCTGTGCAGCATGCCGGGGGCGGCGCTTCAAGGACGAGGTGCTGGGGCTGACTCTGGACGGGCGGTCGATCGCGGACGTGCTGGAGATGACGGGGGTGGAGGCGGTGGAGTTCTTCGGGGGTGGGGGCGGTGGTTCGGATGATGCCGGGTGTGATGAAGCGGCCGGTGCCGTGCGGAAGTTGAGTTCGCTGGTCGAGGTCGGGCTCGGGTACCTGACGCTCGGGCAGTCGGTGTCGTCGCTGTCCGGTGGGGAGCGGCAGCGGCTCAAGCTGGCCACCCGGCTGCACCGTACGGGGAGCCTGTACGTGCTGGACGAGCCGACGACCGGGCTGCACATGGCCGATGTCGACGGGCTGCTGGACCTGCTGGACCGGCTGGTGGACGGCGGCAACACCGTCCTGGTGATCGAGCACGACCTGGACGTGGTGAAGCGGGCGGACTGGGTGGTCGACCTCGGGCCCGGCGGCGGCCGGCGGGGCGGCGAGATCGTGTTCGCCGGGACGCCGCGCGAGCTGGTGGCCGCGCGCGGCTCGGCCACCGCGGAGTGTCTGCGGGCCTCACTCCGTGGCGGGCTGCTCGATGGTGCGCTGTAGCAGGCCGTACGTGAACTCCGCGACGGTCGCCCGGCGTTCGCCCTGTGCGTCGGGCGCCGAGAAGGCGAGCCGCCAGCGGGTGGGGGCGGTGCCCTCCATGGGGCGGGCCGGGGCGAAGGCGCGGGCGACCTCGTCGACCGTGCAGGACCAGGGGACGAGGTCGTCGGCCGTACGCAGGGCGGGAGCGGCGGCGCCCGGCGCCCGCACGAGCCACGCGTTCCAGGCGCTGCCCTGCGGGCCGGTCAGCACCTCGAAGCGCAGGTCGGGCCAGAGCGGTACGGGCCAGGCCAGCGCTTCGCAGGTCAGGTCGCCGATGCGGCGGGTGGTGACGGACTCGGGGCGGCCGAGCAGCGAGCGGTAGCGCTGCACCGCGCCGCGCGAACGCGGCGAATGGGCCCACGCCTGCCAGCGGCGGTTGGCCTCGCGCAGGTCGGCGCGCGAGGCGCCGAGCGTGCGCAGCGCGTCCTCGACCAGGCCGGGCTGGTGGTCGGCCATCCGGCGCAGCAGGACGAGCTGGAAGGCGAGGGGGCCGCCGGGCGGCCCGCCGGAGCTGTCGCCGGGGCCGTCGGGCCGGGCACCGGAGCCGTCGGAAGATCCGTTGTCAGTGGTGGGGTTCATGATGGACATGGTCGCGGATCCGGCGGATCCGGCGGGCGCGGACGGGGCTTGTGCGGGCTTGTCAGGGGCCGTCGGGGCTCGTGGGGGGCCGTTCGTCCGGGGGGAGGCGGCGCAGGATGGCTTCGTGTTCGGTTTCGGTGACCTGTTCACCGGAGGAGGGGAGGAGCTGGGGGATGGTGTCGATGATCGGGTATCGGCGGCGCAGACGGGGGTTGTAGAGCACGTCGTCCGGCAGGAGCAGGGACAGCGGACCCTTGTCGATCGGACAGACGAGGATCTTCAGCAGCGGGTCGTCGGGTTTCACGGGTCGGCTCCTTGGGAGGGGGCGGAGGGCTCCGGCTGCGGCTCCTGTTCCGGGCCCGGTACCGGGGCGTCGGTGTCGGTGTCCTGGCGGGGCAGGGCGAGCAGGACGAGTACGGCCATCGCGGTGCCGCCCAGGCGCAGCGCGAGGCGCAGGGGGTCGGCGGGCAGCGGCTCGCCGAAGGCGACCGTGCCGCAGGCGGCGGTGAACACACAGGTGACGGTGGTGCACACGGGGACGATCAAGGAGGCACGGCAGCGCTGGAGCGCGGTCTGCGACAGCACCAGGCCGACCGCGCCGGTGAAGAGCAGCAGATACGGATACGGGGAGGTGAACAGGGCACGGACGGCGCCCGCCGGGTCGTGCGCGTCCAGCAGTCCGGAGACGCCCTTGATGGCGAGCGAGCTGACGCCGTAGAGCAGGCCGACGGCCACACCGTAGGGGACGCCCGAGGACGGCTGCCGGTGGCGGCGCTTTGCGCGCTGCTCGGCGGAGCCGTACAGCCACAGCCCCGCGGCCAGCGAGGGCAGTGCGATGGCCAGCAGGGTGCCGGTGGGGGCGGTGCGGGTGACCGTGCTTGCGCCGTTGCCCTGGAGCGACCCGACGACCATGCCGAGCGCCAGCAGGATCGCCAGGATGCTGCGCCGCTCCCGGCCGCTGGTGCGCTCGCCGAGGAAGACGGAGGACAGGAGGAGCAGCAGGACCAGACCGGAGACGAAAATGCCCTGGGCCGCGGCAATGGGAAGGGTGCGGTAGACCGCGAGCTGGGCGGCGAAGCCGGCGGCGAGGGCCAGCGAGCCGCCGAGCCACAGCGGGCTGCTCAGCAGGTGGCGGACCAACCGGGCGGGCTGCCGGGTGCTGAGCGCGGGCAGCCCGGACAGGGCGCGTTTCTCCAGCACGAAGCCGGTGCTGTACAGGACGTTGGCGAGCAGCGCGGACGCCACGCCCCACCACAGCATCGCCCTACTCCCTTCTCCGGCGGGCATGGACGAGCAGGATGGAGGCCAGCGACGGCAGGTGGCAGGCGGCGCGGTCCAGGGGCCGCAGCGGACGCGGCACGTCGTGGTACGGCGCGCCCGCGACCCGTACGACCTCGAAGCCGCAGGCCGTCAGGAAGCCGCGCAGCGCGCGGGCGGTGTAGAGGCGCAGATGGCCGACGACCTGGGTGCCGGGCCGGCCGTGGATGCCTCGCATGCTCACCTCCGAGAAGACGGGTTGGACGCCCGCGAGCAGCAGTCCGCGGTTGTACCAGGCGGCGAGGTTGGGGGTGGAGAGCATCAGGTGGCCGCCGGGGCGCAGCACTCGGCGCAGTTCGTCCAGGGCCGCGTCGGGATCGATCAGATGCTCGATGACCTCGCTGAAGAGCACGGCGTCGGCGGCGCCGTCCGCGAACGGCAGCCCGCCACCGTCCAGTTCACCGCGTACGGCGTACGGGACGCGGGCCGCTGCGCGGCGCAGCGCGTCCTGCGACCAGTCGACGCCGACGATGCGGTGGCCGGGCAGGACGGCGGACGCGGTGGCTGCGGCGCTCCCGTCGCCGCAGCCGACGTCCAGGACGGTGGCCGGGACCGCGCCGGGGCGCAGCGGCCCCAGGGCGCGGGCCAGCATCAGGGCCTGCCGCCGGCTGCGGTCGGTGCCGGAGGCGACGGGCACGGCGGGGTTCTCGTAGAACTCACGCAGTGCGTCCGGCCGGGCCGGTGCGGTGCGGTCCTCCGGGGCTGCGGCCGCCCGCCGGGTCACGGCGCGCCTCCCTCGGTCTCCGCCGACCACGACGTGGCCGCCAGCGACCGGGCGAAGAGGGCGCCCAGGCGGGCACCGGCCGCGTCGTCCAGGAGCGCGTGCGACCAGCGCAGCGCGAGCTGGATGCGCCCGCCGACGGAGACGGTGGTGACGGTCAGGCCGCGCGGCATCCGGGCCGGGGCCGAGAACCACACGGCGGTGGGCCGCCCCGCGTCGCCGAAGTCGAGGGGGTAGGGGATGCGGCCGATGTTGGAGAGCAGCGTGGTGGAGGCCAGCGGCGCGGCGGCCGTACGCATGGCCCGCGTCAGTGCCCCGCGCAGCCCGACCGGCAGCACAGGAGCGGTCAACATGGCCGCGCCGAGGCCTAGTTGAGAGCCCGGAGCGGACTTCAGGGAACGGGTACGGGCGGCGGTGCGCCACAGCAGCCGGGCGACCGCCGCCGGGTCGGGCGGCTCGGCCGTGAGCAGCTCGGCGTCCTGCCGTTCCTCCGGCCCGAAGCCGACCGAGACCAGCCGGGTGCCGTTGCCGATGGGCATGTCCGTGCCGCGCGGGCGGTCGTCCACCGGCATGGTGACGACGGTGGGCGCGCCCGGCCGCCCGTGGAGGCGGTTCCAGCGGGCCACCATCAGGCAGGTGGCGACCAGGAGCTGGTCGTTGACGGTGTAGGGGGCGACGCCGTTGGTGCGGGGCGGGCGGGCCGGGACGGGCAGTTCGGTGATGAGCATGCCGTTGCCGGTGGCGTGCCGGGCGCCGCGGCCCCGGCCGCCCGCGCGGGGCCCGCGGTCTCCCGCGATCCGTACGGGCCGGGCCGGCCGGTGCCCGCCGAGCTGCGGTGTCGTGTCCTGCGGTCCGCCCTCCGCGGCGGGCCCGGCCGCGCGTACGGGCGGCGGTGCCGGGGAATTGTCGGCGCCGCCGTAGATCTGGGCGGCGGTGGCCAGCACCCGCAGGCAGGCCGGACCGTCCAGGGCGGTGTGGTTGATGGTGATGAGCAGAACGGTTCCGCCACCGCCACCGCCACCGTCCTCCTCCGCCTCCTGTTCGATGACCTCCAGCCGCACCGGCGGCGAAGCGTCCAGCGGCGGCAAGTCCGTTAACGCCCGCCCCCTGGCCAGGTCGAGCGCGTCCGGGCCGGGCGGCGGGAAGACGACCGGGTCGCCGTCCGGGACGCCGGTCAGTTCCCACTCGTACCGCCGGTGCCACCACCGGTGCGGGGCCTGGCGCATCAGGATGCGGGGGTGCCGGCACAGTGCTTCCCGGAATGCGGCCCGCAGCCTGCCGGGGTCCGGCTTCCCGGGCAGGTGCACCTCGATGTGGACGGTTTCCGGTTCGTCGGCCGTGAGGCAGTGCCGGGTGATCTCGTCCACCACCGGGAACGGGATGCGCCGTACGGCCCGGTCCGCCGCCCCGGGCGGCCCGTTCCCGGCCGGTTCCTGCCGTGCCGGCTGGAGTGCGGTCATCGGGTGGGTTCCTCCCCGGTCCGGTCCGAAGGGTCTGACGGGTCAGGTGGCGTGGCGTCCGGTGGCGTGGTGTCCAGTGGTGGCCCGTCCGGTGGCGTGGCGTCCGGCAGGGGCCCGTCCGGTGGCGCGGTACGCCGCCGTCGGCGCGGCAGCGGCGGCAGGGGTCTCCGCTTCCGCGTACTCGCTTCGCCCTCCCGAGCCCCCGCATCCGGCTCCGACCCCAGCGGTTCCCCGCCCGCGCCCGAACCCGCCGGTGCCGTAGCCAGAGCCGGTTCCCCCTCCGGCCCAGACCCCGCCCCCGCATGCGCCCCGCGCCGCACCTTCCCGCCCGGCACCGTCACCACGGCCGCCGCCAGCGCCAACAGCGCCAGCCCCTGAGCAACAGCGCTGAACGGCCCCTCGTCGTCGGCGGGGGACTCGCCGGCACCGAGAGCCGCCGTGATCCCGGCCCCCACCATGGCCAGCAGCGCCAGCGGTACGAGCAGCCCGTGCCGGAAGCGGGCCAGCAGAGCCAGCAGCGGCACGATCACCGCGTACGGCCCGGCGGCGAGCGCCACGACCACCGTGAGGGCGGCGGCCCCCAGCACCCAGGACGGCGCGGGCGGCGCCTGCGGCTCCGGCGGGGTGCGCGGTGCGCGGCGGACCAGGGCGGAGCCGATGAGTAGCGCGATGCCGAGCGCGCCGCCGAACAGCCCGAGGTCGTACGTGGTGGACGGCTCGTACGTCAGCCGCACCATGCCGCTCTCGCCCGCCGGGATCAGGAACCCCTGCTGCCATCCGTCGAGGCGCACGGGCGACAGTTCGCGCCCGTTGAGCGTCGCGCGCCAGCCGGCGTTGGCGTTCTCGTACATCTGGAGGTACGCGGCGCCGCCCGTTCCCACCTGGACCGTACGGCGGTCGCCCGCCCAGTCCCGTGCTGTCACGGTCCGCCGCTCGGTGGCGGGCGCGGGGGCGCTGCCCCGGCTGAGGGTGACGTCGGTCAGGGCCAGCGGGCCCTGGTCGCCGGCCTCCACCCGGTGCTGCCCGGACGGCAGGTCCAGCCGCCCGTCGCGTGCCCCGCCCGCGCACAGTTCGACCTTGACCGGGCGGCGTTCGGTCAGATCACGTACGGAACCGGACGCCTTGGTGGCGTGCAGGGTGCCGTCCACGGCGAGCGGCGGGCCCTGGCCGCAGGCGAGCGAGAACCGGTCGCCCGCGGAGGGCGGCGGCATCCGCAGGTCGTCCAGGGCGGGGACGTAGACCTCGCTCAGGCCGACGGGCAGTTGCAGGGCCTCGCCCACGACCGGGTTGTGCACGGTGAGGTCCTTGACCTTGCTGATGGTGATGTCGAGGCGGTCGGTGGTGATGGGGTCGAAGCGGGCCCAGCCGTTCTCGTCCACCCCGGTGGTCGCCGCGCCGTCGGGGGAGTTGACGAGGATCTCTTCGGGGCGCGTCGAGACGCCGCCCGCGGCGGCCAGCACGATCCGGTCGATGCTGCGCTTGCCGGACCAGCGCAGGTGCAGGGTGGCCTGGTCGCCCGCGATCCAGGCGGTGGTCAGGTCGCCGTCGACCAGGTTGCGTGGGCTCAGCTGAGGTCCGGAGCCGAAGGCGGTGGAGTCGGCGGTTGCGGTGATGCGGTTCTGCTTCCCGGGGGCCGCCCGGTCCAGCAACCGGTCGAGTTCGGGCCCCGGTACGGCCACCGCCCGGCCGGATACCTGGTACGACCCGCCCGTACCGGTACGGAACTGCCGGTGCAGCCCCACCTCGGCGGAGACCGGCGACAGGCCGCCGGGGTCGCTGCCGCGGTGCAGCGAGTACGTCGCCGCCGGTGATGTCGACTTCTCGGCGTCGGCGGGTAGTTGCAGCAGCCGGGTGACCTGCACGCCCGGGATGGACACCTCGGAGAAGCCCGCGCCGGACAGCCCGGCGCGCGGCGTCTGCGATGCGGTGATGGTGATCTTCAGCCACTTCGCGGTGCCGCCCGGTGCCCAGACCCGCTGCTTCCGGCCGTTGGTCAGCAAGGGAGTCGCCACGCTGCCCCGGTCGGTCTGAACGAGTACGGAGGTCGGCGCCGCGCGCATGCCGTCGCCGGGCAGCGGCGTCAGCGAGATCGTGGACGGTACGTACGTGGGCCGGGTGAAGCCGATGCGCAGCCACTGGCCCACCGGATCGCCCGCGCTGCCCTCCGCCCAGCCGGTGTTCGGGTCCCCGTCGAAGGCGTGCACCGGGTCGTACTGCGGCAGGTGGAAGAGCCAGTTGCCGCTGCTGGAGGCGGTGACGGAGGCGGCGCCGCGCAGCACGCCGGTGGTCTGGTGCGCGATGCCCTCGGTCGGCAGGATCTGCCGGGGTTCGCGCCCGGGGTCCTGGAGGCTGTCCGGGTGATTTCGTTCGGTGGGCGTGTACGTGTAGGACGTGTTGGAGTTGACCAGCCCGAACCGGGTGTCGGCACGGCGCAGCCCGTCGCCGGTCAGCTGGAGCGGCGGGGTGCCGACGCCCGGGTGGTTGTCGCCGGTCAGCACGGCCGGGCGGTGCCGCAGCGCGGGGTCGGCGGACAGCGGGAGCAGCGCCTCCGGCCCCCCGCTCACCTGCGCCGTGTCGGCGACCGGCAGGGCGGTGACCGGGCCGGGCCGCGGGGTGTCCACCGGTTCGTAGATCTCCACGGCGCGCTGGCGCGGGTAGAGGCCCTGGATCTGCACCGGCGTGCCGGGGGCGATCTTCCCGTCCGTGGTCAGCGGCCCGAACGCGGCCACCCTCCGGTACCCGGACGCCTCCAGCGTGCGCTTGACGGTCTGCGTCGGTACGTACCCGATCTGGTCGGGGTCGAGATCGTTGCGTACGACCACGTCGTACAGCCCCGCCCGGCCCAGGAAGTCGCGCAGCCCCGGCACTTCCGAGCCGGACATCAGGGCCTGTTCGACGGCGTCCAGCGCGCGCCGCACGCCCGGTGTGCCGAACGGTACGAAGTCCCGCTGCGCCCAGCGGGAGCGGGCCAGCACGTCCAGGGGGTGGTCGATGGGGGAGCCCCAGGTGTAGATGCCGTGCGCGGTGGCGGGGACGACGAGGGCGCGGTTGTCGGGGGTGTTCTCCTTGAGCCAGTCGGCGGTCCGTTCCCAGGCGGACGGCAGCTTCTTGAAGGCGCCGGGCTGGAGGACGGTGCCGTTGAGGTACGGCAGGGCCAGGGCGGGCAGTGTCAGCAGCGCGGCCACCAAGGGCACGTACTGCCGTCCGGGCACGCGCCGGGTGCCGCGCCGTTCGGCGGCCACGCCGAGGATGTGGGCGAGGCCGAAGGCGAGGGCCAGGGCCAGGCCGGGCTGGAACTTGTAGATGTTGCGGAACGGCCGCAGCCAGCCGTCCAGCCAGTCCTGCCACAGGCCGTGGAACGGGCCGCCCAGCGAACCGGCGTACCCGGTCAGGCAGATACCGGCCACCACCAGGACGGTCAGCAGCAGCCAGCGCCGCTCCGGCACGTCCCGGCGGGCCAGCCCGGCCAGGCCCAGCGCGGCGGCCAGCGCCGTCCCGAGGACCGCGCCGGCCCCGGCCACCAGGGTCCAGCCGGCCGGCAGCCACGGTTCACCGAAGTTCAGGTAGCCGACCCAGTTGCCGGCGCCGCGCAGCAGCTCGGTCGCCGACATGGTGCCGGTCGTGGTGGTCGCCTGCTCGATGTACGGCATGAAGTTCTCGCCGTACACCCCGAGCAGCAGCAGCGGCACCGCCCACCACGCGGTCGCCAGGACGACGCCGGGAATCCACCACACCAGCAGTGACCTGCGCCGCGGCCCGGTGCGCGAGAGCACGTACAGCAGGACGGGCAGCAGCGAGGCCAGGGTCGAGGCCGCGTTGACGCCGCCCATGAACGGGATGAGCAGCGCGGAGCGGGTGGCGGCCAGGCGGGCCGGAGCGTGGTGGTTGGTGAGCGGCAGCAGGACCCACGGCAGCAGCGCGCCGGGCAGCGCCGCGGCGGACGTGGAGCCGATGAGCATGGTGAAGGTCGGCCAGAGCGCGTACGCGGCGGCGGCGAGCAGCCGGGTGGGCGGGGAGCCGACGCGCAGCCGCTCGGCCAGCCGCAGTGCGCCCCAGAACGCGGTGGTGACGATCAGCGACATCCACAGCCGCTCGGCGAGCCACACCGGCAGGTGCACCAGGTCGGCGAGGGCGTAGTACGGCAGGGACGGGAAGGCGTAGCCGACGTACTGGTCCGTGATGCCTCCGAAACCCGCCCGGTCGTGCCACAGCTGTCCCAGGTCGCTGAGGAACTTCCAGGGATCGGTGGTCACGCCCAGCTTGGTCTCGAAGGTCATCTTCCCGGAGGACGGCACCAGGAGGAGCACGAAGGTGAGGGCCCAGAACGCCAGCAGCCAGCGCCGGGAGCGCCGCGGGCCGGGCGGCGGCGCGCCCGGTGCGGACGCCGGGGTGCCCCCGGCGTCCGGCGAACCCGGTGAGCTGGACACGAGCGTCTGGGTCATGGCAACCGCCGCAGGATGAGAAGGAGGTTCCAGGTGGCTACTTCACGGACGCCCGGCAGGCGCGGGATCGTTTCGGCGAAGAACGGCGCGTACCGGGAGCGGGCCGTCACGATCCGTACGTCGTCGCGCGAGCGGATGTGCCGCAGGGTCGGGCCGACGTGCAGGGCGAAGAGGTTGTCGCCCAGGGTGTGCTTGGCGGTCCGGCCGGTGCGCCACCGGTAGAGCGCGCGGGCCCGTCCGGCGCCCAGGTAATGCCAGGGCGCCGTCTCGTGTCCACCCCACGGGGAGAGCCAGTTGGTGAACGAGAGGTAGATCAGGCCACCGGGCCGGGTGACCCGTACCAGTTCGCTCAGGAAGGTGCGCGGGTCCGCCACGTGCTCCAGGACGTTGGACGAGAAGCACACATCGGCGGCGCCGTCGGCCAGCGGGAGGAGATAGCCGTCGGCGAGCACCGCGCCCGGCGGGGTCCGGCCGCGGGCGGTCAGCTCGCGCCGGTCGGGCTCGAAGAGGTAGCCGTGCGCGCCGCGGCGCCGGAACTCCTCGGTGAAGTGCCCGCTGCCGCCGCCGATGTCCGCGACGACGCGCCCCTTCAGCGGTTCGTACCGTTCGATCTGGTCGGCGGCGTCCCGCGCGAGCAGGCCGTAACAGTGCTCGGGGTCGTGCTGTTCGCGCAGGAAGGCGCGGAAGAGGGTGAGTGATCTGCGCAGGGAAGGGTCCCGCACCTCAGCATCACCGCCCGGCGGGGAGGTCGAGGTGGGCCCGGTCGTACGACTCCGCCGCCACCGCGCGGAAGCTGCGGACCGTGGCGCTCCACCGGAACCGGGCGGCCCGGTGCGCCGCGGCGGTGCCCAGGGCGTGCCGGCGCGGGCCGCTGAGCGCGAGCGTGCACCAGTGTGCGGCGAAGGAGCTCTCGCCGCGCGCCAGCAGCCCGGTCGTCCCGTCGTCCACCGAGTCGCGCAGGCCCGGGATGTCGAAGCCGACCGTCGGGGTGTGCCGGGCGGCGGCCTCCATGACCACCAGGCCCCAGCCCTCGATCAGCGACGGGTGCAGCAACAGCCAGGCGCGGCAGAGCAGTTCGTGTTTGTCCTGTTCGCTGATCCGGCCGGTGAAATGCACATCGGGACCGGCCATGGCCGCCAGCCGCGCGCGCTCCGGACCGTCCCCGACGATCACCAGGCGGCCGCCGGTGACCGGCCGCACCCGCTCCCACAGGCGCAGCAGCAGATCGACGCGCTTGTACTCGACCAGCCGGCCCATGGCCAGGAACAGCGGCTCGGGCGACTCGGGGAGCAGCGGCCCCGGCTCTGCTACGCCGTTGTGCACCAGCCGGATGCGGTCGCGCGCCACGCCGAGCCCGCGCAGCGCGGCGGCGGTTGAGCCGGACACCGCGACCATGAGGTTGCCGCGGTGGGTGCCGGCCAGCGCCCAGTGCTCCAGGCGGCGGCCGATCCGGGCGGCGGGCGCCGGGTAGCGCAGGCCCCACAGATCCGTGTGGACGTGGTTGACCAGGCACAGCGTCGGGCCGCGATGCCACAGGGGAGCCAGGTACGGCATGCCGTTGCAGACCTCGACCAGCAGGTCGCAGGGGCCGACGTGGCGGGCGAGCCGGCGGCGGACGCGCAGGTAGTGTCCGGCGTCGCCGCCCGCGGAGACCACGCGGTAGCCGTGGTCGGACGCGGGGCCGCCGCACAGCAGGGTGACCTCGTGGCCGTGCGCGGTCAGGCCCTCGGCGATGCGGTCCACGAGCAGTTCGGAGCCGCCGGCGGCGGGGTTGCCGAGGTCACGGCGGGCGAGGAAGACGATGCGGCGGGGGAGCGCGGGGGACCGGTGTGCGGACCGGTCGGGTGGGGGCCCGGCAGCGGGGGATGCCGGTGGTACGGAGGGTGCTCGCGGTGCGGGGGGTGCTGGCGGTGCGGTACGTGCGAGCGGTGCGGCGGACGAGGACGGTCGTACGTGCTGGGGCATGTGCGCTCCAACTCGTCTCAGGGTGCGGTACCAGTGGTGTGGGGGGACGTACTGCGTACTGAGCCGTGCGGACCTGCCGGCCGGGGGCGGCGTCGTGGGGACATCGGTGCGTGAGCTGGATAGTTTTCGCCGCCCTGTTCGATGCGGCTACTCACCGGCGTGACAATTTCCGCGCCTCTTCGACCTGACGCCTCATCACTTCGCGCAGGATCAGCTGAACCGCCGCCTCCCGCGTACCACCAGCACCACACCGAAGAGCGTCAATCCGCCGCCCGCCACCGCCGCCACGACCGGCGCCGTCTCGCCGACGCGCGCCAGCTTGGTGCTGTCCGCGTCCGCCAGCGCCACCTGCCTGCGCTGCGTCGCGGGCGTGAACTCCAGGCCGTCGGCGCGCAGCAGGGTCACCGCGTCGGTCCGCGCGCCGGGCGCCCGCAGCGTCTTGTGCGGGGAGATGGACGCGTTGATGATCCGGCCGGTACGACGGTCGACGACCAGCTCGATACCGCTGTTCGCGTACCACTCCTCGGCCTGCACCTGGCCCTGCGCGGGCCGCCCCACCAGCCGCCCCGGCACCTGCCGGCTGCCCGTCCTGGTCGGCTCGACGGTCCCGGTGAAGCGATAGCCCTCGTAGCCCCGCACCCGCGCGGTGCCCGCGAAGCGGAGCGGGACCGCGGCGCCCAGCGTGTTGTCCCACCAGCGGTATGTGCGGCGCTGCACATCGAAGGGGAACTTCAGGTACGCCTCCCCCTCGAAGCGGGTCGGCGCCTCCGCGCAGCAGTGCACCGGCGCGTTGGTGCGCCGGTCGGTCACCCAGCGCTCCACCGTCCACTGGAACGCCTTGCGCGGGTCCCGCAGCTCCAGCGTCACCGGCGTGTCCACGGTCGTGGACACGTCCCACACGGCCCGCCCGCTGCGCTCGCTCTCCGCCACGTCGCCCAGCACATGCCGGGTGATGGTGATCTTCTGCTTGCTCCTGGTGCGCAGCGTTCCGGTGTCGAAGTAGCTGCCGGTGCCGGTGAAGACGGTGGTCACGTCGACGTCCACCGGGGTGCGCTGGGCGCGCGGCGCGACGTACCAGGCGAGCAGCGGCGCGAGCACCAGGAGGAAGACGCCGGCTCCGAGCAGGACCAGGGAAAAGGGCGAGGCGGTCTTACGCATACGAGCACTCCTGAGGGCGGCGGGGGCAGTGCGCGTGCGGCGTGGCGGTGGTCCGGGGGAACGGGCGGGAACCGTAGGCGACTCCTTGACATGCCGTCAATGCCCCCACACACTCGGCAGGCACCGCGGCCGTCCGCGGACCGGGCCGGACCGGTGCGCCGCGCAACCCTCGACGTATCTGCCACGAAGGGGCTCGCCGCGCCATGCACAGACTGCTCGCCGCCGTACTGACCTCGCTGGCCGCCGCCGCCCTCGCCGTGGGCGCCGCCTTCGGCATCGTCGCCGCCCTCGACGCCACGCCGGAGCAGCCGAACGTGCCCCTGGTGACCTTCGGCCGGACGCCGTAAGGAGGGCTCCGGCGTGGTGGAGACCGTCCGCTCGGCGTGGCGCGACGTACCCCCGGCGCAGGTACGGGAGTTCGCCGCCCGCGCCCTCGACGAGGTCCCGGCGCTCGCCCAGCGGATTCTGGCCGAGATCCGCCGCGAGTACCCGCAACTGCCGCTCGCGCTGGACGAGTACGGCGAGCCGCGCGCCCTGACCGGCATCCGCCAGTCCCTGGAGCACTTCGTCCAGCACATGTCCGCCGGCCTGGACCTGCCGCACGTCCACCCGCGCATCTTCCAGGAGTTCGGCCGCGGCGCGGGCATCCAGGGGCGCAGCCTGGACGCCCTCCAGGCGATCTACCGGCTGGGCGTACGGCTGGCCTGGCGGCGCCTGGCCGAGATCGGCCAGCAGGTGGCGATCCCGGCCCCCGCCATGTACGAACTGGCCGAATCCGGCTTCGAGTACCTGGACGGGCTGGTGGCCGAATCCGTACGCGGCTTCGCCGAGGCGGCGGCCCGCCAGGCGGGCGAGCGGCTGCGGCACCAACGGCGGCTCATGGAGCAGCTGTTCGCCGCCGGCCCCCGCGCGCACACGGCGACCGCGCTCACGGACCGCGCCGCCCGGATCGGCTGGACGCTGCCCGAACGGGTCGCCGTGGCCGTACTGCTGCGCCCGGCCCGCGAATCCGTCGCCCCCGCCGTCAGTACGGACGTCCTCCTGGACATGGAGTGCGAACGGCCCCGCGTGGTCGTGCCGGAACCGGACGCCGCCGGGCGCCGGGAACTGCTCCAGCGCGCCACGGCCGGGTGGTCGGGCGCGCTCGGCCCCGCCGTACCTCTGGCCGACGCGGCCAAGTCCCTGCGCTGGGCGAGCGCCGCCGTCGACCTGATGGAACGCGGCCTGCTGCCCGCCGGACAGCTGCTGCACTGCACCGAGCACACCGAGGCGCTGGTCCTGCTGCCGCCGGAGGAGCTGATCGAGGACCTGACCCGGCGGCGGCTGGAACCCCTGGCGCACTGCGGCCCCACCCACGGGCGCCGGCTGGCCGAGACCCTGCTGGCCTGGCTGGAGACGCGCGGCGGCGCGCCCGAGGTGGCCGCCCGGCTCGGCGTCCACCCGCAGACCGTGCGCTACCGGCTGCGCCAGATACGGGAACTGTGGGGCGACGAGGTGGACGACCCGGACCGCCGCTTCGAACTGGAACTGGTGCTGCGGGCCCGGCGGCTGCGCGGCGAACTCAGCGTGCCGGGCCGCCCTTCCTGCCCTCGTTGAACAGCTCGAAGCCGTCCAGCAGCCGGGCCAGGCCGAACTCGAACATCGCGTCGAGGGTCAGCATCCCCGCGTCGTCGATGTCGGTGATCCCCGCGTACATGGGGAACGCACCGGAACCGATGATCCGCTCGTACTCCGGCTCGTGCGACGCCATCCACTGCTCCTGGTCCATGCCGGTGTGCTGCTCGGCCTCCAGGTCCTCCTCCAGGGCGACCGCCGTGCCGCGTACGTGATTGACCAGCGTCAGGGCCAGCCGCAGCTTGGTCAGCGGGTCGAACTGCGTGACCGTGCCCATCGTCCACTCGATGACGACCATCGCGTGCGGCATCGGCTGCGGGCGGGTGAGCGACAGGTACTGGGCCACCCAGGGATGCCGCTGGTACAGCTTCCACTGGAGACGTGCCCCGGCCTCCATCCGCGCGCGCCAGTGCCGGGGCGCCGGGTCCGGCAGTTCGATGTCCGCGAAAGTGGCGTCGGCCATCAGCATGACCAGCTCGTCCTTGTTCGCCACATGGCGGTAGAGCGCCATCGAGGAGACGCCGAAGTCGGCGGCGATACGGCGCATCGACAGCGCGCGCAGCCCCTCGGCGTCGGCGATCCGGATGCCGGCCCGGATGATGCGGGTGCGGTTCAGGCTGGGGGGCTGGGGGGAGGGAGGAGTGGAGAGGTGGGTGGAGAGGTGGGTGGGCGAACGGTCGGAGGGGTGGTCGTGAGTGGCCGGGGGGTGCCGGCGGTCGTTGCTGGGGCCGGTGCCGGTGTGCGTCCGGGGCGCGGTCCCGTCGTCCATCCGGGGTGCGGTCCCGCCATCCATCCGGGGTGCGGTCCCGCCGTCCGTCCGTACCCCGGTGGCGGCGACCACCGTTCCCACGCCTGGCACGGCCCGCACCACCCCCTCCTGGCGCAGCGTCGTCAGCACCTTGGTCGCGGTCGCCATCGCCACACCCCACTCCTTGGTGATCCGCCGCGTCGAGGGCACGCGGTCACCCTCGGTCAGCTCCCCACGGTCGATCCGCCGCCGGATCTCCGCGACGATCCGGCGGTACGGGGGAGGGGGCTGGGTCGGGGTCGGGTGGTCCATGGCGGCTTCCTCCGTACTAGTGCACCAGGCGGTTGTGAGCGGAGCAGAGGCACTCAGGCGCAGGTGGGACTTCTCAACTGCACTAGTGTGATGCACCTCTGCTGGTCAGCTGCTCCATAGTGTTTGTGGTGTAAGCGTGCACTGTCTACCTTCCTTCTCATGACGTTTACCCCGTACGCACCGCCGCCGTCCCGCGCCGGGCGGCGCGAGTGGACCGCGCTCGTGGTGCTCCTGCTGCCCTGCCTGCTCGTCTCGATGGACGTCTCGGTGCTCTACTTCGCCGTGCCGTTCCTCTCCGCGGAACTCGCGCCCAGCGGCGTCGAGCAGCTGTGGATCCTCGATGTCTACGGTTTCGTGCTCGCCGGGCTCCTGATCACCATGGGCGCGCTCGGCGACCGTATCGGCCGCCGCAAGCTGCTGCTCTCCGGCGCCGTCCTCTTCGGTGTCTCCTCGGTACTGGCGGCGTACGCGCAGAGCGCCGGCATGCTCATCGCCGCCCGCGCGGTGCTCGGCGTCAGCGGCGCCACCCTGCTGCCGTCCACCCTCGCCCTGGTCCGCAACCTCTTCCACGACGCCAAGCAGCGGGGTCGGGCCATCGCGATCTGGTCCGGCGCCATGATGGGCGGCATCGCGGTCGGGCCGGTGCTCAGCGGCGTGCTGCTGGAGCACTTCTGGTGGGGATCGGTGTTCCTGATCAACACCCCGGCGATGCTGTTGCTGCTCGCGGCCGGACCGCTGCTCCTGCCGGAGTTCAAGTCCCCGGCGGCGGGGCGCTTCGACCTGGTGGGCGCGCTGCTCTCGCTGATCGCGATGCTGCCGATTGTCTACGGCGTCAAGGAGCTGGCCCGGCACGGCTTCGAGGTGACGCCCGTACTGGCCGTGGCGGCCGGGCTGGTGGCCGCCGCCGCCTTCGTACACCGGCAGCGCACCGCACAGCACCCGATGCTGGACCCGGAACTCTTCCGGCACCGCGGCTATTCGGTCTCCGTCCTGATGAACCTGCTGGCGATGTTCGCGCTGGTGGGCAGCGCGGTCTTCGTCACCCAGTACCTCCAGTCCGTTCGGGGCATGAGCCCGCTGGAGGCGGCGCTGTGGAATGTGGTGCCGACCCTCGCGGTGGGCGGCATCGCCCCGGTCGCCGCGGCACTCGCACAGCGCATGGACCGGGCCTTCGTCATCGCCGGCGGATTCCTGGCCGCCGCCGGGGGCTTCCTGTGGGTGTCCCGGGCGGAGGCGGACACGGCCCTGTGGACCGTGCTGCTGGGGGCCGCCGTCTACGGGGCGGGGCTGGTGATGGTGATGTCGCTCGGCACCGAACTGGCCCTGGGCGTCGCCCCGCCGGAGCGCGCGGGCTCGGCCTCCGCACTCCTGGAGTCCGGCTCGGAACTGGGCGGCGCACTGGGGCTGGCGCTGCTGGGCACCCTCGGCAACACCGTCTACCACGGCGAGATCGACGGAGCCGTGCCGGCCGGACTGCCCGCGAGCGCGGCGGACACCGTACGGGAAACCCTGGCCGGAGCAGCGGCAGTCGCGGGAGAACTGCCGGGCCGGGCGGGGGAAGCGCTGCTGACGGCGGCTCGTACGGCATTCGTCCACGGGCAGCAGGTGGCGCTGGTCGGCGCGGGGTGCGTGATGGTGCTGGGGGCGGTGCTGGCGGTGCTGCTCAAGGGCGTACGGATACAGACGGCGACGGAGGAGGGTGGGGCGGGGCATGGCGGATCGCAGCAGGGTTGCGCGGACTCCGCGGATGCCCTGGCTGCTTCGGCTGATCCTGCCAGGCCTGCCACTTCACTTGAACCGGCCAGTCCTGCCACTTCTGCCGATCCTGCCGCGTCGGCCGATCCGGCCGCCCCGTTCACCCGAAGCTGACCCGCTCCCACCAGAAGTCCAGCAGCGGCCGGTCACCGGATATCCCGATACCGGGGTGGTCGGCGGGCCGCCGCCGGTAGACGACGAGCAGCAGGTCGGTCAGCGGTCCGCACACCGTCACGGCGGCCTCCTCCCGCGGGGCGTGGCGCCAGGTGATCGCCTCGCCGGTCAGGTCGACCAGCCAGTCGGCGGTCGTCTCCGGCGCCACGCCGGTGGCCCGGAAGCGCAGCGTCCGGCCGGGGCCCAACAGCTCGCGCATTTCCGGATGGTGCGTGAACATCTCCGGCTGCGAGCCCAGTTCCAGCCACTCCGTGAAGCAGTCGGCGGCGACCCGCTCGTCGAGCGTGAATTCCGCGCCGGCGGCCAGGAACGCGTCGGCACGGTGGATCACCGTCTCGTTGGCCATCCGGCGGGCGTAGAAGGCGGCGGCCGGGGCCAGCCGGGGGAGCGGCACCCAGGCCTCCGCGCCGGGCCCGGCGGCCCGCAGCGTCTCCGCCAGCAGGGCGGCACCCTCGCCGAGCCAGCCGTCGAGCAGCGCCGGGTCCTCGTCCGCATACGGCGACAGGTCGCGGAAGCGGGCGTCGGGCGGGGGCTCGGCCGAGCCCGTGCGCACCACCTCCTCGGCCCAGCGGTGGGCGCCGCCCAGATGTCGCAGCAACTGGCCGAGGTTCCAGCCGGGACAGGAGGGCACCGGGGTTCTGAGGTGGTGCGCCTTCTTGACGAGGGAGCGCAACAGCTCGGTCTGCGCGACGATTTCGGTGCAGTGGCGGTCGTACGTCGAGGCGTTCATGCCGCCACGGTAGGTCCCGCCACTGACAACCGGCCCTCCCTCAGCTGAAGTCCAGCTCCCCGGTCCGGGTCCGCTTCAGCTCGAAGAACTTGTCGTAACCGGCGAGCAGGCGGGCGCCGTCGAAGATCCGCGCCGCTTCCTCGCCGCGCGGGATCGCCGTCAGCACCGGGCCGAAGAAGGCGACGCCGTCGATGTGGATGGTGGGCGTGCCGACGTCCTCGCCGACCGGGTCCATGCCCTCGTGGTGGCTCTTACGCAGCGCGTCGTCGTAGTCCGTGCTGTCCGCGGCGGCGGCCAGGTCATCGGGCAGCCCGGCCTCGGCGAGCGCCTCCTTGATGACGGCCTCGTAGTCGTCGCGGCCGTCGTTGTGCAGGCGGGTGCCGAGCGCGGTGTAGAGGTCGCGCAGTACGGGCTCGCCGTGCGCCTGGGCGGCGGCGATGCAGACCCGTACCGGGCCCCAGCCCTTGGCCAGCAGCTCCTTGTACTGCTCGGGCAGGCCCTCGCGGCCCTCGTTGAGGACGGACAGGCTCATCACGCGGAAGCGCAGGTCCAGGTCGCGGTGGCGCTCCACCTCCAGGATCCAGCGGGAGGTGATCCAGGCGAACGGGCAGAGGGGGTCGAAGTAGAAGTCGACCGTGTGACGGGTGGAGTTCGGGGAAGTCGCATCGTGAACAGTCATGGCGCCACGATAGTTCGATCCGGAACTTTCGGCCGGGCGGAATCCGCCACGCCGCGGCCGTCGGGCCGAAACCAACCGGTGGAACCCTCCGGTCCGCGTCCCCCGGGCGCCGGCCCGGTCACCGGCTCCTACTCCGGCGCGATGCCCAGCATCCGCTGGAGCAGCTCCTTGAGGAGCGCGCGCTCCGTGACGGACAGCTCGCCGAGCGGTTCGCGCGCGAAGTCCAGAGAATCGCGCAGCCGTTGGGCCGTCGCGCGGCCCGCTTCGGTGGGGACGGCCAGCTTGACCCGGCGGTCGGCCGGGTCCGGGCGGCGCTCGACCAGGCCCCGGGATTCCAGGCGGTCCACGATGCCGGTCACGTTCGACGGCTCGCACTTCAGGCTCGCCGCTATCCGCCGCATCGGCATCGGCTCGTGGGCGAGCAGGCGCAGCACCCGGGCCTGGGCGCCGGTGAGGCTGTGCTCGGCCGCCGCGTGCTCGTACTCCTCGTAGTAGCGGGCCACGACGGTGCCGATCAGCTCGACGACCTCGATGGTCAGAGGGTCTGCGCGAGGAGTCATGACACCAGGATAGCGAATTGCTTGACAACGTGAAATATGTAGGAGCATGGTTGTTTCAGGACCTGAAGCATTTTAGGAGGAGCAGCCCATGTCCGCACTGCCCACGTCCGGCCGCGAATGGCACCTGGTCGCCCGCCCGCACGGCTGGCCGAAGCCGGAGGACTTCGCGCTGCGCGAGGCCGCGGTCACCGAGCCCGGCGAGGGACAGCTCCTCGTCCGCAACCTGTACTTCTCCGTCGATCCGTACATGCGCGGCCGCATGAACGACGTGAAGTCCTACACCCCGCCCTTCCAGCTCGACCAGCCGATGGAGGGCGGCGCGGTCGGCGAGATCATCGCGTCGAACGCCGAGGGCTTCGCGGTCGGCGACCACGTCCTGCACTTCAACGGCTGGCGTGAGTACGCCGTCGTGGACGCCAGGAAGACCGCCAAGGTGGACGGCTCCCTGGCGCCTCTCTCCGCCTACCTGGGCGTGCTCGGCATGCCGGGTCTGACGGCCTACGCGGGCCTGCTGGAGGTCGCCTCCTTCAAGGAGGGCGACACCGTCTTCGTGTCCGGCGCGGCCGGCGCGGTGGGCAGCGAGGTCGGCCAGATCGCCAAGCTCAAGGGCGCCGCGCGCGTCATCGGCAGCGCGGGCTCCGACGAGAAGGTCGAGCTGCTGACGAAGGAGTACGGCTTCGACGCCGCCTTCAACTACAAGTCGGACGAGTCGGTCAAGGACCAGCTCCGCAAGGCCGCGCCCGACGGCATCGACGTCTACTTCGACAACGTCGGCGGCGACCACCTGGAAGCCGCCATCGACTCGCTCAACACCCACGGCCGCGTCGCCGTCTGCGGCATGATCTCGCAGTACAACGCCACCGAGCCGACCCCCGCGCCGCGCAACCTCGCGCTGATCATCGGCAAGCGGCTGCGCATCCAGGGCATGCTCGTCGCCGACCACAGCCACCTCCAGGAGCAGTTCGTGCAGGAGGTCTCGGCCTGGGTGCGCTCGGGCGAGCTGAAGTACCGCGAGACCAAGGTGCGCGGCGTCGAGAACGGCGTCGAGGCGTTCCTCGGCCTGCTGCGCGGTGACAACACCGGCAAGATGATCGTCGACCTGACGGACTGACCCGGCCCCACGGACCGGTCCGCTCTCACCGGCTGACCCGGTCTCACGGACTGATCCGGGCAACCGCCCGGCCCGGACGGGCCATTAGGCTCGCACCAAGCCGTCGCGATCGTGGGCGCGAGTCGCGGCGAACCACAGGAGGATCATTCATGTCCATCCAGCCCGTAGACGTCGTCTACACCGCCGTCGCCACCGCCGAGAACGGCCGGGACGGCCGCGTCGCCAGCGACGACGGCAAGCTGGACGTCGTGGTCAACCCGCCCAAGGAACAGGGCGGCAGCGGCGCCGGCACCAACCCCGAGCAGCTCTTCGCGGCCGGCTACAGCGCCTGCTTCCAGGGCGCGCTGAGTGTCGTCGCCCGCCGGGAGAAGGCGGACGTCTCCGGCTCCCGGGTGACCGCCGAGGTCGGCATCGGCAAGACCCCGGACGGCGGCTTCGGCCTCACCGTCGAGATCACCGCCACCATCCCGAACGTGGACGAGGCCACCGCCAAGGACCTGGTCGAAAAGGCCCACCAGGTCTGCCCGTACTCGAACGCCACCCGCGGCAACATCGACGTCAAGCTGAACGTCGCCTGACGAGCTGATGGTCGTCTGACGAGCTGACCGCCGTCTGACGCGCCGCGCCATGGTGAGGGCCGCATCCCCGCGCTGGGGGTGCGGTCCTTCGCCGTAGGGGGGCGGTCCTTGCCGGGCGCGATGGTGGCCCTTCGCCGTACGGGGCGGTCCTCGCCGTGCCCGATGGCGGCTCTTCGCCGTACCGGAAGCGGTCCTCGCCGTGCCGCCGACGGCGGTGCCTCGCCGTACCGGGGGCGGTCCTCGCCGTGCCCGGTGGTGATCCCTCGCCGTACCGGCGCAGCTCGTCACCCGCCCCCGCCGCACACCCGTACCGATGCCCCCATAGCCCACCTGTGACGCAGGCCACTCGCCCCGCATCTTGACGCCACCCCCGTGTAATCGATTTCGTAAGCCCACGCGAAATCGATTACACACCGACGTGCGATCGAGACGCCCCAAGCCTCGGCACCCCCGGCCGGCAGCGGCCCCGGCGTTCCCGACCGGCTCCATGGTGTCCTCGACCGGCTTCAGGGAAGGGCAAGGGCGCCCATGGCGAAGATCAAGGACGTGGCCGAGCGGGCCGGGGTGTCCGTGGCCACCGTCTCCCGCGTGCTCAACGGGCGCAGTCCGGTCGCCGAGACCCGTGAGCGGGTGCTCGCCGCCGTCCAGGAGCTGGGCTACCGGCCCAACAACGTCGCCCGCGCCCTGCGCACCGCCCGTACCGGCACGCTCGGCCTGGTCATCAGCGATCTGACCAACCCGTTCTTCACCGAACTCGCCGACGCCGTCGAGGACGCGGCCCGCGGCCTCGGCTACAGCCTGGTCATCGGCAACGCCGCCGAACGCCCCGGCCAGCAGGACGACTACATCCGTACGCTGCTGGACCGCCGCATCGACGGTCTGCTGGTCAGCTCGGCCGGCACCGGCTCCGCGATGCTGGGCGAGGTCGTCGCCTCCGGCACCCCGCTGGTGCTGCTCGACCGGATCGTGCCCGGCATCGACGCGCCGTGCGTACGCGCCGACGGCAGCGCGGCGCTCACCGCCCTCGCCGCGCACCTCGCGGCCCTCGGCCGGCGGCGCCCCGCGATCATCGTCGCCCCGGCCGGCACGCCGACCGGCGACGAGCGGCTGGAACTCTTCCGTACGGCCCTGGCCGCGCACGGCATAGCGCTCCCGGACGAGCGGGTCGGCTCCACGCCCGACCTCCAGCACACCGGCGGCCGCCAGGTGATGCGCGGCTTCCTGGACCTGCCCGAGCCGCCCGACGCCGTACTGGCCACCGACAACCTGATGGCGCTCGGCGCGATGGACGAGATCCGCGCACGCGGGCTGCGGGTGCCCGACGACATGGCGCTCGTCGTCTACGACGACGTGCCGTGGTTCGCGCACATCGACCCGCCGCTCACCGCCATCGCCCAGCCCACCCGCGAACTGGGCCGGGCCGCCGTACGCACCCTGCTGGAGCGGATCGAGGGGCGCCCGGCCGATTCCGTCCTGCTGCCGGCCCGGCTCGTCATCCGCCGTTCCTGCGGGGAACCGGCCACCGGCCAGGAGGAGAACAGGGCCCAGCAGGGCCACACCCGACAGGAGCAGGAGAACACCCGACAGGAGAGGGACAGCGCATGACCGACGTCAACGACGACGTACGGGACGACGCACCGGCCGGCCGCGAACTGCTGCGCGTCGAGGGGGTGACGAAGTCGTTCCCCGGCGTACGGGCGCTGGACGGTGTGGACCTGAGCCTGCGCGCGGGCGAGGTGCACGTCCTGCTCGGCGAGAACGGCGCGGGCAAGAGCACTCTGATCAAGATGCTCTCCGGCGCCCACCGGCCGGACGGCGGGCGCATCCTCGTGGACGGCGGTCCGGCGGGCGAGCCCGCCGGCAGCGCGGCTCCGGACGGCCCCCGCGACGGCACCCGCGACGGCCTCCACGAGGTGCGGATCCGCTCCGCGCAGGACGCCGAACGGCTCGGCATCGCCACCATCCACCAGGAGTTCAACCTCGTCCCCGGCCTGACCGTCGCGGAGAACATCTTCCTCGGCCGGCAGCCGCGCACCGCGCTCCGCCTCATCGACAGGAAGACGATGCGGGCGCGCGCCGCCGAACTGCTGCGCCGGGTCCGCCTCGACATCCCCCCGGACACCCCGGTCGCCGAACTGGGCATCGCCCGCCTCCAGATGGTCGAGATCGCCAAGGCGCTGAGCCTGCGCGCCCGCGTCCTGATCATGGACGAGCCGACCGCCGTACTGACCTCCGAGGAGGTCGGGACGCTCTTCGCGATCGTGCGGGAGCTGCGCGACGCCGGGGTGGGGATCATCTTCATCACCCACCACCTGGAGGAGATCGGCGCCCTCGGCGACCGCGTCACCGTCCTGCGCGACGGCCGCTCGGTGGCCGAGGTCCCGGCCGGTACGGACGAGGACGAGCTGATCCGGCTGATGGTGGGCCGCGACATCGCCGAGCAGTACCCGCGGCAGCGCCCGGATGCCCCCGGCGCGCCGCTGCTGCGCGTACGCGGCCTGACCCGCAACGGCCCCCACGGCACCCCGGTGTTCGAGGGCATCGACTTCGAGGTGCGGGCCGGCGAGGTCGTCGGCCTCGCGGGCCTGGTCGGCGCGGGCCGTACGGAGGTCGCGCGGGCGGTGTTCGGCGTGGACCGCTACGACGCCGGGACCGTCGAGATCGACGGGCAGGCGCTCGCCCCCGGCGACGTACGGGCCGCGATGCGCGCCGGGCTCGGCCTGGTCCCCGAGGACCGCAAGGGCCAGGGCCTGGTCCTGGACGCCTCCCTCCAGGACAACCTGACGCTGGCCCGGCTGCGCCGGGACACCCGCGGCGGCCTGGTGGACCGGCGCGGCCAGCGGCGCGCGGCGGCCGAGGTGGCCGGGCAGCTGAAGGTACGGATGAGCGGGCTCGGGCAGCACGCCCGCACCCTCTCCGGCGGCAACCAGCAGAAGATCGTCATCGGCAAGTGGCTGCTGGCCGACACCCGGCTGCTGATCCTCGACGAGCCGACGCGCGGCATCGACGTCGGCGCGAAGGTCGAGATCTACCAGCTGGTCAACGAGCTGACGGCGGCCGGCCGCGCGGTGCTGATGATCTCCAGCGACCTGCCCGAGGTGCTCGGTATGAGCGACCGGGTGCTGGTCATGGCGCAGGGGCGGCTCGCCGGTGAGCTGTCCGCCGACGAGGCGACGCAGGACGCGGTGATGGAGCTGGCCGTACGGTCCGCCGACGCGTCCGGTCCGCGACACACGAACGAGAGCGCGATGGAGGGCTCCGATGTCCGCTGATGTGAAGACGGGAGCGGGCGCCGAGGCGGTCGGCAGCGCCCCGCCCGGTGCCGGGTTCGGCCCCTGGTTCGCCCGGGCCGTCCTGAAGAACGGCCCGCTGGGCGGCCTGATAGCCCTCGTCGTGGTGATGGCGGCGCTGTCCGGGGACTTCCTGAACGGGCAGAACCTCCTCAACGTCGGCGTCCAGGCATCCGTCACCGCCGTGCTGGCCTTCGGCGTCACCTTCGTGATCGTCTCCGCGGGCATCGACCTGTCGGTCGGCTCGGTCGCCGCGCTCAGCGCCACCGTGGTCGCCTGGGCCGCGACCGACGCCGGCCTGCCGGTGTGGACCGCCGTCCTGCTGGGCCTGGCGGTGGGCGCGGTGGCGGGCCTGGTCTCCGGCGCGCTGGTCGCGTACGGGAAGCTGCCCGCCTTCATCGCCACGCTCGCGATGCTCTCCATCGGCCGCGGCCTCGCCCTGGTCATCACCGGCGGCTCGCCGATCGCCTTCCCGGCCTCGGTCAGCAGGCTGGGGGACACACTGGGCGGCTGGCTGCCGGTCCCGGTCCTGGTCATGATCGCGATGGGCCTGGTGGCGGCCCTGGTGCTCAACCGTACGTACGCGGGCCGCGCGATGTTCGCGATCGGCGGCAACGAGGAGGCGGCCCGGCTCTCCGGCATCGACGTCAAGCGCCGCAAGCTGGTCATCTACGCGCTGTCCGGGGTGTTCGCGGCGGTCGCGGGCATCGTCCTCGCGGCCCGGCTGACCTCCGCCCAGCCGCAGGCCGCCGTCGGCTACGAGCTCGACGCCATCGCCGCCGTCGTCATCGGCGGCGCCAGCCTCTCCGGCGGCTCCGGCAAGGCGTCCGGCACGCTCATCGGCGCGCTGATCCTCGCCGTGCTCCGCAACGGCCTCAACCTGCTCAGCGTCTCGGCGTTCTGGCAGCAGGTGGCCACCGGCCTGGTCATCGCGCTGGCGGTGCTCCTGGACACGCTGCGGCGCCGGAGCGGGCGATGAGGGGGCGGACGGGTACGGATACGGGACGGCTCGGCGGGCGTACCGGCAGGCGTACGGGCCTGCTCGCCGCGGCGGCCCTGGCCGGAGCCCTCGTCCTGTCCGGCTGCGACCGCGGTGGGAACACGGACCTGGGGCTCGCCCTGTCCACCCTCAACAACCCGTTCTTCGTCGGCATCAAGGAAGGCGCGCAGGCCGAGGCGGACCGGCGCGGGCTGCACATCAACATCACCGACGCGCAGAACGACCCCATGCAGCAGATCAACCAGATGGAGACGTTCACCAGCCAGGACGTCAAGGCGGCGATCATCAACCCGGTGGACTCGGACGCCGCCGTACCGGCCGTCGGTGTCGCCAACCGGGCCAAGGTGCCGGTGATCTCCATCGACCGCGGGGTCAACGGCGGCGACGTGGGCTCGACCATCGCCTCCGACAACGTCGCGGGCGGCCGCCTCGCCGCGAAGACGCTCGCCGCATCCCTCGGCGGCAAGGGCAAGGTGGCCTTCCTGGAGGGCCAGCCCGGCACCTCGGCCGCCCGCGAGCGCGGGCAGGGCTTCGAGGAGGGCATCAAGGCGTACCCGGGCATCGAGGTGGTGGCGCGGCAGCCCGCCGACTTCGACCGGACCAAGGGGATGGACGTGATGTCCAATATGCTCCAAGCGCACCGGGACATCGGCGGCGTTTTCGCGGCCAACGACGAGATGGCCCTCGGCGCCGCGAAGTCGCTGGGCGCCAGGGCGGGCAAGGACGTGAAGATCGTGGCGTTCGATGGCACGCCGGACGGCGTCGCCGCCGTCCGCGGCGGAACGCTGACCGCCACGGTCGCCCAGCAGCCCAGGCTGCTCGGGAAGCAGGCCGTGGACCAGGCGCTCAGGGCGGCGCGCGGTGAGCGGCCGCCGAAACAGGTGAAAGTGCCGGTGGTGCTGGTGACCAGCAGGAACGCGGCGGAATTCGATGGGTGAGAAACAGATGTACGACGTACTGGTAGTGGGCTCGGCCAACGCGGACCTGACGGTCCGGGTGGCGCGGCGGCCCGGCGCGGGGGAGACCGTGCACGGCTCCGACCTGGTCGAGTCGGCGGGCGGCAAGGGCGCCAACCAGGCCGCTGCCGCCGCCCGGCTGGGCGGCCGGGTCGGGCTGCTGGCCCGGGTCGGCGACGACGCGTACGGCGAACTGCTGCTGACCGCGCAGCGCGAGGCGGGCACGGACGTCTCGCAGGTGATCGCCGCGCCCGGCACCCGTACCGGCACCGCCATGATCATCGTGGGCCCGGACGGCGACAACAGCATCGTCGTCTCCCCGGGCGCCAACGCGGCGCTCACCCCCGCGGACGTGGCCGCCGCCCGCGAGGTCATCGCGGGGTCCGCCACCGTCTCCCTCCAGTTCGAGGTACCGATGGAGACGGTACGGGCCACCGCGGACACCGCCATGGAGACCGGCACCCGGGTCGTCCTCAACCCGTCCCCGACCCCCGACCGCATCGAACCCGGCCTGCTGGCCGCCGCCGACCCCCTCGTCGTCAACGAGCACGAGGCTCAGCAGCTCGCGGGCCGCAGCGAAGGCGGACCGGAGGACTGGGCCCGCGCGCTGCGCGAGCAGGGCGCCCGCTCGGTCGTCGTCACCCTCGGCGGCGACGGCGCGCTGGTCGTGGACGGCGAGGGCGAGAGCGAGCGGGTCCCCGGCGTGAAGGTCGAGCCGGTCGACACCACGGGCGCCGGCGACGCCTTCACCGGCGCCCTCGCCACCCGGCTGGCCCGCGGCGACTCCCTTGCGGACGCGGCCCGCTTCGCCGTACGGGTCGGCGCCGCGGCCGTCACCAAGGCGGGCGCCCAGCCGTCCTACCCGACGCTGGACGAACTGCCTTCCTGAACGGGAGGGCCCGCGGCGGGGGCGGCGTACTCGCGTCGCCCCCGCTATCCGGTGATCCGGCCGACGGATGTCCCGGCAGCTTCCGGGCCCTCCGGAAGCGGCCCGGCCGACCGGCCGACCTCGGCCACGGCCAGTCCGGTGCCGTCCGATATGTGTGCCAGGCACGCCCCGTCCGCCGCCCATATGCCGCTGTGGCCGCAGCCGGTGCCCTCGCTCATCGGGCCGGTGCCATTGGCGAGCAGCACGTCCAGGCCGTTGTCCCGGGCCCGGGCGGCGTACCGCTGCGTGCACGTTTCCATGGAGTCGTGGAATGCACTGGCCAGGTACACGTGGCAGCCGTCGGCCGCGGCCTGCTCCGCCACCTCGGGGAAGGCGTTGTCGTAACAGGTGGCGAGGGCGAACTCCAGGCCGCGGAAGGTGAACCGGCCGCCCGCCGTGGGCCCCGCGGTGAACAGCCCGTTCTCCCGGCCGTGCAGGTGGTGCTTGTCGTAACGGGTCAGCAGCGCGCCGTCCGGCCCGTACACGAATGTCGTGATCGTCATCCCGTCCGCCGTGCCCGACGGGCCGCGCCCCGGACCGTTGATCACCGCCGCGACGCCCGCCGCCCGGCAGGCGTCCCGGACGGGGGCGAGCCGCGGGTCGTCCGGCGCGAGGACACACCGCTCAGAATCGGCGGGTATCGCGTCCAGCTCATAGCCGGTGAGGCCCAGCTCGGCGAAGACGACCAGCTCGGCGCCGCGGCCCGCGGCCTCGGTGATCAGCTCGGCCGTGCGGGCCGCGTTGGCCTCGATGTCCAGTGCGACGGGCGGGAATTGCGCTGCTGCAACGATCATTTCTCCATGATGCCCGATGCCACTGACAACGCGGCGGTGAGGAGGGAGCGCACCTGCCCTGTGATCGCGGTCCGGTTCCGTACGAAGTCGGGATCGGTGACCGTGCCGGTCGCCGGATCGGTGTTCCCGGCCCCGAACTGGAGCACCGGCGTGTGCAGATGACCGCCCGGCACCTTCAGCCGCAGCGCGTCGCGCAGCAGCGTCGCCCGGTAGCCGATCTCGTTGGACAGGTAGTCACCGCCGCCGCCCGCACGGGCAGTCGAGCCCGGCGTCGGCCCGTCCGGCCGCTCGACCGGCGTCGAACCGCCCGCCGGGATCTCGGTCACCGCGGTGTTGTCCTTGACCGGGAACGGTCCGGTGGAGGCCGAGGTGAGCTGCGCGTACGGCAGGGTCGTGGTGGTCCACTGCGGCTGCGGCCGGACGGTCGGCACGCCCTTGGGGACGGGCACCGTCTCGGTGCGCGACTCCCGTGCGTTGTCCGGATAGCCGCCCCGCCAGGCGCCGTTGGTCCGCTCCAGGTCGAACCGTCCCGGCCGGCCCTGGCTGATGGTCGTGAACAGGTCCACCTGCTTCGGCCCGCGCCGGAAGTACGGCAGGAGCGTGCGCTCCACGGTGCCGGCCGCGAAATCCGCCCACCGTACGGGGAAGACGGCGGTCTCGACGCGGGCGAGCCGACCCGAGGACGTACGGACCGTCGTGCCGTCCAGGGCGAGCGCCGCGGCCCCGGACGGGTTGCTGCGCCGGGCGTCCGCGTCCAGCTGGAAGGGGTCGAAGCCGGTCACCACGACGCGCAGCACCCGGTTCCTGCCGTGCCCGCCGCCGGGCAGGTCGATGGAGTCCTGCCCGCGTGAACCGCGCTCCAGCGCCCCCATCAGCGCGTCCCGCTGGTTCGCGCGCAGCCGGAAGTCGGGCTTCCACTCCCGCAGGGCCTTGGTCATCCCCAGCCGCGCCCAGTACAGCGGCCGGTCGTCGTCCCGGCTCAGGTCGCCGCCCTGCGGCCCGCGCCCCTGGACGCGGTCCACCGCGCGCCGCCACAGGCCGCGCCCCGCCTCCGTGACGTACCGTTTCGCCGCCCCGTACGAGTCCGTCCGCGCGAGCCCGCCGGCGAACGTCCCGGCCACCCCGGCGAACCCGCTGCGCCGCAGGATCTCCTGCGGTACGCCTTGCGACAGCCGCTGCTCCTCGACGGTGGGCGCGGCCGTCGTCTGACGGGCGCCGGCGGCGGGGGAGGCCGCTGTGGCGGATGGGGCGGTGAGGGCGAGCGGGGCCACGGTCAGCAGTGCGGCGCCGGCCACGCCCACCTTGGTGCGTATGTGTCTCATGGGGTGAGTAAAGCGGCGGTGAGCTGATCGCGGAAGGGGTTGATCCACGGCGCGGCCGTCGCCTTACGGGGCCGGAGGTTCCACCTCGTCCCGCCTTACGGGGCCGGAGGCTCCGCCTCGTCCCCCCTGCAGCAGCGCCAGGAAGTCCCCGAACGCCGCCGCCATGTCCACCTCTTCCGGATCCAGCAGCCACTGGAGCTGGAGCCCGTCCATCACGGCGGCCAGCAGCGGCGCCGCCCGTTCCGGCGTCAGCCCGCCCGGCAGCCGGTCGCCGTACTCCGTCCGCAGCACCTCGGCCAGCGCCTCCCGCACCCGCCGGAACCGCCGCTCGAAGAAGTCGCGGGCGGGATGGCCTTCGGTGACGCTGTCCCCGGCCAGGACCGTGTACGTCTGGACGACGCCGGGCCGCCCGGCGTTGTACTCGACCAGCCCGGCCAGCGTCTGCGTACGCCAGGCGCCGGTGGCCGCCGCGGCGGCCGTGTCCCAGCGGTCGCGTGCCTCCAGGACACCGACCAGCAGCAGTTCCTTGCTGGGGAAGTGGTGCAGCAGGCCCTGCTGGGTCAGTCCGGCGCGCTCGGCGACGGCGGCGAGTGACGTGCCGCGGTAGCCGCGCTCGGCGATCAGCTCCATGGCGGCCTGGAGGATCGCCTCGCGCCGCTCCTCGCGCTGCGCCTCGCGCCCTCCGCCGCTCCGGCGGCCGGACGGCCGCGCCTGGTCCCGTGCAGTCACCGGCCGAGCGTAACCCCGCCGTCCGCCTCATCCGCGTGATAACCGGAAGATAACGATACCTACCGCCCGCCAGGTGAAACCGTCACAATCGGGCCGGGGGCTCGGTTCCGTACGTCCACGTCAGGGAGAGCCGTATGACCGACCACCGAAGCGCCTACGCCACGGCAGTCGCCCCGGCCGTCGAGGACGCCCTCGGCAAGCTCGACCTGGACACCAAGGTCCGGCTGCTGTCCGGGCAGGACGTCTGGACGCTGCCCGCGGTCCCGGAGATCGGGCTGCGGTCCCTGGTCATGTCGGACGGGCCGGTCGGCGTACGCGGTCGGCAGTGGGGCGCACAGGACCCGTCCGTCGCGCTCCCCAGCCCCACCGCGCTGGCCGCCACCTGGGACGCGGGCCTGGCGCGCCGCGCCGGCCGGCTGCTCGCCCAGGAGGCGCGCCGCAAAGGCGTGCACGTCCTCCTGGCGCCCACCGTCAACCTGCACCGTTCCCCGCTCGGCGGCCGGCACTTCGAGTGCTTCTCCGAGGACCCGTACCTGACCGGCGTGATCGGCGCGGGGTACGTCGCCGGGGTCCAGGACGGCGGAGTGGGCACGACCGTCAAGCACTTCGTGGGCAACGACGCCGAGACCGAGCGCTTCACCGTGGACAACCGGATCGCCCCGCGCCCGCTGCGCGAGCTCTACCTGGCGCCCTTCGAGCACATCGTCGAAACCGCCCGTCCCTGGGGCATCATGACGGCCTACAACCAGGTCAACGGCGCGACGATGACCGAACACCGCGAGCTGGTCGGCGGCGTGCTGCGGGGCGAGTGGGGCTTCGACGGGGTCAACGTCTCGGACTGGACGGCAGCCCGCGACACGGTACGGGCGCTGCGCGGCGGTCTGGACCTCGCGATGCCGGGCCCGCACACGGTCTTCGGGCCACCGCTCGCGGACGCCGTCCGCGCGGGCCGGGTCACGGAGGCCGAGGTGGACGCCGCGGTCCGCCGCGTGCTGCTGCTCGCCGCCCGCACGGGCTGCCTGGAGAGCGTCCCGGCCGCCGTCCCCCCGCACGACGTCCCGGAGGGCATCGACGGCCGCGCCCTGGCCCGCGAGATCGCCCGCCGCTCCTTCGTCCTCGTACGCAACGAGCCGGTGGTACGCAACGAGCCGGTGGTACGGGATGAGCCGGTGGTACGGGGCGAGCCGGTGGTACGGGGCGAGCCGGCCGAACGCCACGACCCCGCCCCCACCCCGCTTCCCGCCCTCCCCCTGCTCCCCGGCACCCTCCACAAGATCGCCGTCATCGGCGCCGCCGCCAAGGACGCCCGGGTGCTCGGCGGGGGCTCCGCCACCGTCTTCCCCGAGCGGATCGTCTCCCCGCTGGACGGGCTGCGCGCCGCTCTGCCCGCCGGGACCGAGGTCGTCTTCGCGGTCGGCGCCGACCCGCGCACGAAGGTCCCGCACGCCCGCGCGGGCTTCGACCTGTGCGTCCGCTACTACGACGCCGACGGCGCGCTGCTCGCCGAACAGCCGCAGTTCGACGGCAAGGTGCAGGCCATGGGCGGCCTCCCGGACGGCGTCACACAGCGCACCCTGCACAGCGTGGAGCTGACCGGCGGATTCACCCCGCAGGCGTCCGGCACCCACACCTTCGCCGTCTCCGGCACCGGTGAGCTGCGCCTGACCGTCGGCGGCCGGGTGTTGTTCGACGCCTCCTGCGCCCCGGACACGGACGACCCGTTCGAGGCGTTCATGAACCCGGCGGAACACCGCCTGGAGACGGAACTGACGGCGGGGCAGGCCCTGGACGTGACGCTGCGGTTCGTCCCGCGCAGCACCGGGCTCGGCGCGGACATGCCCGTACTGACCTTCGCGCTCGGCCACGCGGAGCCGCAGCCCGACCCGGACGCCGAACTCGCCGAGGCGGTACGGGCCGCCGCGGACGCCGACGCCGCGATCGTGGTCGTGGCCACCACCGAGGAGACCGAGTCCGAGGGCTTCGACCGCACGGGCCTGGCCCTGCCGGGTCGCCAGGACGAACTGGTCTCCCGGGTGGCCGCGGCCAACCCGTACACGGTCGTGGTCGTCAACTCCGGCTCACCGGTGGAACTCCCGTGGCGCGACGAGGTGCCCGCCGTGCTGCTCAGCTGGTTCCCGGGGCAGGAGGCGGGGGCCGCGCTGGCCGACGTCCTGCTGGGCACGCACGAGCCGGGCGGCCGGCTGCCCACCACCTGGCCCGCCCGCCTGGCGGACGCCCCGGTCACCCAGGTCACTCCGGTGGACGGCGAAATCCACTACGACGAGGGCGTTTTCATCGGCTACCGCGCGTGGCAGCGCCGCGCGCGCGAGGAGGCGGGCCCGGCACCGGCGTACCCCTTCGGGCACGGACTGGGCTACACCGACTGGAGTTACGAGTCCCTGGAGGCGAGCCCGGCGCACGCCCGCGTCCGGGTGCGCAATACCGGCGCGCGGCACGGCCGCGAGGTCGTACAGATCTACCTCGCGCCCCTGACCAGGATGGCGGGCCGCGTACCGGCGGAGCGCCCGGACCGCTGGCTGGCCGGTTTCGCGACGGTGGAGGCCGCCCCGGGCGAAACGGCCGAGGCCGAGATCGCGCTGCCCCGCCGCGCCTTCGAGATCTGGGACGAGAAGACCGGCACCCGCCGTTTCGCCGACGGCACGTACGCGATCGAGGCGGCCCGCAGCGTCACCGACCGACGGCTGACGGCGCGGGTGACGGTGGCCTGAGCCGCACACTCCAGGGTGGCCTGAGCCGCACACTCCAGGGTGGCCCGCGCCCTGCCTCAGCGGTCGGCCGCCACCTCCACGTTACCCCCGTCACTGTGCACCTTGATCTTGTGCGGTGCGGCGTTGTCGACGCTGCCGGTGACCCGGCGGTTGCCGCCGTCCGTGGTGGCGTCGACGGCGTAGCGGCCCTGCGGGAGGCGGACGGTGACGTCGCCGCCGCTGGAGTGGGCGTTCACCTGGTCCGGTACGGCGGTGAAGCGGGCGTCGACGGTGCCGCCGTCCGTGCTCAGGGTGGCCTGTTTGCCCTGGGCGTCACTGATGTTGATGTCGCCGCCGCTGGTCTCGGTGGTGAGGGTGCCCGCGGTCTGCCGGACGTTGATGTTGCCGCCGCCGGTCCTGGTGTCGACGGTTCCCGCGATGCCCGTGATGTCGATGTTGCCGCCGTCGGTGCGGAGGGTCACCGCGACCGACCGCGGCACCCGCACCTCGTAGGCGACGTTGCATCGGCTCATCGTCCGGCCGCAGTCGTCCGCGGCGAGCTTCAGCGCGCCGTCCTTGAGGGAGTGCCGGGTGCCGGGCTTCTTCTTGCCGTATTCGATCCGTTCGGTGACC
Source organism: Streptomyces rimosus subsp. rimosus (assembly GCF_000720725.1). GTDB lineage: Bacteria > Actinomycetota > Actinomycetes > Streptomycetales > Streptomycetaceae > Streptomyces > Streptomyces rimosus_A. The sequence goes on from NZ_JOCQ01000030.1 coordinate 66,813, forward strand.
TTGACCCGGCCCTCGGCGGCGTCGTCGGCGATGACCTTGATGTCGCCGCCCGGCGTCGACACGTCCAGCTTCGTGGTCTTCCCGTCCACCGTGTAGGTCTGCTCGCTCTCGGTGACCTTTTCGGTCAGCTCGCAGCCGGTGGCGACGACGGCCAGCGTGACGAGCGCGGCGGAGGCCAGGGCGGTGCGGGTGGCGCGGTGTCCGGGTCTGGCGGGGTGGCGTGCGGTCATGCCGGTCATCCTCTCGCGGCCCGCGCCCCGTACGTATCCCCAGCAGGAACGATCTCCCGGCCGCCTCCCCTAAGGGGCGCCCGGGACCGGTACCGGGGTGCCGTGGCCGCTTGCGCGGTTCCGTCCCGTCCAGTCCGCTACGTCCCCTTACGGGTGATCTCCCGGAACGCCATCTGCGCCAGTTCCCGCTGGCCCTCCCGGCCGGGGTGGAACCAGTCCCAGGCGCTCAACTCCGCGCCGCTGAAGCGGAAGTCGAAGACGGAGCGGTCGAAGCGGCACAGCGCGTCCTTCGCGCACACCGATTCCAGGGCCTTGTTGTACGCCTGGACCCGCTCCCGCACGCTCTGCCGCCGGGTGTCCGCCGCCTTCGACAGGTCGTCCGGGTCGCGCAGCATCGAGCCGCAGATGCCCAGTTTCCAGATCTGCTTGCCGAGCTGGTTCTGCCGCCCCTGCGACCACAGGCGCATCAGGTCGGGGACGGCGGCGACGTACACCTGCGTCTTGGGCAGGGCCCGCCGCAGCTTGCGCAGCGATGCCTCGAAATCGGCGCGGAAGGCGGTCTCCGTGGTCATCGCGCCGACGTCGGAGCGGCAGGCGTCGTTCGCGCCCACCAGGACGGTGACCAGCTCGGGCCGCTTGCGTACGGCCTGGTCGACCTGGGCCGGCAGGTCGCGTATCAGCGCGCCGGTCTTCGCGAAGTTCCAGCTGTGGGTGGCGGGGTCCTTGACCAGCCGCCGGGCGACGCTGTTCACATCCGGGTCGGTGCCGGTGGCCCAGGAGACGGCGGGGCAGTCGGACAGCACCGAGCAGGCGTCGAAGCCGACGGTGATGGAGTCGCCGAGGGCGGCCACGGACGCCGGGTCGGTGCGCCACGCCGGGGAGGGCTTGGGGGAGGGGCTGTGTGCCGTACGGCCGCCGTCGTCCGGGTCGCCGCACCCGGACAGGGAGACGAAAAGCGCGGTCGCCGTGAGAGCGGCGACCGCGGCGGTGCGGGCCCTGATTGGCCGAAAGGGCCGATTGACCCTTGTCATCCCCTGTCCCCCTCCGGCGTGCGAGTGATATCTGTTCCGGTACCGACGGTACGTCACCCCTCGACGGCTGCTTGCGCGGTAGCTTGTGCCGTGACCCGTAGGGTCCTCGCCCGACGGCACCGGCACAGTCGGCACGGATGTATTACATCACGTCATTTACTGTCCCTTTTGCGGCAAATTGGGGCTAATGGTGTTTACTGTAGGTAACCTCGGATGCTGGTGCCGACGTGATCACTGGGGCAGAATGCTCGCAGCTGTCCCGGCCGCGACCGGAACGGGCACGAGGCCGCTGGGGAAGGCGAACCTCGAACCGTACTGGAGGTCCCGGTGACGACACGTGGAGTTCTGTACGTCCACTCCGCGCCGCGCGCGCTGTGCCCGCACGTCGAATGGGCCGTCGCGGGCGTGCTCGGTGTGCGCGTCAACCTCGACTGGATCCGCCAGCCGGCGTCCCCGGGGACCTGGAGAGCCGAGTTCTCCTGGCAGGGCGAGGCCGGTACGGCCTCCAAGCTCGCCTCCGCGCTGCGCGGCTGGCACCTGCTGCGCTTCGAGGTGACCGCCGAGCCCTGCGCCACCGCCGAGGGCGAGCGCTACAGCGCAACCCCCGAGCTGGGCATCTTCCACGCCGTCACCGGCATCCACGGCGACATCCTCATCCCGGAGGACCGGCTGCGCGCCGCGCTGGCCCGCTCGGCGGGCGGCGAGACGGAGCTGGCGGCCGAGGTCGCCAAGCTGCTCGGCAAGCCCTGGGACGACGAGCTGGAGCCCTTCCGGTACGCGGGCGAGGGCGCCCCGGTCCGCTGGCTGCACCAGGTCGTCTGAGCGCCGCGCCGCGCTTGCCCTGGAGCTCACTCCAGGCCGTAGCGTGCGGGCATGCCTGACAAGACCTCAGTGGCGGTGCTCGGCACCGGAATCATGGGCTCGGCGATGGCCCGCAACCTCGCCGCCGCCGGCCTCGACGTACGCGCCTGGAACCGCACCCGCGCCAAGGCCGAACCGCTGGCCGCCGACGGCGTACGGGTCGCGGACACCCCGGCCGGGGCCGTGGACGGCGCGGACGCCGTCCTGACCGTCCTGCTGGACGGACCCGCCGTCCTGGACGCCATGCGGCAGAGCGCCCCCGTGCTGCGCGCCGGAACCCTCTGGCTCCAGATGAGCACCGTCGGCGCCGACGGAGTCGCCCCGCTCGCCGCCTTCGCCCGCGAACACCGTCTGGACTTCGTCGACGCGCCGGTCCTCGGCACGAAGGAACCCGCCGAGAAAGGCCTGCTGACGGTTCTCGCGGCCGGGCCGCAGGACGTACGGGAGCGGGCCGGGCGGGTCCTCGACGTCGTCGGACAGCGCACCCTGTGGCTCGGCGAGGACGCGGCGGCGGGCACGGCCAGCCGTCTCAAGCTGGCCGTCAACAGCTGGGTGCTCACCGTCATCAACGGCACGGGGGAAGCGCTCGCCCTCGCCCAGGGCCTCGGCGTGGACCCGCGCGCCCTCCTGGACGCGGTCGCGGGCGGCCCGCTGGACCTGCCGTACCTCCGGATGAAGTCGGAGCTGATCCTGTCCGGCGACTATCCGGCCAGCTTCACGGTGTCCGCAGCGCGCAAGGACGCCCGGCTGATCGCGGAGGCGGCCGGGCAGGCAGGCGTACGGATGGACCTCGCGACGGCGGCGGCGGAGCGCTTCCGGCGGGCGGAGGAGTTGGGGCACGGCGACGAGGACGGGGCGGCGGCGTACTTCGCGAGCTTCGACGGCTGATGCCGGGCGTGCGAAAGGGGCCGCGCCGAAACGGCGCGGCCCCTGGAACGCTCAGGCTGGTACGGACCCGGTCAGACCGTCCGGAACGCCAGCACCACGTTGTGACCGCCGAAGCCGAACGAGTCGTTCAGCGCCGCGATGGTGCCCTCGGCGGGCAGCTCGCGCTTGACGTCGCGGACGATGTCCGCGTCCGCCTCGGGGTCGAGGTTCTGGATGTTGATCGTCGGCGGTGCCACCCGGTGGTACAGCGCCAGGATCGAGGCGACGGTCTCCACGCCGCCCGCGCCGCCCAGGAGGTGGCCGGTCATCGACTTGGTGGCGGAGATCGCCATGTGGTCGGCCTCGGTGCCGAAGACCTTGCGCAGCGCCTTCAGCTCGGCCAGGTCGCCCAGCGGCGTCGAGGTCGCGTGCGCGTTGACGTGCACGATCTCGGCGGGCTTGAGGTCGGTGCCCGCGAGCAGGTTCTGCAGGGCGTGCGCGATGCCGTTGCCGGAGGGCTCGGGCTGCACGATGTCGTGGCTGTCGGCGGAGATGCCCTGGCCGACGGCCTCGGCGTAGATCCGCGCGCCGCGCTTGGCGGCGTGGTCGGCCGACTCCAGGACGATCACGCCGGAGCCCTCGCCGAGCACGAAGCCGTTGCGGTCCGCGTCGTAGGGGCGGGAGGCACCCTGCGGGTCGTCGTTGTTCTTCGACATCGCCATCATGTTGCCGAACGCGGCGATCGGCAGCGGGTGGATGGCCGCTTCCGTACCGCCCGCGACGACCACGTCGGCACGGCCCGTACGGATCATCTCGATGCCGTAGCCGATGGCCTCGGCGCCGGACGCGCAGGCGCTGACCGGGGTGTGCACACCGGCCCGCGCGTTGACCTCCAGGCCGACGTTGGCCGACGGGCTGTTGGGCATCAGCATCGGCACGGTGTGCGGGGAGACGCGGCGCGAGCCCTTCTCCCGGAGGATGTCGTACTGGTTCAGCAGGGTGGTCACGCCGCCGATGCCGGAGGCGATGACCGCGCCGAGCCGGTCCGGGTCCACGGCGCCGTCCTCGCCGGCCTTGGCGTCGAAACCGGCGTCCGCCCACGCCTCGCGGGCCGCGATCAGCGCGAGCTGCGCCGAGCGGTCCAGCTTGCGGGCCTGCGCCCGGGGGATGACCTCGCCCGGGTCGACGGCCGCCGAGGCGGCGATGCGGACGGGGAGGTCGGCTGCCCAGTCCTGGGTGAGGGCGCTGACGCCGGACCGGCCGGCCAGCATCCCCTCCCAGGTCGAGGCACTGTCGCCACCCAGCGGTGTGGTTGCGCCGATACCGGTGACGACCACGGTGCGATTGGTCGCGTTCACGGAAATTCCTACTCCACAGGTCGAGGGGTTGAGAATCACGGCGCCACCGCGGGGTGGCGACATGCGCCGGGCCGGATCAGCCCTGGTGCTTGAGGATGTAGTCGGTCGCGTCGCCGACCGTCTTGAGGTTCTTGACGTCGTCGTCGGGGATCTTCACGTCGAAGCGCTCCTCGGCGGCGACGACGACCTCGACCATGGACAGCGAGTCGACGTCCAGGTCATCGGTGAAGGACTTGTCCAGCTTGACGTCCTCGGCGGGGATCCCGGCGATCTCGTTCACGATCTCGGCGAGACCGGCGACGATCTCTTCCTGAGTGGCGGCCATGATGGCGCTCCTTCGGTGATGTGTCGGGGAACTGGAAGGTCCGCAGTTCCGGATGATGGATCAAGCTCCGTACAGCCGCCGGGACGCGTTCGAGCGGATGGCGCTGCGCAGATCTTGCCTAGGGGAGGGTAACGACCGTCGCGGCGTACACGAGACCCGCCCCGAAGCCGATGACGAGCGCGGTGTCCCCGCTCTTGGCCTGCCCGGTCGCCAGGAGCCGCTCCATGGCGAGCGGAATCGAGGCGGCCGAGGTGTTGCCGGTGGTCTCCACGTCACGGGCGACCGTGACATTCTCCGGCAGTTTGAGGGTCTTCACCATCGAGTCGATGATCCGCATGTTGGCCTGGTGCGGGATGAAGACGTCCAGGTCGTCCGGGCTGACCCCGGCCGCGTCCAGCGCCTGCTGGGCGACCTTGGCCATCTCGAACACCGCCCACCGGAAGACCGCCTGGCCCTCCTGGGTGATGGCGGGGTAGCGGATGTCCTCCAGGGCCATCCGGGCCTCGGGGCCGTCGCCGCCGGGCACCGGGGTGCGGCGGTAGACGTCCCAGCCGAAGGTCTGCTTGATCGTCTCGGCCTTGTCGCCCTCGGAGCCCCACACGGTCGGGCCGATCGCAGGCTCCTTGGCCGGGCCGACGACCACGGCGCCCGCGCCGTCGCCGAAGAGGAACGCGGTCGCGCGGTCCTCCAGGTCGGTCAGGTCCGACAGCCGCTCGACGCCGATGACGAGCACGTACTCGGCGCTGCCGTCGGTGACCATGCCCTTGGCGAGCGTGAGGCCGTAACCGAACCCGGCGCAGCCCGCGGAGATGTCGAACGCGGCGGGCTTGCCCGCGCCGATCCGGTGCGCGATCTCGGTCGCGATCGCCGGGGTCTGCTTGAAGTGCGAGACGGTCGAGACGATCACCGCGCCGATCTGCTCGGGCGTGACACCGGCGTCCGCGATGGCCTTGCCGGCCGCCTCCACGGACATCGCCGACACGGTCTCCTCCGGGCCGGCCCAGTGCCGGGTGGCGATGCCGGAGCGCGAGCGGATCCACTCGTCGGAGGAGTCGATGTGCTTGAGGATCTCCTCGTTCGGCACCACGCGGGTCGGGCGGTAGCCGCCGACGCCCATGATGCGCGCGTACGCGGCGCCCTTGGCGGGCTTGATCTTCGAGGTCATGCTCTCGGGGCTCCTATTCGGCCGGGGCAGAGTGCTCGGCGATCAGCGTGCGGGCCGCGTCGAGGTCGTCCGGGGTCTTCAGGGCGAGCGTCTTGACGCCGGGCAGCGCGCGCTTGGCGATGCCGACGAGGGTGCCGCCGGGACTGGCCTCGATGATGCCGGTGACGCCCAGCTCCTTGAACGTCTCCATGCACAGGTCCCAGCGCACCGGGTTGGCCACCTGGCCCACCAGGCGGCGTACGACGTCGTGCCCGTCGGTGACGACGTGGCCGTCCCTGTTGGACACGTACCGGGTGTGCGGGTCGGCGGGCGTGAGCTGCCCGACCGCTTCCTCCAGCGCCGTCACGGCCGGGGCCATGTGCTCGGTGTGGAAGGCTCCGGCCACCTTCAACGGTACGACGCGGCGGGTGCCCTCGGGCTTGTCCTCGGCCAGCGCGGCCAGCTGCTGGGCGGTGCCGGCGGCCACGATCTGGCCCGCGCCGTTCACATTCGCGGGGGTCAGGCCCAGCTTCTCCAGGTGCGGCAGGACGACGTCCTGTTCGCCGCCGAGGAGGGCGGCCATGCCGGTCTCGGTGACGGCGGCGGCCTCGGCCATGGCCAGGCCCCGCTTCCGTACCAGCCGGAGCGCCTCGTCCTCGGACAGCACACCGGCCAGGGCGGCCGCGGCCAGCTCGCCGACGCTGTGTCCGGCGGTGGCGCCGACCTGCCGGGAGAAGTCCTCCGGGGTCGCGAACAGCTGTCGTGCGGACACCAGGGAGGCCGCCACCAGCAGCGGCTGTGCCACCGCGGTGTCGCGGATCTCGTCCGCGTCCGCGTTCGTGCCGTAGTGGACCAGGTCCAGGCCGATGGCGGCCGACCACTCACGGAGCCGGTCTTCGACACCGGGAAGGTCGAGCCAGGGGGTCAGGAAGCCGGGCGTCTGAGCGCCTTGGCCGGGAGCGACGAGTACGAGCACCCTCACACTCTCTCTTGTGGGAGGTCCCGCCCGCCCGTGGGGACAGGGACGAAGAACCATCAGGGGAATTGTTGGTGTTCTACAAAAGTCTAGAGTTGGCTGTCACCGTCGGCCAGCCGCCCCAGGATCAGCGCGATGCGCAGCGTGAAGGCGGAGCGTACGTCGGAAGGTGACCACCCGGTGACGTCCGTCACACGTCGCAGCCGGTAGCGCACGGTGTTGGGGTGCACGAAGAGCATCCGCGCCGCGCCCTCCAGACTGCTGGCCTGTTCCAGATACACGCTCAGCGTCTCCAGGAGAGCCGAGCCTGCCTCCTCCAGCGGTCTGTAGATCTCCTCCACCAGCTGCTCACGCGCTGCCGGGTCGGACGCCATCGCCCGCTCCGGGAGGAGGTCGTCGGACAGTACGGGACGGGGGGCATCCGGCCATGCGGCACATGCCTTCAGTCCGGCCGCCGCGGCCTGCGCCGAGCGCGTCGCCGCCAGCAGGTCGGCGACCACCGGGCCGGCCACCACGGGGCCCGCCGCGAACGGTCCGATCAGGGCTTTCGCCGCCTTGAGCGGATCGTCCGAGCCGCCCGCGATGACCACCAGACGGCTGCCCAGGACGCCCGTGAGCACCTGGAGCTTGGCGTGGCGGGCCGCCCGGCGGATGGCTTCCACCGTCAGCTCGCTGTCCCCGTCCGGGGCCGTACCCAGCACAACGCACACATGTTCGGGAGAATTCCAGCCGAGCGCGGCGGCCCGCGACACCGCGCCCTCGTCCGCCTCCCCGGACAGCACCGCGTTGACCACCAGCGACTCCAGGCGCGCGTCCCAGGCGCCGCGCGCCTCGGCGGCCTGCGCGTACACCTGGGCGGTGGCGAAGGCGATCTCGCGCGCGTAGACCAGCAGCGCCTCGCGCAGCACCCCCTCGTCGCCGGGGGCCGCCACGTCGTCGATCGCGGCCTCCATGACCTCGATGGTCGTACGGACCATCTCCACGGTCTGGCGCAGCGTGATCGCCCGGGTCAGCTCGCGCGGCGCGGTACCGAACACGTCGGTGCTGATGGCCTGCGGCGTCTCCGGGTGCCGGAACCACTCGGTGAAGGCCGCGATGCCCGCCTGGGCCACCAGCCCGATCCACGAGCGGTTCTCCGGCGGCATGGCGCGGTACCAGGGCAGCTGCGCGTCCATGCGCGCGATGGCGTTGGCGGCCAGCTTGCCGGACGACTTCTCCAGCCGGCGGAGCGTCGCGGTGTGCGGATGCGGGTGCGCGTCGCGCGATGCGGGTTCAGACACGGGGACAAGCCTGCCTTATCGGGGCGGTGTGATGGCGCGGTGGGCCGAGCGGGGCGGGGACTACGGTGGTCGGGTGATCCACGTACACAGGGGCGACGAACGGTATCCGGGCGGCGACGCGGCCGCCGGGATCGAGACGCGGCACGCCTTCTCCTTCGGCCCGCACTACGACCCGGACAACCTGCGCTTCGGCGCGCTCATCGCCTGCAACGAGGAACGGCTGGCGCCGGGCGCGGGCTTCGACGAGCACCCGCACCGCGACACCGAGATCGTCACCTGGGTCGTCGAGGGGGAGCTGACCCACCGTGACTCGACCACCGGCCACGAGACGGTGGTGCGCCCCGGCGACGTGCAGCGCCTCAGCGCGGCGGGCGGCGTGCGGCACGAGGAGCGCAACGACGGCGCCGCCCCGCTGCGCTTCGTGCAGATGTGGCTCGCGCCCACCGGGTTCGGCGGCGACCCGGTGTACGACGTGGTGCGCGGCATCGCCGACGGGACGCCGTACGCGGTGCCCGGGGCCGCCGCGATGCTGCATCTGCGGCGGCTGCCCGACGGCGCGCGCTCCGCCGTGCCGGACGCGCCGCGGATGTACATCCACGTCGTGCGCGGCGCGCTCCGGCTGGACGGCGAACGCCTGGCGGCCGGGGACGCGGCGCGGATCACCGACGCCACGGACCTGGTGGTGACCGCCGAGGGCGACGCGGAGTGCCTGATGTGGGAGATGCCGGGCGAACCGTCGTACGGCTGAGGGCCAAAGCCCGGCCACCGGCCCCGGGAGAGCGGCGAACGGGACCACCGCGCCGCTGCCCGCGTTCAGCGCAGCTCGGCGAGGACCGCGTCGGTCAGCGGCGGCCACGCCTCGATCGCCCAGGGCCCGAAGGCCCGGTCGGCCAGTGCCACGCAGGCCGCGCCCGCGTCCGGGTCCACCCACAGGAACGTGCCAGCCTGGCCGAAGTGCCCGAACGTCCGCGGCGAGGAGGCGGCGCCCGTCCAGTGCGGGGACTTCCCGTCGCGGATCTCGAAGCCCAGGCCCCAGTCGTTCGGGTTCTGCATGCCGTAGCCGGGCAGCACACCGCGTACGCCGGGGAAGACCACCGACGTCGCCTCGGCGAGCGTCTGCGGCGCCAGCAGGCGCGGCGCGAGCAGCTCGGCGCCGAACCGGGCCATGTCCGCGACGGTCGAGACGCCGTCCTTGGCGGGCGAGCCCGGCAGGTCGGTGGCGGTCATGCCGAGCGGTTCGAGGACCGCCTCGCGCAGGTACTGGGGGAAGGGGATGTCGGTGGCCTTGGCGATGTGGTCGCCGAGCGCCTCGAATCCCGCGTTCGAGTACAGCCGGCGCTCGCCCGGCGGGGCCTGTACGCGGTCCTCGTCGAAGGCCAGCCCCGAGGTGTGCGCGAGCAGATGGCGCACGGTCGAGCCCGCGGGACCGGCCGGCTCGTCCAGCTCGACCGCGCCCTCCTCGACGGCGAGCAGCGCGGCGTACGCGGCGAGCGGCTTGGTGACCGAGGCCAGCGGGAAGCGGTGTTCCTGCGGGCCGTGGGTGCCGGCCACCGTGCCGTCGGTGCGTACGACGGCGGCGGCCGCGGTCGGCACCGGCCAGTTCTCGATCATCCGAAGGCTCTGCAAGGACATGGGCATGAGCCTAACGCCCTCGGTGGCGCGCCCGGGACGGCCCGGAGGCTTCCGCCGCCCCTCAAGATTGGGTCAAGACACCGCTTGCTTGGAGTGCACTCCAAGTCTCTAGCGTTGAGGACGTCGTGAGAGATCCGGGAGCAAACGGCCCGGTACCGGGACATCCGGCAACTACGGGAGGCACGGCATGACGGTGACGGCGACGGACGCGGTGGTGGCCGCGGCGGAGACGGCGGTGGCGGACCAGGAGCCCGCGCGGCTGGCCCGCTGCAGGGGCCCGGTGCTGCACCCGCGGCCCACCGGCCGCGACCAGTACACGATCAGCGAGGTCGCCGAGCACACCGGACTGAGCGCCCACACGCTGCGCTGGTACGAACGGATCGGGCTGATGCCGCACGTGGACCGTACGCACACGGGCCAGCGCCGCTTCAGCAACCGCGACCTGGACTGGCTGGACCTGGTGACGAAACTGCGGCTGACCGGCATGCCGGTGGCGGACATGGTCCGCTACGCCGAGCTGGTGCGCGAGGGCGAGCACACCTTCGCCGAGCGGGAAGAGCTGCTGACCGCGCACCGCGCGGACGTACGGGAGCGGATCGCCGAACTGCAGGACACGCTCCGGGTCCTCGACTACAAGATCGATGCTTATGCGGACGCCCGCCGGGCGTCAGAGGGAGTATGAGGTCGGCATGACCACTGAGAAGATAGCGACCGTTCGCCTGGGAGCCGCCGGCCCGCTGGTCGGGGTCCAGGGGCTCGGCTGCATGGGCATGAGCTTCGCGTACGGCCCGACGGAGGACGAGGGCGAGGCGCGGGCGACGCTGGAGCGGGCGTTCGAACTGGGCGTCACGCTCTTCGACACCGCCGACATGTACGGCCTGGGGCACAACGAGGAGTTCATCTCGCCGTTCATCCGGGCGCACCGGGACGAGGTCGTACTGGCCACGAAGTTCGCCATCGCCGCGGACCCGGCCGACCCGCTGAACCCCGCCAAGCGGTCCATCCGCAACGACCGGCCGTACATCCGCCAGGCCGTCGAGGCCAGCCTGCGCCGCCTCGGCGTGGACGAGATCGACCTGTACTACATGCACCGCCGCGACCCGGACATCCCCATCGAGGACACGGTCGGCGCGATGGCCGAGCTGGTGGCCGAGGGCAAGGTCAAGCACCTGGGCCTGAGCGAGGTCACCGGCACCGAACTGCGGGCCGCGCACGGCGTGCACCCGATCGCCGCCGTGCAGTCGGAGTGGTCGCTGTTCAGCCGGGACGTGGAGGACGGCGTGGTGCCGGCCGCGCGGGACCTGGGCGTCGGCTTCGTGCCGTACTCGCCGCTCGGCCGCGGCTTCCTGACCGGCTCGTTCGTCAGCGCCGAAAAGGAGCTGACCGACGACGACTTCCGCCGCCAGCAGCCCCGCTTCACGGGCGACAACGCGAAGGCCAACGCGGCCCTGCTGGAGCCGGTGCGCGAGGTCGCCGCCGCGCACGGGGCCTCGCTCGGGCAGGTCGCGCTGGCCTGGGTGCAGCAGCAGGCGCAGGTGCACGGCCTGGCCGTGGTGCCGATCCCGGGCACGCGCAAGCGCAGCCGTGTCGAGGAGAACGCGGCCGCCACGCGCATCGTGCTCAGCGCGGAGGAACTGGCGCTGCTGGAGCCGGTCGCGAGCAAGGTCGCGGGCGACCGGTACGCGGACATGACGTTCACCTCGGTGGGCCGGGAGTAACGGAGCGACAAGCGGCGGGTGGTGCCGTCCCCCGGGGTGGCACCACCCGCCGGTCTTCGCGGGCCCGGCTCAGGCCAGGCCCAGCGCGAACACCCCGAACGCCGCCGCCAGGGTCCCCGCGACCGCCCGCCGGGCCGCCGTCATCCCGGTCCACGGCGCCTCGAAACGCCGGGTCACCCGGCCGATGAGCACCAGCGCGACGGCGAAGACGGGCAGCCAGGCGAGGCGGGCGAGAATCCAGCCCACGGTGTCCGGCGCCATGGTGAGACCGGGCACGGCACCGGTGAAGGACGCGGGCACGGCCGTCGCGAACATCGCCGTCTGGTGCCAGCACAGCACCGTCATCGCGCAGAGGTTGACGACGACCACCGGCGCCCAGAGCGCCGGGCGGCGCAGCAGCCGGGCGATGCGGTCGCGCAGCAGGACCGCCGCGCCGGACTGGGCCGCGGCCAGCGCGAGGACCAGCAGCGACGGCGGGTGGGAGTTCGTACGGTCCTGGCCCGGTACGCCGACCATGCTCGTCGGGTAGTGGAAGAACAGCAGCAGCGCGGCGAACAGCGCGGTCCCGCCGAGCAGCAGCGTCCACGCGGCACGCCGCCCGAGCCGCTTCTCGCCCCAGGACACGCCCAGTTGGTAGGCGAACATCCAGCCCGGCAGCAGGTTGAGCAGGCTCAGCCAGGACGGCATGGCGTCGGCGTACGGCCCGTACCGCAGGAAGTCGACCATGGCGACGGCGGCCAGCAGCGGCGCCGCGGCCCACGCGCCCAGCCGGCGGGCCGCGCGGACGCAGTACGGGGTGAGCGCGGTGATGCCCGCGTAGACCCCGACGAACCACAGCGGCTGGATGACCAGCGTCGCCCCCGTACGGAGCGTGGGCTCGGGCACGCCGCACACGGACAGTACGGGAATCAGCGCCGCCCAGACGGCGGTCACCCCGAGGACGGGGCGGCCCAGCCGGGCGAGGCGCGTCCGCAGCCAGTGGCCCGTCGACTCACCGCGCGCGGCGGCGCGGTGGAAGGACAGCACCGACGCGTACCCGCCGACCAGGAAGAAGATGCCGAGCATCTGGAGCACCCAGCTGGCGGGCGCCAGGGCGGCGAAGGAGGACAGCGGGCTGGCGTTGTGCAGCGCGCTGTCGGTGTCGAGCGTGAAACCGCCGAGCAGCCAGTGACCGGTCGGGACGGCGAGCAGCGCGAGGGCGCGCAGACCGTCGATCGCGCGGTCGCGGTGGGCGGGCGTACGGCCCTCTATGGTGCGGACGGCCTTGCGGACGGGAGCCAGGAGCGGGGCCGGGAGCGGGGTGGCCATGGGGGCCTCTTTCCGGGGTGGACGGGAAGGCTGGGGCAGGTGGCGGGGCGTCCGGCGCCCGTCAGCGCACCTGGTCGTAGCGGCCGAGCGCGATGTCGGCGAAGTTGCGCAGCGAGTCCGTGCCGGGCGCGAGGTAGCCGGTGTGGCCCTCGGCCGTCCGTGCCGGCACCCGGCGCGCGCCGAACTCCGGGTCGGTCGGGTCCGTACCGTGGCCCAGGCCCAGGAACTCGACGTGCGGCACGTTGCCGATCCAGTCGGTGGCGTCGCGGGCGGCCCACACCCGGGCGGTGGTGCGCAGCGCCGCCACACTGTCCGTCCGCATGCCGGGGGAGCCGAAGACGATCAGGTCGGAGATCCGGCCCTGCTCCAGGCGCGGTACGGCCAGGGCGCAGACGAGCGATCCGTAGCTGTGGCACAGCAGGGTGGGGGCCGGGACGCCGACCGCGGCCAGCCCGTCCAGGAAGCGGGCCAGGCGCGGGGCACCGGCCTCCGCCAGGCGGCCGGTCGCGGCGTCCGGGCCGAGGCCGAGCGGGGTGGTGTAGCCGGTCCAGGCGATCGCGGCCGTACGGACGCCGGGCGCTTCGGCGGCCATCCGGGCCCGCAGCGACTTGGCCATGCCGGACGGCGTGCCGTACGGGTCGCGCGCCCGGTCGGACGAGGACAGGTCGATGTCCGAGCCCGGCACGAACACGGACGTACGCTGCGCCGTCGCCAGGTTTCCGAACACCTCGGCCACCTGGCCCCGGCCGCGCGGGTCGAAGGCGAGGATCTGGCGGCCGGGGCGCAGCAGTTCGGCGTAGCGGCCGGCCAGCCGGCGTGCTTCCTGGTGGTCCTGGAGCGTCCCGGCGGGGTCGGTGGCGCGGGCCAGTTGGCGTTCGCGCTCCGCTTGCAGCGCGAGGGCGTTGGCGCGGTAGCGCAGGGCGAGCGGCGCGCCATCGAGGTTGCCCACGGTGAGCGGGTGACGGGCCGCCAGCTGCTGCTGCTCGGTCCCGCTCAGCGCGCGGAAGAACCGGGCGACCTGGGCCGGGGTGGCGGTCGCCGGGTCGGGCAGCCGCTTGCCGGTGGAGTGGTCCGCGCGCCAGGCCGCCGCGCCGGGCGCGGGCCCGGTGACGGCGTCCTGCGTGGAGCCCGCCGCCCAGCCGCCGGTACCGCCGACGACCGCCGCCGCCAGCACGACCGCGACGAGCGTGCGCCTACCGCGTAGCGTGGACCGGCGCGGCTTGGACATGGTGGGGTCTCCCTCTTCCGTTGACGTAGCGGAGGGAAACGTAAGAAGCGGACGGGTGACGGCACGTCACACCGCGGAGCCAACTGCCCGCTGATACCGGGGTAGGGGGTCCCCGCCGCGCTCGTCCTCCAGCACGACCGGCCACCCCCAGTCACAGAGGGGGGTTGTCCCCACCTCCGTAGGCGCTGACCAGGGGGACGGTGGGGCGGGACGGTGGGGGTGGGGTGGTGCGCCGGTAGCGGAGGTCGGGGTACCGGTACGTGGGCGAGGCGGTACCCCGGTACAGGGCGGGAGCGGTACCTCGGTACGGGTGGGGCGGGGCGGGCGCGGACGGTACCGGAAACACAGGAGGGCGGGAGCGCGCCGCTCCCGCCCGTCTCCCCGCGCTCCGCCGGTCAGTTCGCCCCCGGCGACACCAGCCCCGACTCGTACGCGAAGATCACCGCCTGGGCGCGGTCGCGCAGCTCCAGCTTGGCCAGCACCCGGCCGATGTGGGTCTTCACGGTCTGCTCGGCGAGCACCAGGGAATCGGCGATCTCCTGGTTCGACAGGCCACGGGCGATCAGCTCCAGCACCTCCGTCTCGCGCGGGGTCAGCCCGTTGAGCCGCAGCGCGGTGCGGTCCTTGCGGGGCGCGGGGCGCTGCCGGGCGAAGTCGGCGATCAGCCGCCGCGTCACGGACGGCGCGAGCAGCGCCTCGCCCGCCGCCACCACCCGTACCGCCGAGATCAGGTCGGCCGGCGGCGCGTCCTTGAGCAGGAACCCGGACGCCCCGGCGCGCAGTGCCTCGTACACGTAGTCGTCCACGTCGAACGTGGTGAGCATCAGCACCTTCGGCCGGTGCACCACGCCGGCCGGCGGGTCCAGCAGCTGCCGGGCCGCCTCCAGCCCGTCCATCTCCGGCATCCGGACGTCCATCAGCACCACGTCCGGGTGGGTGCGGCGGCTCAGTTCGACGCCCTGCACGCCGTCCGGCGCGTCGCCGACGACGTCGATGTCGCTCTGCGCGGCGAGCAGCGCGGCGAAGCCGGCGCGCACCATGGCCTGGTCGTCGACGATGATCACCCGAGTGGTCATGCGGGGTTATGGTCCTTTGCTGTTATGGGGAGTTGGGCGGCGACACGGAAGCCGCCGTCGGGCAGGGGCCCGGTGTCCAGGGTGCCGTCCACCAGCCGTACGCGCTCCCGCATGCCGACCAGGCCGTGGCCCGTACCGGAGGTCTCCAGCGGCGCGGCCGGGCGCGGCGGGGCGCTGTTGACGACCAGGACGGTCAGCGGGGCGCCCTCCTCGCCGGCCGTGACCGAGACGCGGGTGTGCGCGCCCGGCGCGTGCCGTACGACGTTGGCCAGCGCCTCCTGCACGATGCGGTACGCCGACAGGTCCACCGCGGGCGACAGCGCCACCGGCTCGTCGGGCAGCGCCAGATCGACCGGCACCCCGGCCCGCACCGTCCCCTCGACCAGTTTCGGCAGCTGCGCGAGGCCGGGCTGCGGCGCCTTCTCCGGGCCGCCGTGCCGCTCCGTCTCCTCGCTGCGCAGCACGCCCAGCAGCCGCCGCATCTCGGCCAGCGACTCCCGCGCGGTGGCCGCGATCGTGCTGAACTCCTCCTGGGCGGCCTGCGGAATGCCGCTGATGCGGTACGGCGCGCTGTCCGCCTGCACCGTGATCACCGACATGTGGTGGGCGACGACGTCGTGCAGCTCGCGGGCGATACGGGTGCGCTCCTCCAGCAGCGTGCGCATGGCGCGCTCGGCCTCGCTGATGTTCTCCTGCTCGATCAGCTTGCGCTGCGCGGCCCCGCGCTCCCGCAGCGCGCCGCCCACCAGCAGCACGACGCCGGAGAGGGTGAACATCAGCACCCAGGTGCCGGAGCCGTGGTTCGGCCGGACCATCTCGAAGAAGACGCTCACCGCGCCGGTCGCGCCCCAGACGGCCACCAGCGTGCGGCGTCTTTCGTGCAGGGAGAGCGCCAGCATCAGGACCAGGTAGCCGACGATGACCGTGGGGGGCCAGGGCCAGGCCTGGTCGCCGAGACCCGGTGCGAAACCCAGCGCGATGCCGCCCGCGACATCGGCTGTGAAGATCACCCACCACGCCTGGAGCGGCCGGGCCACCGCCAGCAGCAGCGGCACCGTCTGGGCGATGGCCAGGGTGCCGGCCGGGCCGCCGCTGAGCCCGTAGTCGTTGACGAGGACGTTCACCGTCGAGGGCAGCAGCGAGACCATGAAGCAGAAGGCGACCGCGTACGGCAGCAGGCGCAGCCAGCGGTTCTGTACCTGGCCGAAGAGCGGGGCGCCGGGGCCGGCGGGCCTCCCGAGGTCCTCGGCCAGGGTGCGCAGCCCTTGCCGTCCGGCCCGCAGGAGGCGGGAGCGCAGGCGGTGGAAGTCGTCCGCGGGGCGCGGTGGTGTCGTCTTCATGGCCTGGTCAGCGTAAGCGGGGCCGGGCGCCGGGGCGTCATACCGGGGGGTGGCCTTGGGCGTCATACCCCGGTACGGGGCGGGCGGCGCCGTACTCCGGTACGGGCACGACGCGCGGGACCGGCTGTCACGTGCCGCTCCCGCCTGCGACCACCTCCCCTTCGGCTACAGCTCCGCCAGCAGCTCCGCCTTCTTCGACGTGAACTCGGCGTCCGTCAGGAGCCCCGCCGTGTGCAGCTCGCCCAGCTGCCGTATGCGGTCCGCGATGTCGGCCGGATCGCGCCGGGCGTCGTCGCGGGGCCGCACCGGCCGGCGTGGCGCCGCGTCCCCGTCGGGAGCCGCGGCCCGTACGGCCTGGAGCACCGCGGCGGCGAACGGCAGCGACTCGTGCACCGGCCCGTACCCGAGCCCGAACACCACCGAGGCCGGATCCTGGTCCGCCTCGCCGGGCCGCCGGTCCTCCGCGCCCCGCTCCACCAGCCGCAGATATCCGTTGCCGGACAGCACCCCGGCGCCGCCCTCCGGCGAGCGCCACTCCACCCCGGCCAGCTCGCCGACCGGGAAGCTCTGGTCGCCGCACTTCCACTTGGCCGACGAGGCCCCCGTCCAGAACCAGCGGAACGCGACCGCGCTGCCGTCGAAGGACGCCTTGCCGTCGTACGCCTTGAAGGTCAGCGGCGGTTCCGGCGCGGCCACCAGGTGTTCCCCGGCGGGCCGCGCGGCATCGGGCCCGAGCGCGCCGCGCAGCTCGTCCCGGTAGTACTCGGCCAGCACCTCGCGCTCGGCGGGCAGCACCAGGCGGTAGGGGTCGAGATCCTCCTTGAGCTGGCCGGCCGCGGCCTCCAGCAGCGGGTCGGCGCCCGGCCGGGGCACCGCGCGCAGCACGACCGTGCCGCGCCTGCCCGGCGCCAGCTCGACGGACTTCAGCGCCTCGTACGGGACGCGCCGCTCGCCGAGCGCCTGGAAGAGCTTCGGCCTGCGGATCCCCCGTTCGAAGCGGATGAGCACGGAGTCCGTGTCGAACTCCCAGACGGCGTGAAAACCGGCCAGCACATCACCCATGCGGCTCATCGTAAGCGGCGGTCGCCCGCCCGTCCCCCTTCCGGACATCATGCGCTACGCGCGTCAAGCCGCTTTTGCCCCATGCCGCCCGCGAGTCCGGTGCGTCCGGAACGCGTGACCCGGGGCTCCGGTATCCGTACCCGGCACGGCGGCACGGCCGGGGAGCGGCCCGCCCCCGGCCGCCACGGCTCAGGCAAGGTCGGCCGAGCAGCCCTGGTCCTGCGGGGCGCAGTCCACCGAGGCGACCGCGCCCACCCCGATCATCGCGAAGTTGCGCAGGCTCCGGGTGCCGGGTTGGAAGTACCCGGCGTGCCCCTCGGCGCCGCGGGCCGACAGCACCCGCGAGCCGAAGGCCGGGGTGACCGGGTCGGCGCCGTGGCCGAGCCCGCCGACCTCCAGGTACGGCACGTCCTGGATCCAGTCGTCGGCGTCCCGCATGGCCCAGACCCGGGCGTGCGTACCGAGCCCGGCGACAGTCTCCGCCCGCATGCCGGGGCTGCCCGCCACCGCGATGTCGGTGACGGAGGACGGCAGCCGGCGGGCCGCGACGCCGCAGACCACGGAGCCGTAGCTGTGGCACATCAGCGATACGGAGGCGCTCTCCGGCAGCGCCCGGACCAGCTTGTCCAGCCGCAGCGCGCCCTGCGCGGCGAGCTGCCCGGTGGCGGCCTCGACCCCGAGCCCGGCGGGCGCGGTGTAGTCGGCCCAGGCGATCACGGCCGTACGGGAGCCGGCGCGGGCGGCGCGCTGCGCGTCGTAGAGCGACTTGGCCATGCCGGCGGGCGCGCTCGTCGCGCGCGCCGTGCGCTCGAAGGTGGCCAGGTTGGTGTCCACGCCGGGCACCACCACCGAGACGCGGCGGGCGTGCCCCAGGTCGCCGAAGACCTCGGCGGCCCGGCCGCCGCCGGCCGGGTCGAAGGCGAGGATCTGCCGCCCCGCGGTGCCCATCGACGCGAAGCGGTGCATCAGCCGGCCCGCCTCCCGGCGGCCCACCGGCGTCAGCCGCCGGTCGTGCATCCGCTTCCGCGCCACCTCGCCGGCCTGCGACAACGCCTTCTTGTTGGCCTGGTAGCGCAGATCCACGGGGGCGCCGCCCATATTGCCGACGACCAGCGGGTAGCGGTCGGCGAGCGCGGCCCGCTCGGCGCGGCCGAGCGAGCGGAAGAAGGCGGCGAGCGTGCCGGGCGCGGAGCCGGTGTCCGGCAGCCGGTGCCCGCGGAAGGAGGCGTGGTCCCAGGCGGCCCGCGCGGTGGCCAGCGGGTTGGCGTCGTCCTTGGTGCCTCTGACGGCCGTCCAGCCGGTCATCGCGAGCATGACGAACACCACCACCAGGGCGAGCGCCGCACGCCAGGCGGTGGACTGCAGGAAACCGAAGGAGGGAGCGCCGAGCCCCGAGAAGGAAGAAGTCACCGCGGGCCACCCTAGGAGACGGGGCGGGGCGCCCGCTCGGTGCGTGAGTGATATCACGTTTCGGCCTGGGCATTTGGCGTCACAACGGACACGCCGCGAGGCGGCCCGGTGCTCAGACGTGCGGAAACGGTCTCACGCAGGCACTCGGCCGGCGGTGCGGACGATTGGATTCGGCCACTGGCTCACCGGTCGCGCCGCTTACCGGTCACGGGTTCGCGCCGCTTACCGGTCACGGGTTCGCGCCGCTTACCGGTCACGGGTTCGCGCCGCTTACCGGTCACGGGGCCGCTCACCGCTCACCGGCTTGCGCCGCTCACCGGCCGCGCCACTCCCCGCTCACGGCCGGAACGATCTGCGCGAGGTACTCCTCCGTGATCTCGCGGATCGACTCCACGCTCACGTCCTCGCCCTCGCCCCACACCTTCCCGGCGACCCGCATCACCCCGCTGAACGCCGCGACGACCACCCGCGGGCGCGGGTCCGTCGCCACGTCCACGCCCTCGCGCCGGGCGATGAGGCGGGCGATCTGCTCCTCCAGGACCGCGTAGCGGCGCCAGTGCGCGGCGATCAGCGCGGGCGTCGACTCGATCATCTGGTAGGTGCGCATGTGCAGTTCCAGCGGGATCACCGACTGGATCGCGCCGCCGATGTCGTCCCACGAGGTCATCACGGCGTTGCGCAGCGCCTCCAGGGGCGCCTCGCCCTCCGGCCGCCGCTCCAGTTCACCGGCGAAGCGCGCCTCCACCATCTCGTGGACGGCGAAGACGACCTCCTCCTTGCTCGCGAAGTAGCGGAAGAACGTGCGCTGCGAGACGTCGACGGCCTCGGCGATCTCGTCGATCGTCGTTTCTTCGTAGCCGTGCGCCGTGAACAGTTCGAGGGCGGAGCGGATCAGCGCGTCGCGGGTGCGCTGCTTCTTGCGCTCGCGCAGGCCGCCCGAGGGGGCGGGGGCGGGCCGCGCCGGGCGGGCGGGAGACGGGCCGCCGCCCGTGGAAGGGGCCGCTGCCCCGGCGTCCGGCCCGGGGGCCAGGGCGGTTTCAGGTCGTGTCACCTGCGGCGTGGAGGGAGTCATCCTGCGCCGCCTTTCTCGTTGTTGCCGCTGCTCAGAATACCTGTGAGCTAGATGACAGTTACCGACTGATGAATTGCTTTGTCAACTGTCAGTGGCTGACATTAGCCTCGAAGGATGAGCTCTCAGACCCCGGTTGCCCACGCCGCACCGGACCTCCCCGTACCGGAGCCTCGCAAGGGACTCCGGGGCCATCCGTGGCTGACCCTCTTCTCCGTCGCGATCGGCGTGATGATGGTCGCCCTCGACGGCACCATCGTCGCCATCGCCAACCCGGCCATCCAGGCGGACCTCAAGGCGTCCCTCGCCGATGTCCAGTGGATCACCAACGGCTATCTGCTGGCCCTCGCCGTCTCGCTGATCACGGCGGGCAAGCTCGGCGACCGCTTCGGCCACCGCCAGACCTTCCTGATAGGCGTGGTGGGCTTCGCGCTCGCCTCCGGAGCCATCGGTCTGTCCAGCGAGGTGTCGCTGGTCATCACCTTCCGCGTGCTCCAGGGCATCTTCGGCGCGCTGCTGATGCCCGCCGCCCTCGGACTGCTGCGCGCCTCCTTCCCGGCCGAGAAGCTCAACATGGCCATCGGCATCTGGGGCATGGTCATCGGCGCCTCCACCGCCGGAGGCCCGATCGTCGGCGGTCTGCTCGTCGAGCACGTCAGCTGGCAGTCGGTGTTCTTCATCAACGTGCCGGTCGGTGTGCTCGCCCTGGTGCTGGGCCTGGTCATCCTGAAGGACCACCGCGCCCAGAACGCCCCGCGCTCCTTCGACATCCCCGGCATCGTGCTGCTCTCCGGTGCCATGTTCTGCCTCATCTGGGCCCTGATCAAGGCCGGTGAGTGGGGCTGGGGCGACGCGAAGACGCTGGGCTTCCTCGCCGCCGCTGTCGTCGTGTTCGCCGCCTTCGCGATCCTGGAGACCAAGGTCCGCGAGCCGCTGATCCCGCTGCGGATGTTCCGTTCCGTGCCGCTGACGGCCGGTACGATCCTGATGGTGCTGATGGCCTTCGGCTTCATGGGCGGTCTCTTCTTCGTCACCTTCTACCTGCAGAACGTGCACGGTCTGAGCCCGGTCGACAGTGGCCTGCA
Source organism: Streptomyces rimosus subsp. rimosus (assembly GCF_000720725.1). Lineage (GTDB taxonomy): Bacteria > Actinomycetota > Actinomycetes > Streptomycetales > Streptomycetaceae > Streptomyces > Streptomyces rimosus_A. The sequence goes on from NZ_JOCQ01000030.1 coordinate 87,813, forward strand.
CCTGCTGCCGCTCACCGCGATGATGATCGTCGGCTCGCCCGCCGCGGGCGCGCTGATCACCAAGTTCGGCCCCCGTATCCCGCTCGTCGGCGGCATGGTCTGCACCGCTGTCGCCATGTTCGGCATGACGACGCTGACCACCGGCACCGGCACGTTGGCCATGTCCGTGTGGTTCGCGCTGCTCGGCCTGGGCCTCGCGCCGGTCATGGTCGGCGCCACCGAGGTCATCGTCGGCAACGCGCCGCTGGAGCTCTCCGGCGTGGCGGGCGGCCTCCAGCAGGCCGCCATGCAGGTCGGCGGCAGCCTTGGTACGGCCGTGCTCGGCGCCGTGATGTCCAGCAAGGTCAGCTCGGACTTCGCGGGCAACTGGACCAAGGCGGGCCTGCCGGGCGCTCCGGACCCGGCGCTGAAGGCCGCCGCCGAGGTCGGCGCGGTGCCGCCGCAGGTGGCCCAGGCCCCGGGCATGACGCCGCAGATCGTCGACCGGATCGGCACCGCGGTGCACGACACGTTCGTGTCGGGCATGGGCCTGGCCTTCACCGTCGCCTGCGCCGTGTCGGTCGTCGCGGCCGTCGTCGCGCTGTTCACCAAGCGCGGTGCGAACGCAGAGGCGGGCGCGGGCGTCGGGCACATCTGACCGCCCGCCGTCTGCCGTCGGCCATTCGCCGTCCGCCGTCCGTCGGGCAACCGGGTCGCGTTGACGCGCGGCCGGCCGGGGCTCCCGCCCCGGCCGGCCGCGCGTTTCGTTTCTCCACAGGCGCGCTGTCGCTCGTACGGGTCTGCGGTACTCCGCACCTCTGCGTACGCTGACCGGGCCGTACGCCCTCAAGCCGCGTCAACCGGCCGCCCCGCAGGCCCCGTTGAACGCCCGACGGCGGCGCGTCGCCTGTCCGGGTGGACCGGTCCGTGCGTGCCTGGCGCCCGCACCCGCACGCAGCCAAGCTCGGATCACCGACCCCGCGGCGGACAACCACCCGTCGCGGCACGCCACTTCGTACTCCACGGGGGAGTGATCCACATGCGCATGGTCCACACCGGCATCCTGATCGCGGGAGCCGCCGCGCTGGCCGCCGCCCACCTCGGCGCCTCGCCCGCGCACGGCACACCGCAGGCCCGGCCTCGGGCGCACACGGGCCCGGCCGCCGGCGACTGTGCCACCGGACAGTTCTGCCTCTGGCCGGGCCGCGGCTTCACCGGTGAGCGGCAGGTCCACGAACTGGCCGACACCGACATCGAAAGCTGCGTCACGCTGCCCGCCGGAGCCCGCGCCGCATCCTTCGCCAACCGCACCGGGCGGCCGGTGACCACGTACCAGAGCGCCGAGTGCCAGGAGACCGGGGAGTTCGACACTTACCCGGGCGGCGGCAGCTGGGTGCCCGAATCCCCCTATCAGGTGCGGGCGTTCAAAATCTGGGAGCGGTGAGCGGGGGAGTGGAGGCGGCGGCGGGGGGTACCCGGGTGGCGAGCCCGGACCACGCGACCCTCGGGAGGGATGATGGCGGGCCTCGGACAGCACAGCCGTACGCGATTCCGTACCCACCTGCGCAAGACCCCCCGCTCACGGGGCCGGACGGGGCCTCGGAGCGGGCCGGACCGCGCGACGCTGGGCGTGATCGGACTCATCTGCGCGGTCGCCGGATTCTTCGTCCTCAGCATCGTCCTGGGACCGGTGGCCGTGCTCCTCGGGTGGCTCGCGATGGGCCGCCGGTGGAGCGCGGGGAGCCAGGCGCTCCCGGCGCTGGTGGCTGTCGTCCTCGGTGCGATCGACACGGTGCTGGCGATCATCCGGATCACCAGCGTGGCCGCCGGGTCCCCGATCTGAGCGGGCCCCGGTAGCCGTACGCCGGGTCCTGATCTGAGCGGGCCCCCGCAGCCGTACGCCGGGTCCCGATTGGAGCGGGCCCCGGCAGCCGTAAGCGATCACCCGCCCGTCACCGGGCACTCCGGCGGCGGACGGGAGCACCGGAACAGAGAAGCGCGGCGCCCCCGGCCGGATCTCTCCGGCCGGGGGCGCCGCGCTGTCGGCTGTACGAGCCGCTGTCGGTGCCGGGACGCCTACGCGTCGCCGCCCGCCTCGCCGGCCTCCGCGGCCGCGACGTCCAGCAGCTGGTAGCGGTCGATCGCCTGCTTCAGCAGCGAACGGTCGACCTTGCCCTCCTTGGCCAGCTCGGTGAGCACGCCGAGCACGATCGACTGCGCGTCGATGTGGAAGAAGCGGCGGGCCGCGCCCCGGGTGTCCGCGAAGCCGAAGCCGTCGGCGCCCAGCGACTGGTAGGTGCCCGGCACCCAGCGCGCGATCTGGTCCGGAACCGCACGCATCCAGTCGGAAACGGCCACCTTCGGGCCCTCGGCGTCGGCGAGCTTCTGCGTCACGTACGGGACGCGCTGCTCCTCCTCCGGGTGGAGCAGGTTGTGCTCCTCGATCTCCACCGCGTCGCGGCGCAGCTCGTTCCAGGAGGTTGCCGACCAGACGTCCGCCTTGACGTTCCACTCGTCGGCCAGGATCCGCTGGGCTTCCAGCGCCCACGGCACCGCCACGCCGGAAGCGAGGATCTGCGCCGCGTGCTCGCCCTTCTCGCCCTGGTTGACGCGGTACAGGCCCTTGAGGATGCCCTCGACGTCCACGTCCGCCGGCTCGGCCGGGTGCTGGATCGGCTCGTTGTAGACGGTGAGGTAGTAGAAGACGTCCTCGCTGTTCTCGCCGTACATCCGGCGCAGACCGTCCTTGACGATGTGCGCGATCTCGTACCCGTACGCCGGGTCGTAGGCGACACACGCCGGGTTGGTCGAGGCGAGCAGCTGGGAGTGGCCGTCCGCGTGCTGGAGGCCCTCACCGGTCAGGGTCGTACGGCCGGCGGTCGCGCCCAGCACGAAGCCGCGCGCGAGCTGGTCGGCCATCTGCCAGAACTGGTCACCGGTCCGCTGGAACCCGAACATCGAGTAGAAGACGTAGACCGGGATCAGCGGCTCGCCGTGCGTGGCGTAGGCGGAGCCCGCCGCGATCAGCGAGGCGGTGCAGCCGGCCTCGGTGATGCCGTCGTGCAGCATCTGGCCGGTCGGCGACTCCTTGTAGGCCAGCAGCAGTTCGCGGTCGACCGACTCGTAGATCTGGCCCAGCGGGTTGTAGATCTTCGCGGACGGGAAGAACGCGTCCATGCCGAAGGTGCGGTACTCGTCGGGCGCGATCGGCACGAAGCGCTTGCCGATCTCCTTGTCCCGCATGAGGTCCTTGAGGACCCGCACGAACGCCATGGTCGTGGCGATCTTCTGCTGACCGGAGCCCTTCTTCGCGCCCGCGTACGCCTTGTCGTCCGGCAGCGGCAGCGGCTTCGCCCGCACGACGCGGGTCGGCACATAGCCGCCCAGCCCCTTGCGGCGGTCGTGCATGTACTGGATCTCTTCGGAGTCGCGGCCCGGGTGGTAGTACGGCGGCAGGCCGTCCTCCAGGTCCTTGTCCGGGATCGGCAGGTGCAGCCGGTCGCGGAAGCCCTTGAGGTCCTCGACCGTCAGCTTCTTCATCTGGTGGGTCGCGTTGCGGCCCTCGAAGTTCGGGCCGAGCGTCCAGCCCTTGACGGTCTGCGCGAGGATCACCGTCGGCTGGCCCTTGTGCGCCTTGGCCGCCGCGTACGCCGCGTAGATCTTCTTGTGGTCGTGACCGCCGCGGCCCAGGTGCTGGATCTGGTGGTCGGTCATGTTCTCGACCATCGCGCGCAGGCGGTGGTCGTCACCGAAGAAGTGCTCGCGGATGTACGAGCCGGTCTCGGTCGCGTACGTCTGGAACTGGCCGTCCGGCGTCGTGTTCAGCTTGTTGACCAGGATGCCGTCGCGGTCCTGGGCCAGCAGCGGGTCCCAGGAGCGGTCCCACACCAGCTTGATCACGTTCCAGCCGGCGCCGCGGAACTGCGACTCCAGCTCCTGCATGATCTTGCCGTTGCCGCGGACCGGGCCGTCCAGGCGCTGCAGGTTGCAGTTGACCACGAAGGTCAGGTTGTCCAGGCCCTCACGCGCGGCGATGGACAGCTGGCCGAGCGACTCCGGCTCGTCCATCTCGCCGTCGCCGAGGTAGGCCCACACGTGGGAGTCGGAGGTGTCGGCGATGCCGCGCGCCTCCATGTAGCGGTTCATCCGGGCCTGGTAGATCGCGCCGAGCGGGCCGAGGCCCATCGAGACGGTCGGGAACTCCCAGAAGTCCGGCATCAGCCGCGGGTGCGGGTAGCTGGACAGGCCGTTGGGGAACTTCGACTTCTCCTGGCGGAAGGCGTCCAGCTGCGCCTCGTTCAGGCGGTCCAGGAGGTACGCACGGGCGTACACGCCGGGCGAGGCGTGGCCCTGGAAGAAGATCTGGTCGCCGCCCTTGCCGTCGTCCTTGCCCCGGAAGAAGTGGTTGAAGCCCACGTCGTAGAGGGAGGCGGAGGACGCGAAGGTGGCGATGTGGCCGCCGACGCCGATACCGGGGCGCTGTGCCCGCGAGACCATGACCGCGGCGTTCCACCGGGTCGCGTTCAGGACCTTGCGCTCGATCTCCTCGTTGCCGGGGAAGAACGGCTCGTCCTTGGTCGCGATGGTGTTGACGTAATCCGTGCTGCGCATCTCGGGAACGGCCACGCGCTTCTCGCGGGCACGCTCGATCAGGCGGAGCATGAGGTAGCGGGCACGTTCCCGGCCTCGCTCATCGACGGCTGCGTCGAGCGAGTCGAGCCATTCCTGGGTCTCTTCGGGATCGAAGTCCGGGACCTGGCTGGGAAGGCCGCCAATGATGATCGGGTTGCGATCGGATCCGGAAGCCACGCTGTTCCTTCGCTGTTCGGTATTGCTCTGCTTGGTGTCGCGCCGTCTTCCATCGTGTACCGGCTCGCCGGGATACGTCATCTCTACCGGTGGGTAACCACTCCCTAAGAGACGGGCGCTGAAAGGCCGGTTTTTCAGGTCGGCCAAATCGCAACCATACGCCCACGCCAAAACCGGCTGCCGTACGGTCGTGCGAACCCCGAAGAGGGGTCCGTACGCGAGGTGACGCCCCCCAAAGGGCGCAGTCCCCTCTCAAAACTACATAAAGACCACGAAACGGTGTGGGGTGAATCACTTCCCGCCGTGTGTGCGGGGTCGCAGTTGCGGCGAGACGGCGGTAAACGTCACCGTTTCGACGGTCTCGGCCGCCGGGTACTTGCGCGATCCGCCCGGCCCGTGTGGACTACGCCCAATGCCCCGCGCGTGCGTGGGGTGCAAGCCATTTACCGAAACATGACAGGAGGCAATCCGTGAGCGCGACCGCGGACCACGCGGAGGAGCGGACCAACCCGGCCGTCAAGCTGGGGTTCGAGCCCGGACAGGTGGTCCAGGAGATCGGCTACGACGATGACGTCGAGCAGGAGCTCCGCGAAGCCATTGAGGCCGTGATCGGCCAGGAGATCGTTGACGAGGACTACGACGACGTCGCGGACGTCGTCGTGCTGTGGTTCCGCGATGACGACGGCGACCTCACGGACGCGCTGGTGGATGCCATCGGTCTGATCGACGAGGGCGGCGAGATCTGGCTGATGACGCCCAAGACCGGCCGTGACGGGTACGTCGAGCCGAGCGACATCAATGAAGCCGCGCAGACCGCTGGGCTGTCCCAGACCAGGAGCATCAACGCGGGCAAGGACTGGAGCGGCAGCCGCCTGGTCACGCCCAAGGGCGCCAAGTCGGGCAAGCGCTGAGCCGCGTCCCCACGATCCGTACCCAGCCCTCCGCCGGGTGATCCGGTGGGGGGCTCGGTGTGTGGACGCCGGCGCGTAGGGTTGGCCGCAACCTGTTGGAATCCGCCGGAGCGGCCGTCGGCGGCGGTGCCCGTACGTACGCCCGGAACGGCGTCCGGGCACGGCGGCGCGCCCGCTCCCGGCGTCTGCGAAGGGAACGGTCCCATGGCGATCGAGGTCGGCACGAAGGCTCCGGAATTCGAGCTGAAGAACCAGCACGGCGAGCTGGTCAAGCTCTCCGACTTCCGCGGCGAGAAGGCCGTCGTCCTCCTCTTCTACCCCTTCGCCTTCACCGGCGTGTGCACCGGCGAGCTGTGCGCCCTGCGCGACGAGCTGCCGAAGTTCGTCAACGACGACGTGCAGCTGCTGGCCGTCTCCAACGACTCGCCCTTCTCGCTGCGCGTCTTCGCCGAGCAGGAGGGGCTGGAGTACCCGCTGCTGTCGGACTTCTGGCCGCACGGCGAGGCGTCGCGGGCGTACGGCGTCTTCGACGAGGAGAAGGGCTGCGCGGTGCGCGGCACCTTCATCATCGACAAGGAGGGCGTGGTGCGCTGGACGGTCGTCAACGGCCTGCCCGACGCCCGCGACCTCAACGACTACCTCAAGGCGCTCGACACCCTCTGACCGGGGCACGCCGGCCCGGGCGGCGGTGGCCGGCCCGGGCCGCGACATCGAAGCGGTGTCCGGACCGGAACCTGTAATCGGTGGGAACCGGTCACTAGGATCAAATCGTTGATCCGATGCCATGCACGATGGGGGCGCAAAGCATTTCGTACCCCTCGAACCCAAGGAGGACTCGTGGGAGTCAGCCTCAGCAAGGGCGGCAACGTCTCGCTGACGAAGGAAGCCCCCAATCTGACCGCCGTGCTCGTCGGTCTGGGCTGGGACGCCCGTACCACCACCGGTACGGACTTCGACCTGGACGCCAGCGCGCTGCTGACCAACGACCAGGGCAAGGTCGCCAACGACCAGAACTTCGTGTTCTTCAACAACCTGAAGAGCCCGGACGGCTCGGTCGAGCACACCGGCGACAACACCACCGGTGAGGGCGAGGGCGACGACGAGGCCATCAAGGTCAACCTCGCCGGCGTGCCCGCCGACGTGGCCAAGATCGTGTTCCCGGTGTCGATCTACGACGCCGAGAACCGCCAGCAGAGCTTCGGCCAGGTCCGCAACGCCTACATCCGCGTCGTCAACCAGGCCGACGGCAACGAGCTCGCCCGCTACGACCTGAGCGAGGACGCCTCGACCGAGACCGCCATGGTCTTCGGCGAGCTGTACCGCAACGGCGCGGAGTGGAAGTTCCGGGCCATCGGTCAGGGCTACGCCTCGGGCCTGCGCGGCATCGCGCAGGACTTCGGCGTCAACGTCTGACCGGAGTCACCTTCCGCGCCCGGCGCCGTACACCCCTGTCCCGGGGCGTACGGCGCCGGGCGTGCTTGAAGCCCGTACGCGCCCCGTACGGGACATGGACCCCGGAGAGCTGGCGTGCGCGCACCGCGCACGGTCCACACGCGCGCCGTGAAGGTGCCGTATCCGGGGCTGTGCCCACCTCGTACGCGCTGCGTACGCGTCGCGTACGGGCTGCGTACGGATCAGCAGAAAGCCGTGGGGCACCGCGGCACCACCGTCACCGGGGAGGATGCGAACACCATGGGCGTCACGCTCGCAAAGGGAGGCAACGTCTCCCTCTCCAAGGCCGCGCCGAATCTCACACAGGTCATGGTCGGCCTGGGCTGGGACGCGCGCTCGACCACGGGAGCGCCGTTCGACCTGGACGCCAGCGCGCTGCTGTGCAGGTCGGGGCGGGTGCTCGGGGACGAGTACTTCGTCTTCTACAACAACCTCAAGAGCCCGGACGGCTCGGTCGAACACACCGGTGACAATCTCACCGGTGAGGGCGAGGGGGACGACGAGTCGATTCTCGTCGACCTGAGCAAGGTTCCCGCCGAGGTCGACAAGATCGTCTTTCCGGTCTCGATCCACGAGGCGGATCTGCGCGGCCAGAGCTTCGGCCAGGTCAGCAACGCTTTCATCCGGGTCGTCAATCAGGCGGACGGCAGTGAGCTGGCGCGCTACGACCTCAGCGAGGACGCCTCCAGCGAAACAGCAATGATCTTCGGTGAGGTCTACCGGTACAGCGGTGAATGGAAGTTCCGCGCGGTGGGCCAGGGGTACGCGTCGGGGTTGCGCGGCATCGCTCTAGACTTCGGGGTCAACGTTTCGTAAAGGCGCCGCGCGCCCAGCGCGGGGGACCCCACACAGCGAGGGATTGGGTTAGGCAGTGCTCCTGAAAACCTTTGGCTGGTCGTTCGCCGTCACGGCGGTCGGCCTGGCCTTGGCCGGCGTCCTCTGGGGGTGGCAGGGGCTCGCGATCGTCGGCATCCTGTCGATCCTGGAGATCTCGCTCTCGTTCGACAACGCGGTCATCAACGCCGGCATCCTGCGCAAGATGAACGCCTTCTGGCAGAAGATCTTTCTGACCGTCGGCATCATCATCGCCGTCTTCGGCATGCGCCTGGTCTTCCCGGTGGTCATCGTCGCGGTCACCGCGAAGATGGGGCCGATCGAGGCCGTCAATCTGGCGATCAACGACAAGCCGCAGTACGAGCACCTGGTCACGGGGGCCCACCCGGCCATCGCGGCGTTCGGCGGCATGTTCCTGCTCATGATCTTCCTCGACTTCATCTTCGAGGAGCGCGAGCACAAGTGGCTGGGCTGGCTGGAGCGTCCGCTGGCCAAAATGGGCAAGCTGGACATGCTGTCCGTCATCATCGCGCTGGTCGTCCTGCTGGTCTCGGCGATGACGGTGGCCACCGACGTCGCGCACGGCGGCGGTGACAAGAGCGCGACGGTGCTGCTCTCCGGCGTCGCCGGCCTGCTCACGTATCTGATCGTGGGCGGCATCTCCGGCTACTTCGAGGACAAGCTCGAAGAGGCCGAGGAGGACGAGGACGAGGACGACGGCCCGGCGGCGAAGGCGGCCGTGGCCTCCCAGGAGGCCGGCTCGAACGGCGCGGCCTCGAAGCGCCCGGTCTCGGGCGTCGGTCTGGCCGGCAAGGCCGCGTTCTTCATGTTCCTCTACCTGGAGGTCATCGACGCGTCGTTCTCCTTCGACGGCGTCATCAGCGCCTTCGCCATCACCAACGACATCTTCGAGATGGCGCTGGGTCTGGGCATCGGCGCGATGTACATCCGATCGCTGACGGTCTTCCTGGTCCGCAAGGGGACCCTGGACGACTACGTCTACCTGGAGCACGGCGCGCATTACGCCATCGGCGCGCTGGCGGTCATCCTGCTCATCACGATCAAGTACGAGATCCCCGAGGTCGTCACCGGCCTGATCGGCGTCCTGCTGATCGCCCTGTCGTTCTGGTCGTCGGTGCGCAAGAACCGGCTGGAAGGAAAGTCGGGGAAACCCTCCCCGGCGGAGTCGGAAGTCACCTCCGGAGTGTGACGAAGGGCTGATTGAGGAACGCTCTCTGCGGGGCGGCCATGGAGTGCTCACTCCATGGCCGCCCCGCGGCCGTACCGGGCCACGGGGCGGCCGGGCACAGCCGGAGCAAGCAGCAGTCGGGCCGTCGGGCCATCGGGGCGGGCGGCCTCCGGGTCGGATCGATGGGGTGGGGCAAGGTGTCGTTCCTGGACAATTGGCGGCGGGGCGGGGCGCCGAAGTTCGAGGCCGGTGGTGCGTCGTATGTGGTCGAGCTGACCAAACGCAACCCGGTGGTCTCGCTGACGAAGCAGGGCGCGGCCTCCGGGCACCTGCGGGTCAATCTCTCGTGGCAGATGCGCACGTCCGACATCGGCATGCGCGGCTCGCAGCGCGGCGGGAGCCTGCTGCGGAATCCCGGCAAGATGTTCAAGCCGGAGGTGGTGCAGGCGCAGGGGCCGGCGGTCGTCAAGATCGACCTGGACCTGGCCTGCCTGTACGAGCTCAAGGACGGCACCAAGGGCGTGGTGCAGCCGCTGGGCAACTTCCTCGGTGACATCAACGCCGCGCCGTACGTGAAGCTCAGCGGCGACGACCGGTTCGGCTCGCCCTCCGGCGAGACGCTCTACATCAACCTCGACCACCGCGACGAGATCAAGCGCCTGCTGATCTTCGTCTACATCTACGACGGCACCCCGGCCTTCGACCGCACCCATGCCGTCGTGACGCTCTACCCGAGCAGCGGCCCCCGGGTGGAGATCGGCCTCGACGAACGGGCGCCCCAGGCCCGCTCCTGCGCCATCTTCATGCTGGAGAACAACAAGGGCGACCTGACCGTCCGCCGCGAGGTCAAATACGTCTACGGCTTCCAGTCCGAACTGGACCGGCTGTACGGCTGGGGCCTCCAGTGGGGGCGGGGGTACAAGTCGAAGGTGTGAGAGCGGGGGGC
>NZ_JOCQ01000031.1 GCF_000720725.1 Streptomyces rimosus subsp. rimosus
CGGCGACTTCCCGCGCGGCGGACGAGGAGAGCGTACGGCGCAGGGTACGTGTGGCGCGCGCGGCGAAGGACTCGCCGTGCTGCGGCTTGCTGCGTAGCGATCCGAGCAGCCTCTCGTCCGCTACGGGCCGGGAGTCGGGGGCACTTCGAGGCCGAGGTCCCGGCGAGTGCATGGCCGAAGCCTGCTCCTCCTGACCCAGACAGGGGTAACCGGCCTGCTGCGGCGCGCCGTTGACCCGGACGGCGTCCGGCGCCCGGGGGCCCTCCGCAGGCTGGGCAGGGCCCGGCGCGGGGGAGCGTAGCGCCTGCCCGTCGGCGTCCTGCGTGCCTTGCCGGGCGCCACTCCCCAGGTCGCGCAGCACCTCACCCTGCCAGTCGGCTCCGCTAGGCATGCCTGCCCCTCACCCCCCAACCTGCCGCCCCGCTCGGAGCGCCGGCACGACGACTCAGTACTGTCAGAACTGGTTGAGCAACTGCCCATAGACACCGAACACGCCGAAGGCGAGCGGGAAGAGCACCACCAGGCCGATGGACTCGACCAGATCGCCCGTGCGCCGCAGCCGTACCTGCACATGCTCGGGCACTTGCACGGCCAGGACGAGCAATGGCAGCACCGCGGCCGCGCACAGCAGGGCCAGCGGTCCGACACCTCCCGCATGCTCCATCCACCACATCACCAGGCGCACCACGAGGCACGATGCGGCAGCGAGGAGCGCGACAACCTCAGCGACCAGCGGGAACGCTCGCGCTCGCGACACCAGTACCACGACAACCAGCGCCGCCAGCACCACGGTCCACACGGTCGGCTTCTCCGCCAGCGTGAGCAGCCAGCCGGCGGCGGCTGCCGAAATCGCGGTGACGACCGTCGAGAGGGCAAGGCCGCGGTGCGTCGCCGCAAGCGCGGTACCCACCTGGTGACGGCTGACGGACGCGCCGCCCGAGCGGCGGTCATCGAGCGTGCTGAGCCCCGATGCCATCAGCGCGAGCCGCGGCAGTACGCCGAGCAGCACCAGAGAGAAGACGGCCAGCACGGCACCGAGCCGGGCCGGATCCCCCTGCACCGCGGCCGTCACCTCCCAGACCACGGCGATCGCCGCGGTGGTCACCGCACCGACCAGTCCGCCCTTGCCCAGCGGAGAGAAGTAACCCAGAAACACGAGTGTCACGACCAGCACACCGGCGACGGCAGCGAGTCGTCCGGTGCCTGACCAGCCGAAGGCATCGGCAGCCGTCCACGCCGTGAGGACACCGAGCCCGCCGGAGGTGAGCAGGAGCGCGGTCGCCAGTCCCCGGTTTCCCCGCCCGACCCTGGCGACGAGCGCACCGGCCGCCAGGAGCACGGGCGATACGACTGCCAGGACACCGACGAGGGAGTCGAGCGGGATTTCACGGCGGGCCAGCAGCGCGGCGATCACGGCGAAGGCGACGGCCGCCACACCCGCACCGGCCCGGCGCGCGGCAGGGCGCCAGCGCCAAGCCCGCAGGTCGAGGTCGTCGGCCACCTGATCGGTGACGTCGTGCACAACGGGAGCCGGCGGCGCGGAGTGCGTGGTGACGAGCCGGAGCACGGCGCCGTCGGACACCCCGGCCGACGCCAGCGTGCTGTCGTGCGGCAGGACGGAGCCATCGGACGTCATCAGCTGCCGCGCCACCGGCCGCGGTGCGGGCCGGTCACCCAGCAACGGCAGGATCTCCGGGATCAGCTGGCCTATCGGCGTATCGGAGAGCAGGACGACATCGGCCCGGCGTCGCTCGCCGACCAACGTCACTCGGCTCAGTTGCGCCCGGGAACTTACTCCTCTGCTCACCACTTACCGCAGCCTATCATCGCGGAGTTGACGAACTCCTCGGCCGAAATGGGGCATGTCTCCGTCCTGGCTCCGTGTTCAGGGAACTTTTCCTCCACCACCGGGAACTCTTTCCGAAATCCTCGGAAATGACGTCGGCTCTGTCCGAATTCGGAATGCGGGCTTCTACGATTTCGCGGACCGGGCCGGCTGTTCGTGCTGCTGCATCTGACGCTGCTGTTTCTCCTGCTCGGCCTTCTGTGTGGCCAGCGTGTGCTGAAGAAACGACCACCCCACGCAGCCCGCGCACAGAACGGCCGTGATCGCGACCCCTGCGAAGACCTTCCCCAGCCGTTCGTCCGCCGTGCGGCGCCCCCGCTGCGCACCGAACAACAGGGCATCCCGCATCCGGCGGCGGCGTACCGCCACCGACTCCAACAGCTGACTGTCGTAATCCCGCGCCATCTCGTCGTCCGTCGCCTCAGTCGTCCGTCGCCTCGGCCACGGTGTGCCCCCGGTCCGGCAACGGTCATGCCGGACCGCCACTCGGCAAGCACCGTGGTTGGACGACGATACTCCCAGCCACTGACAACGGCGGGGCCGTCTTCTTGTCGCCCCCGTGGCCGGGTGGGCCTGGGGGCGACATCAGCGCAGCCGTCTCTGGCGCGCAGGAGTACCTGGACGGGCGGTCGGAGTCGCACCGTCCCGGTGAGCAGGGCCGGTTACGCCCGGCCGACTTTTCCGGCCGCCTGGAAAACAAGGTCCAAAGATGGATGGCCTTTGTCGCCGGTCGGGGACGCGTCGGCCGAAGCGGGACTATTCAGGGCTCGGCATTCGAGTTGGTTCGAAAGTCGTGCGGGGCGCGCCTCGCACGGTGTCAAGCAGCCCGGCCCCACCAAGGACCCGGACCGGCAGTCCAGGCCCCGGGCGGATGATGAGCCCGTCCGTTGGTGGGCCAGCGCAAAACTACGGATTTTGCTGGTTGGTTCGCGTGGGTGGCAGCGCGGCTCCTGGCGACCGCGTAGAGCACGGCGGTTATCGCTGCCAGTTCCTCGGGGGTCGCGCGGCCGTGGACGATGCGGATCTCGGATTCGGGCTGCACCGGCTTCTCCTGTGCTTCACTGCGGCTGGTTGCCGTGCTTGCGGCTGGGGAGCGGGGTGTGTTTCGCGCGCAGGACGGCGAGTGCGTCGATCAGGCGGGAGCGGGTCTCCGCCGGGTCGATCACGTCGTCGACGAGGCCGCGCTCGGCGGCGTAGTACGGGTGCATCAGCTCGCGCCGGTATTCCGCGATGCGTTCGGCGCGGGTGCGCTCGGGGTCGTCGGAGGCGGCGATCTCGCGGCGGAAGACCACGCCTGTCGCGCCCTCCGCGCCCATCACCGCGATCTCGTTGGTGGGCCAGGCGAGTGAGAGGTCGGTGCCGATGGAGCGGGAGTCCATGACGATGTACGCGCCTCCGTACGCCTTGCGCAGCACCAGCGAGACGCGCGGGACCGTGGCGTTGCAGTAGGCGTAGAGCAGCTTGGCGCCGTGCCGGATGACGCCGCCGTGCTCCTGGTCCACGCCGGGCAGGAATCCGGGCACGTCGACCAGGGTGACCAGCGGGATGTTGAACGCGTCGCAGAAGGAGACGAAGCGCGCCGCCTTCTGCGACGACCGGATGTCCAGTACGCCGGCGAGCGAGGCGGGCTGGTTGGCGATGATGCCGACGACGTTGCCGTCGAGGCGGGCCAGCGCGCACACGACGTTGGTCGCCCACCGCTCGTGCACCTCGAAGTAGTCGCCGTGGTCGACGATCTCCTCGATGACGTCGCGCATGTCGTAGGTGCGGTTCCCGTCGGCCGGAACGAGGTCGAGGAGGGCTTCGCAGCGACGGTCGGCGGGGTCGTCCGCCGGGGTGACGGGAGGCAGCTCCCGGTTGTTGGCGGGCAGGAGCGACAGCAGGAAGCGCACCTCGGCGAGGCAGGTTTCCTCGTCGTCGTAAACGAAGCTCGCCACGCCGGTCGACTCGGCGTGCACGTCGGCGCCGCCGAGACCGTCGTGGCTGATCTGCTCGCCGGTGACGGCCTGTACGACATCGGGGCCGGTGATGAACATCTGCGAGGTGCCGCGCACCATGAAGACGAAGTCGGTGAGCGCGGGGCTGTACGCGGCGCCGCCTGCGCACGGGCCGAGCATCACGGAGATCTGCGGGATCACGCCGGAGTTGCGCACATTGCGCTGGAAGATGCCGCCGTAGCCGGCGAGGGCGGTGACGCCCTCCTGGATGCGGGCGCCGGCGCCGTCGCACAGGCCCACGAGGGGCGCGCCCGCGGCCTCGGCCATGTCCATGATCTTGTGGATCTTCTGGGCGTGCGCTTCGCCGAGCGCGCCGCCGAAGATACGGAAGTCATGGGCGTAGGCGAAGACGGGACGGCCCTCGACCGTGCCCCAGCCGACGACGACGCCGTCGGTGTGCGGCTTCTTCGCCTCCAGGCCGAAGCCCGTCGCGCGGTGCCGGCGCAACCCCTCGATCTCGGTGAACGTGTCCTTGTCGAAGAGCAGGCCGAGCCGCTCGCGGGCGGTGAGCTTGCCCTTCGCGTGCTGGGCCCGGGTCGCCTGTTCCCCTGGCCCGTCGTGCACCTTCTCGCGCAGGTCGGTGAGTTCGGCGGCGAGCCGTCGTGTGGAGGGGGGTGTGGGCGGGGAGAGGGGATTGGGTGGGGGCGGTGGTGCGGCTGGTGCGGGCATGGTGTGTGCGCGGGGTGCCCCGTCGACGATGGTCATGGACGTCCTTCCCCCGGGGCCGGGCCGGCGGCCGCCCCGGATGTGGCGATGTCGCGGATGTCGGCGAGGAGGCGGGCCTGTTCCCGGCATGCCTCGGCGTCCACCGGGCCGGCGGTGCCGGGGCCACCGGTGCGGACCGCGGTGGCGAACGCCTCCACGGCTGCCGCGACCTGGTCGTGGGCGTCGAGCACCACGGGGGTGGTGGCGCCGGGGTGTTCGACCAGCAGCACGGGGCGGTGGTCGGCGGGCGGGGTGAAGGTGTGCTCGACCCGGATGCGGCCCTTGCTGCCGCACAGCTCGTACGCCGACCGGTAGGCGTGGCCGATGCCGAACGTGACGTTGGCGATCACTCCGTCCGGCGCCTGGAGCAGCGCGGCGCCGGAGGTCTCCACCCGGCGCTCCGCGTCGCGGTGCAGCACCGCACCCGCGACGCGCAGGCCGCCGCCGAGCAGGTGCAGTGCGGCGCGTACGGGGTACAGGCCGACGTCCAGCAGTGCGCCGCCGCCGAGTTCGGGGCGGTAGCGGATGTCGTCGGGCGGCAGTTCGGGGATGGCGAACGTGGCGTTGACCGTCCGCAGCTCGCCGATCTCGCCGTCGGCCACCAGTTTCCGTACGGCGGTGTGCTGGGGGTGGTGGACGAACAGCACGTTCTCCATCAGCACCAGGCCGCGTTCGCCGGCCAGTGCGAGCAGCCGCTCGGTGGTGGCCGGGTCGGCGGTGAGCGGCTTCTCGGCGAGGACGTGGCGTCCCGTGCGCAGCGCCGCCTCCACCCACTCGGCGTGCAGCGCGATCGGCAGCGGTACGTAGACCGCGTCCACGTCGTCCGACTCCAGCAGGGCCTCGTAGCCGGTGAAGGCCGCGCAGCCGTACTGGTCCGCCGTCCGCCGCGCCTTGTCCGCGTCGCGGCTCGCGACGGCCGTCACTTCGGTGCCGGCGGCGGCCGCCAGGGCCGGCAGCATCCGGCGCCGGGCGATCCCCGCGCAGCCCAGCACACCGACGCGGACGGGTGCCTGCTCACTCACCGGCGCCGACTTCCCTCGCGTTGAGGCACGCCAGGAGGGTGCGGGCCTGGACGTTGACGTAGTGCCCGTGCCGGACCAGGGAGGTGAGCTGGGCGGGGGTGGCCCAGCGGAATCCGTCCGGCGGGTCGAGCTCGTGGCCCGGCTCGCCCTCGGCGGTCTCGACGATCAGATAGCGGGCCTCGGCGTTGAGGAAACGGCCGCCCTCCTCGGCGTGCACCGCCTCGTACCGGACGCGCTCCCGGCCGGCGCCCAGCACCTGGTCGAGGTACGGGGGCCGGGCCGCGCCGGGGTGGTTGCCGGGGGTGCACTGGACGGTGGGGCCCAGTTCGACGGTGTCGAGGAAGCCGCCCTCGGCGCGGGCACTGACCAGGACGTGCCGGACGCCGTCGATGGTGCGGGTGAGGAAGGCGCACACGCCGCGGCCCACCGGCTCGACCAGCGGCTGGGTCCAGCGGGCCACCTCGCGGCTGTCCGCCTCGACGCGGACCGCGACGATGTCGAAGAACCTGCCGTCGTCCCGGGTGATGCGGGTGTCGGTGCGGGACCAGCCGGGCAGCGCCGCCAGCGGTACGCGCTCCGCGGTCATCTCGCGCCGCGCGCGCCGTGCGGTGAACCAGGACAGCAGCCCGGTGTCGGAGTGCAGCGCCCGCTCGCGGCCGTAGGCGGTGGGCAGCGTGGCGAGCACCGTACGGGCGTCCATGTTGACGACGTTGTCCCGGTGCAGCAGCGCGTTGAGCTGGCCGAGGGTCAGCCAGCAGAAGTCCTCGTGGAGCGGGACCTCGCCGCGGGCCTCGACGATCATGTTGCGGTTGCTCTTGTGGAAGAACCACGAGCCGTGCTCGGACTGCAGGACGTCGGTGAGCACCCGGCCGAGCCCGGGCCGCAGGAAGTGGTCGACGTACTTCACGTCGGCGCCCTGGTGGGCCTTGGTGTAGTTGCTCCGGGTGGCCTGCACGGTGGGGGAGAGCTGGAGCAGGTGGGGGTTGCCGGGCTCCATCTTGGCCTGCATGAGGAAGTGCGGCACCCCGTCGAACTCCTTGACCAGGATGCCCAGGATGCCGACCTCGGGCTGCTTGATGATCGGCTGGTACCAGTCGCGGTACGGGCCGCTGTCGCTGGTCGCGTGCAGCCCCTCCACGGAGAAGAACCGTCCCGTGCGGTGCACCAGGTTGCCGGTGTCCGGGGCGAAGGACCAGCCCTCCAGGTCGGCGAAGGGGATCCGCTCGACGCGGAAGGTGCCGGCCCGGCCGCGTTCGGCGAGCCAGCCGGGGAAGTCCGCGAGGGCGAGGTGCGCCCCGTCGGTGACCGCGGCCGACCGTGCGAACCGGGCGGACATCCCGGCGTCACGGCGGGCGCTCAGTGTGCGGGGCGGCCGGGACGGCAGGACCGCCGGTTCCAGGAATGCGGTGCTCATCGGCCACCTGCCACGGTCAGTGCCTCTCCGGTGATGTTGCCGTTGGCGGCCGAGCCGAGGAACAGCACGGCCCGTGCCACCTCGTCCGGCGTGGTCAGCCGGGCGGTGGGCGTCGCGGCCACTTCCCGCGCCCGTACCGGCTCCGGCAGGACGTCCAGCACCTGCCGGGTCGCGGTCAGGCCGGGGCAGACCACGTTGACGAGGACGCCGCTGCCGCCCAGGTCCCACATCAGGCTGCGGGCCAGCCCGTGCAGGCCCGCCTTGGCGGCGCCGTAGAACTCCTGGCCGGGGTTGCCGTCGAGCGCGTTGTGCGACGACATCAGCACGATCCGGCCCCAGCCGCGTCTGCGCATGCCGGCCACCGCCAGCTGCGCGGTGCGCACCGCGGGGGCCAGGTTGCTGTCCAGCACCGGGCGCCAGTCCTCCTCGGGCACCTCCTCGAAGCGGGTGCCGGGTGCGCGGCGCGCGCCGCGGCGTACGGCGTTGACCACGAGCACGTCGAGCGCGCCCCAGCGCTCCTCGACGGCGGCCACGGCGTGCCGCGCCGACTCCGGCTCGTCGAGGGCGTACCGCAGGGCGAACGCGCGGTCGTCCGCCGAGCCCAGCTCCGCGGCGAGCTTCTCGGCGCCTTCGCGGTCGCCGTGGTAGGCGACCGCGACGCGCGCGCCCTCCCGGGAGAAGGCGCGGGCGATCTCCTGGCCGATGCCTCCGGTGGCGCCGGTGACCAGGATGGTGCGGCCGCTCAGTCCGAGGTCCATGGTTGTCCTTTCTGGTGTGGGCCTGACGGGCTCGCCGAGCCCGCGTCAGCGGTGGGCGGCGACGAACTCCCGGACGGAGGAGGCGATGTAGTCGATCATTTCTTCCGTCAGCCCCGGGTAGACCCCCACCCAGAACGTCTGCTCGGTGATCACGTCGCTGTTGCGGAGGCTGCCGACGACGCGGTGCGGCTGGTCGACGTAGGCGGGCTGCCGGGTGAGGTTGCCGGCGAACAGGCGCCGTGTGCCGATCTTCCGGCTCTCCAGGAAGTCGACCAGTTCGGCGCGGCTGAACGGCGCCTGCGGGTCCACGGTGAGGACGAAGCCGAACCAGCTCGGTTCGCTGCGCGGCGTCGCCTCCGGCAGCACCAGGTGCGGCACGCCCTCCAGTCCGTCCCGCAGCCGGCGCCAGTTGCGGTTGCGTACCTCGACGAACCGGTCGAGCTTGGCGAGCTGCGTCAGGCCCAGGGCCGCCTGGAGGTCGGTCGCCTTCAGGTTGTAACCCACGTGGGAGAAGATGTACTTGTGGTCGTAGCCGGCCGGCAGCGTCCCCATCTGGTACGAGAAGCGCTTGAGGCACTTGTTGCTCTCGCCCGGCTCGCACCAGCAGTCCCGCCCCCAGTCGCGCAGCGACTCCACGATGCGGGCCAGCGCGAGGTTCGAGGTGAGCACGCAGCCGCCCTCGCCCATCGTGAGGTGGTGCGCCGGGTAGAAGCTGACGGTGGCGAAGTCGCCGAAGGTGCCGGTCAGTTGACCGACATAGGTGGCGCCCACCGCGTCGCAGTTGTCCTCGATCAGGAACAGGTCGTGGTCGACGGCGAGCTGGGCGATCTCGGCGACCGGGAAGGGGTTGCCGAGCGCGTGGGCGATCATGATTGCCCTGGTCTTCGGCCCGATGGCCGCGGCGACGCGTTCGGCCGTGGTGTTGTACGTGCCCAGTTCGACGTCGACGAAGACGGGGACGAGCCCGTTCTGCAGGATCGGGTTGACGGTGGTGGGGAAACCGGCGGCCACCGTGACGACCTCGTCGCCCGGGCGCAGCCGCCGGTCCTGGAGGTGGCGGGAGGTGAGCGCGGTCAGCGCGAGCAGATTGGCCGAGGAGCCCGAGTTCGTCAGGTGCGCCTTGCGCCGCTTGAGGCGGCGTGCGAACCGCGACTCGAACCGGCGGGAGCTGGGGCCGGCGGCGATACGCAGGTCCAGCGCCGCTTCCACGAGCGCCACCCGGTCGTCCTCGTCGAGTACGGCGCCGGAGGGCCAGATCTCGGTGACACCGGGCACGAACGGCCGGTCGTTCTGCTGCTCCTGGTGGTACTTGCGCACCTCGTCGAGCACAAGCTCCCGATGATCACTCATCTCCGTTACCTCCGTGATCGGTCCGGCACGGCGCCCGCGCCCGTCCTGCCGGATCCTGCTCCGGCGGCCTTGAACGTTCCTAGACCGGCGACTGGGCCGCGGGGCAGTGGCCACGGCGGCGCCCTTCCGGCCCGGCCGTCTCAGCCCGCGGCCGGGGCGCGCAGCAGATCGCCGAGGCTCTGGTCGAGACCGCGGCGCGGGCGCCAGGAGAGCTCCCGGCCGGCCGCTCCCACGTCGAGCAGGTACGCCCCCGTGTCGCCGCGCGGCGCCTCGCCGTCCCCCTCCTCGACGAGCTCCACCGGCAGCCCGGACAGCTCGATCATCCGCCGTACGAGACCGCGTACGGCGACGGTCTCGCCGCGCCCGATGTTGAACACCCGGCCCGGCCGGTCCCGTACCGCGGCGTCGCACGTCGCGGCCCTCAGCACGGCCTCGGCGACGTCGCGGACGTCGACGTAGTCGCGGTGCGCGACGAGCGGGGTCAGGCGCAGCGCAGGGGCCCGGCCCGTTGCCGCCGAGGCCGCGCGGGCAGCGGTGAGGTGCCCGGCGACCATGCCGGGCAGGCTGGCGGGCGGGGCGCCGGGGCCGACCATGTTGGCGACGCGCAGGACGACCGCGGTGAGTGCGCCGGCGCCGGCCGCGTCGAGCAGCGCCCGGGTTCCTTGCAGCTTGGTGTGGCCGTAGTGGCCACCCGTGGCGGGTGGCCGGTCCTCGGTGAGGCGCGTGCCGTCGGGTACGGACCCGTACTCGTAGACGGAACCCAGCTGGACCAGGCGGGGCCTGCGCCTTGCCGGGAGCAGCGCGACGGCGTCGGCCAGCTTCGCGGGCAGTGCGGCATTCAGCAACGACAGCTGGTCGCCCGCCGTGTTCCACACCGCGCCCGCCGCGTTGACGACAACGGTCGGCCGGGTGTCGCGCAGGAGGGCGGCGAGCGACGCCACGGACACTCCGCAGAGGTCCAGCCGGCGGGCGCCGGGAGCCCGTTCACTGCGAGCGACCCCGATCACCGGTGTGCCCGCCGCCTCGAACGTCTCGCGAATATGGCGCCCGGCGAACCCCGTACTGCCGAGCACCACCGCCCGTGCCGCTTGCGCTGCCGATCGGTCGGCGGTCACGTCTCCCCCTCTTGATGCGGTCGGAACAGAAGCGCCGACCGGCCCGCCACGTCGGTCGTGGCGGCCTGTCGGCGCTCCGTATGCCTGCCCCGGGTGTCCTGCCTGCCCCGGGGCGTATGGATGTGGTTCCGCTGTCGGCGGTCCGCGGCCCGGTCAGGCCGCCTCGGTGCCGGTCCGCTGCGGCGGCGCCGGGTGGGAGCGCCGGGCCGCCTCGTCCTCCAGCAGTTTCTCCGCCTTGTCGTTGACCTTGCCGCCGACGATGGCCAGCACCGCGATGGCGCCGAGCAGGATGACGTTGGACATCCACACCATGGTGTCCACCGGCAGGGTGTAGGCGCCCACCACACGCAGCACGCAGTCGCCGAGGAGCCCGATCCCCCACACCAGGGTCACCTTGGAGATGCCGCTGCGGAACTGCGGCGAGGTGTCCCGGAGGTGCTGCCAGGCGGCGTCCTTGACGGGGTCGCCCTTGGTCATGAACGGGCGCATCGCGCTCGCCATCAGCGGCTGCGGGGTGAACGCGGAGACCAGGAGGGACAGCCCGACGAGGCCGGTGCCCAGCGACTCCTTGGCCAGCATCAGCCGCGCGTCGCCGGTGATCGCGCTGATCCCGGCGCCGACCAGGGTCACCACCAGCATCAGGATCGCGAGGCCGTTGATCCGGCGCTCGGTGACCAGGCCGAACAGGGTGCGCACCGCGGGTACGAGGCCGCTGATGACCAGGGATTTCACGGTGCTCAGATGCACGAGGTCGCTCAGGACGTAGAACAGCGCCAGCGGAACGGCGACATCGATGATCAGAGGGCGGAGGGCGGCACCGAGCCCGCTATTCGGCGTCGGCGCTTGCGGCGTCCGGCCGCCGGCGGTCGCGGCTTTCCTCATGGGGGTCTCCTTGTTCACATCGCCTGGGGTCGCAGGGGCACGATGGCAGCCCTGGCTTGAGCGGGGGTTGAGCGGTGGTTCAGGACGGGGCGGCGGCCGTTCCGGCGCTGCGGGGCGGGCCGAGGGGGAAGGCGTCGAGCGCCTTCAGGGGGTAGGCGTCGGTGCCGAAGCCGAGACCGGCCGCCTCGGGTACGAGGCGCAGCAGTTTGGCCGTGGAGACGCAGTGCCGGGCGCCGGCCGACCGGTACTCGCGCCGGGCCCGGGTGCCGAGCCGGTGCTCCAGCCAGTCCACGATGCGCTCGACGGGAACCGCGCTGCCGGAGGCCACGTTGACCGTCTCGCCGCGCAGCCGGAGGGCGAGCAGCCGGTCGATGACGGTCAGCGCGTCGTCCACCGCGATCAGGTCACGGCTGGCGCCGCGGTGGATCTGCACGGCGCCCTCGCGCACCTGGCGTGCCAGCACCGGCAGCAGCTGGTGCGGTGGCTGGCCGCGTCCGACCAGGTGGGCGAGGCGGAGTACGAGGAAGTCCGCGCCGGAGTCGGCGAGCTGCCGCTCCATCGCCAGCTTGTGCCTGCCGTACGGCGTGCAGGGCTCGACCGCCATGTCCTCCGCGGCGCGCCCCGCCACCCGCCCGTACATGCCCGTGGAGGCGGTGGAGAAGAACAGCAGGCGCCGGCCGGTCGCCGCGCAGCGGTCGGACCACTCGCGCAGCAGGTCCGACTCGCGCCGGAAGTCGGCGGCCGAGGTGCCGCTCGCCCACGAGACGCCGGCGGCCAGGACGACGGTGTCCGGATGCCGGTCGGCCAGTGGTCCGAGGCTCCGGGCGAGAAACCCGCTTCCCACGATGTGCATGCTGAGTCCTGTCTCGGAGGGAGGGGGACGGGTGGGGGAGGGACGGGCGACGGGCGCGCAGGTGCCGTCCGGGCCTCAGGCCGCGGCGGTGCCGGGCGCGGACGCCGGACCGTACGCCGCCGTGTCGCCGGCCGTGGAGACGGGCGTGGAGGCGGGCGTGGAGGCGGGCGTGGCCGGAGCGGGACCGGGCCGGATGCCGAGCGAGTCGAGGGCCGGTCGGGGAGGCTGCGCAGCGAGGTCGGCGCCGGACGCGGCGACGTAGCCGTCCGGACGTACCAGCAGCCAACTGCCGGGCGCGGCCCGCAGATCCGCGCGGAGACGGCCTTCCGGGTCGGCGAGCGGCCGGAGGCCGGGCGGGCCGTCGGAGTCCGGGCCGGGTACGACCACGCGGACCCGCACGGTGCCCGCGTACTCCTCGGCGAGCCGGCTCAGCGCGTGGTGGTCCGTCTCGCGGGCGAAGGCGAGCAGTGTCCAGCCGCTTTCCCGCAGTTCGGCGAGGAGTTCGCGCCAGCCGGTGGAGCGCTCCGTGCCCGCGGCGGTGACCCGGGAGAGCCGCGAACCGGGTGGCACGGTGCCTACGGCCGTGCCCTCCGCGCGCAGGGTGACCGGGCTGTCCTCGTAGCGCAGGTCCAGCGCGGACATGCCGCCCATGATCTTCCGCTCGATCCTGCCCTTGAGCGGCGGCAGACAGCGTACGAAGGTGAACAGTCCGCGCAGTGCCGCGGCGGCGTAGCGGTTCTTCAGCTGCACCAGCACCGTGGCGAACTTCGTGGAGGCGAGCAGGCTCGCGCCGACCGGGACGCGCTCGGCGCTGTAGGAATCGAGCAGCGCCTCACCGGCCTGGCCGCGGATGACGGCGGCGAGCTTCCAGGCGAGGTTGTAGGCGTCCTGGACACCGGTGTTCATCCCCTGGCCGGAGGCGGGGCTGTGGACGTGCGCCGCATCACCGGCGACGAAGCAGCGGCCCGCCCGCATCTCGGGGATCATGCGTTGCTGGATGGTGAAGACCGAGACCCAGGTGGGGGCCTCGACGGTGACCGCGGTCCCGGTACCGGCCCGGATCTTGCGGGCGAAGCGCCTGGCGATCGCCTCGTCGTCACCGTGGTACGTCGCGTCGCGGGTGTCGAGCAGCCGCCACTTGCCGGGCTCGGGGAACGGCACCAGCATCACGGTCCCCTCCGGCGTGCGCATCCAGTGGATGCTGTCGCGCGGCAGGTCGCAGTGGACGACGGCGTCCGCGATCAGCCAGGTCTCGCTGCTGTCGCCCCGCAACGGCAGCCCGAGCCGCTTGCGCACGGTGCTGTGGCCGCCGTCGGTGCCGACCAGCCAGCCGGCCCGTACCGTCTCCGTGGTGCCGTCGGCGTGCGCGAGCAGCGCGGTGACGCCGTCGCCGGTGTCCTCGAACTCCGTGAGCCGGGTGCGCCATTCGACCTCGACACCGCGCCGGGCGGCGGCGGTGCGCAGCACCTCCTCGGTGACGACCTGGTCGACCATGAGCGTGAAGGGGTGGCGGGTGGGCAGCCGGCTGTAGTCGGTGTCGAACCGGATGAGCCTGCGGCCGTTCTGGTGCAGCGTGAAGTGCTCGACGCGTTGCCCGCGCGGCAGCAGGTCGTCGAGGACGCCCATCTGCTCGTACGTCTCCAGCGAGCGCGCGTGCGTGGCGAGGGCGCGGCTGGTGGTGGCCGGGCCGTCGGCGGCGTCGACCAGCCGTACCCGCACGCCGTGCCGGGCCAGTTCGTGGGCGGCGGTCAGGCCGACGGGGCCGGCGCCGACCACCAGCACGTCGGGGGCGTTCTGCGGCGCCGGGCGCTCGGCGGTCATCCCTGCTCCTTCCCGGTCCGGCTCTTGACGGGCTTCCACCAGCCGGGGTTGTCCCGGTACCAGGCGACGGTGTCGGCGAGGCCCCGCTCGAACGGGATCAGCGGCCGGTAGCCGAGCTCGTCGCGGATCTTCGACTCGTCGAGCGAGTAGCGCAGGTCGTGGCCCTTGCGGTCGGCGACGCGGCGCACGCTGCGCCAGTCGGCGCCGGTCAGCTCCAGCAGCTTCCCGGTGATCGCGCTGTTCGTCTGCTCGTTGCCGCCGCCGACGTTGTAGACCTCACCGGCCCGGCCCTTGGCCAGCACGAGCTGGATGGCGCGGCAGTGGTCGTCGACGTGCAGCCATTCGCGGATGTTGTCGCCCGCGCCGTAGAGGGGGACCTCCAGCCCCTCCAGCAGGTTGGTCACGAAGAGCGGGATCAGCTTCTCCGGGTGCTGGTACGGGCCGTAGTTGTTGGAGCAGCGGGTGATCGACACGTCCAGGCCGTGGGTGCGCCAGTAGGCGCGGGCGATCAGGTCGGATGCGGCCTTGGAGGCCGCGTACGGGGAGTTGGGCAGCAGCGGCCACTCCTCCGTCCACGAGCCCTCCGCGATGGAGCCGTAGACCTCGTCGGTGGAGACGTGCACGACGCGCTGCACGCCGGTGCGCAGGCACGCGTCGAGGAGAGTCTGGGTGCCGCCGACGTTGGTGCGGACGAACTCGGCCGCGGATTCCACGGACCGGTCGACGTGCGACTCCGCGGCGAAGTGGACGACCGCGTCGTGGCCGGGCAGTAGCTCGTTCAGCAGTCCGGCGTCGCAGATGTCGCCCTGGACGAACTCCAGCCGCGGGTGCGCGGCCGGGAGGTTGTCGCGGTTGCCCGCGTAGGTCAGCTTGTCCACGACGGTGACGTGCGCGCCCTCGTAACCGGGATGGCCGTCGGCGAGCAGCGTACGGACGTAGTGGGAGCCGATGAATCCGGCGGCGCCGGTGACCAGGAGCCTCATGCCGCGACCTCGATCTCGGTGTGGTCACCGACGACGAGCCGGTGCTTGCGGATGCCGTTGTCGCCGCTGCTGACGGCGGCGGAGCGCCCGATGACGGAGCCGTGCACGGCGTGCACGCCGGAGACGGAGGCGCCGTCCAGGGCGATGGAGTAGTCGATGTGGGTGCCGCGCAGCCGTACGTCCCGGCCGATCGCGGTGTGCGGGCCGATCCGGCTGTCCGCGACGAGGCTGTCGGCGCCGACGATCGCCGGGCCCTCGATGAACGACCGCACGATGCGCGCCCCCGGGGCCACGACGACCGGGCCGATCAGCACGGACTCCTCGTCCACCGTGCCCTCGACGGAGCGGACCAGGTGGTCGAGGAGCTCGCGGTTGCACTCCAGGACGTCCTCGACCCTGCCGGTGTCCTTCCAGTAGCCGGTGTACTCCTCGGCGCGCACGTCGGCGCCCCGGGCGACCAGCCACTGCACGGCGTCGGTGATCTCCAGCTCGCCGCGCCCGCTGGGCCCGATGGCGTCGGTGGCCTCGTGGATGGCGGGGGTGAAGAAGTACACGCCGATCAGCGCCAGATCGGTC
Source organism: Streptomyces rimosus subsp. rimosus (assembly GCF_000720725.1). Classification (GTDB taxonomy): domain Bacteria; phylum Actinomycetota; class Actinomycetes; order Streptomycetales; family Streptomycetaceae; genus Streptomyces; species Streptomyces rimosus_A. The sequence continues at coordinate 15,323 of NZ_JOCQ01000031.1, forward strand.
CTGGGCTCCTCCGGCTTCTCGACCAGCCGTTCCACCCGGCCTTCCGGGCCGACCTCGGCCACCCCGAAGGCGCGCGGGTCGGCGACCCGCTGCACCACCACCTGTGCGGCCGGCCGCACCCGGCGGAACCGTTCGGCGGCCTCGGCGACGCCCTGCGGCAGCATGTTGTCGCCGAGGTACATCACGAAGTCGTCGTCGCCGAGGAAGTCCCGGGCGACCTGCACGCAGTGCGCGAGCCCGCGCGGCGCGTCCTGCCGCAGGTAGGTGAGGTGCAGACCGAGGTCCGCACCGTCGCCGAGCACCGCCCGGATCTCCGGCTCGCGCTCGCCGACGATGATGCCGACCTCGGTCACGCCGATGGCGCGGATGTTGTCCAGCACGTGCTCCAGCACGGGCTTGTTGGCGATCGGGATGAGCTGCTTGGGCATCGAATAGCTGAAAGGACGCAGGCGGGTACCCGTCCCGCCGGACAGCACCAGAGCCTTCATCGGGGGCTCCTCTCCTCACCGTGGATCTCTGTGGATCTGTCTGTGTCTAGGGGACGTACGGGGTGTGTGGGGTGTGTGGGGTGTGTGGGGTGTGCGGGGTGTGGGGGACGTACGAGATTGTGCGCGGTGCCCGCGGCGCGCGGCTGGGGCGACGATGGGCGGTGCCGGTCGAGGACCCCTCGATTCCGGCTGCCCGCCGGAAACCGTCACGCCGCCTCCCGTACGGGGACGGAACGGGCGGCCGGGGCCAGCGCGGCGAGCAGCTTCTCGAAGCGGTCCGCGGCCTCGGCCAGCCGCGCGGACACCGCCGGGTCCACCTCGCGCCGGCCGTCCGGCCCGCGCCGCGCTTCGTTGCTCGGTACGAAGACCGCGCCGGTGATGGCGGCCGGCCGCATCGAGGCCAGCACGGGCCGCAGGCCGTAGTCGATGGCGAGGGTGTGGGCGGGCGAGCCGCCCGAGGCGAGCGGGAGGACGACCTTGCCCTCCAGCGCGTACTGCGGGAGCAGGTCGAGAAACGCCTTGAGCAGGCCGGAGTAGGCGGCCTTGTAGACGGGGGTGGCCAGCACGACCGCGTCGGCGGCGGCCAGCCGGGCCACCGCGTCGGCGATCGCGGGATGGCCGGTGTCGGCGCCGAGCAACGCTTCGGCCGGCAGGTCCCGTACGGCCAGGGTGTCCACGCGGTGGCCCGCCGCGCGCAGCCGCCGGGCGGTGAGGGCGAGCACTTCCTGCGTGAAGGAGGCCGGGGAAGGGCTGCCGGAGACAGCCATGATGGTCGGCATGGTGGGCCCTTCTGCGGTCGGCCGGCGCTGTCGGGGCCGCGCCCGCCGCTGGTCGGTCCGTGTGGTCAGACACCGGCGCCCGCGCCGTCGCGCGAAGCCGCGGCGAAACGCCCGCTGAGCGCGCCGACGTGCTCCAGGGAGGCGAGCACCTGGTCCGGGTCGCCGACGAAGTCGACGAGGCAGGCGATCTCGTCGGCGCCGGCGGCGCGGACGCGCTCGGCGACCGCGGCGGCCTCGTCGACGGAGCCGATGAGGGAGTTGCCGGACAGATAGCGGTTGACGGCGAGGTCGGCGAGCTTGCGGCGGGCCCCCTGCGCGGCCAGCACGTCACGGCCCGGCTTGCCGCCGCTCATCCGCCCGCCCGCGCCGACCGCGCTCGCCTCCAGGTCGATGGCGGTGAGCAGGTAGTCGCGCAGCCAGGCGCCGCCGGTCGCGCGGGCCTGCCCGGCGTCCTCGGCGAGGTAGGTGTGCATCATCACGGTGATCTTCCCGGGGCCCGCCCAGCCGTGTTCGGCGCGCGCGGCGCGGTAGACCGAGACCTTCTCGGCGAGGGAGTCGGGATCCTGGTTCTCCAGGTGGGTGAGGACGTTGCAGCCGAGCCGGCCGGCCTCGCGGAAGGTGCCCTCGCTGCGCGAGGCGGTCACCCAGATCTCCAGCTCCGGCTGCACCGGCCGCGGGAAGATCTCCAGGGTGACGTCACCGCCGAGCGGGCCGGGCCCGGTCCAGGTGCCGTCGCGCCACGCCGCGCGGATCGCGGTGACGTCGGCGGTCATCCGCTCCCGCCGCCCCTCGTACCGGTCGGGGGCGAGCACGAAGTCGTTGACGTTCCAGCCCGAGCCGACCGAGATCGCCGCCCGGCCGCCGGACAGGCCGTCGACCATGGCGAAGTCCTCGACGACGCGGGCGGTCGGGTGCAGCGGGGTGACCACGCTGCCGGCCCGGATCTGCACCCGCTCGGTGACCGCGGCGATGGCCGCCGAGGACACCGCGGGGTTGGGGAAGGCACCGCCGAAGCGGTGGAAGTGGCGCTCCGGGGTGGAGACGAAGGCGAGGCCGAGCGCGTCGGCGCGGCGCGCGCAGTCCAGCATCAGTCCGTACGTCTCCCGCACCCGGTCGCCCAGCGCGGCGAAGAAGAACACGCCGAAGTCGAGCCTTCCGCCCCCGCCGGGTCCGCCCCCGTCCTGAATTCGCAGCATTGGCCGCCTCCATGAGGCCGGCGGAGCACCGCCCGGCCTCGGTCGCGTCGTCAGTGGTGCCCGCACCCTGGTCCGGCGTGCTCGACAGACGCTGGAACGGGGATCGCGCCCCGGCGGCGCGGGCAGTTGTAGCTGCGCTCCAGCTCTGCTCCAGAGCGGCCGGTGACGATCGGCACCGGTCCAACGGGAGGAGAGTTCATGCGCTGGGACGACATCCACGTCGCCGCGGTGGGCACCTGGCTGCCGGAGCCGGTCTCCGCGGCCGACGCGGTGCGGGACGGGCGGTACACGCGGGAGCGGTACGAGACCTTCGGCTACGAGTCGGTGCTGCGGACGGCCGAACTCGCCCCGCCGGACATGGCCGTGCACGCCGCCGGGTCCGCGCTGAAGCGCTCCGGGGTGGACCCGGAGGAGTTCAGCCTGCTGATCCACGGCAGCCTGTGGTTCCAGGGCCTGGACATCTGGCCCACCGCCTCGTACATCGCGCAGCGGACCGTCGGCCGCCATGTGCCCGCCCTCGATGTGCAGCAGCGCTGCAACGTCGGCGTGAGCGGCATGGAGCTGGCCGCCGCGCATCTCACCTCCGGCCTGCGCGGGGGCCGCGCAGTGATGCTGACCACCGCGGACCGCTGGTCCGGGCCCGGCGTCAACCGCTGGGCCCTGCACGACATGAGCGTCTACGGGGACGGCGGAACGGCCGTCGTGGTCACCCGCGGCGGGGGCTTCGCCCGGCTGCTGGCGACCGCGACCGCGGCCGACAACTCGCTGGAGGGGCTGGCCCGCGGCGACGAGCCGTTCCGTACCGCCTCCGCCGCGGCGGCCACCCCCGTCGACCTGACGCTCCGCTCGCACGCGTACATCAGCGCGGGTGACGACAGCGAGATCACCATGCGGATCGCCCGGACCATGATCAGGGCGAAGAAGGAGGCCCTCGCGGACGCGGGGCTCACCACCGCCGACCTCGCGAAGATCGTCACACCGGCCACCGGACGCCGCAAGGGAGACCACCAGCTGCACCACATGCTCGGCGTGACCGAGCAGCAGACGACGTGGGACTACGGGCGCACGACCGGGCACGTGGGCGCCGGTGACTGGGCGGCCGGTCTGGCCCATCTGGTGGAGACCCGGGCGGTCGCGCCCGGGGACAAGGTGATGCTGTTCGGCGGCGGCGCGGGTTACACCTGCACCGTGGCCGTCCTGGAGATCAGTGAGGTGCCGCAATGGTGACCGCGGTCGAGCGCCCCGCGGCGGCGCTGTCCGCCGGGACCGTTCCCGGGCTGCTGGCCGCCGCGGTGGCCGCCCACCCCGGAGCCCCGGCGGTACGCGACCGGCACGGGTCGTGGACCTACGCCGAACTCGACGCGCAGAGCCGGGCGTTCGGCTCCTGGCTCGCTCGTGAGGGGGTGTGCCGCGGCGACCGTGTGCTGCTGCGGGCGGGCAACACCCGGGAGTTCGTGGCAGCGCTCTTCGGCACGCTGCGTATCGGCGCGGTGTGCGTGCCGGTCAACCCGGCGATGAAGCGCTTCCACCTGTCGTCGGTGACGGCCGACAGCGATCCGGCGCTGGTGGTCGCCCGGGACGAGGACGTACCGCTCTTCGGCGAGCTGACGGACCGCCCGGTGCACGGGCTCACCCGCGTGTGGGGCGAGGTGGCCGGGCTGCTCGGCGCCCCGGCCGCGGACCAGGAGGTCGCCCCCGACGACCTCGGGCTGCTCATCTACACCTCGGGCTCGACCTCCGCCCCGAAGGCCGTGGCAGGCCCGCACGCAGCGATCCTGTTCGCCACCCGCGCCATCGACGAAGTCCTGCGCTACCGCGCCGACGACGTGGTCCTGGTGGCCATTCCGCTCTCCTTCGACTACGGGCTCTACCAGGTCTTCCTCTCCGTGCTCGCCGGTGCGCAGGTCACGCTCACCGAGCCCGAGGGCCATCTGCGGCTGCTCAGCACGCTCCACGACCACGGCGCGACGGTCGTCCCGGTGGTGCCGTCGCTCGCCGAGATGCTGCTGCGCCTCGCCTCCCGCGACCGGCGTGAGCCGCCCCCGGTGCGGCTGTTCACCAACACCGGCGCCGCGCTCAACGCGCCCGTCATCGAAGCGCTGCGCCGGACCTTCCCGCACGCCCGGGTCGCCCCGATGTTCGGCATCACCGAATGCAAGCGGGTCACCGTGCTCGAACCCGACGGCGACCTGGCGAAGCCCGGCTCACTGGGGCCGGCGCTGCCCGGCACCCAGGTGCTGATCCTTGACGAGGAGGGGCGCGCGCTGCCCGCCGGAGAGACCGGCGAGATCGCGGTCCGCGGCCCGCACGTCATGGCGGGCTACTGGGGCGCCCCGGAGATCACCGCCCAGCGCTTCCGCACGGACCCGGTGACGGGCGAAGTCACCCTGCACACCGGTGACTACGGCCATCTGGACGCCGACGGGCACCTGTACTTCCAGGGCCGCCGCGACGACATGTTCAAGCGGCGCGGCACCCGGATGAGCGTCCTGGAGATCGAGAGCGCCGCCCTGGACATCGAGGGCGTCGAGGCCGCCGCGGCGGTCCCGCCGGGGGAGGGGCACGACCTCACCCTCTACGCCGTCACCGCCCTCGCGCCCGACGAGGTCGTGGCCGGGCTCACCGACCGCCTGGAGGCGGAGAAGGTGCCGGCCGAGTGCCGGGTCCTGGCCGCCCTCCCGCTCACCCCCAACGGCAAGACCGACCGGCAGGCGCTGCGTCACCGTACCGCCGTACAGGAGCCGGAACAGCCGCCGGAATAGCCACCGGACAACCGCCGAACCGACGAAGGAGACCTCTCTCATGACAAGACAGTGGGACGAGCGCTTCACGGCGCTGCTCACCTCGGTGCTGCCGGCCGGCGCCCGCACCGCCCCGGTCCCCCCGGACCTGGACCTGAAGAAGGCCGGACTCGATTCCCTGGCCACGATCGAACTGCTGGTGTCGCTGGAGGACGAGTACGGGGTGGAGATCCCCGAATCCGCCCTGACCAGCGCCACGTTCGCCACGCCCGCCGCGCTCTGGCAGGTCCTCCAGGAGCAGGGGGCGCGGCCCGCCGCCCTGCCGTCCGCCGCCTGACCCCCGCACCCGGCTACCACCCCACAGGAGAGACACCATGAACTTTGTCCACATCGCCATCGGCATCGGCGCCGCCGCCCTCATCGGCTTCCTGGTGAAGGTGGTGGCCCGCCGGAAGGGCTGACGACGGCACGGCGCGGGGGCGGGTTCCACGGTGTGGGGCCCGCCCCCGCGCGCTTCCCGGCAGGCCGCCGCAGCTCAAGAGGGACGCGAGGCGCACTCCATGCCCCGGCGGCACGCTGGGTCGTGCAGTGATCCACGTCCGAGTCCGAGCCGCGAGGAGCACGGATGCGCGTACTGATGACGACCGTTCCGGTGCCGGCCCACCTGGCCGCCATGGTGCCGCTGGCCCGCGCGCTGCGCGCGGCCGGGCACGAGGTGCTGGTCGCGGGGCAGCCGGACGTACAGCCCACGGCACGCGCGGCGCGGCTGGCGGCGGTCTGCGTCGGCGGCTGGTACCACGCGGACGACGACCTCTTCACCGGACTGCCGCCCGGCAGCCGCCCGCTCCAGATCTCCGGACGCCCCTCCTCGGCCCAACTCGCCGCCGGAGTGAAGGGGTTCGCCGGCCACGCCCGGTACATGGTGCCGCGCTACCTGGAGCTGGCCCGCGAGTGGCGCCCCGATGTGGTGGTCGGCTCGCAGTACGAGTTCGCCTCACCGGTGGTCGCCGCCGTGCTGGGCGTCCCCGCGGTCTCCCACCGCTCCGGCGTCGACGCGCTGTCGGCAGGCCTGCGCGGTATGGCCGCGTTCTTCCTCACCGGACTGTGCCGCCGGCTCGGTGTCGACGGCCTGCCCGCCCCGGACCTCGTACTCGACCCGTGCCCAGCGGCCCTCCAGCACGCGGGCGCCGCGCCCGGCCTGCCGATCGGCCCCGAGCCCCTGGAAACCGGCGGGGAGCACGCCGGGCGGCGGGGTGTGTACGTCGACCTCTCCGACCGGACCCGGGCGCTGTACGGCCGTGCGCTGCCGCCCGCGGTCGAGGCCGCGGTCGGCGGACCGGACGGCGTCGGCTTCGCCCCGTCCATGGCCGGATGCGCGGCGGTCGTCCACGACGGCAGCGCGCAGGCGGCCTTGGCGGCGGCCTCGCGGGGACTGCCGCAGCTCGTACTCCCGCAGGTCATGGAGGAGTTCGCGACCGGGGACGCGGTCGCCGCGGCGGGCGCCGGGATCATCCTCGACTCGGCGGCGGCACAGGACGACCCGGCGCGGATCGGGTCCGGGCTGCGCCGGCTGCTCGGCGAGCCGGGCTTCGGCGCCGCCGCGGGCCGGCTCGCGCGGCAGGCCGCCGCGATGCCGGCGCCCGACCGGCTCGTGGCCGAAGTGCACCAGCTCGCCACCACTCACCGAACCCGACGGAGGAACGCAGCATGACCGACGGCAGCACGAAGGAGGCGCCGGCCGCCGCGCCGGACGCGGGACCCGCGGCCCTGCCCCCGCACAGAATGGGCCGCAAGCACTTCAAGCTCTTCATCCTCGGCGCGCTCGCGGCCATGCTGCTCTCCTTCCTCGACGAGAACATCGTCACCAGCGCCGCCTGGCAGCTGACCAAGGAGCTCGACCCGGCGCACGGGCTGGACCGGATGCCCTGGCTGATGACCGCCTACGTGCTCGCCGCCACCGCGAGCCAGCCGCTCTACGGCAAGCTCAGTGACCTGTTCGGTCCCAAACCGGTCTACGTGTGCGCGATCTCGCTCTTCCTCGTGGGCAGCGCGCTGTGCGGGCTCGCCGGGACCATGGGGGAGCTGATCGCCTTCCGGGCCGTCCAGGGGCTCGGCGGCGGCGGGCTGATGAGCATCACGCTCGTGATCATGGCGACCGTCATGCCGCCGCGGAAGCGGTCCAGCGGCACGGGCGTGGGCGGCGGCCTGGTCGCCCTCGGCATCGTCGTGGGCCCGCTGCTCGGCGGGGTCCTGTGCCAGTACCTGTCGTGGCGCTGGATCTTCTACGTCAACCTGCCGCTGGGGCTGTTCACGCTGGCGATGGCGGTGTACGCGCTGCGGCTGCGGCCGCGCGAGAGCAGCGTACGGCGGATCGACCTGCTGGGCGCGGCGCTGGTCACCGCGGGCGCCTCGGCCCTGCTGCTGATCGCCCGCTGGGGCGGCAGCACCTACGCCTGGAGCTCGCCGCAGATCGTGTGGACGGCGTGCGGCGCGGCCGTGCTGATCGTCGTCTTCGTCTGGTGGGAGACCCGGGCGGCCGAGCCGATCCTGCCGATGTCGCTCTTCCGGCACAGGGTCTTCCGGGCCGCCGCGCCGCTGCAGTTCATCGGCGGGTTCGCGGTGCTGGCGGTGCCGGTGTACGTGATCACGTACCTGCAGATCGCGCGCGGGGCGAGCACCCAGGGCTCCAGCCTGCGGCTCGCCCCGATGGCACTGGGCGTCGTCATCGCCATGACGTACTCGGGCAAGATGATCACCCGGCTGCAGCGGTTCAAGCCGGTGCTGGTGCTCAACACCACGGTGGCCGTCGTCGCGCTCGCGCTGTTCGGCCTCGTCGACGCGCACACCGGCACGGTGGAGATCAGCCTGCTGCTCGTGCCGCTGGGCTTCGGCCTCGGCGGAGTGGTGCAGGTGGTGCTCCAGACGGTGCAGGCGGCGGTCGAACCGGACCGGCTCGGCGTCGTCACCTCCGGGGCGCGGTTCTTCATGACGCTCGGCAGCGGCTTCGGCGCCGCCGTACTGGGCGAAGTGCTCTCCCACCGGTTCGCCGCGCTGCTGCCCGGCGGCACCCCGTCCGCCGGGCACGCCGCGGTGACGCGGGCCTACGCCTCGGCGACCGCGACCACGTTCCTGGTGGCGGCCGGGGTGATGCTCGTCGGGCTGGCCCTGGCGCTCGCCATCCCGGATGTGCCGCTGAAGCCCGATCCCCAGGAGGAGGACGACGCGCCGGAGCCCGCGGCCGGACCGGCGCCGGGACCCGTGCCCGCGCCGACGGTGCCGGACCGCTACGTCCCCGTCCCATAGCCAGGGCGGGTGCGACACCCCCGAACCATCCGCACCCGCCCCTCCCGTGACGCCCCGCCCCGCCCCCGTTGGGGCGGGGCGTCACCGATTCGCCACCCGACCCGTTCCCGCCCCTTGCGTCCGTTGGGAGTCCGCATGCGCGTCCTGATGCTCAACACCCCCGTACCGACCCACTTCACCCCGCTGGTGCCGCTCGCCTGGGCGCTGCGCGCGGCGGGGCACGAGGTGGTGGCCGCCGTACAGCCCGATGTCGTGCCCGCGGCACTCTCGGCGGGGCTGCACACCGTCCCGATCGGTGATCCGTACTACGTCGACGACCTGCTCGGCGGCGGGCTGCCGGCGGGGAAGCGGCTGCGGGAGGTGCGCGAGCGGCCCGGGCCCGAGGGCCTCGCGGGCGGCGCCAGGGTGTGGATGATGCACGCCAAATACCTGCTCCCCGAGCACCTCGCGTTCGCCCGCGCCTACCGGCCCGACCTGATCGTGGCCGACATGCTGGAGTACACCTCACTGATCATCGGCGGGGTGCTGGGCGTGCCGGTGGTGCACCACCGCTGGGGGCTCGACCCGATCTCGACGGGCGCCCGCGACACCGCCCGGACCACACTGCACGCCACCTGCCGGCGCGCCGGCCTGGACGGTCTGCCCGATCCGGCCGTGCTGCTCGACCCGAGCCCGGACGAACTGCGGCTGCCCGGCACCGCCCCGGGCACGCCGATCCGCTACGTCACGTACAACGGCCCCGGGAAGCTGCCGGAATGGCTGTACGAGGCGAAGCCCGCGGGCCTGCGCAGGGTGGTCGTGTCGCTGGGGACCAGCACCCTGGAGCTGGGCGGGCTGCCGATGCTCGGCAACGTCCTGCGCGGCCTCGCCGGCCTGCCGCGGACCGAGACGCTCGCCACCGTGCCCGCGAAGTACCGGGACACGCTCGGTGACCTCCCGGACGGCGTACGGCTGATCGACCCGGTCCCCCTGCAGCCGCTGCTCGGCACCTGCGACGCGGTGGTCCACCACGGCGGGGCCGGCACGATGATGACGGCGACGTCGGCGGGGCTGCCGCAGCTCGTCCTCCCGCAGATCATGGACCAGTTCCCGCACGGCGACGCGCTGGCGGCGGCGGGCGCCGGGATCGTCGTGGCCGACGCGGCCGGGCAGGACGACCCCGCGGCGGCAGGCGCGGCCGTGGCACGGCTGCTGGACGTCCCGGAGTACCGGCTGCGCGCCGGGAAGCTGGCCGCCTCGATGGGATCGATGCCGTCCCCGGCGCGGGTCGCGGAGGACCTGGCGACCCTGCGGTGAGCGGCGGACAACGCCCGAGGGCCGGATTCCCGTGGGGGAGTCCGGCCCTTCTCCGCTGTCCGGGGCTCAGCCGGTGAACAGCTCCTCGGCGATGCGGATCGACGGATTGCCGTACGCGATGTGCCGCAGCACCTTGCCGTACAGCGGAGTGCGCTTGAGCAGCGCGGCGAGCGCCGGGCGCAGCCGGGTGGCCAGAACGCCCTGGCCGAGCATGGCGCTGCTCTGGATGCGCTGGGTCTTCAGCACCGCGGCGATGTCCGGCCCGCGGCGCTGTTCGAACCGGCCGAGGTACGCGGCGCTCGTGTCGCCGTCGGCGAGCGACCCGACCAGCAGCGGGTGGAGCAGGACGGCGTCCTGGACCGCCAGGTTGATGCCCTGGGCGCCGATCGGGCTGTGGGTGTGGGCGGCATCCCCGATGCAGACCATGCCGCCCACCGCCCACCGCTCGGCCCGTCCGGAGAAGACGTCGAGCAGGGTGATGTCCTTGAACGAGGTGATCTGCTCGCGGATCAGGTCCGCGTAGGGCGGGGCGGCGGCGGCCAGCTGCTCCTTGACGTGGGCGAGGCCGCGGCTCGCCACCTCCTGGTAACCGCCGTGCGGCAGGGTCCAGCCGATCTGCACCCGGTCCGGCCAGGATTCGTACGCCAGCAGCGGACTGCCGCCGTGCCGGAAGACCCGTACGTCCCTGACCGTGTCGCGCACCCGCGCCTCGGGGACCCGCAGTTTGAACCACAGGACGTCGAGGTCGAAGGAGTCCTCGCGGCCCGCGTCGATGCCGGCCAGGCGGCGCAGCTTGGAGAAGCGGCCGTCGGCGGCGACCACGCAGTGCGCCCGCACCTCGTGGCCGCCGGTCGTCACGCCGGTGACGGCGCCCGTGTCGTCCTTGAGCAGCCCGTCGGCGCGCTCTCCCGCGAGGTGGTCGAAGCCTTCGAACTTCGCGCAGTGGGCGAGGAGTTCGTCCAGGACGTGGGCCTGCGGGATGGACAGCAGGTGGTCGTAGGGCGCCGGCAGCGCGCGGTAGTCGATGTCCAGGAGCACCCGGTCCCGCTCGACCAGCCGGAACCGGGAGTGCTCGTGGCAGCCTCGGGCACGCGCCCCGGCGAGCACGCCCAGCTCGTCGAGCAGCCGCATCGCACCGGGCTGGAGGATCTCGCCGCGGAACTCGCGCCGGTGCGCCCGTGACCGCTCCACGAGCGCGACCCGTACACCCGACTTGAGCAGCAGCAGCGCGAGGACGAGACCGGCCGGGCCGCCGCCGACGACGCAGACGTCGGTGTGCAGCCCGGCGCGTTCCCGGTCGGCGGCGGTCCGCGGCCGGTCGGCGCTCATCGGGTCCCGGCGACCGGCTTCGCGGTCACCCTGCGGATCGTGGCGAGCTCGGCGAGCGCCGCGTACTGCGGCAGCGCCTCGGCCCGCTCGGCGGCGGCCCGGTCGGTCCAGCTCGCGGCGGCGGTGTAGTGGCCGGGGCGGGGCAGCGAGCGGGCCAGGTCCAGCCACCCCAGTGCGCCGGTGTCCGCCGCGGCGTCGGCGAAGGCGCGGAAGGCGGCCTCGAACTCGCCCGCGTCACCGTTCGCCTCGATGAACATGACCGTCACGGCCGAGGTGCTGGACGCGGTGCCGGTCACGCGGAAGACGCCCATGGACGGATCGGCCTCGACGTCCACGATCCGGTGGAACTCCTCGGCGTGTGCCTGGAAGGTCTCGCTGCCGAGGACCTGCTTGAAGTCCTCGGGCGTCGCCCACCAGCCCAGGTTGACGTAGGTGCCGGCCCGCTCGGTGTCCCGCACCGCCTGGTGGGCGAGGAAGCCGTCGCGGGCGCGCATCCACCCGACGTGCTCCAGGAACTGCTCCTCGAAGGCGTCGGCCCCGGCCGGGTCCTTGAGCGTGAAGGTGTTGACGACGGTGAACTCGGGCATGTCCGCTGCCTTCCGTGGGGTCTGCGTGGTGGGTTCGGGGTGGACGGTCCGGATCAGCAGGTCGCGCAGCTCCCGGCGCTGGATCTTGCCGTTGCCGTTGCGCGGAATGGCGCCGACGGCCGCGGCGTGCCGGACCCGCTGGTAGTACGGGAGCCCGGGGTTGACGTCGGCGAGGACGCCGGCCGCGCTCGCCGTACCGGCGTCGAGGACGAGCAGCGCCCCGGCGACGGCCGAGGAGTACGCGTCGGGCAGGTCCACGACGACCGCTTCCTTGACGGCCGGGTGGGCGAGCAGCGCGCGCTCCACGTCGGAGGGGGCGACGAGGAAGTTGTCGCACTTGAAGACGTCCTTGAGGCGGTCGACCAGGAACAGCCTGCCGTCCTGGTCGATCCGCCCGACGTCGCCGGTGGAGAACCAGCCGCCGTCCTCCAGGCCGGTGCCGTCGAGGTAGCCGGACATGACCTGGGGCCCGCGCAGCTGGACCTCGCCGGCCTCGCCGGTGCCGAGCACGGCGCGGGTGTCGACGTCGACGATCCGGCATTCGGTGCCCGGCACCGGCCGCCCCACGGATCCGTGCACCGGGTGGCCGGGGTCGTCGCTGTGGGTCAGCGGCGAGGTCTCGGCGAGCCCGTACCCCTGGAAGACGGGCACCCCGAACCGTTCGGTGAGGCGGGTCGCGGCCCATACCGGCAGAGCCGAGCCGCCGGAGGCGATCCGGGCCACGGTGCGCAGCGCCAGGCTCTCCAGCGACGGATCGGAGGCGAGCCGGGCGAGCCGGACCGGCAGGCTGTAGTAGTGCGTGGCGCCGTACCGGTTGGCCGCCGCCACCGCGTCGGCCGGGTCGGGCCCGGCGAACAGCACCTGGGTGGCCCCGGCCTGGACCGCGGAGTTGAGGTGCATCGGGTGGTAGGTCGGCAGGTGGTTGAGGGTGACCGAGGCGGCGTCGAGCTGGTGGGCGGCGGCGGTCTGGGCGGCGTTCACCGTCAGGTTGCGGTGGGTGAGCGGGACCGCTTTGGGCAGGCCCGTCGTGCCGCTGGTGAACTGGAGCGCCGCCACGCCGTCCGGCGCGGGCCCGCCCGGCTCCGGCGCGCCGTCGGCCAGCGTCTCCAGGGTGGGGCCGCAGGCGCCGCGGGTGTCGCCGATGAGTACGACGTGCCGCAGCTCGGGCAGCCGGTCGCGCAGGGTGGTCAGCCGCTCGGCGACCACCGTGTCGACGAGGGCGACCCGTGCCCCGCTGACCGACAGCACGTGCAGCAGCCCCTCCTCGCGCAGCAGCGGGTTGACGACGGCCGCGACCTGCCCGGCGCGCATCGCCGCGTAGTAGGCGACGGCGAAGTCCGGGTGCAGGACCGATGCCACGGCGACCGTGCCGCCGGGCTCGGGGAGCAGTTCGCGCAGCCCGGCCGCGACCGAGGAGACCCGCCGCTCCAGCTCGGCGAAGCCGATCGCGCGCCCCTCGGCGACGATCGCGGTGCGGTCGCCGTGGCGTTCCGCGGCGGCGGCGAGCAGCCCGTCGACGCGGGGCGCGGCCGGCCGGGGAACGCCGTCCGCGGCGGACGGCGGCGGGTCGAGGACGTCAGCCACGGCGGCTCTCCGCGTACTGGCGGGCCAGGTTCATCGTGGCGGTGCTGTTGGTGCTCAGGGCGCGGTGCACATACGCGCGGGCGTCGGCGACCGTCTTCCCCTCGCCCAGCACGCGCTCGATGGTGTCGGTGCGCAGGGTGACGTCGTGCCGGGAGGTCACGTCGACGCCGGTGCCGGACGGCACGATGGTCCAGGCGCCGGTGTGCGCCGTCATCAGCAGCGGCACGGTGGTCTGCTTGTAGACGATCCGGTCCGCGGCGAAGCAGACCCGCACCGACTCGGTGGTGTGGGTGGAGCCGTCCTTGGTGCTGGTGTCCATCCGCATCACCTGCACGCCGGGATCGTCCTCCGTGAGGTCGAGGGCGGCGACGTGCGGGAGGCGCTCGGGCCACAGGTCGGCCCGGTCGAGGAACGCGTAGACGTCGGCGCCGTCGCCCTCGATGTGCACGGTGTCCTCGAAGGAGAACTCCAGCGCGGCCAGCGCGTCACCGAGTTCGGCGATCTCCCGGATCCCGGCGAGTTCCTGCGCACTGTTGACGTCCAGGGCCTGCCGGATCCACGCCACGTTCTCCGGGGCGTCGTCGATCGCGCTGAAGTCGTGCTTGAGCTCCAGCCTGCTGCGGTCCTCGCCGAGGGCGGTGACGATCCACTCGCCGCCCATCGAGGCGACCGGCGGGGCGGAGACGACCTGCCGGAAGGTGACCCGCAGTCCTTCCGGGTCCAGGGTGCGCACCGAGGACCAGGTTTTTACCCTGCCGCCCGCGGTCGCCCAGATGCGGATCCGCTCCCGGCCCGGCTCCTCCTCCAGGTGCTCGACGTGGACGTTGGGCTTGAACCGCTGCGGCCAGCGGCGGGCGTCGGCGATGATCGCGTAGACCGCCGCCGCGGGCGCCGCGATCTCGGTCGCGTGGGTCGTCTCGTACTGCGTCAGCTGCTGTACCGGTGCTGTCATGGCGGTGTCGCCTCCCAGGTTCCGTACGGGGGTCAGAAGTTGCCCAGGCCGCCGCAGACGTTGAGGGCCTGCGCGGTGATGGAGGCGGCCGTGTCGGTGGCGAGGTAGCCGATCAGGCCGGCGACCTCCTGCGGGGTCGAGTAGCGGCCGAGCGGGATCTTGGCCTCGAACTTGGCGAGGATCGCGTCCTCGCTGGTGTCGTACGCCGCCGCGTACCCCTGGCGGACCCGCTGGGCCATCGGGGTCTCCACGTAGCCCGGGCACACGGCGTTGACGGTGACGCCGGTCGGGGCCAGCTCGTTGCCGAGCGCCTTGGTGAAGCCGACGACGCCGTGCTTCGAGGCCGAGTAGGGGGCACCGAGGACGACGCCCTGCTTGCCCGCCGTGGAGGCGACGTTGATGATCCGCCCCCAGCCGCGCTCCTGCGCGCCGCCCTGGGTGAGGAATTCCCGGGTCACCCGGAAGACACTGTTCAGGTTGGTGTTGATGACGTCGTCCCACAGCTCGTCCCCGATCTGCGCGGTGACGCCGCCGCCGCTGCGGCCCGCGTTGTTGACCAGGACGTCGAGCCGGCCGTATGTCTCGACGGCCGCCGCCACCAGGGCCTTGACCGACTCCGGGCTGCGGACGTCGGCGGCGGTGCCGGACGCCCGGTGGCCGGCGGCGCGCAGCTCCTTGACGGTGAGCTCGACCGCCTCCTGACCGCGCGCGCAGATGAACACCGCCAGCCCCGCCTCGGCCAGGGCCCTGGCCGCCTCCAGCCCGATCCCGCTGGTGGCCCCGGTGATCAGGGCAACGCGCTGCTGCTCGTGCGCCATGTCGTGCACTCCTCTCGACTGTCGTTGCGGCCAACCTGCCGACGAGCGCTTGTGAGGAGATCGAGCAGCGGTGGACAGCGCGCGCTCCGCCGGTCTTCCAGCGCACCGCGAGGACGGGCGGCGAGGCTCGGCCGGGACAGCACAGCCGCAGGCAGAAGGGACCGCCATGACCGTGACGGAGACGGAGAACGCGCCGGCCGTCGGCTCCGCCGAGCTGTACCAGCAGGTGCAGCAGTTCTACGCGCAGCAGATGCAGCTGCTCGACTCCGGGCGGGTCGGGGAGTGGGCCGAGACGTTCACCGAGGGCGGGGTCTTCGCCGCCAACGCCAAGCCGGAGCCCACCACGGGCCGCACGGCGATCGCCGCCGTCGCCGGGCAGGTGACGGACGAGTACGCGAGGATGGGCGTGCAGCGCCGCCACTGGATGGGGATGGTGGCGATCGACGGGGTGAACGGGGACCGCGTCAAGGCCCGTTCGTACGCCTTGGTCATCGAGACGAAGCACGGCGGCAAGCCGTACATCAAGGCCAGCACGACCTGCGAGGACGTGCTGGTCCGGGTGGGCGGCCGGTGGCTGGTCGAACACCGCCTCATCTCCCGCGACGACCTGGTCTGACGTCGCTCGCCACGACGGCACACGCGTGCGGGCCGCCCGGCACCTGCTGGGCGGCCCGCACGCGTGTGTGTGTCCTACGAGTGGGGGCCGCCGTACGAGCGCGTCGCGGCGAGCTCCCCCTCACGCAAAGAGAGGCCCGGCCGCCAACTCCTCGATTTCCGGGACGATGTGGGCGGGCAGCGGCATGTCCCGCATCTCCCGCGCGCAGGCCCGTGCGCTCCGCGCGTAGGCAGGATCGTTCAGCAGGTCACCGACGGCGGCGCGCAGGGCGGCCGGGTCGTTCTGCTGTCCCGGGCCGACGCGCAGTCCGGCGCCGGCGGCGGCGAGCCGTTCCCCGTACACCTCCAGGGCGGGCAGCGCCTGGGGCAGCACCAGTTGGGGCAGGCCGCGGCCGAGCGCGGTCAGCCCGGTGCCGGCGCCGCCGTGGTGGATCAGCGCGTCACAGCCGTCGAGGAGCAGCGAAAGCGGGGCGGGCGGCACCACCCGCACGTTGGCGGGCACCGGACCGAGCTGCCCGGCATGCGGTTCACCGAGGGTGATCAGCGCGGTTACGCCGTCGAGCCCGTCGAACGCCTCGGCGAGCGCGGAGATGCCGCTGACGCCGCACTCCTCCACGGTGCGCGCGCTGTAGGAGACGCAGACCGTCCGCCCGTCGCCGTCCCCGGCGCGCCGGGCGGGGTACTGCCCGGCGCCGTTGTACGGCACGAACCGCACCGGCCGTCCCGGCGCGGTCCCCGGGGCCAGCAGGCTCGGCGGGCAAGGGTCGAGCAGCAGCGCGGGCTCGGGCAGGCCGCCGTGCGAACCGGCGCTCTCCGCCAGGTCCTTGAGCGCTCGCGCGGCGGGCTCCCGGGCCTGGGTGGTGAGCAGGTCGGGACCCCAGCGGTGGACGATCACGGGCACGCCGAGCGCGCCCGCGACGATCGGGCCGCAGAACTCCAGCGGGTCGCAGACCACCACGTCGGGCCGCCACTCGCGGCCCAGCTCCAGGTAGCCGTCGAGGACCCGGCCGACCCGGCGGCGCCAGTTGGCGGCGAGCTTGTCCCAGTCGGGCTGCCAGCCAGGGCCGGTCGCGGGCGCCGGGGGCCGCTCGCGCGCCGGGGGCCGGGGCGGGGCGGGTTCGGCGCGTACGGCGACCGTGTGCAGCCCGGCCGCGCGGGCCGTCTCGACGGCCGTCGGCTCGCCGCACAGCAACACGTCGTGCCCGGCCGCGGCGAGCGACCAGGCCAGCGGGACGATGGGCAGCAGATGACTGTTGACGGGGGTCACCACGAGCAGCACACGCACGCCCGTTCCCCTCCCTCTCGGTGGTTGTCGGGTAGAGGCCGGTGCCCCGGCACAGCGGGCGCTGTTCCGGGGCACCGGCGGTGATCAGGCGGCGAGGCCGGCCTGCGCCTGGGCCAGGCTCTCGTTGATGAACTCCAGCAGAAGGCGCGGCGTGTGGGCCTCGGCGACGACGTCGTCGGAGAGGCGGATGCCGTACTCGCACTCGATGTGCCCGGTGGTCTGGAGCACGGCGAGGGAGTCGTAGCCGAGCTCGTCGAGGGGCACGTCGAGGACGTCGCCGTCGAGGTCGACCCCCTCGGACTCGCCGGCGCACTCGCGGAGCAGGGCGGTCAGTTCGGGCAGTGTCATGGTCGGTACCTTTCGTTCGTCATCGGTGACGCGTGGTGGTGGGCCGGCCCGGGGGCCGGGTCAGGCGTGGGTGACGACCGCGGCGGAGTTGAATCCGCCCTGACCGCGGGCGACCACGAGCGCGGTGCGCACCGGCGCGGACCGCGCGCCGGTCACCAGGTCGAGCCGGATGCCCTCCCCGCGACCGCGCACGTTGACGGTCGGCGGGATGATCCCGTCCCGTACGGAGAGGAGCGCGGCGGCCACGTCGAGCGAGGCGCCGCCCGCGGAGAGCCGTCCGGTCATCGTCTTCGGGGCCGTGACGGGGACCGCCTCGGCGCCGAAGACGGCGGTGATCGCGTCGGCCTCCGCGCGGTCGAGCTCAGGCACCCCGGCGGCGTCGGCGAACACGACGTCCACCGCCTCCGGGGTCACACCGGCGTCGGCCAGGGCGAGCTCGATCGCCTTGCGGAGGGCCGGCTCCCGGCCGGTGCCGGGCGCCGGGTCGAACGTCGCCGCGTACCCCGCCAGCCGCCCGTACACCCGGGCGCCGCGCTCCTCGGCGGCGGCCGCGTCCTCCAGGATCAGCAGGGCGCCGCCCTCGCCGGGTACGTGGCCACGGGCGTCCGCGTCGAAGGGCAGGTAGGCGCGGTCGGGTTCGTTCACCGGGCTGAGGCGCCCGCCGGACAGCATCGCGGTCCAGCCCCACGGGCAGATCGCGCCGTCCACACCGCCGGAGACGATCAGGGCGCTGCCCTTGCGCAGCTGGCGCCGCGCCTGGGCGAGCGCGTCGAGACCGCCGGCCTGCTCGCTGACGAGCACGCCGCTCGGCCCGCGCATCCCGTGGCGGATGGAGATCTGGCCGCTGTTGACCGCGTAGAACCAGGCGAAGGACTGGTACGCGCTGACGTGCTGCCCGCCCTTGCTCCACAGCGCCTCCAGCTCGCGCTGCCCGAACGCGAAGCCGCCCGCCGAGCTGGCGGTGACCACGCCCGCGGAGAACTCCGGCAGGTCGCCCGGGGTGACGCCGGCGTCGGCGATGGCCTCCTGGGCGGCGGCGAGCGCGAGCCGGGTCATGTGGTCGGTCTGCGGCAGCAGCCGGGAGGGGATGTGTTCGGCCGGGTCGAAGCCGGGCACCTCGCCGGCCAGCCGGGACGGGTACCCGGTGGCGTCGAACCGGGTGACCGGGGCGATACCGCTCCGCCCGGCCAGGGTCGCCGCCCACCAGGCCGCGGTGCCCAGACCGTTCGGGGCCGTGACCCCGATGCCGGTGAAGACGCAGGTACGGCGAGCGGTCCCGACGGGGCGCTCCAGCAGTTCGGTCATCACGCTTCCTTCCCGGTCGCCCGCTTCTCGGCGCGGGTCAGCACCATCGCGCTCTGGAACCCGCCGAACCCGCTGCCGACGGTCAGGACCGTGTCGGTGCGGGCCTCCCGGGCGGTGAGCGGGATGTAGTCCAGGTCGCACTCCGGGTCGGGCTCGTGCAGGTTGGCGGTGGGCGGCAGCACGTTGTGCTCGATGGCCAGCGCGCAGGCCGCGATCTCCAGGGAGCCGATGGCGCCCAGCGAGTGGCCGATCATCGACTTGATGGAGCTGACGGGCGTGGCGTAGGCGTGCTCGCCGAGACTGCGCTTGAAGGCCGCGGTCTCGTGGCGGTCGTTCTGCTTGGTGCCGGAGCCGTGCGCGTTGACGTAGTCGACCGCGGTGGGGTCGAGCCGCGCCTCGTCGAGGGCGACCCGGATCGCCTCCGCCATCTCCTTGCCGTCCGGGCGCAGTCCGGTCATGTGGTACGCGTTGCTGCGCGAGGCGAACCCGGAGATCTCCGCGTAGATGTGGGCGCCACGCGCGCGGGCCCGTTCCAGCTCCTCCAGGACGAAGACCGCCGAGCCCTCGCCGAGGACGAAGCCGTTGCGGGTCCGGTCGAAGGGGCGGGACGCGTGCTCCGGGTCGTCGTTGCGCGGCGAGGTCGCCTTGATCGCGTCGAAGCAGGCGACCGAGATCGGGGAGATCGGCGCCTCCGTGGCGCCCGCGATCATGGTGTCGGCGCTGCCCTCGCGGATCAGCTCCACCGCATGGCCCACCGCGTCGAGCCCGGAGGTGCAGCCGGTGGAGACCACCGCCGTGGGCCCCTGCGCACCGGCCTCCCAGGCGACCTCCCGGGCGAACGAGGCGGGCACGAAGTAGTCGAACAGGTGCGGCACCGCGTAGCGGTGGTCGACCAGCCAGTCGGCGCCGCCGTTGCTCACCACCGCGTACTCGTTGTCGAGGCCGGTGGTGGCGCCGACCGCGCTGCCGATGGTGACCCCGGTGCGGAACGGGTCCCCCCGGTCGAACGCGATCCCGCTGTCGGCGATCGCCTCGCGGGCACCGGCCAGGGCGAACTGCGCGGCCCGGTCCATCCGCCGGACCTGCTGCGGGGTCAGCCCCGCCGCGACCGGGTCGAAGTCGGCCTCGGCGGCGATCCGGGAGCGGTACGGGGCGGCGTCGAAGAGCGAGATGCTCCGGGTGGCGGTCCGCCCGTCGGTGAGCAGCGTCCAGAATTCCTTGGTGCCGACACCGCCGGGCGCCACCACGCCGATGCCGGTGATGACCACGCGCCGGCTCATCGCCGCCTCCCGACGGGCCGGGGCGCCCCGGCCCGGGTCCGGTCGAGTTCTGTGTTCACGGCCGCATCACCTCTTCACTGCGTTGATCGGTCTCCACGACTGTCGCTTCCGTCTCTCGACGCGCACTCAACTCGGCCCGGAACTCCGCCCGGTGCTCGTCCCGGAGCCGCAGCGCCGCTTCGCGCAGCAGCAGCGGGGTGTCCCGCAGCCGTACGAAGAAGTGCGTGCCGGGCATCGTGCGCAGCGTGAAGCCGGACGGCGCGTAGTCGGCCCACTCGGCCATGCCGACCAGCGGGGAGATGGGGTCCTGGCGGGCAGCCAGCGCCAGCAGCGGCGCCTTGAGCGGCGTACGGTCGGTGGCGCACAGCGCCTCGGCGAGCCGCAGGTCGTCGCGCAGCGCCGGGAGGACGCGCCGCTCCCACAGCCGGCCCCCCTCGGCGGCCTCGGGCGGCAGCGTCCCGTACGAGACGAGCAGCCGCAGCAGCTCCGCGTCGGGCAGATGCGCACCGCGGAGCACCGGCGAGCGCAGGTGCGGCGGCTGTACGGCGCCGACCGCGACCAGCGCGGGCGCCGGCAGCCCGGCCCGCTCGCGGGCCCGCGCCAAGGTGTAGGCGACGAGGCCGCCGAGGCTGTGGCCGTAGAGGATGTACGGGCGGTCCGTCAGCAGGCCGCCGAGCATGTCCTCCAGTTCGACGAGGAGTTCGTCCGGGTCGGTGATGCGCGCCTCGCGGACGCGCCGCTCGCGGCCCGGCAGCAGTACGGGTACGACCTCGGCGGCGTCGCCGATGACGCCCTGCCACGGCGCGAAGCACGAGACGCCGGCTCCGGCGTGGTGGAAGCAGATCAGCCAGGGGGGCTCCGCCGGGCGTCTCATTCGTCCACCAGGGCCACGGCCCGCGTCCACCCGGCGCCGGCGCCGGTGATCTTCACGGGGAAGCAGGCCACCCGGAAGCCGTACGGGCCGGGCAGGGCGTCGAGATTGGCCAGTCGTTCGATCTGGCAGTACTCGCGGCGGCGGCCGGCGAAGTGCGCGGGCCACAGCACCGAGCGGTCACCGGTCTCCTGGTAGCGGCGGATCATGTCGGTGAAGGGCGCGTCCAGGCTCCACGCGTCCGTGCCGATCACCCGCACCCCGAGGTCCAGCAGGTGGTCGGTGGCGGGCCCGTCGAGTCCGGCGAAGTCGGTGAAGTACCGCGGGGTGCCGGCGTGCCGGGAGGCCCCGGTGTGCAGGATCACGATGTCCAGCGGCCGCGGCGTGTAGCCGATGTCCGCCAGCGCCTTCTCGATCCGCTCGCGCCCGATGACGCCGGCCCCCGCGTCCCGCACGTCCAGCACGACCGCCGGGCGCAGGAACCAGTCCAGCGGCATCCGGTCGATGGTGCGGGGCACGCCGTACTCGCCCCTGGAGCCGTAGTGCGAGGGGGCGTCGACATGCGTGCCCGTGTGGCTGGTGAGGGTGAGGGTGTCGAGCGAGAGCAGCTCTCCGCCGGGCAGGTCGGCCGGGTCGAAGTCGAGGCCGAAGTGGACTTTCATCTCCTCGGCCATGTGGCGGGCGCCCTCCGCGGGCGTCATGATCTCGTGGACGACCGGGTCCGGCTCCCAGCCGGACGCGTCGACCGGGGACGACAGGTCTATGACGGGCACAGTGAACCCCCAACGGCATGGCTCGGATCGCGCTGTGCGGTCACAGCGGCGGAACGTCCGTACATGCGGGCCACTGTGCGGTCCGGTGCTGGAGGCGTGATCGAGTCACGGCACTGCCCCGCTCGACACCGCGGTGTACGAACGGGGCAGTGACCGGGAGAGGCGGGGCGGCGGGCGGGCCGGTCAGCCCGCGAAGAGTCCGAGGGCCGGGCCGCGGTGTCCGCCGGTGTGGTCGAGCGCCGGGTCGCCGCCCAGCACGGTCCGGTGGAGCCGCTGGAGCCGGGGCGAGGGGTCCACGCCGAGCTCGTCGACCAGGCGCCCCCGCAGCGCCTGGTAGGTCTCCAGCGCCTGCCACTGCCGGCCGGAGCGGTAGAGGGCGATCATGAACTGTGCGTGCAGGCCCTCGTGCAGGGGGTGGCGCACCGTCAGGGCGCGCAGTTCGGCGAGGAGGTGGCTGTGCATGCCGAGTTGCAGCTCGGCGTCGATGCGCCGCTCCAGCACGCCCAGGCGGCTTTCCTCCAGGCGCACCAGCTCGACCTCAAGCGTCGGACCCGTCTGCACGTCCACCAGGGCGGGACCGCGCCACAGCGCCAGCGCCCGCCGGCACAGCCGCGCGACGGCCGCCGCGTCACCGGCGTCGGCGGCGGTGCGGCTCTCGGCGACGAGCCGGTCGTAGACGTGTACGTCGACCGCCTCGGGGTCGATGCCCAGCAGATATCCCCCGTACCGGGTGACCAGCACGTCCTTGCTGCCGACCGGGGAGTCGGGGCCGAGGGCCGCGGCGATGCGCCGGCGCAGCTGGAGGATGTAGGTCTGCAGTGTGGTGGGCGCGCTGCGCGGCATGTCCGCGCCCCAGATCTCCTCCATCAGCGTGGGGACCGGCAGCACCTGATTGGCGCAGACGGCGAGCAGCGCCAGGATCTGCCTGGGCTTGCTCGCGGTGGGGACGATGGAGACACCGCCGGTCTCCGCGCTGAGCGACCCCAAGAGCTTGATGTCCATTGGTTCCTCCGAGACAGCATGGCCCGCCGGATACTCCGATCGATTCGGTCCGGATTCCAGAGCCTCTCGAAAGTGCCATCCGGGCCCCGCCGGCCGACAGTGCCGGACTCCCGAACCGGGCATGTGTTTCCACCGGTCCCGGGCATGAGATTTTCACCCGCGCCTCGTGAGGCCGACACTGGCCCGCTCCCGCGCCGGTCAGCAGACTCTGTCCTGCCCGGCACCGCTCACCACGGCGGCACCGGACGCCGCCGTCCGACCAGCGGCGGGCGGACACTTCGACGGGTACACAACGGGAGACGACGATGAACGCGATGCACGCCGGGACCGCGCCGGGACTCGATGACCTGGTCATCGAAGAGCTGAACCACGACCTGGCCGTCAGCGACGCCAGTGTCTGCTTCTGCGAAGTCGGCCTGCTCACCGTCGCGCCGGGCGCCGACAGCGGCATCGCGCTCTGATGGTCGCCACCACGGGGGACGGCAGCACCGGGCTGCTGGGATTCAGACCGCATCTGTGTGTGGAGCAGGTGCCCGGCGAAGCCGTGTACGTGCTCTCCGACCAGCGGGCCACCGCGCTGCACGGCGAGCAGATCGCCTGCCTCGCCCCGCTGCTGGACGGCACCCGGTCCTTGGACCAGGTGGTCGAGGACGCCGCCGCGGCGCTGCCCGCCGAACAGACGGCCCGGCTCATCGCCCGGCTCTCCGACGCCGGGCTGGTCTCCACCCGCCCGGACGGGGCCGCGGCCGGCGGGACGGCCGCCGAAGCGGCGTACTGGGAGGCCGCCGGGCTCGACGGTGCCGCCGCCACCGTGGCGCGCGCCGCCGCCACCGTGCACGCCGCGGCCGTCGGCGGCACGGACCTCGCCGCGCTCCGGCGGGCCCTGCGGGGCACCGGACTGCGTACGGTGCCGGCGGGCCGGGCGGACACCGCCGATCTCACCGTCGTCCTGTGCGACGACTACCTCAACCCGGCGCTGCGCACCGTCGACGCCGAACACCGCGCCGCCGGACGGCCCTGGCTGCCGGTGATGACGGACGGCACCCGGCTGTGGATCGGCCCGTTCTTCGGCCGCTCCGGGCAGGCCTGCTGGGCGTGTCTCGCCGACCGGCTGTGGCGCGGTCGCCAGGTCGAGGCGCACGTACAGCACTCGCTGCGCCGCACCGGGCCCGTGCCGCGCCCGCAGTGCGCCCTGCCCGCCACCCGGCAGGCGGGCATGCACCTCGCCGCGTCCGAGGCGGCCAAGTGGCTCGCCGGCCGGCGGCACCCGGACCAGCACACCCTGTGGACGCTCGACACCCTCACCTTGGAGGGCGGCCGCCACCCGGTGCACCGGCGCCCGCAGTGCGACCACTGCGGTGACTCCGGCCTGGTCGCCGCACGTGTCAACGCGCCGCTACGGCTCACCTCGCGCCTCAAGCGGGACACCGCGGGCGGCGGCCACCGCGCCCTCACTCCGCAGCAACTCCTCGACACGTACGGCCACTTGCTCGACCCCGTGACCGGGCTGGTCAAGGAAATACGACAGGACTCGCGCGGCCCGGCGTTCCTCAACTCCTTCCACGCCGGCCTCAATCCGGTCTCCGATCCGCGCGGCATCGGCGCCGTCCGTGCCTGCCTGCGCAGCACCAGCGGCGGAAAGGGCACCACGGCGCTCCAAGCCCGTACCGGGGCGCTGGCGGAGGCACTGGAGCGGCACTCGGGGTACTTCCAGGGCGACGAGCCGACGGTGCGCGGAACCTACCGCTCGCTGGCCGCCGACGCGGTCCACCCCGACGCCGTACAGCTCTACGACCGGCGGCAGTTCGAGCAGCGGGAGGGCTGGAACGCCGAGCACGGGCCGGCCCAGCAGGTCTGTGACCCCTTCGACGACGACGCCGAGATCGACTGGACGCCGGTGTGGTCGCTCACCGAGCAGCGGCACAAGCTGCTGCCGACCGCGTTCCTCTACTACAACGTCCCGCAGCCGCGCGGCCGCGCGTACTGCATGGGAACCTCCAACGGCGCGGCTGCCGGAGGCAGCCTGGAGGACGCCGTGCTCCAGGGCTTCCTGGAACTCGTCGAACGGGACGCGGTCGCGCTGTGGTGGTACAACCGCTCCCGCCTGCCCGGGGTGGACCTCACCGCCTTCGGCGACGCGTGGACCGGCGAACTGCGGGAGGTGCACGCCTCGCTGCACCGCGAGGTGTGGGCGCTCGACCTGACCACGGACTTCGGCATCCCCGTCTTCGCCGCCGCATCGCGCCGCACCGACAAGCCCGAGCAGGACATCGTCTTCGGCTTCGGCGCGCACTTCGATCCGCGGACGGCACTGCGGCGGGCGCTCACCGAGCTCAACCAGCTGCTGCCGAACGTGGTGTCGGCCGCCGCCGACGGCTCCGGCTACGGCATCTCCGACCCGGGGGCGCTGCGCTGGATGCGTACCGCGACGGTCGACAACCAGCCCTACGTCGTGCCGGACCCCGGCCGGGCCGCGACCCGGCCGCAGGACCACCCCTACACACCGCGGGCGGACCTGTACGACGACCTCGCCGCCGTCGAGGAGCTGGTCCGCGGGCGCGGGCTGGAACTGCTCGTGCTCGACCAGACCCGGCCCGACGTGGGGCTGCCGGTGGTCAAGGTCATCGTGCCGGGGCTGCGTCCGCACTGGCCCCGGTTCGCGCCGGGCCGCCTGTTCGACGTACCCGTCGCACTCGGCAGGACCGACCGGCCGACCCCCTACGACGAACTCAATCCCATCCCACTCTTCTTGTGACGGCCCGCATGAGCATCAACGGACTCGCTGCCTTCGATCTGTACGAGTACTACTCGCTGCGCGAGGACACCCACGTGGACTTCGGCACGGATCCCGGCAGCCCCTTGGTGCTCACGACACCCGACGGCCTGCACCGCGTCGACCGGCCCAGCGGCCTGCTGCGCGACGCGGTGCGCCGCATGCTGCTGGGCGCGGTGTCGCTGCGCAACGTGGTCGCGGACTTCCCCGCCTACGACACTCCCCCCGAGTCGCTGGACGGGGAGTCCCGGCGCCTGCTGGCCGAGCTGGAACGGCTCCAGGAGATCACGGTGCGCACGCTCGCCGTCGGCGCGCGCCCGCTGCTGTCGCTGGTCCCGCTGGACCGGGACGCCCGGCTGGCCCCGCGCCCGATGCCCGCCGTACGGGCCGGCCGCCTGGCGCGGTCGGCGGTGGTGCGGCGGGCGGGGGGCGGACTGGTGCTGGAGTCGCCGCGGGCGCACTACCGGGCCGAGCTGCACGGGCCGGAGGCGCTGCGGGTGCTGGACCTGCTGGGGGCCGGCGGCGCCGAGGGGCCCGGGTCCGCCGCCCCGCAGCCGGTTCCGCTTCCGGCCCCGGTCGTCGCCGCGGCCATGGCGTACCTCGCCGCCGCGGGCCTGGTGGACGCGGCGCCCACCGCGGTGAGCAGCGAAGACCACCAAATCTGAGCGAACCGTCCGGTCTTCCGTATCCCATGCTCTCGGGTAGATTTCCGGCGGGAACAGATCGCCTTCTGTAAACGCTGGGGGGAGCATTGAAGGCCATACGGTTCGGCATCCGGGCGTCGGATTCGCTGAGAGCCATGCGGGACGACCTGCCCACGCGGCTGGCCATGGCGTCCACCCTCGCGGTGGTCGTCGGGTTCTGTGTCATCGACGCCGCCTTCGTCATCAGCGGGCAGCCGCCCGCGTGGCGGCTGGTGCTCGCCGCGGCCTTCCTCGCCGGGAACCTCGCCCTCCAGCTGTGCCACTCGTTCCCGCGGCTCCTGCGGCTGCCGCAACGCTCGCGCCACTGGACGCTGGCCCTCCAGGCCCTGCTGGCCTTCGCCCCCATCCCGCTCTTCGGCGACGCGCTGATGGGCATGCCGCCGCTGCTGGGCGCCTCGGTGCTGCTCGTGCTGCCCGCGGTCGCGGGAATCCCCCTGTGTGCCGCGGTGGCCGGGGTGACGCTGGGCGTCACGTTCCTGCTCGGCGAGGGCTGGGACGCGGTGTACGGGTGCGTGGAGTTCGTCCTCAACACGCTGGTGGTCTTCGGGCTGTCGCGGTTGACGGATCTGGTGGCGGAGGTGCACCGGTCGCGGGCGGAGCTGACGCGGCTGGCGGTTACGGGTGAGCGTTTGCGGTTCGCGCGGGATCTGCATGATCTGCTGGGGTACAGCCTGTCGACGATCACGTTGAAGTGTGAGCTGGCCAATCGGCTGATTCCGCGGGACACCGGGCGTGCGCAGCAGGAGCTGGTCGAGGTGCTGCACACCAGTCGTCAGGCGCTGGCGGATGTGCGGACGGTGGCGCGGGGTTATCGGCAGATGTCGCTGGCCGACGAGGCGGACTCGGCCCGCACCATGCTGGCCACCACCGGCGTGCAGACCACGATCGATATCGATGGCAGCGCGCCGTTGTCCGCGGAGGCGGACACCGTCCTTGCGACGGTTTTGCGTGAGGGGCTGACCAATATGCTCCGCCACAGCAAGGCGGAGCGGTGTGTCATCACCACCACCCACACCCCGCACTCGGTTCGGTTGCGTCTGACCAATGACGGGGCCACCGAGCCGTCGGCCACGGCCGCCGGGAACGACAGCGGCAGCGGGATCGGCAACCTCACCACCCGCGTCACCGGGCTGGGCGGCACGCTCACCGCCACCCACCAAGGCCAGTGGTTCCACCTCACCGCGGAAGTACCGCTGGACCCGGCACCGGGCCGACGCGGTGAGAGCGACACCGACGGATACGCGCCGCCCGGGCCCCGCCCCACCCTGGCACCCCGCACGGCCAACGCCCTGACCGTGGCCGCCCTCGTCATGTACCTCCTCCAGGGCGTCGTCTACATGGCGGTGGCCCCTCTCACGCCCGCGCAGCTGCCGGTCGCCACGGTCCTCCTCGCCTGCGGCATCGCGCTCCAGGCGCGGCAGACCTTCCCCCGCATGCTGCCCCGGCTGCCGCTGCGCCACCGGCACTGGACACTGGCGCTTCAGGCCGTGCTCGCCTTCGTGCCGTACGCCTGGTACGGGCAGAACTGGATGGGCGTGCCGGGGCTCGTCGCCGGCACCGCGCTGCTGGTGCTGCCGCGCGCCGCCGCATGGACCGTCTTCGCCGCCGTGACGGTCGGCAACGAGATCCTGCTGGTCCACCTGGGCATCACGCAGTTCACGATCGTCTTCTACACCGGCTTCATGACGGCCATGACGGGCCTGGTGGTCTTCGGGCTGTCGCGGTTGACGGATCTGGTGGCGGAGGTGCACCGGTCGCGGGCGGAGCTGACGCGGTTGGCGGTTACGGGTGAGCGTTTGCGGTTCGCGCGGGATCTGCATGATCTGTTGGGGTACAGCCTGTCGACGATCACGTTGAAGTGTGAGCTGGCCAATCGGCTGATTCCGCGGGACACGGGGCGTGCGCAGCAGGAGCTGGTCGAGGTGCTGCACACCAGTCGTCAGGCGCTGGCGGATGTCCGTACGGTGGCGCGGGGCTATCGGCAGATGTCGCTGGCCGACGAGGCCGACTCCGCCCGTACGATGCTCGCCACCACCGGTGTGGACACCACCATCGACATCGATGCCACCGCGCCGCTGTCTCCGGAGGCCGACACCGTCCTTGCGACCGTGCTGCGGGAAGGCCTCACCAACATGCTCCGCCACAGCAGAGCCGAGCGGTGCATCATCACCACGACCCATACCCCGCACAGCATCCGGCTCCGCCTGACCAACGACGGAGCCACCCAGCCCCCGGTCACCGCCGCTGCCGCCGACGACAGCGGCAGCGGGATCGGCAATCTCACCACCCGTGTGACCGGGCTGGGCGGCACCCTCACCGCCACCCACCAGGACCAGTGGTTCCACCTCACCGCGGAAGTACCGCTCGACCGCACTCCCGCGACCGCCGACGCGTGAGCCACCACCGCCGCGCGGCAGGTCAGCCGTGGATCGCGGCGGCGATGCGCTGCTTGACCGCCCGGTACTCCGCCTGAAGTTCCAGCCGGTACCCGCCCGCGCCGGGCCGGACGGGCAGGTCGCGCGTGGTCAGCAGTGTCCAGCCCGAGCCGCGGTCGATGAGCGAGCGGTGCTTGACGGAGTAGTAGCCGGCGGGCCCGTGGTCCACCGCGACGCCCGCGGCGCCGGCCGCCGCGGCGACGAGGTGCGGGTGGAAGCGCGAGGTGATCCACACCTGCCCCGGGGCCGCCGGGAAGCCCTCCGTGAGCAGGGACCCGGCGGTGTAGCGACGGGCCGCGGGCCAGCGCCGGGCCGCCTCGGCGAACACCTCGTGGTCGTCGCCCGGATCGCATTCGACGATCCCGAGGCCGTCCTCCCGGACTCCCCACGACTCGACGGTCCTGTGCATGAAGTCCAGCAGCTCGATGCTCTGCGCGCAGACCATCACGCCCGGCACGTCGCCGTCCCGGTACAGGTGCTCGCCCAGGTCCAGGAAGAGATCGTCACCGGTGCAGCTGACGTCGTCCCGGCCGAGGCTCGCCGCGGACACCTCGTCCCGTACGTCGAGTACGGAGAAGGGCTCCACGGCGCGCCGCAGCGCCGCCCCCTCGTCGCTGAAGGCCGGCCACAGCCCGAGGCCGGTGAGCGCGGCCCGGCTGCCCGTACGGCGGGCGGCGGCGCCGGCGCCGGCGAGCAGCCCGAGATGGCCGGGGCACAGGCCGTTGACATAGCCGCCGCCGAGCAGGTGCACCACGTCGGCGCCGAGCAGCGTGCGCAGCCCGGGGTCGTCGGATGCCCGCGGGGCGAGGACCGCGTCGGCCACCCGCGAGACCGCCTCGTCGGGGCCGGGCCGGCCCGGCGCCCGCGACAGCCGCCACAGGGTGTCGGTGAACCGCACCCGGGGGTGCAGCGTTCCCAGAACCTCCCGTGCCCGCCGCGGTCCGACGCAGTCGAGGACCACCTCGTCCCGGGGCGCGGTACGGGCCAGGTGGCGCAGCCAGCCCGCGGCGATCACCTCGTCGCCGTAGTTCGGTATCCCCGCCGCGGCGATCAGGTAGTGGACCGCGCCCATGGTCGGCTCCTTCCGGTCGGCGGACTCCTCCGCCGGTGAGGGTGTGCGTTCGGTTCGGTGGTGGCACCGCCGCCGGGCGGTGCGGCCCGGCGGCGCCGGTGTCACCCGCGGATGCGGTCCAGCAGCCGGCCCGCGAACTCGGCCGGGGACGGTGCCTGCGCGATCTGGTCGCGGAGTGTGTCCAGCGCCGTGCGGTGGTGCCCGTCCGCGAGCAGTTCGGCGAGCGCCTGCGCGGCCGTGTCGGGGCGCCGGCCCGCACCGGTGAGCGTGATGCCCGCGCCGCCCGCGGCGACCCCGTGGCCGGTCTCGGAGTAGACCGGCGACTGCGGGAGCACGAGCTGCGGCACCCCGCAGTGCACGGCGGTCATCGCGGTGCCCGCGCCGCCGTGGTGCACCACCGCGTCGCACAGCGGCAGCAGGAGGTGGAAGGGCACCGACTCCACGACCTTCATCCGGTCCGGCAGTTCGGGCAGCAGGTGCCGCTGTCCCGGGCCGATCGCGAGGATGACCTCCGCGTCGACGCCGTCGGTCATGGCGGCCATGTCGCCGATGGCGCGGGTGACGGTCTCGCCGCTGGACCTGCTCAGCGCGATGCCGCTGGTGAAGCAGATCCGCGGCCTGCGCCGGCCGTCGGCGGGCCCCGGGAGGCCCCGCGGTACGGCCCCGGGACCGTTGTAGGGCACGTAGCCGATGGGGAGCCGGTCGACTTCGACGGTGTCGCCGAGCCGCATGCCGGGCGGTGTCGGGTCGATCAGGGTGCGGGTGGCGGGCCGCGGCGTGGCGCCGTACGACGCGAACAGCTCCAGGTAGCCGGGGAGATACGCCGTGCCGCGCCGGTCGGCGAGCTCGGTGCCGATGACCGTGCCGACCTCCCAGCCGTGGGCGACACTCGGCACTCCGAGGACGGCCGCGAGCACCGGCCCGGCGAAGGAGAGCGGATCGTGCACGACGATGTCGGGCCGCCACCGGGTGGCGAATTCCACGAGGTCGCCGAGCATGGCGTCGGCCACCACGAGCTGCCGGGTGGTGGCCGCGCGCAGCGTACGGGCCTGGGCGTCGCTCAGCACCTCGGGCCGGGACGCCCAGCCGGCCGCCCAGTCGCTGTCGTACCACGCCTTGAAGTCCTCGCGCCGCCCGGCCGACTTCAGGTCGACCGGGTGTCCGACGGGCACCGCGGGCAGGCCCGCATGGGTGATCGCCTGCTCGCACGAGGGGGGCGCCGCGACGCGTACGTCGTGGCCGGCGCTCCGCAGGGCCCAGGCCAGCGGCACCATCGGGAAGAGGTGCCCGGGCGCGGCCCAGGTGACGAAGAGCACGCGGGCACGCCCCGACGGGGCCGCGGTGCCGCGTGCCCGCCGAGTCGCCGATCCGGATACTGCCTGTGCAAACTCCATGCCGGGATCCTGTTCCGCGCCGCTCGAACGCCGCTGCACTTCCGGTCGGCCGGGGTTCACCAGACGGCGTGCAGCGCGCTGATCAGCGTGCGTGCCTGCATGTTCAAGTAGTAGCTGTGCCGCAGGAGTTGGCTCACCTGGGCCAGGGAGACCCAGATGAAGTCGTCGGGCACACGGGTGTCGAACTCCTCACCCGCCTCGATCACCAGGTAGCGGTTCTCCGCCCGGTAGAAGCGGGCGCCTTCCTCGGAGATGACGGTGTCGTAGCGGATGCGTCCGGGCGGTGCGGCGAGCACGTCGTCGAGGTAGCGCGGGCGCTCTCCGGGCGGTACGTCGCGGTAGTTGGAGGGCGTGCACTGGACGGTCGGGCACAGTTCGGCGACGTCGATGAGGCCGGCCTCGGTGCGGGCGTGCAGCAGCAGGTGCAGGACACCGTCGATGACCTTGGTGACCAGCGCGGACACGCCGCCCGGCGCGGGTGTCAGGAGCGGCTGGGTCCAGTGCGCCACCTCGCGGTTGTGCGCCCACACCTCGGTGCCGATGATTTCGAAGTACCTGCCGTCCGGCCGCCGCAGCGCGTCCTCGCCGGCCTCCCAGCCGCCGACCTCGTTGAGCCCGATGGTCTGCTGCCCGACCTGGTAGCGGGCCTTGAGCTCGGTGATGCCGCTGATCACCTCGTGGATGCCGTGCACCGTACGGGCGGCCGGGGACAGCGACCGGAGCAGCGCGGCGCCGTACGCGTCCCGTGCGCGGCTCTCCGGTATCCGCAGCGGCGGCAGGCAGGAGAGCACGGAGCACGCCTCCATGGTGACGAGGTTGTTCCGCGAGAGCAGCCGGCGCAGCTGCCCCAGCGTCAGCCAGCGGAAGTCCTCGTGCTCGGCGACCTCCCCGGCGGCCTCGACGACCATGTGCCGGTTGCGTTTGCGCAGGAACCACGAGCCGCGTTCCGACTGGAGGCTGTCGACGAGCACCCGGCCGCCGCGCGGGGCCGCGAAGTGCTCCGCGTGATGGGTGCCGCGGCCGCGGTGGACGCCGGTGAGGTTGCTGCGGGTGGCCTGCACGGTGGGCGCGAGGTGCACGGTGTTGACGTTGCCGGGCTCCATCTTCGCCTGCACCAGGAAGTGCGGTATCCCGTCGAAGGCCGCGGTCAGGAAGCCCAGTACGCCGATCTCCCGCTGGCTCATGACGGGCTGGTCCCAGGTGGCCCCGGGCTCCCGGCCGGTCCGTACGCGCAGCCCCTCGACGGCGAAGAAGTGCCCGCTGTCGTGCCGCAGGTCCCCGGTACCGGGCGCGAACCGCCAGCCGGACAGTTCCCTGAAGGGGACGCGGCGCACCGTGAAGCCGTTGCGGTGGCGCCGTTCGGCGAACCAGGTGTCGAAGGTGTCGTTGGGCGTGACCGGGCTGTCCACGGCGAGCGCCGACGCGGCGAAGGCCGCCGTCAGGTCCGCCTCGTCCTCGGGCAACGCTGCTCTCGTCATGGGCGAATTCCTCGGTGCGACAGGGCGACGGGTGACCAGGCGGGTGCGGTGGCCGGTGGCCTACCGCGCGACCGCGGCGGCCAGCTCTTCCAGGGCCGGCACGGCGTCGGCCGGCAGCGGCTGCGCCTCGATGTCGGCACGCAACTCGGCGGCCGCGGCGGCGTGGCGCGGGTCGTCGAGGAGGCGGGCGACCGCGTCCTTGACGGTCGCGGCGTCCGCCCGGTCCTGGTCGACCTGGAGGCCGGCGCCGACGGCCGCCAGCCGCTCGACGTTGAACCGCCCTTCCGGGATCTTGGTGATGCCCAGCTGGGGCACGCCGCGCGCGGCGGCCGTCAGCATCACTCCGGTCCCGCCGGTGTGGACGATGGCCGCGCAGCCGTCCGCCAGGACGCTCAGCGGCACCCAGCCGACCGGGCGGACGTTGTCCGGCAGGTCGCCGAGGTGGCGCAGGTGCTCCCGCTCGGTGGCGCCGACGGTCACCAGCACCTCGACGTCGAGTTCGGCGACGGCCCGGACGATCCGGCCGAACAGCTCGATGACGCCGACGCCCATCTTCTTCTGCTGCGACGTGCCCCAGGTGACGCAGACCCGCGGCCGGCGGCCCGGGGTGCGCAGCCACTCCGGCTCGGCACCGGGCCCGTTGTACGGGACGTAGCGGATCTGCCGGCGGCTGATCTCCCGCTGGCCGGGCCAGCGCAGGCTGGGCGGGCAGGGGTCGATCCACAGCGTCGGGTCGACACGCGGTGCCACGCCGAAGCGGTCGAAGAGCGAGAGGAACGCGGGGTTCGGCTCCGTGCCCGTACGGTCGGCGATCTCCAGGCGGAGGTGGCGCGCCATCCCGTACAGGTGGCAGACGCTGGGGACGCCCAGCACCTGCGCGGCGACGGGGCCGGCGAAGGTCACCGGGTCGTGGACGACGAGGTCCGGCCGCCAGCTCCGGCCGTAGTCGACGAGGCCGTCGGCCATCGCCTCCGCGACGGCGGCCTGCTTCAGCGCCAGCTGGTCGGTGACCCGCACCCAGGCGGCGTCCTCGGGTTCGCCGTCGTATGCCCGGCGGGGCACGAAGGCGTTCCGGGAGTACCAGGAGTCGGCGTCGATGTCGCGCCCGACGGTGACCGAGGGAATGCCGGTCCGCTCGACGGCGTCCGCCAGCGACGGCGTGCTCGCCACCCGTACCTCGTGGCCGGCCGCGATGGCCGACCACGCGGTCGGTACGAGCGGATAGAGGTGGGGTCGGGCGGCGTAGGTGGTGAACAAGATGCGCATCTGAACGGGCTCCCTCGCGTCCGGCTGCTGGCCGTACGACGCTAGGAACCCGGTCCGGAGAACCGCTGGAGCCCGTCTCGAACACCCCAGGGCCCGCAGGGAGCGTGGGGGAGGGGCCCTACAGCCAGCCGGCCTCCCGGGCGATGCGGATCGCGTCGACGCGGTTGCGGGCGTTGAGCTTGGTGACCACCGTGGTGAGGTAGTTGCGCACCGTACCGGCAGAGAGGTAGAGCTTCGCCGCGATCTGCGCGGGTTCCTCGCCGTCCGCGGCGAACCGGAGCACCTCCAGCTCGCGGTCGGTCAGCGGCGAATCCCCGGTGTCCAGCGCCGCCAGCGCCAGCTGCGGGTCGATCACCCGCTCTCCCGCCGCCACCTTCCGGATCGCGGCGCTGAGCTGCTCGGGCTCGGCGTCCTTGAGCAGGAACCCCGAGGCGTGGGCGGCGAGCGCGCGGCGCAGGTTGCCGGGGCGGCCGAGGCTGGTGAGGATCAG
Source organism: Streptomyces rimosus subsp. rimosus (assembly GCF_000720725.1). Lineage (GTDB taxonomy): Bacteria > Actinomycetota > Actinomycetes > Streptomycetales > Streptomycetaceae > Streptomyces > Streptomyces rimosus_A. The sequence goes on from NZ_JOCQ01000031.1 coordinate 49,487, forward strand.
CGTGCGGCATTCCGGCACCGCGGCGGAGAGCGCCTGCGCCGCGGTGATGCCGTCGGTGCCCGGCAGGTCGATGTCGAGGATCGCGACGTCGGGCCGCAGCGACTGCGCCGCGGGCACGATCTCCGCGCCGGAGGACAGCTCGGCGACGATCTCCATGTCCTCTTCGAGCTCCAGCAGCGCCACCAGGGCCCGGCGCAGCATGTGCATGTCTTCCGCTATGAGAATCCGGATCACATGTCCCCCGTTGTGCGAGTTCCGGCCGTGCGGCGCGCGTGACGTGTCGCACGGACGGTCGGATTTTGGCCGTGATCCGATTATCACCCCGCCGGGCGTGCGGGCGACGAGGGGCCGCCCCGCCGTTCGGCTACCGCCCGTCCCGGTGGCTCAGCAGGTCCACGACCTCACCGAGGAAGCCCTCGTCGAGCATGGTGCCCACCGCGGTGTCGCCGCCGCTCTCCAGACCGGCGTCCTGGCAGGCCACGCTGATCAGATAGCTGTCGGGCAGCCAGAAGGTGCCGAACGACCACTCGCCCTCGCCGACCTCGCGGCCGTCCGGGGTGCGCAGGGTGGTGCCGTCGGGGCCGAAGCCGAACTGGCTGAAACCCATCCGCATGCCCTGGCCGAGCGCCTTGGTGTACGCCTCCTTGAGGGTCCAGATCCGCAGCAGCTCCCGCTCCCGCTCCGGCTCCGGCAGCGCGGTGAGGTGCCTGCGCTCGGTGGGCGTGCACAACTGCCGCTCGACCGAGGCATAGCGCACGCGCCGGCTCGCCACCTCGGTGTCGACCCCGATCCGCCCGCGTCTGTTGAGCCCCACGACCATCAGGTCCTTGGTGTGGCTCAGGCTCACGTCCACCTGGTCGCAGCCGCGCAGATACGGGCGCCCGCCGGGCTTGTAGGCCAGCTCGACGCTGTCCGGCGGTACATGCAGGGCGGCTCCGGCCGCGTACCGCACCATCAGCCGGGACGCGGCGAACCGCGACCGGGCCTCCGGGTCGGTCAGCCCGCTGAACCGCTGCCAGTCGCGGCTGCCCAGCAGGTTGCGCAGCTCGGGGTCGGCGAGCGCGGCCGGCAGCCACTGCTGCCAGTAGCCGTGCACCACCGCGTGCCCTCGCCAGCTGACCGACTGCCGCACCTTGCTCCACGGCCCGTCGATGCCGGGCATCAGGATCGGCTCCGCCACGGTCGTACGGGCCGGCTCCCACGTGCCGGGTTCCGCCTGCCGTGCCGTCCCACCGGTCATGGTCCGCCTCCTTCCTCCGCGAGCGGTGCCGCGTAGAGGTCGTAGGAGATCCCCGCACGGAATCGCCCGACCGCCTCGCGCAGCACCGCGTCCACACAAGCCTCCGGCGGCCCGGGCAGGGCGAGGCCCAGCCGGCCGCCGAGGCGTGACAGCGCGAGCACCGCCCAGGCCGGGTCGGCCAGGAAGGTGTCCGCACCGCTTTGCCGTTCCCACACCGCCAGCACCGCGCCGGCCGCCGAGAGCAGCGCGTGCCGGTCGGCCAGGGCGCACATCTCGGGGCTGGAGAGCGCCGCCCGGTCACCGGCGGCCGGCTCCCGGCACCGGTCGTGCAGCTTCCACAGCTCGCCGGTGAACGCCTGCGCCAGCGTCTTCAGCGCGAAGCCGTGCTCACCGAGGTCCCGGCGGTCGCCGATCCGGCGTGCCGTGGCGGTCAGGGCGGCGGCGAGGAAGTCGTCGCCGCCTGCCAGGCCGAGTCCGCCCAGGTCGAGCGGCGGCAGCGGCGCGCCGGGGCGGAAGACCGCGTCGGGCGGTTCGGCGGCGCGGAACCACGACCGCCTGGCGAGCAGCGGCAACTGCGGTATCACCACGGCCTGGCAGGCGGCGGTGCCCGCATGGCCGAGCCCCGCGGCCGGCAGGTCGCGCAGCAGCTTCGACAGCGCGCCGCGCTCGTCGTCGCCGGGGCTGCCGTCCCGGCGGTAGCCGGTGGCGCCCAGCACGGTGGCCAGCTCCTCCAGGTCGTCGCGGAGCAGGTCGGGCACCAGGTACTTGGTCCCGGCCGCCGCCAGATGGGCTCCCTCCGGTACGAGGTGGAGCGAGCGCAGCGCGGCGGTCGCCATCGCGTCGCAGGCCAGCAGGTCGGCGAAGACCCCGGCGAGCAGCGGACGGTGCCGTCCCCCGATTCCGCCGCCGCGCCCGGCGAGCGCGGCCCGTACCGCGGTGCGCAGCACCGTGTCGACGGAGGCGATGACGGCGGCGGGGATCAGCGAGCGGTTCAGCTGGAAGGTGCGCAGGGCCAGGCGTACGCCGTCGCCGGGCGCGCCGACGAGCGCGCCGTCCGGAATCCGGCAGTCCTCGAACGCGTAACCGCCGAAATAGCAGCCCCGCATTCCGTTGGTCGCTTTGCGCGGCAGCATGAGCAGCCGCCCGGGCGGCAGTTGGCCGGGCTCCAGCACCAGCACCGAGTGGGTGCCGGTACCGGGCCGCCCGGCCGGGTCGTCGCGCGCGTACACCACCATGGCGTCGGCACGGTGCGCGTTGATCACCATGTCCTTGCTGCCGGTGAGCCGGTGGCCGCCGTCCCGGTGCGAGGCGGTGACCTCGCCGGCGAGCAGGCCGCTGCCGTGTGCCAGCGAGCGGTGGACGATGGTCGCCCGGCCGCCGCCGCGCAGCAGCCGGGCCATCGACCGCTGCTGTTCGGGGCTGCCCGAGACCCATACCGCGGAGGCCGCGAAGAGCGAGGTGATGCCGTGCCCGAAGCCGAGCGCGATGTCCCGCCGGAAGACCGGCCGCAGGAAGCGCGCCAGGGTGTCCGCCCGCACCAGCCGCCCGCCGAGCGCGGCCGGTACCAGCTCGGCGCCGAACCCCTCCGCGTCGAGCAGTTCCCCGGCCGCGCCGAGGAGTTCGTGCCGTTCGTCGGCGGCGAGCAGAGCCCGGAAGCCCAGCGGGTTGGCAGGATCGGCGGGGTCGCCGAAACGGCGCTCCAGGCGTGCCACGCGGTCGTCTACGGATTCCTCCACCAGGGCTTGCCCGGTGCTCGTGGGTGCTGGCATCCCTCAACTTCCGGGTCGGCTGTCCAGATCGCACATGGGTGGAGTCCATCCATGACGTGCCTGGTCAGTCTGTGCCCCCGGCCTTGACGCTGCCTGGAGCGTCAGCTCACTCCGCCACCCGCACCACCCGCACGCCCTCCGCCCCCAGGATCTCCTCCTCACAGAACTTCTCCCGGGGCAGCTCCCCCCGCCCCAGCAGCTCCGCCTGGTCCGCGTGGTGGGGAGACGTCCGGTCCGTGGACTGGGAGTAGGCGAGGAGGGAGCGGGTGGTGGGGCAGGGGGTGGAGTTGAAGGAGACGAGCTGGATGAAGCTGGAGCCGTGGACGATGGGCTGGTCGCCGGAGGAGGCCGGGTCGGTGACGATCAGGTTCAGTACGCCCAGCGGCTCGTCCGCCCCGGGCGTGGGGACGCGTGTGGGAGCGGGGACGCGCTGAGCGGCGGGGGCGTCCTTGGAGACGTACTGACGGGTGCCGACTGGCGCGTCCAGGGGCACCTCCGCCGCGCGCAACTCCTGGATCGCGTCGCCCAGGGCGTTGCGTACCTCGGGCAGGTCGGTGTTGAGGGTGTGGGGTGTCGTCACCGGGTGGTCGGGGTCGAAGGGAGTGCGCCAGAGGGCGTCTTCGTCGGCGGTCAGGATGATGCGGGTCCAGAGGGTGGCGAAGAGGAGGGCGCCGGGGCTGTGGGCCGTGAAGCGCTGGTTCCAGGAGGCGAGCACCTTGCAGGCCGTTCCGACGGGGACGGTGCCGCCGGCCGAGGTGGGGGCCTCGCCGCCGGGTAGGGCGGTGCAGAGGCGGGCGATGGCGGGGGCGGCGAGTTCGGCGGTCAGACTCCGGTTGTTCGTGAGGAGGGATTGCAGGGTGTGGGGTGAGATGCGGCCTTCGGTACGGAACGCTTCCTGTACTGCGGTGATGCCCATGCGGGTGCGCATCGTGCGTTCGGTGCCGATGGGGCCGACGATGCGCGGGAACGAGGTCAGCGGGGTGGCGGGGTTGGTCAGCCAGGCGCTGTCGTTGGAGTTCGCCACGTAGTCGGTGCGCAGCAGATGGGGGAGGCGGGAGGCGCCGAGGAGGCCGGGGTGGGGGGCGTCCGGGTCCTTGCCCCAGGCGCAGGAGGAGCGTGCGCCGTCCAGTGTGGCGAGGCCGGTGTTCCGGAAGGCCGCGTGGTCGGTGGCGCAGCGTGCCGCCAGGGCGTCGGTGATGTGCGGGACGGCCTGGTAACCGGCGAAGAGGACGGTGCCGTGCCGGTCCGTGGCGACGGTGTTGACCCACGGGAGGCCCAGGCTGCCGGCCAGCGCCTCGGACACGGCTCGGGCACTGCGGGCGTGGTCCAGGTCGAACCAGGTGTTCAGGCCGCGGAAGTTGCCGGTGTTGGCGTCGCGTACCGCGTAGGCCGTGGTGGTGTCCCAGGGGAGGGGCTTCTCGGCGGTCCCCAGGGTGACCGGGCCGTAGCGGGTGGTCCACAGGGTGCGGTGGGTGCGGGAAGTGCTGCCGTCGGGGTGGGTGACCTGGACGGTGACCCGTCGGCTCTTCATGCGTTCCGGGCGGCCGTCGACCAGGTAGGTCGTCGGCGAGCCGGGCTGGAGGCGCAGGCGGTAGAGGCCGTACGTGGTGGCCGTGGAGACCGTATGGCTCCAGGCGGCGTCCGCGGTGTGGCCGATCTGTACCAGCGGTACGCCCAGCAGGCTTCCTCCGGAGACGTTCATCTTGCCGCGTACCGTCAACTGGACCTGCCAGAAGCGCTCGGCGCCCTGCCAGGGGTAGTGCGGGTTGGCCAGCAGCAGGCCCCGGCCGTTGGCGGAGCCCGCCGAGCCGAGGGCGATGGCGTTGCTGCCGAGTGCGGGGCGCGGCTTCGCGGACGCGTGCGGGGACGTGCCGGAGGGTGCGCCGGGGGAGTCGGGGCGGGCCGTGGCGATGCCGCTGATCATCGTGCCCTGGCCGCTGACGGTCGCCAGCGCGTGGTAGTGCCGGTAGAAGTCGAGTTCGGAGATGGGCCGTACCCAGGCCGCGCCCCGGCAGACGGGGTCGGAGATCCGGGCGGCTCCTCCGGTGTCGCGCAGGTAGCGGTTGTAGCCGGCCACGTAGCCGCGGACCATCTCGCGTACTTCGGCGCGGGGGCCGGACGGTGACCGCAGGGCCCGCTCGACGGTGCGGGAGTCGTTGACCTGCTGGTAGTAGAGGTCGCTGTCCAGGTTGGTGCGGGCCGTGGCGAACGTCGGGTCGGCGGGGCCCTGCTGGGGCGCGGCCTGCGGCTCCAGATAGCGCGAGCGCTGCGCGCCGACGGTCAGGTAGACCGAGGCCAGGACGCAGAGGTTGTCCTTGGCCTGGGCGTATCCGTAGCCGTAGCCGACGCCCCGGTAGGTGTCGGAGATGATGTGCGGCACGCCGTACGCGGTGTAGCGGATGTCGGCCGCGGTGCCGGGACGCTCCGCCCCCGGAGGGGCGGACCCGGTCAGGGTGAGGGCAAGGGTGAGGACGGCGGCGAGGGCCGTGATCGATAACTTGCCGGGGTTACGGGGCGATGACCCGGCGGGCGTGCGGCGCGGCGTCCCGTGGCCGGAGGCCGGTGACGCCTCCGGCACAGGGAGGCGCCGCGCGCCCTTCTCACGTCGAAGCCGCGATAAGCGCACGGTACTTGTCCTCGGTCTCCAGAAGCGTGGTGTGGTGGCCGGCCGCGTGCACCCGGCCGTCCTCCATCATGATCACTTGGGTGGCCTGGAGGGCGATCGGCATCCGGTGGGTCACCGCGATGACGATCTTGTCCTTGGCGTGCACGGCCAGCGAGTCGAGCAGGGTGCGCTCGTTGTGCGGGTCCAGCTGCGAGGTCGCCTCGTCCAGCAGCAGTACCTCGCTGTCGCGCAGCAGGGCCCGGACGACCGCCAGCCGCTGCCGCTGCCCGCCGGAGATGTGCACACCGCGCTCGCCGACCTCGGTGTCCAGGCCGTCGGGCAGGCTGCGGACCCACTCCATCAGGCCCACCGAGTCGAGGATCTTCTCCAGCCGTACGGGGTCCACGTCGTCCACCCCGTACGAGGCGGCGTCCCGGACGGTCGCGCCGAGCAGCGGCGCCTCCTGCTGGACGTAGGAGACCCGCCCGCGCAGCTCGGCGAGTTCGAGTTCGCGGATGTCCGTGCCGTTCAGCAGGACCCGTCCGCCGCTCGGCTCGACGAACCGCTCGATCAGGCTGAGGACGGTGGTCTTGCCGGTGCCCGACGGCCCCACCAGCACGGTGATGCCCTTGGGCGCGTCGATGGTGACGCCGCGCAGCACCTCGCGGTTCGGATAGCCGAACGTGACGTCGTCCAGGCGCAGTCCGGGCACCGGCCGCCCGTCGGCCGGGGCCGCGGCGCGGGGGGCGGTGGCCTCCGGCGGGAGCTGGAGCAGTTCGTCCACCCGGCGCGCGGCGGCCAGGCCCTCGGAGAGGCGGCCGGCCGAGGCGACCAGCGAGCCGATGGGCTCCTGGATGTAGACGACGTAGAGCAGGATGGCCACGAGGTCGCCCATGGACAGCGCGCCCGCGCTGACCCGGATCGCCCCGATGCCGAGAACCAGCAGGAAGGTCACTTCGACCGAGCCGAGCGCGGCGGTTTCGGCCACCGCCTCCGTGCGCGCGGCCTTGACCCCGGCGCGGTAGGAGCCCGCGGCCTCCTTGCCGAAGGCGGCGGCCTCGGCCTTCTCGGTGCGGGACGCCTTGACCGTACGGAAGGCCAGCAGGACGCGCTGGAGGACGCCGGTCATCGCGCCGAGGTAGTTCTGCGCGTGCTCGGACTGCACGGTGACCCGCTGGAACGCCCAGCTCTCCACCGCGGTGGCCACGGTGAGCATGACGATCACGAGGACGGCCAGCAGCGGGTCGATGACCAGCATCAGGACGACCGTGATCACGATGGTGAACGGGACGATCAGCAGCTCGATCGTGCTGCGGATGATGGTCTGCTGGAGCAGCGTGGTGTCGGCGCCCACGCGGGAGAGCATGTCGCCGGTCGACGCGCCCTCGACCTCCGGGACGCGCGCCCCGAAGATCCGCCGGGCGAGGTCGTTGCGTACCCGCAGCACGAAGCTCTGGCCGACGCGCCCGTGGACGTACACCCCCACGTAGTTGAGCGCCATGCCGACCACGGCGATCACCGCGAGGGCGGTCACCGGGCCCCACAGGCCGCCGTTCTCCCGGACGCCTTCGACGACGCTGCTGGCGACCAAGGGCTGGACCAACGCCGTCCCGTGCGCCGCGAGTTGCAGGACGAAGACGCCGACCAGCACCCAGCGGAACGGATTGAGGAGGCTCACCAGCACCTGTAGTGACGATCTCGATCGATCTTCGGCCGACCTGCCCACGACTTACTCCTGCCGTTCCGGTGCGCCTGCCGGCGGGACACCACGTCTTATTCAGCCGTTCAATTCGGCGAAGGCGCGCATTCATCGGACTGTCACCGCAGTTATCCGTCTGCGTTCAGCATGTCGACGCGGCTGTATTTCGTGCCCCCGTGGATCCCGAGCATCACAGAGAGTGGCCCGGCGTCGCAACCACGCCACTGGATCTTTGTTGTGACCTGGATCACTGCGCACTGTGAACGTCCTGAAATAGGCTTCCGGTGACCACACGCGGGCCGCAATTGCTGCGGGCCCGCAGCGCACTGCTTTAGCTGCACTTTGCCTGACCAGCGGTGCGCGCTTACGCTGCCTGCGGCATGGGGGAAGCCTGGCTGCGGCGTTCTTGTTTGGGGGTTTCGAGGCATGTGTCCGGGATGGTGCCATCCTGTCGCCGCCGCTACCGAGGGTCGCGTCGCCGCAGTCAGACGTTGAGTCCCGCAGTCGGACGTTGATACGGACTGCCCGGCTTTGGTTTTCCTTTTAAGTACCAGATGGTTTGCCGGGCGTTCTCGTTCTCTTTTCATCCCGGTGCACTGCGCACCCGGTTCCGCGCGTAATGCCGATTTTCGCGTGCGCTTTTCCAGAAAAGAGCGCGCGCAAGGGGGAAGTATGTCTGCCCTGGGGACAACCCGACTTCCGTTGACCGCCGCCCAGCTGGGAATTTGGTACGCGCAGCACCTCGACCCGGCCAATCCGCTCTTCAGCATCGCTGAATACTTCGAAATCGGCGGTGCCGTCGAGGCGGACGCCCTGGAGGCGGCGCTGCGGCAGGTGGTCGGCGAGGCGGAGGCGCTGCGCGCCCGCTTCGAGGACGGCGGGGACGGCCCGGTGCAGACCGTCGAGCCGTCCGTGCCCGTCACCCTGCGGCGGATCGATCTGCGCACCGAGGCCGACCCCCGGGCCGCGGCCCGGGCCTGGCTGGAAGCGGAGGTCCGGCGGCCCCTCGACCCGGGCGCCGGGCCGCTGTTCACCTTCGCCCTGCTCACGCTTGCGCCGGACCGGCACATCTGGCTCCACCGCTACCACCACCTCGTGATGGACGGCTTCACCGGATCGCTGGTCGCCCAGCGCGTGGCCGAGCTCTACACGGGCCGCGTCACCGGGAATCCGGTGGGAGCCAGTCCCTTCGGCCCCCTCCGTACGCTGGCCGACAGCGACCGGGAGTACCGGGACTCCGATCGCTACGAGGCCGACCGCGAGTACTGGACGCAGGCGCTCGCCGGCCGGCCCGAACCGGTCACCCTCGCCGGCGCCCCGGCCGCCGGGGCAACAGCCGCCGGGTCAACGGCCGCCGGGTCAGCAGGCGTACGGCACTCCCGCGACCGGCTGCCTGCCGGGGAACTGGCCGAACTGAAGGCCGGGGCCCGGCAGCGGCGTACCCCCTGGCAGCCCGTCCTGGTCGCCGCCCTCGCCGTCCACCTGCACCGGATGTCCGGGGCCACCGACGTGGTGCTCGGCCTGCCGGTCGCCGCGCGCAGCGGCCCCACCGTGCGCAGCACCCCCGGCATGATGTCGAACGAGGTGCCGCTGCGGCTCACGGTGCGCCCGGACACGCGGCTCTCGGAGCTGGTACGGCACACCGCCGACCAGATGCGCGGGGCGCTGCGGCACCAGCGCTACCGCTACGAGGACCTCCGCCGCGACCTCAACCTGCTCGGCGAGGGGCGGCAGTTGACCGGCCCCACGGTCAACATCATGAACTTCGACTACGGCCTGAGCTTCGCCGGTGCCCCGGCCCGCACCCACAACCTGTCGATCGGCCCGATCGAGGACCTGGCCGTGGTGATCTGCGACCGGGGCGACGGCGCCGGGCTGGAGATCGACTTCCAGGCGGCCGACGAGCGGTACGGCGCGGACGAACTCGCCGCGCACCGCGACCGGTTCCGGTCCGTGCTCACCGGCTTCGTCCGCGCCGCCGACACGGACGTGGTCGCGGACCTGGACCTGCTGACCGAGGAGGAACGGGGACGGCTGGACCAGTGGCAGTCGGCTGCGCCGCAGACGCCCGGGACGGAGGCCGGGCCCGAGCCCGCGTACCGCACCCTGGCCGACGCCTTCGAGGCCCGGACCGCCGCCACCCCGGACGCCATCGCCCTGGCCGGTCCCGACGGTGAGCTGCCCTTCACCGAGCTGACCTTCGCCGAGCTGAACGCGCGCGCCAACCGTCTGGCGCGGTCCCTGGTCGCCGCCGGTGCCGGTCCGGACGACCTGGTCGCCCTGGCCCTGCCGCGCACCGCCGATCTCATGGTGGGCCTGCTGGCCGTGCTCAAGGCCGGGGCCGGTTACCTGCCCATCGACCTGGACCACCCGGCGGAGCGCGTCGCCCACATGCTGCGCGACGCCCGGCCCGTACTGGCCCTGGCCACTTCGGCCACCGCGCACACCCTGGGCGCGGCGGCTCCCCGTACGCTGCTGCTCGACCGCTCGGCCGAAACCGGTACGGAGGGCGGAGCCGAGGACAACCTCACCGACGCCGACCGCACCACCCCCCTCCTCCCCTTCCACACCGCCTACGTCATCTACACCTCCGGCTCGACCGGCACCCCCAAGGGCGTCGCCGTCGAGCACCGCAGCGTGCTGAACCTTCTGGCGGCGCACCGGTCCGGGTTCTTCGGCGACGTGACGGCGGGGCGCCGGTTCCGGGTCGCGCTGACCGCGTCGATCGGGTTCGACACCTCCTGGGACGAGCTGCTGTGGATGTGGGCGGGCCACGAGCTGCACCTCATCGACGACGACACCCGGCGCGACCCGGCCGCGCTGCACCGCTACACCCGCGCCCACCGGCTGGACCTGCTCGACGTCACGCCCGCCTTCGCCCAGCACCTCCTGGACGAGGGGCTGTTCGAGACGGCACCGCCCGCCGTGCTCGTCGTCGGTGGCGAGGCCCTGCCCGAACCACTGTGGTCCCGGCTGGCAGGAGGCCCGACGGCGGTCTACAACTTCTACGGCCCGACCGAAGCGACGGTCGACGCCGCCTACGTCCGGCTCGCGGACGCCGCCTGGCCCGCGGTCGGCCGACCGGTGGCGGGCGTGCGCGCGTACGTACTGGACGGCGCGCTGCGGCAGGTCCCCCCGGGCACCGCGGGAGAGCTCTACCTCGGCGGCGCCGGACTGGCGCGCGGCTACCTGCGCCGCGCCGGGCTGACCGCGGGGCGCTTTGTCGCGGACCCGTACGGCGGCCCGGGCACCCGTATGTACCGCACGGGGGACCTGGCGCGCTGGAACGGGCGGGGGCAGCTGGAGTTCCTGGGCCGGGCCGACGACCAGGTCAAGGTGCGCGGCTTCCGCATCGAGCTGGGCGAGATCGAGACCGTACTGGCGGGCCATCCGGCCGCCGGGCAGGTCACGGTCGTCCTCCGCGAGGACGCGCCGGGCGAACAGCGGCTGGTCGCCTACGTGGTGCCCGCGCCCGGCTCGCCCGCACCCGACGTCACGGAGCTGCGCGCGGCCGCCGGGGAGCGGCTGCCGGACCACATGGTTCCGGCCGCCTTCGTCGTGCTGGACGCGCTGCCGCTGACCGCCAACGGCAAGGTGGACCGCAAGGCGCTGCCCGTCCCCGACTATGGGGCGGACGCGGGCCGTTCGGGGCGCGGCCCGCGTGACGCGACCGAGCGGGTGCTGTGCGAGGTGTTCGCGGAGGTGCTGGGGGTGCCCGAGGTGGGCATCGACGACAGTTTCTTCGACCTGGGCGGGCACTCGCTGTCCGCCACCCGGCTCATCGCCCGTATCCGCACCGCGCTGGGCGCGGAACTCACCGTACGGTCGGTCTTCGAGGCCCCGACCGTCGCCCGGCTCGCACCGCGCTGCACGGAGGCGGCCACCCGTACCGTCCGCGCCGCGGCACCGGCCGCCCGGCCCGAGCGCATTCCGCTCTCCCTGGCGCAGCGCCGCCTGTGGTACCTCAACCGCCTCGACGGCGCCGACGCCACCTACAACATGCCGTGGGTGCTGCGGCTCGACGGCGACCTGGACCAGGAGGCGCTGGGCCGCGCGATCGCCGATGTCGTACGGCGGCACGAGATCCTGCGCACCGTCTTCCCCGAGACCTCCGACGGCGAGCCCTGCCAGCAGGTCACCGACCGTACGCCCGTCCTGGAGACCGCGGCGGCCACCGAGGAAGCGCTGCCGGAGCTGCTGCGGGAGGTGACCGGACGTGGCTTCGACCTGACCACCGAGACCCCGCTGCGCGCCTGGCTCGGCGTGCTCGGCCCGCGGCAGGCCGTGCTGGCCGTGGTGCTGCACCACATCGCCGCCGACGGCTGGTCCCTGGAACCGCTGGCGGCCGACCTCGCCACCGCCTACGCCGCCCGCGTACGGGGTGAGCAGCCCGCCTTCACTCCGCTGCCGCTCCAGTACGCCGACCACACCCTCGCCCAGCTCGCCGCGCTCGGCACCGAGGACGACCCGGACAGCACCCTGGCCCGGCAGGCCGACTACTGGGACGCGACGCTGCGGGCGCTGCCCGAAGAGGTCACGCTGCCGGCCGACCGGCCGCGGCCCGCCCGCGCCTCGCACCGGGGCCGCAGTCTGCCCATCGCGCTCGGCGCCGAGCTGCACGCCGCCCTCGCGGAGCTGGCCCGCGGCCGCCGGGCGAGTGTGTTCATGGTGGTGCAGGCGGCCCTGGCCGGGCTGATGTCCCGGCACGGGGCCGGGGACGACATCCCGATCGGCAGCCCCGTCGCGGGCCGTACGGACCAGGCGCTGGACGACGCGGTCGGGTTCTTCGTCAACACGCTGGTGCTGCGTACCGACACCTCGGGCGACCCGGCCTTCACCGAGCTCCTGGACCGCGTCCGGCAGGCCGACCTCGCCGCCTTCGCCCACCAGGAGCTGCCCTTCGAGCGCATGGTGGAACTCGCCGACCCGGTCCGCTCACCCGCCCGGCACCCGCTCTTCCAGGTCATGCTGTCCTGGGAGACGACCGGGGACACCGGCGCCGACCTCGCCGGGCTGGAGGTGAGCCCGTACCCGCTCGCCAACACGGTGGCCAAGTTCGATCTCACCGTCAGCCTCGCCGAGACCCACGGTCCGGACGGCGCCCCCGCGGGCCTGCACGGTGAGCTGGAGTACGCCACCGACCTCTACGACGAGTCCACCGCCCGCGCGCTGCTCGACCGCCTCGTACGGATCCTGACGCATGCTGCCGCGCAGCCCGCCACGCCGCTCAGCGGACTCGACCTGCTCGGTCCTCAGGAGCGCGCGGTGCTGCTGGGCGACTGGCAGGGCACCGCGCGCACCGTGCCCACCGGAACGCTGCCCGCCCTCTTCGAAGCCGCGGTGACCCGGGACCCCGACGCGACCGCGGTGGTCTGCGCGGACACCCGGCTGACCTTCAGGGAGCTGAACGACCGTGCCAACCGGCTGGCCAGGCTGCTGGCCGAGCACGGCGCCGGGCCCGAACGGACCGTCGCGCTGAACCTGCCGCGCTCCGCCGACCTGATCGTCGGCCTGCTCGCGGTGCTGAAGTCCGGCGCCGCCTACCTGCCGATCGACGCCGGACAGCCCGCGGAACGCCTGGAGTTCCTGGTCCGTGACACCACGCCGGTCGCCGTACTGGCCTGCGGTGCCACGGCCGGTGCGCTGGCCGGCAGCGGCCTGCCGCACCTCGTACTCGACGAGCCGGACACCGTACGCCGCCTCGCGGCCCTGGACGGCTCCGACCTCACCGACACCGACCGCACCGCGCCCCTGGCACCGGCCCACCCCGCGTACGTCATCCACACCTCCGGCTCCACGGGCACGCCCAAGGGCGTGGTCATCGAGCACCGCAGTGTGGTGAACCTCTTCCACGCCCACCAGGCCGAGTTCTTCGGCCCGCTGGTGGCCCGCTCCGGGCACCCGCGCCACCGGATCGCGCTGACGGCGGCCGTCGGCTTCGACAGCTCGTGGGACGAGCTGCTGTGGATGTGGGCGGGGCACGAACTGCACCTGATCGACGACGAGACGCGCCGCGACCCGCACGCGCTGCGCGACTACGCCACCGCCCACCGCATCGACCTGCTCGACCTCACCCCTTCCTTCGCCCGGCACGTCGTGGACACCGGCCTCTTCGACGGCCGGGACCACCGCCCCGGCACGCTGGTCCTCGGCGGCGAGGCCCTGGGAGAGCCGCTGCGGCAGCGGCTGGCGGACTGCGACGGCCTGTCCGTCTTCAACTTCTACGGCCCCACCGAGACCACCGTGGACGCCACCTTCGCCGAACTGGCCACGGAGGGACGGCTCACCATCGGCCGCCCGGTGGCCGGTGCGCGGGTGTACGTGCTGGACGCCGCGCTCAACCTGGTCGCCCAGGGCGTGCCGGGTGAGCTGTACGTCGCCGGGGCCGGGCTCGCCCGCGGCTACCTGGGCCGTCCCGGGCTGACCGCGGGGCGGTTCGTCGCCGACCCGTTCGGCGGGCCGGGGAGCCGTATGTACCGTACGGGCGACCTGGTGCGCTGGACGGAACGCGGTCAGCTGGAGTTCCTGGGCCGGGCCGACGACCAGGTGAAGGTACGCGGCTTCCGCGTCGAACTGGGCGAGATCGAGACGGCCGCCGCGGCCCACCCGGAGGTCGCGCAGGCCGCCGTACTGGCGCTGCCGTCCCCGTCCGGCACCTCCCTCGCCGCCTATTTCGTACCCCGCGAGCCCGGCACGCCGACCGGCGACGAGCTGCGCGCCTTCCTGCGCTCCCGGCTGCCCGACTACCTGGTGCCGGCCGCGTTCGTCGCGCTGGACGAGCTGCCGCTGACGGCGAACGGCAAGGTGGACCGCAAGACCCTGCCGGAACCGGATCACGGTGCGGTGCTCTCGGGTGTGCGCAAGCCGCCGCGCACTGCGGTGGAGCGGGCGCTGTGCGAGGTGTTCGCGGAGGTGCTGGGGGTGCCTGAGGTCGGCATCGACGACAGCTTCTTCGATCTCGGCGGCGACAGCATTGTCTCCATCCAGCTGGTCAGCCGGGCCCGCAAGGCCGGACTGGTGATCAGCCCGCGCGAGGTGTTCACCCACCGCACCGTCGAGGCGCTGGCGCCGGTCGCGCAGCCGGTGGCGGAGGCCCGGACCGAGGACCCGGGCGCGGCCCTGGGCCAGGTCCCGCTCACCCCCATCGTGCTGGCCACCGACCAGGCCGGGCCCTGGGCGCGGTTCCACCAGTCCATGCTGGTGGAGATCCCGGCGCACGCGGGCGAGGACCGGCTCGTCACCGCCCTCCAGGCGGTGCTCGACCACCACGACGTCCTGCGGTCGCGGCTGACGCACACCGCGGACGGCCCGGTCTGGACGGTCGGGGAGCGCGGCACCGTACGGGCCGCCGACTGCCTGGAGCGGGTGGACATCACCGGCGTCCCGGGCGAGGACCTGACCTCCTTCATCGAGACGCATGCCTCGGCCGTCCACGACTGGTTCTCCCTTGAGGACGGTCGGGCCGTCCGGGCGATCTGGTTCGATGCCGGGGACCGGGCGACCGGGCGGCTGCTGCTCGCCCTCCACCACCTCGTGGTGGACGCCGTGTCGTGGCGCATCCTGCTGCCGGACCTTGAGAGCGCCTGGGAGCAGGCGGGGACCGGCCGTCCGGTCGTCCTGGACCCGGTCGGCACGTCCTTCCGTACGTGGGCGCAGGGCCTGCGCCGGGCCGCGGCGGAACCGGAGCGCGTGGCGGCCGAACTGGGCCTCTGGCAGCGGCAGACCGCACTGCCCGACCCGCTGCTCGGGGACCGGGCCCTGGACCCGGCGGTGGACACCGCCGACACCGAGCGGGAGTGGCTGACCTCGCTGTCGGCCCGGTGGGCGGAGCCGCTGCTGACGACGGTTCCGGCGGCGTTCCGCGCGGGCGTCAACGATGTGCTCCTTACGGCACTGGCGCT
Source organism: Streptomyces rimosus subsp. rimosus (assembly GCF_000720725.1). Taxonomy (GTDB): domain Bacteria; phylum Actinomycetota; class Actinomycetes; order Streptomycetales; family Streptomycetaceae; genus Streptomyces; species Streptomyces rimosus_A. The sequence goes on from NZ_JOCQ01000031.1 coordinate 64,701, forward strand.
GGCCGTGGTGCGGTGGCGGGGTGCCGGTTCGGGCCTGGTCCTGGACCTGGAGGGGCATGGGCGTGAGGAGCAGGTGGTCGCGGGCGCGGACCTGTCCCGTACGGTCGGCTGGTTCACCAGCCTCTTCCCCGTAAGCCTGGACCTGGACGGCGTTGACGTCGAGGACGCCTTCCGGGGCGGTCCGGCGGCCGGGGTGGCGCTCAAGCGCGTAAAGGAGCAGCTGCGGGCCATCCCCGATCACGGCATCGGCTACGGGCTGCTGCGCCACCTGAACCCGGAAACCGAAGACGTACTGTCCTCGACCCCCGCCCCGCAGATCGGCTTCAACTACCTCGGACGCTTCGACGCGCCCTCCGCCCAGGACGCACCGCAGTTCTGGGTCACCGCGCCCGAGGCCACCCGCCTGGAGGGCAGCGGCGCCGACGACGCGATGCCGCTGCCGCACACCGTCGAGATCACCGCGCTCACGGAGGACGACGCCGAGGGGCCGCGCCTGGTCGTCAACTGGAGCTGGGCCTCCCGGCTGCTGCCCGAGGCCGCGGTGCGCCGGCTCGGCGAGGACTGGTTCGACGCGCTCAAGGCGCTGGTCACCCACGCCGAACAGCCGGGCGCCGGCGGTCTGACGCCCTCCGACGTGCCCCTGGTCCGGCTGACCTCCGGGCAGCTGGACGCGATCACCGCCGAGGTGCCCGGCACCGTCGACGTGCTGCCGCTGTCCCCGCTCCAGGAGGGCATGTTCTTCCACTCCCTCTACGACGAGCAGGGCGTGGACATCTACCACACCCAGCTCGTGTTCGACCTGCACGGCGCCCTGGACACCGGCCTGCTGCGGCGCGCCGCGCAGGGCCTGCTCGACCGCCACCCGAACCTGCGGGCGGGCTTCGTGCAGCGCGACCTGAAGCACCCCGTCTCCGTCGTCCTCGGGCAGGCGGAGGTCCCCTGGCAGGACATCGACCTGACCACCGCGCCGGACGCCGGGGCCGAGGCGGCCCGTGTCATCGAGGCCGACCGGCACCGGCGGTTCTCCATGGACGCCCCGCCGCTGATCCGCTTCACCGTCCTCAAGCTGGCCGCCGAGCACCACCGGCTGCTGCTCACCAGCCACCACATCCTGCTCGACGGCTGGTCCACCCCGCTCCTCGTGGGCGAGCTGTTCGCGCTGTACGGCAAGCGCGCCGACGCCTCGGCGCTGCCCCAGGTCCGCCCGTTCTCCGACTACCTGGGCTGGCTGGCCGGGCAGGACGCCGAGGCCGCCGAAGCGGCGTGGCGTACGGCACTGGCCGGGGCCGAGCCCTGCCTCGTCGCGCCCGAGGCGGGCCCGCTGACGCCCGTACTGCCCGAGCATCACGTCACCCGCGCCCCGGCCGCACTCACGGCGGCGGTCGGCGAACAGGCCCGGCGGCTGGGCGTCACCCCCAACACGCTGGTGCAGGCCGCCTGGGCGGTGCTGCTGGGACGGCTCACCCACCGCCAGGACGTCGTCTTCGGCACCACCGTCTCCGGACGCCCCGCCGAGATCGACGGGGTGGCGGACATGCTGGGGCTGTTCATCAACACCCTGCCCGTCCGGCTGCTCATCGACCCGGCCGAGCCGGTCGCGGACCTGGTGCGCCGCCTCCAGGCGCAGAGCGCCGAGCTGATGCCGTACGAGCACCTGGGCCTGGCCCGGCTCCAGTCGCTGGCCGCGGCCGGCGGCACCACCGGCGGCCCGGCGCCCGACCTCTTCGACACCCTGCTCGTCTTCGAGAACTACCCGCTGGACGCCGCCGCGCTCGAAGAGGCGACCGGTGACCTCTCCCTGTCGTACGTGGACGGGGAGGACCCGGCGCACTACCCGGTCAGCATCGCCGTACTGCCCGGCGACGAGCTGGAGTTCCGGGTCGACTACCGGCCCGATCTGTTCACCGCCGGTCAGCTGGACCTGATCTTCCAGCGGCTGCTGCTGGTGCTGGAGGCGATGACGGCCGACGCCGGGCGGCCGGTCGGCGCCATCGACATCCTCACGGACGAGGAGACCCGGCGGCTGGCGGACTGGACGCGTGCCGGGGCACCGGCGTCCGCGGCCACCGTCGGGGAACTGTTCGAGGCCGCAGCGGCCGGGCACTCCGGCAGCACCGCCCTGGTCGCACCGGCCGGTTCCGGCGACACCGCGGCCGACGGTACGGCGCGGCTCACCTACGCCGAGCTGAACGCCCGCGCCAACCGCCTGGCCCGGCTCCTGGCCGAGCGTGGCGCCGGACCCGAGACTGTGGTGGCGCTCGCCCTGCCGCGGACCACGGACCTGATCGTCGGCCTGCTGGCCGTACTCAAGAGCGGCGCGGCCTACCTGCCGGTGGACACCGACTATCCGGTGGACCGCATCACGTACATGCTCCAAGACGCGCAGCCGGTGCTGGCCTTGGTCACCGGGGAGACGAGCGCTCTGGTGCCGGACGTGCCGCAGGTGGTGCTCGACGGCCCCGGCACGGCCGACGCGCTCGGCGCGCTCGCGGACACCGACCCGGGTGACACCGACCGGCTTCGCCCGCTGCGCCCGGAGCACCCCGCGTACGTCATCTACACCTCCGGCTCCACGGGCCGCCCCAAGGGCGTGGTCATCGAGCACCGCAGCGTGGCCAACCTCCTGCACGCGCACCGCGGGGGACTGCTCGCCGCGCCGGGCGGCGGACCGCTCCGGCTGGCGCTGACCGCCTCCATCTCCTTCGACACCTCCTGGGACCAGCTGCTGGCGCTGCTCCTCGGCCATGAACTGCACCTGATCGACGACGAGGTACGGCGCGACCCGGCGGCCCTGACCGCCCATGTCGTCGCCGAGAAGATCGACTTCCTGGACCTGACCCCGACCTTCGCGCAGCACGTCGTCAACAGCGGTCTGCTGCGCGACCCGCGGCACCGGCCGTCCGTGCTCAGCCTGGGCGGCGAGGCCCTGGGCGAGGCGCTGTGGGCGGAGCTGGCCGGGCTGCCCGACGTGACGGCGTACAACTGCTACGGCCCGACCGAGGCGACGGTCGACTCCGTCGTCACCGAACTGCGCGCGTCCGACTGGCCCTCGATCGGCCGGCCGGTCACCGGCACCCGCGCCTACGTGCTGGACGCGGCCCTGCGTCCGGTGCCGCCGGGGGTGACCGGCGAGCTGTACGTCGCGGGCGCGAGCCTGGCCCGCGGCTATCTGCGCCGTCCCGGGCTGACCGCGGGACGGTTCGTCGCCGACCCGTTCGGCGGGCCGGGGGCCCGTATGTACCGTACGGGCGACCTGGCGCGCTGGACGGAACGCGGCCACCTGGAGTTCCTGGGCCGCGCCGACGACCAGGTGAAGATCCGCGGGTTCCGTATCGAGCCCGGCGAGATCGAATCCGTCCTGGCGGGCCTGGACGCGGTCGCGCAGGCCGCGGTGACCGTCCGCGAGGAGGGCCCCGGGGACCGGCGGCTGGTGGCCTACCTGGTGCCCGCGGCACCGGAACCGGACCTGGCCGCCGTACGCGCGGCGGTGGCGGACGTGCTGCCCGACTACATGGTCCCGGCGGCCTTCGTCACGCTGCCCGTCCTCCCCCTGACGGCGAACGGCAAGCTCGACCGCAGGGCGCTCCCGGCGCCGGATTACGGTGCGGTGCTCTCGGGTGTGCGCAAGCCGCCGCGCGATGCGGTGGAGCGGGTGCTATGCGAGGTGTTCGCGGAGGTGCTGGGGGTGCCGGAGGTCGGCATCGACGACAGCTTCTTCGACCTCGGCGGCGACAGCATCGTCTCCATCCAGCTGGTCAGCCGCGCCCGCAAGGCCGGGCTGGTGATCAGCCCGCGCGAGGTGTTCACCCACCGCACCGTCGAAGGGCTGGCCCCCGTCGCGCGGCCGGTGCCGGAGACCGGTGCCGAGGACCCGGGCGCGGCCCTGGGCGAGGTACCGCTGACCCCCATCGTCGCCGCGACCCTGGCCGAGACGGGACAGGCGGCGCACACCTTCGCGCACTACTACCAGTCGATGGTGGTCGAGGTGCCCGCGCAGCTGGGCCACGACCGGCTGCTCACCGCCGTACAGGCGCTCCTGGACCGGCACGACGCGCTGCGTTCCCGGCTCGGCGACGACCGGGTGTGGGAGATCGTCCCGCGCGGGGCGGTCCGGGCCCGTGACTGCGTGGTCCGCGTCGAGGTGCCCGAAGCCGACGGCGCGTCTCCGGCCTCCGTACTGGAGGAGCAGGGGCGGGCCGCGCAGCAGTGGCTGTCCCCGGCCCACGGCCGCATTGTCCGGTTCGTGTGGTGCGATGCCGGGCCGCTGCGTTCGGGCCGTCTTCTGGTGGCCGTCCACCACCTGGCCGTGGACGGGGTGTCGTGGCGCATTCTGCTGCCGGATCTTGAGAGCGCGTGGGAGCAGGCGGGGACCGGCCGGCCGGTGGTGCTGGACCCGGTCGGTACGTCGTTCCGTACGTGGGCGCGGGGGTTGCGGCAGGCTGCGGCTGGCCTCACCTCTGAACTGCCGCTCTGGACGACACAGTTGACGGATGCCGGTGTGCCCTTGGGTTCGCGGGCGCTGGACCCGGCACGGGACACCGTCGCCACCGCCCGGGAGCTGGAGCTCTCGCTGCCGGCCCGGTGGGCGGAGCCGCTGCTGACGACGGTTCCGGCGGCGTTCCGGGCGGGCGTCAACGACGTGCTGCTTACGGCGCTGGCGCTGGCCGTGGTGCGGTGGCGGGGTGCCGGTTCGGGCCTCGTGCTGGACCTGGAGGGCCACGGCCGCGAAGAGCAGCTGGTCGCGGGCGCGGATCTGTCCCGTACGGTCGGCTGGTTCACCAGTCTCTTCCCCGTAAGCCTGGATCTGGACGGCGTTGACGTCGAGGACGCCTTCCGGGGCGGCGCGGCGGCCGGGGTGGCGCTCAAGCGCGTAAAGGAGCAGCTGCGGGCCATCCCCGATCACGGCATCGGCTATGGGCTGCTGCGCCACCTGAACCCGGAAACCGCTGAGGCCCTGTCCTCGGCCCCGGCCCCGCAGATCGGCTTCAACTACCTCGGACGCTTCGACGCTGCCACCGATCAGGACGCGCCCCAGTACTGGGTCACCGCCCCCGAATCCACCGGCATCGGCGGCGGCGCCGACGACGCGATGCCGCTGCCGCACGCCCTCGAACTCAACGCGCACACCGAGGACCGTGCCGACGGCCCGGTCCTGGTGGCCGACTGGGGCTGGGCGGCCGGGCTGCTGTCCGAGCCGGAGGTGCAGCGCCTGGGCGAGGTGTTCTTCGAGGCGCTGCGCGCCTTGGTGGAGCACGCCGGACAGCCGGGCGCGGGCGGCCTGACCCCCTCCGACGTACCGCTGGTCGGTCTCACCCAGCACCAGTTGGAGGCGCTGCCCGCCACCACCGCCGACGTGCTGCCGCTGTCACCCCTCCAAGAGGGGCTGCTCTTCCACGCCCTCTACGAGAGCGAGGGTGTCGACCTCTACAACACCCAGCTGGAACTCGACATCGAAGGGGAGCTGGACCGGGACCGGCTGCGGAACGCGGCCCGGATCGTGCTCGAACGGCACGCCAACCTGCGCGCCGCCTTCTGGCAGCGGGACCTCGACCGGCCGGTGCAGCTCATTCCCGACCGAATCGACGTTCCGTGGCAGGAGATCGACCTCACCGGACACCCGGACCCCGAGGCCGAGGCCCGTACCCTCACCGAGGCCGACCGCGCCCGCCGCTTCGACGTCACCGAGCCGCCCTTGCTGCGGTTCACCCTTCTCCAACTGGGTTCCGACCGGCACCGGTTGCTGTTCACCAGCCACCACATCCTGCTCGACGGCTGGTCGATGCCGTTGCTGTTCGGTGAGCTCTTCGACCTGTACGCGGCCGGGGCCGATCTGCTGCCCGCGGTGCGTCCGTTCAAGGACTACCTGACCTGGCTCGCCGGGCAGGACCGGGACGCGGCCGAGGACGCCTGGCGGCAGCGGCTTGCCGGCGTCGAAGCGTGCCTGCTCGCCCCCGGGAACGAGCAGCCGCCCGCCGTGCCCGCCCAGTACCTGGCCACCGCGGACACCGGGCTGACCGGGGCGCTGGAGGAACTGGCCCGGCGCCTCGGCGTCACGGTCAACACCGTGGTCCAGGGCGCCTGGGCCGTGCTGATCGGCTGGTACACCGGACGCCGGGACGTGGTCTTCGGCTCGACGGTGTCCGGGCGTCCGGCCGAACTGCCCGGCGTCGAGACGATGGTGGGCCTGTTCATCAACACCCTGCCGGTACGGGTGGACATCGACCCGTCCCGTCCGGTCGGCGACCTGCTGCGGCAGCTCCAGGAGCAGCACACCGCGCTCATGCCGTACCAGCACATCGGGCTGCCCCGGCTGCAGGCCCTGGCGGGCGCGGGCGAGCTGTTCGACACCCTCATGGTGTTCGAGAACTATCCGCTGGACGGGGCGGCGCTCCAGGAGGCCGTACCGGGCCTCGCGGTGTCCGCGGTGGGCGGCGAGGACGCCGCCCACTACCCGGTCAGCGTCGCGGTGATCCCCGGCGCGGAGCTGGAGTTCCGGGTGGACTTCCAGCCGCACGTACTCGACCGGCAGGCCGTCGGCACGCTGATCGGGCGCCTGCTGCGGGTGCTGCGGGCCATGACCGACGCGCCGGACATCCCCCTGGCCGCGCTCGGGCTGCTCGCCGACGACGAGCGCCGCACCCTGCTGACCGGGCGCAACGCCACCGCACTCGCGGTGCCGGAGGCGACCCTGCCCGAGCTGTTCGAGGCCCGGGTAGCGGAGGCGCCGGACGCCACGGCCCTCGTCTTCTCCGCGGAGGAGCTGACGTACGGGGAACTGAACGCGCGGGCCAACCGGCTCGCCAGGCTGCTCGTCGGCCGGGGCGCCGGACCGGGCCGCCACATCGCGCTCGCCCTCCCGCGCGGCAGCGAACTGGCCGTCGCCGTGCTCGCGGTCCTCAAGGCGGGCGCCGCCTATGTGCCCGTCGACCCCGACTACCCGGCCGAGCGCATCGCCTACCTGCTCAAGGACAGCGGCCCGCACCTGGTGCTGACCGCCTCCGCCACGGCCGCCGCGCTCGACGGCGCGGACATCGCCCTCGACGGCACGGACCACGCCCTCGGCGGCGTACCGCGCCTGGTCCTGGACGCGCCGGAGGTGACCGAAGCGCTCGCCGGCCTCGCCGGTACGGACCTGACCGACGCCGACCGCCGCGCGCCCGCCCGGCCCTCCGACGCGGCCTACGTCATCTACACCTCCGGCTCCACCGGCCGCCCCAAGGGCGTCGTCGTGCAGCACACCGGTCTCGCGAGCCTGGCAGCCACCCACGCCGAACGGCTCACCGCGGGACCCGGCAGCCGGGTGCTCCAGTTCGCCTCGGCGAGCTTCGACGCCTCGGTGTGGGAGACCTGCATGGGGCTGCTGACCGGAGCGACGCTGGTCGTCGCCGACGCGGAGCAGCGCGCCCCGGGCGAGCCGCTGGAGCGGCTGCTGACCGAGCAGCGCATCACCCACGCGACCCTGCCGCCGGCCGTCCTGGCCCAGCTGCGCACCGACCGGGTCCCGGCGGGTACGACCCTGATCGTCGGCGGTGAAGCCTGCGCGCCGGACCTGGTCACCCGCTGGACGCGGCAGCACACCCTGATCAACGCCTACGGGCCCACGGAGACCACGGTCTGCGCCACGATGAGCGCGCCCCTGGCGGCCGACGGCGGGGTGCCGATCGGCCACCCGGTGGCCAACACCCGGGTGTACGTCCTGGACGACGCGCTGCGGCTGGTGCCCGACGGCACCGTGGGCGAGCTGTACGTGGGCGGCTCCGGGGTGGCCCGCGGCTACCTCGGCCGCCCCGGCCTGACCGCGCAGCGCTTCGTGGCCGACCCGTTCGGGCCGCCGGGAGCCCGGCTGTACCGGACCGGTGACCTGGTCCGCTGGGATGGACAGAGCGAGCTGGAGTTCATCGGCCGGGCGGACGGCCAGGTCAAGATCCGTGGTTTCCGTGTCGAGCCCGGCGAGATCGAGGCGGTGCTCGGCGAGCTCGCCGAGGTCGCGCAGGCGGCCGTGGTGGTGCGCGAGGACAGCCCCGGCGACAAGCGGCTGGTCGCCTACGTGGTGCCGGCCCCCGGCAGCACCGCCGCGTCCGCCGGACTGCGGGACGCCACCGCGGCCCGGCTGCCGCGCCACATGGTGCCCGCCGCGTTCGTCGCGCTCCCCGAGCTGCCCCTGACGGTCAACGGCAAGCTCGACCGCGCCGCGCTGCCCGCCCCGGACTTCGCAGCCGAAGCGGGCCGCTCGGGACGGGGGCCGCGCGACGCGACGGAGCGGGCCCTGTGCGAGGTGTTCGCGGAGGTGCTGGGCGTCCCCGAGGTGGGGATCGACGACAGCTTCTTCGACCTCGGCGGCGACAGCATCGTCTCCATCCAGCTGGTCAGCCGCGCCCGCAAGGCCGGACTGGTGATCAGCCCGCGCGATGTGTTCACCCACAAGACCGTCGAAGCACTGGCGGCGGTAGCGACGAACGAGGAGCAGCAGACGGTGAGCGAGGATTCGGGCGCCGGCATCGGGGGCGTACCCGCGACCCCGATCGTGCAGGCGTTCACCGGGGCCGCGTGGTTCCCGCGGTTCAGCCAGTCGATGGTGGTGAGCGTGCCGCCGGAGCTGGGCACGGACCGGCTCGCCCGGGCCGTGCAGGCGGTCCTCGACCACCACGACGTGCTGCGCTCGAAGCTGGTGACGGTGGCCGGCATCCCGCTGTGGGAGGTGGCCCCGCGCGGCAGCGTCCAGGCGCGGGACTGCGTCACCCGCATCGACGTGTCCGGAGCGGACCCCGCCCACCTGTCCCGGCTGCTGGACGAGCACACCGAGGCCGCCCAGCAACAGCTGTCCCTCGAACAGGGCTCGCTGGTCCGCGCGGTGTGGCTCGACGCCGGCGCGCAGGCCGCCGGACGACTGCTGATCGTGATCCACCACCTGGCGGTGGACGGCGTGTCCTGGCGCATCCTCCTCCCGGACCTGGCCGCCGCCTGGGAACAGACCGCGACCGGTGGCGCGATCACGCTGGAGCCGGTCGGCACGTCCTTCCGTACCTGGGCCCAGCAACTCCAGCTGGCCGCCTCGGACATCGGCCGTATCGGTGCGGAGCTGCCGATGTGGCAACAGCAGCTGACCGGCGTCCGGCCGCTGCACCAGGGGCCGGTGCCCGACGGCACGCCCGCCGTCGAGACCAGCCACGTGCTGCCCGCCGACTGGACCGAGCCGCTGCTCACCGACGTACCGGCAGCGCTGAACGCCTCGGTCAACGACGTGCTGCTGACCGCCCTCGCCCTGGCGCTGGCCGCCTGGCGGCAGGACGGCGGGGCGCTGCTGGTCGACCTGGAGGGCCACGGCCGCGAGGAGCAGGTCGCCGACGGCGCGGAACTGTCCCGTACGGTCGGCTGGTTCACCACCCTCTTCCCGCTCCGCCTCGACCTGGACGGCATCGACGTCGCCGAGGCCCTGACGGCGGGCCCGGCGGCCGGTGCCGCACTGCGCACGGTCAAGGAACAGCTGCGGCAGATCCCCGACAACGGCATCGGCTACGGGCTGCTGCGCCACCTCAACCCGCAGACCTCCCCGGTCTTCGCCGCCCTGCCGCAGGCCCAGATCGGCTTCAACTACCTGGGCCGGTTCGCCGTGGAGAGCGGCGCCGAGGCGGACACGTACTGGATGCCGGTGTCCGAGGAGGACACCGCGGCGGACCGGAGCGACGGGGACGGCACCGCCACCGCGGCCCGGCTCACCCTCGCGCACCTCATCGAGATCAACGCCACGGCCGAGGAGCGCTCCGACGGCACCCGCCTGGTCACCTCCTGGGCGTGGGCGAAGGACGTGCTGGCCGAGGAGGATGTCCGGCGGCTGTCCGACGGCTGGTTCGCCGCGCTGCGCGCCCTCGTGGAGCACGCCCGGGGCGGGGCCTCCGCGGGCCTGACCCCCTCGGACGTCCCGCTGGCCGGACTGTCACAGGACCAGTTGGACACCATCGCCGAGGCCCGCCCGGGCACGGTGGACGTGCTGCCGCTGTCCCCCCTCCAGGAGGGCCTGCTGTTCCACGCCTCGTACGACGAGGACGGCGTGGACGTCTACAACACCCAGGTCGTCTTCGACCTGCGGGGCCCGCTGGACGCCGCGGCCCTGAAGGACGCCGCCCGGGCCCTGCTGGACCGCCACCCCAACCTGCGCGCCGCGTTCTGGCAGCAGGACCTGGACGCGCCGGTCCAGATCGTTCCCGCCGAGGCCCCGCTCCCGTGGCGGGACGCGGACCTGAGCACCCTCCCCGAGGAGGCGCGCGCCGAGGCGGCGGAGGAACTGGCCGAGGCCGACCGCACGGCCCGCTTCGACATGAGCACCCCGCCCCTGGTGCGCTTCACCCTGGCCAGGCTGTCCGACGGCCATCACCGGTTCATGTTCACCAACCACCACATCCTGGTGGACGGGTGGTCGATGCCGCTCGTGGTCGAGGAGTTGTTCGCGCTCTACCGCTCCGGCGCGGACGTGTCCGCCCTGCCGCCGGTCGCGCCGTTCTCGGACTACCTCGCCTGGCTGGCCGGGCAGGACCGCGCGGTTGCGGAGAAGGTGTGGGGCGAGGCCCTGGCCGGTGCCGAGCCGGTCCGGCTCGCCCCGTCCACGACGGAGCACGCCCAGGTCGCTCCGCACAGCTTCGCGCACACCGCGTCCCGGGAGCTGACCGTACGGCTCGGGCAGCTGGCCCGGCGCCTGGGGATCACCGTCAACACCGTGGTCCAGGGCGCCTGGTCGCTGCTGCTGGGCCGGCTGACCGGCCGCGACGACATCGTCTTCGGCACCACCGTCTCCGGCCGCCCGGCCGACATCCCCGGCATCGAGACGATGGTCGGCCTGTTCATCAACACCCTGCCGGTACGGGTGCGCCTCGACCCCGCCGAGTCGGTCGCCGCCCTGCTGACCCGCGTACAGCGGGAACAGTCCGACCTGATGAACCACCAGTACCTCGGGCTGGCCGAACTCCAGTCGCTGGTCGGCGGCGCGGAACTCTTCGACACGCTGCTCGTGTTCGAGAACTACCCGCTGGACGGCGACGGGGTCCTGGAGCCCGGCCCGGACGACGGCCTGGCCGTGGCGGGCATCGACATCAGCGACGCCGCCCACTACCCGGTCACCCTCGCGGCCCTCCCCGGCGAACGGCTGGAGTTCCGTACCGACTACCGGGCGGACCTGTTCACCGAGGAGGAGATCGGACGGCTGGTCCGGCGCCTGGTCCGCGTACTGGAGACGCTGACCGCCGACCCGGACGCCCCGGTCGGCACGCTGGACACGCTGCTGCCCGGCGAGCGGGAAGAGCTGCTGGCCGCGCCCGGCCCGGAGCTGCCCGGAACCGACACGCGCACCCCGGCCCGACTGTTCGAGGAGCGGGCGGCGGAAACCCCCGACGCCACCGCGGTGACCTGCGAAGACGTCTCGCTCACCTACGCGGAGCTGAACGCGCGGGCCAACCGGCTGGCGCGGCTGCTCATCGGGCGCGGCGCCGGTCCCGAGACCTTCGTGGCGGTCGCCCTGCCGCGCTCGGCGGACCTCGTCGTCGCCCTGCTCGCGGTGGCCAAGACCGGTGCCGCGTACGTGCCCGTCGACCCGGACTACCCGGCCGACCGCATCGCGTTCATGCTCGGCGAGACCCGGCCGGTGCTGGCGCTGACCGTGGAGGCCACCGCGGATGTGGCCGGCGGTACACCGGCGTTCGTGCTCGACAGCGCGGAGGCCGCCGCTGAACTGGCCGCACTGGACGGGCACGACCTCGACCCGGCGGAATGCCACGGCGGACCAGGAGCGGACCACCCGGCGTACGTGATCTACACATCCGGCTCGACGGGCCGCCCCAAGGGCGTGATGGTCCCGCACCGCAACGTCGTCCGGCTGTTCACGCACACGGCCCACTGGTTCGGCTTCGACGCGCGCGACGTGTGGACGCTGTTCCACTCCTACGCCTTCGACTTCTCCGTATGGGAGCTGTGGGGCCCGCTGCTGACCGGCGGCCGTCTCGTGGTCGTCCCCCGCGAGGTGAGCCGCGCCCCGCGGGAGTTCCTGGAGCTCCTGGTGCGCGAGCGCGTCACCGTGCTCAACCAGACCCCGTCCGCCTTCTACCAGCTGGTGCAGACCGACCGGGAGCACCCCGCCCTCGGGGACCGGCTGGCGCTGCGCCAGGTCGTCTTCGGCGGCGAGGCGCTCGACCTGCGGCGCCTGGCGGGCTGGTACGAGCGGCACGCCGAGGACGCTCCGCGCCTGGTCAACATGTACGGCATCACCGAGACCACGGTGCACGTCACCTACCGGGCCCTGGACCGCCGCGCCGTCACCGACGCCACCGCCAGCCTCATCGGCGAGCCCATCCCCGACCTGCGCGCCTACGTCCTGGACAGCCACCTCAGGCTGGCACCGCCCGGAGTGGCCGGTGAGCTCTACGTCGCCGGGGCGGGCCTGGCCCGCGGCTACCTGGGCCGCCCGGACCTGACCGCGCAGCGCTTCGTCGCCGACCCGTACGGTGCGCCGGGCACCCGGATGTACCGCACCGGTGACGTGGTCCGCCGCAACTTCGACGGCGAGCTGGAGTACGTCGGCCGCGCCGACGACCAGGTCAAGATCCGCGGCTTCCGCATCGAACTCGGCGAGATCGAATCCGCGCTGGAGGCGCACCCCGGCGTCGCCCGGGCCGCCGTGCTCGCGCGGGAGGACGCGCCGGGCGACAAGCGGCTGGTGGGCTACGTCGTACCGCAGGGCACCGAGGACCTCGACACGGCCGGACTACGGGAGTTCACTGCCACCCGGCTTCCCGACTACATGGTGCCCGCGGCCCTGATCACCCTTCCCGAGCTGCCGCTGACCGTGAACGGCAAGCTGGACGCCAAGGCCCTGCCCGCGCCCGACTACGCCGCCGGTACGGGCACCGCCCGCCGGGCCCCGCGCACCGCCACGGAACGCACCCTGTGCCAGGCGTTCGCCGAGGTGCTGGGGCTCGAAGAGGTCGGCATCGACGACAACTTCTTCGACCTCGGCGGCCACTCGCTGCTCGCCACCCGGCTGGCCGCCAGGGTCCGGTCGGCGCTGGAGGTGGACCTGTCGGTACGGGCGGTCTTCGAAGCGCCCACCGTGGCCGCGCTCGCCGAACGCTGCGGCGACGCCACCGGCACGCACGAGCCGCTGCGCCCCGTCGCCCGGCCCGAGCGGACACCCCTGTCCTTCGCGCAGCGCAGGCTGTGGTTCCTGCACCGCATCGAGGGTCCCGGCGCCACGTACAACCTGACGCTGGTACTGCGGCTGACAGGGCGGCTGGACCAGCAGGCGCTGCGGGACGCGCTCCAGGACGTGGTGGCCCGCCACGAGAGCCTGCGCACCGTCTTCCCGGACGACGACGGAAACCCGTACCAGCTCGTCCTCGCGCCCGAACAGGCGGAGGCCGAGGTGGAGTTCCTGGACGTCGGGGAGAGCGAGGTGGAGCGGTACGCCGAGGAGGCGGCCGGCCACGCCTTCGACCTCACCACCGACATCCCCGTACGGGCCCGGGTGCTGACCACCGGCCCCGACACCTGCGTCCTCGTCCTGGTCCTGCACCACATCTCCGCGGACGGCTGGTCGCTGACGCCGCTGGCCGCCGACCTCGCCACCGCCTACACCGCGCGGGCCGCGGGCGAGCGGCCGGAGTTCCGGCCGCTGCCCGTCCAGTACGCCGACTACACCCTGTGGCAGCAGCGGACCCTCGGCAGCGAGGACGATGCGGACAGCCCGATCGCCCGGCAGGTCGCCCACTGGCGCGGCGCGCTGGCCGGGCTGCCGGAAGAGCTGACCCTGCCCTTCGACCGGCAGCGGCCCGCGGTGCTCAGCCATCGCGGTGCCACCGTCCCGGTCCGCATCAGCCCTCAGCTGCACGGCGCCCTCCGCGAGCTGGCGCGCGCCAACGGCGCCTCGGTGTTCATGGTGCTGCGGGCCGCCCTGGCCACTGTCCTGTCCCGCCTCGGCGCCGGTACGGACGTGACCATCGGCACGCCGGTGGCCGGCCGCACCGACCAGGCCCTGGACGACGCCGTGGGCTTCTTCGTCAACACCCTGGTGCTGCGGACCGACCTGTCCGGCGACCCCACGTTCACCGAGCTGCTGGCCCGCGTGCGGGAGGGTGACCTCGCCGCGCACGGTCACCAGGACGTGCCGTTCGAGCGGCTGGTGGAAGTGCTGCAACCGGTCCGGTCCATGGCCCGGCACCCGCTGTTCCAGGTCATGCTGTCGATGGACAACAACAGTGCGGCCGACCTCGATCTGCCCGGCCTGACCGCGGAACCGGTCGATCTCGGCACCCGTACCGCCAAGTTCGACCTGACCCTGCACGTCATGGAGACCCAGGGCGACACCGGCCCGGCCGGTATCGAAGGCGAACTGGAATACAGCACCGACCTCTTCGACCGCGCCACGGTCCAGGGCGTCCTGGACCGCCTGGAGCGGGTGCTCACCGCCGTCACCGACGCACCGGACCGGCCCCTGTCCGGGATCGACGTGCTCGGCGACGCCGAACGCGGACGGCTGCTGGCCGACGGCACCGGCACCGCCCTGCCCGAGCCCGCCGACCGGCGGCCCACCGTGCCCGAGCTGTTCGCGGCCCGGGTGGCGGCGGCCCCCGACGCCGTCGCGGTGTCCACGCCGGAAGCGGCACTGACCTACGCGGAGCTGGACGCGCGGTCCAACCGGCTCGCGCGGCTGCTCACCGGGCGCGGCGCCGGGCCGGAGACCTTCGTGGCCCTGGCCCTGCGGCCGGGCGCGGACCTGGTGGTCGCCGCGCTGGCGGTGCTCAAGACCGGCGCCGCGTACGTACCGGTCGACACCACCTACCCGGCCGAGCGCATCGCCTACATGCTCGCCGACTCCGCCGCGGTGCTCGCCGTGACCGACGACGGCACCCCGCCGCCGGCGGACGGCGCGCCCCCGGCGGTCCGTCCGGCGGATGCGGACGGCCTGGACGGCACGGCCCTGGACCGGCCCGCGCCCCACCCGGCGCACCCCGCCTACACCATCTACACCTCGGGCTCGACCGGCCGCCCCAAGGGCGTGGTCATCGAACACCACTCCCTCGCCGCTTACGTGCGCTGGGCCGCCGAGGCCTACCCCTCGCTCGCCGGGACGGCCCTGCTGCACTCCTCGGTGTCCTTCGACCTCACCGTCACCAGCCTGTTCGGGCCGCTGATCAGCGGGGGCAGGGTGCACGTCGGGCCGCTGGACGACACCGACGGCGTGACAGGGCGTCCCGCCGCGACCTTCGTCAAGGCGACGCCCGCCCACCTGCCGCTGCTCACCGTGCTGCCCCGGCCGTTCTCGCCGACCGGTGAACTGGTCGTAGGCGGCGAGCAGTTGGTGGGCGAGGTGCTGGACCAGTGGCGCACGGCCCACCCGGGCGCCGCTGTCGTCAACGAGTACGGCCCGACGGAGGCCACCGTCGGCTGCGTCGTGCACCGCGTCGAACCCGACGAGGAGATCGCGCCCGGGGCGCTGCCGATCGGCCGCCCGATCCCCGGCGCCGGCGTCCGCGTGCTGGACGAGCGGCTGCGCCTGGTGCCGGAAGGCGTGCTGGGCGAGCTGTACCTCACCGGTGCCGGGCTGGCCCGCGGCTACCTGGGCCGGTCCGGCCTGACCGCCCAGCGCTTCGTCGCCGACCCGCACGGCGCGCCGGGCACCCGCATGTACCGCACCGGTGACCTGGTCCGCTGGCACCGCGGGCGGCTGGAGTACGCCGGGCGCGTCGACGACCAGGTGAAGGTACGCGGCTTCCGCATCGAACTCGGCGAGATCGAGGCGGTGCTCAGCGGACATCCCGAGGTGGCCCACGCGGCTGTCGTGGTCCGCGAGGACGGCCCGGGGGAGCGGCGGCTGGTCGGTTACGCGGGCGGACCGTGCGAGGCCGCCGAGCTGCGCGCGTACCTGGCGGAGCGGCTGCCGGACTACATGGTGCCCCCGGTGGTCGTGGTCCTGCCGGAGCTGCCGCTGACCCCGAACGGCAAGGTGGACCGCAGGGCGCTGCCCGCGCCGGAACCCGCCGGGGCCGTCACGGCCTCCGGCGAACCGCCGCGCACCCGGGCCGAGCGGGTCCTGTGCGATCTGTTCGCCGAGGTGCTGAAGCTCCCCGAGGTCGGGGCCGACGACGGCTTCTTCGACCTGGGCGGGGACAGCATCGTCTCGATTCAGCTGGTCAGCCGCGCCCGCAAGGCCGGCATCGGCATCTCGCCGCGGGACGTCTTCACGCACAAGACGCCCCGGGAACTGGCCCGCGCCGCCCGGGCCGAGCGCGCCGCCACGGCCGAGGACCCCGCCGCCGCGATCGGCGACGTACCGCTGACGCCCATCGTCACCGGAATGCTTGCGGACGGCGGCCCGCACGCCCAATTCCACCAGTCGATGCTGATGAGCGTGCCCGGCGGGCTCGGCGCGGCACGGCTGGCCCGCGCGTTGGACGCGCTGCTCGACCACCACGCCGTACTGCGGTCGCGGCTGGCGGAGGACGGGCGGTGGACCGTCCAGGACCGTGGCGCGGTACGGGCCGACGCATGCGTGTCGCGCGTGGACGTGGCCGGGCTGGACGCGGCAGCACTGACCGCCGCGATGGAGCGGGAGAACCTGGCGGCACAGCGCCGCCTCTCGCCCGCCGACGGCCGCGTGCTCCAGGCCGTCTGGTTCGACGCCGGGCCCGACCGGCCCGGGCGGCTGCTCGTCCTCGCCCATCACCTGGTGGTCGACGGCGTGTCCTGGCGCATCCTGCTGCCCGACCTGCACAGCGCCTGGGAACAGGCCGGGGAGGCCGGTGACGGCGCGGTGACGTTGGAGCCGGTGGGCACCTCGTTCCGCACCTGGGCGACCAAGCTGCGGGTCGCCGCCGCCGACCCGCGACGCGTCGAGACCGAACTGCCGCTGTGGCAGCAGTACGCGGAAGAAGGCCGGCCGCTGGCCGCCCGCCCGCTGGACGCGGCGGTGGACACCGCCGCCACCGGCCGGGACCTCACCCTGTCCCTGCCCACCCGCTGGACGGAAGCCCTGCTGACGGTGGTGCCCTCGGTCTTCAACGCGGGCGTCAACGACGCGCTGCTGGCCGCCCTGGCCCTGGCCGTCGCCGACTGGCGGGGCCCCGGCGGGGTGGCGGTCGAGCTGGAGGGCCACGGCCGCGAGGAGCACATCGTCGACGGCGCCGACCTCTCGCGCACCGTCGGCTGGTTCACCAGCCTCTTCCCCGTAACCCTCACCCTGGACGGCGTCGACATCGCGGACGCGCTGGCCGGCGGCCCGGCGGCGGGCACCGCGCTCAAGCAGGTCAAGGAACTGCTGCGGGCCATCCCCGACCACGGAGTCGGCTACGGCCTGCTGCGCCACCTCAACCCCGCGACCGGGGAGCAGCTGGCCGACCGGGCCCGCCCGGAAATCGGCCTCAACTACCTCGGCCGGTTCGCCGCCGGGGACGAGGACGGGGCGGACGGGGCCGGGGCCGAGCGGCCCGAGGACGCGTACTGGATCGGCGAACCCGGCGGCGGCAGCGAACCGGACATGCCACTGGCCCACGTGATCGACATCAACGCCATGACCGAGGACCGGCCCGACGGCCCCGTCCTGGTCGCCACCTGGACCTGGGCCGCCGAGCTGCTGTCCGAGACGGAGGTCCGGCGGCTCGCCGACGGCTGGCTCGCGGCCCTGCGCGCCCTCCTCGGCCACGCCGAGCGCCCCGACGCGGGCGGCCTCACCCCGTCCGACGTCTCGCTCGTCGAGGTGGACCAGGACGACATCGATGAGTTCGAAAGCGACATGGAAGACGACTGGGGGACCGCGGAGTGAAGCAGCAGTCGAAGATCGAAGACCTCCTTCCGCTGTCACCCCTCCAGGAGGGGCTGCTCTTCCACGCCCTGTACGACGAGCGGGAAGCGGACCTGTACGCGGTCCAGCTGACCCTCGACTTCCACGGCGAACTGGACGCCGGGCGGCTCCGCAGGTCGGTGGAGGCCGTCGTACGGCGGCACCCGGCGCTGCGCGCCGCCTTCCGCCAGAACAAGAGCGGCGAGACCGTACAGCTCATCGCCCGCGCCGTGCGGGTGCCGTGGCAGGAGGCCGACCTCTCGGGCCGCCCGGCGGCACAGGCCGAGGCCGAGGCCGCGCGGCTGTCCGAGGCGGACCGCACACGCCGGTTCGACATGACCCGGCCCCCGCTGCTGCGCTTCACGCTCCTCAAGCTCGCGGACGGGCTGCACCGGCTGGTCTTCACCCACCACCACATCCTGCTCGACGGCTGGTCGATGCCGCTGGTGTTCGGCGAGGTCTTCGAGATCTACGCACGCGACGGCGACGTGTCCGGGCTGCCCGGCGTCCGCCCGTACAAGGACTACCTGTCCTGGCTCGCCGCGCAGGACCGCACGGAGGCAGAAGCGGCCTGGCGGCACGCCCTGTCGGGCGCCGAGCCCTGCATGGTGGCGCCCGCCGGCGCGCTGCGCGACTCGGTGGTGCCGGGCAAGTGCGTGACCGTACTGAGTGCCGCGGAGACCAAGGCCCTCGGCGAACGGGCCCGCGGGCTGGGCGTCACCGTCAACACGGTGGTGCAGGCGGCCTGGGCGCTGGTCCTCGGCTCCCTCACCGGCCGCGACGACGTGGTCTTCGGCGCCACGGTCTCGGGCCGCCCGCCCGAGCTGGACGGTGTCGAGGACATCGTCGGCATGTTCATCAACACCCTGCCGGTCCGGCTGCGCCTGGACCCGGCCGAAACGCTGGCCCAGCTTGTCACGCGCCTCCAGCACGAGCAGGCCCAGCTGCTCGCCCACCAGTACCTGGGCCTCAACCAGCTCCAGTCCCTCGCGGGCGGCGAACTCTTCGACACCCTGATGGTGTTCGAGAACTACCCGATCGACGAGGACGCCTTCGACGACACGGAGGACAGCCTGCGGGTCTCCGCCGTCGCGGCGGACGACGCGACCAACTACCCGCTGAGCGTCTCCGTCGTCCCCGGCCACGACCTGGAGATCCGCTTCGACTACCGCCCCGACCTCTTCCGGCTGGAGCAGGCCCAGGAGGTGCTGGACCGCCTGGTCCGGGCGGTCGTGGCGATCACCGAGGACCCGGACGTGTACGTCGGCCGGGTGGACGTGCTCCCCGCCCCGGAGCGGACCCGGCTGCTGGCGCTGGGACGGGGCAGCGAGGTCCGGACCGCCCCGGCCACCCTGGCCGGGCTGTTCGAGGAGCAGGCCGCGGCCACGCCGGACGCCACCGCGCTGGTCTGCGCCGACGGCGAGCTGACCTTCGCCGAACTCGACGTCCGGGCCGACCGCTTGGCCGCTCTCCTCGTGGCCCGGGGAGTACGGCAGGAATCCCGCGTCGCCCTCGTGCTGCCGCGCGACTCCTCGGCCCTGGTGGCGATGCTGGCAGTGCTGAAGTCCGGCGCCGCGTTCGTGCCCGTGGACATCGAGTACCCGGCCGAGCGCATCGGCTACATGCTCACCGACGCCGCCCCGGTGCTCACCCTGACCACGGCTGCCACGCGTAAGGCCGTATCCGGTACCGGTGTCACCGAACTCGTCCTGGATGACGCCGGGACCGTGCAGGCGCTTGCCGCCACGGACGCGGTGCGGCGCGAGGACAGGGCGCCGGTGTCGCCGTCCAGCCCGGCATACGTGATCTACACGTCGGGTTCGACGGGCCGTCCCAAGGGTGTGGTGGTGGAGCACCGGAGTGTGGTGAATCTGCTCCGTGCCCATCGGGAGGAGTTCTTCGGTCCGGTGTCGGGTGGGCGGCGTTTCCGGGTGGCGCTGACGGCGTCGCTGTCCTTCGACACGGCCTGGGACGAGCTGCTGTGGATGTGGGCAGGCCACGAACTGCACTTCATCGACGACCGCACCCGGCGCGACCCCGACGCGCTACGCGATTACGCCCTCGACAAGTCCCTCGACCTGCTGGACGTGACGCCGACGTTCGCCCAGCATTTGCTGGACTCCGGGCTGCTCACCGGCTCAGGCCACCGGCCGAGCGTCTTGGTGGTCGGTGGGGAGGCGTTGGGTGCGGCGCTGTGGGAGCGGCTGGCGGCGCTGGAGGGCGTGGCCGTCCACAACTTCTACGGGCCGACGGAGGCGACGGTGGATGTGACGTCCACCGCGCTCGCGGATAGCTGTATGTATCGGGCGAGGGCCTGGCGCGCGGTTACCTGGGGCGTGCGGGGCTGACGGCGGAACGGTTCGTGGCCGATCCGTACGGTACGGCGGGTGCCCGTATGTACCGCACGGGTGACGTGGTGCGCTGGAATGCCCACGGCCGGCTGGAGTTCGTGGGCCGGGCCGACGACCAGGTCAAGATCCGTGGCTTCCGCGTCGAACTCGGCGAGGTCGAGGCGGCCCTGACCGCACTGCCGGGTGTGGACCGGGCCGCCGTCGTGGTGCGTACCGACGGCGATGTCACCCGGCTGGTCGGTTACGTCGTCGGGGACGCGGACGGGCCGCGGCTGCGGCAGGCACTCGCCGACCGCCTGCCCGACTACATGGTTCCGGCCGCCGTCGTCCCGCTGGACGAGCTGCCGCTGACCGCCAACGGCAAGACCGACCGCAAGGCCCTCCTCGCGGACCACCCCGCGCCGGACTACGCCGGATCGGCCACCCGCTCCGGGCGCGCGCCGCGTACGGAGACCGAACGGCTGCTGGCCGGACTCTTCGCCGAGGTGCTGGGCGTCCCCGAAGTCGGTTTGGACGACAGCTTCTTCGACCTGGGCGGCGACAGCATCGTCTCCATCCAGCTCGTCAGCCGCGCCCGCAAGGCCGGGCTCGTGCTCAGCCCCCGCGAGGTCTTCACCCACCGTACGGTCGAGGCGCTTGCCGCGGTCGCGGACACCGCCCGGGACGCGGTCGTGGTGGAGGAGGCCGGGGCGGGCATCGGGCCGGTGCCGGTGACGCCGATCGTGGCCGTGACCGATCAGGCCGGGCCCTGGGGCCAGTTCCACCAGTCGATGCTGGTCGAGGTCCCCGCCGAACCGGGGCTCGACCGGCTGACCGCCGCGCTCCAGGCGGTGCTGGACCACCATGACGTACTCCGGTCCCGGCTCGACGGCGGTACGTGGGAGATCGCGCCGCGGGGCGCGGTGCGGGCTGCCGTACGGCGCGTGGACGTGACCGGAACGGACGCCGACGCACTACTGGCGGTCCTGGCGGACGAGGCCGAGGCGGCGCAGCGCTCGCTGAACCCGAAGACCGGTGACCTGGTGCGGGCCGTATGGTTCGACGCCGGCCCGCACGCCTCCGGACGCCTGCTCCTGGCCATTCACCACCTGGTCGTGGACGGCGTGTCCTGGCGCATCCTGCTACCCGACCTGCGCAGCGCATGGGAACAGACCGCCGGGGGAGGGGAAATCGAACTCGACCCGGTCGGTACGTCGTTCCGCACTTGGGCGCGTGCCCTGGAGACGGCGGCGGGGGAGCGGTCCGGCGAACTCGGCCTGTGGCGCGCCATGGTGTCCGAGCCCGAGCCGCTCCTCGGCGCCCGCGCGCTCGACCCGGCCGTCGACACCGTCACCACGGGGGCCGAGCTGACGCTCAGCCTCCCCGCGCAGTGGACCGCGCCGTTGCTCACCCGGGTGCCCGCCGCGTTTCGGGCCGGGGTCAACGACGTGCTGCTCACGGGCCTGGCGATCGCCGTTGCCAACTGGCGGGAGCGGCAGGGCCAGGGGAGCGCCGGGCGTGCCGTCCTGGTGGACCTGGAGGGCCACGGCCGCGAGGAGCAGGCCGTGCCCGGCGCCGACCTGTCCCGTACGGTCGGCTGGTTCACCAGCCTGTACCCGGTCCGCCTGGACCTGGGCGGCATCGACCTGGCCGACGCCGCCGAGGGCGGCGCCTCGGCGGGGGCCGCCCTCAAGCGGATCAAGGAACAGCTGCGGTCCGTACCGGACAACGGCATCGGCTACGGCCTGCTGCGCCACCTCGACCCGCGTACGGCCGAGCAGTTGGCGGGCGGCACCGTGCCGCAGATCGGCTTCAACTACCTGGGCCGGTTCGCGGCGAGCGGCCCGCAGGACGCCGCCGGGGACGCGTACTGGGTGTCCGCGCCCGAGGCCACCGGCATCGGCGGCGGCACCAACGACGACATGCCGCTGCCGCACCTGATCGAGGTCAACGCCCACACCGAGGACCGCGCGGACGGCCCGCGACTGGTCGCCACCGTCGGCTGGGCCGGTGAGGTGCTGTCCGAGGCGGACGTGAAAGCCCTCGGCGAGGCGTGGCTCGACGCGCTCAAGGCGCTGGCGGCGCACGCCGCGCAGCCGGGAGCCGGCGGGCTCACCCCCTCCGACGTACCCCTGGCGGGACTAGGCCAGCAGGAGCTGGACGCGCTCGCCGCGACCGTCCCTGGTGAGCTGTCCGACGTACTGCCGCTCGCACCTCTCCAGCAGGGCCTGCTCTTCCACGCCGTATTCGAGGAGCAGGGCCCCGACATCTACAACACCCAGCTCGTCTTCGACCTGGAAGGCGACTTCGACGCCGACGCGCTGCGCACCGCCGCGCACATCCTGCTGGACCGGCACGCCAACCTGCGTGCCGCTTTCCGGCACGACGGCCTGGACCGGCCGCTCCAGATCGTCCCGGCGCGGGTCGATCTGCCCTGGGAACAGCTCGACCTCAGCCACCTCCCCGCCGAGGAGGCCGAAGCCCGGGCCGGGGAGGCGGTCGAGGCCGACCGGCTGCGCCGCTTCGACCTCGGCGAGCCGCCGCTGGTGCGCTTCACCGTGATCACACTGCCGGGTGGCCGGGCCAAGGTGCTGTTCACCAGCCACCACATCCTGCTGGACGGCTGGTCGACACCGCTCCTGGTGGGCGAGCTCTTCGAGCTCTACACATCGGGCGGGGACGCCACCGCCCTGCCGAAGGTCCGCCCGTACCGGGACTACCTTGCCTGGCTGGCGGAGCAGGACCGGCAGTCCGCCGAGAACGCCTGGCAGCAGGCGCTCGCGGGCGTCGAGCCCTGCCTCCTCGTACCGGACGACAGCCGGCACACGCCGGTACTGCCCGCACAGCGCTCGGTACGGGCGACGGCGGAGTGCACCGAGGCGCTGACCGCCTTCGCACGGCGGCACGGCCTGACCCTGAACACCGTCGTGCAGGGCGCCTGGGCGGTGCTGCTGAGCCGGCTGACCGGCCGCGACGACGTGGTGTTCGGCAGCACCGTCTCCGGGCGCCCGCCCGAGGTCCCGGGCGTCGAGACCATGGTGGGCCTGTTCATCAACACGCTGCCGGTCCGCGTCACGGCGGACCCGGAACAGCCGGTCGCCACGCTGCTGTCCCGCCTCCAGCACCAGCAGACCGAACTCATGCCGCACCAGTACCTCGGCCTCAACCGGCTCCAGTCCCTGGCCGGAACCGGCGCGCTCTTCGACACCCTGCTGGTCTTCGAGAACTACCCCGTGGACGGCA
This sequence comes from Streptomyces rimosus subsp. rimosus, assembly GCF_000720725.1. Lineage (GTDB taxonomy): Bacteria > Actinomycetota > Actinomycetes > Streptomycetales > Streptomycetaceae > Streptomyces > Streptomyces rimosus_A. The sequence continues at coordinate 88,092 of NZ_JOCQ01000031.1, forward strand.
CGGCCCTCGACGAGCAGACCGGCGGACTGTCCATCCGGGGCGTCGAGGGCGAGGACGCCGCGCACTACCCGGTCAGCCTCGCCGCGATCCCGGGCACCGAGCTGGAACTGCGCGCCGACTACCGGCCCGACCTCTTCGACGCCGAGCGCGTGGACCAGCTGCTCGACAGCCTGCTGCGGGTCCTGGACGCCATGGCCGACAACCCGCGGGCAGCGGTCGGCGACATCGAGATCCACTCGGCGGACACGCGGGCCGCCCTGCTGGAGACCGGGCGCGGCGCCGAGGTCCGGACCGCCCCGGCCACCCTGGCCGAGCTGTTCGAGGAGCAGGCCGCGGCCACTCCCGAGGCGACGGCGCTGGTGGGCGCCGGCGGCCGGCTCACCTTCGCCGAGCTGAACGCCCGGGCCAACCGGCTGGCGCGCCTGCTGGTCGCGCGGGGCGCCGGACCGGAGACCTCGGTGGCGTCGGCGCTGCCGAGGACGAGCGAGGCCGTCGTCGGCCTGCTGGCGGTGCTCAAGTCCGGCGCCGCCTACGTACCCGTCGACATGGAGTACCCGGCGGACCGCATCGCGTACATGCTGGCCGACTCCCGCCCCGTACTGACCCTGACCACGTGTGCATCCGGGGAGCTGCCGTACGGAGCGGATCGTCTGCTGCTGGACGACGCCGAGACCGTACGGGCGCTCGCCGCACTCCCCGCCACGGACCTGGCGCAGTCCGACCGGGTGGCGCCGGTGTCGCCGTCCAGCCCGGCTTACGTGATCTACACGTCGGGTTCGACCGGCCGCCCCAAGGGTGTCGTGGTGGAGCACCGCAGCGTGGTGAATCTGCTCCGCGCTCATCAGGCGGAGTTCTTCGGTCCGGTGTCGGGCGGGCGGCGTTTCCGGGTGGCGTTGACGGCGTCGCTGTCGTTCGACACGGCCTGGGACGAGCTGCTGTGGATGTGGGCGGGCCATGAGCTGCACTTCATCGACGAGACCACGCGCCGGGACCCGGAGCTGCTCCGTGCGTACGCGGTGGCCGAAGAGCTGGATCTGCTGGATGTGACGCCGACGTTCGCGCAGCACCTGCTGGACTCGGGGCTGTTCACGGGGACGGGGCATCGGCCGGAAGCCCTGCTGGTCGGTGGTGAGGCGCTGGGTGCGGCACTGTGGGAGCGGCTGGCGGCGCTGGAGGGCGTGGCCGTCCACAACTTCTACGGGCCGACGGAGGCGACGGTGGATGTGACGTCCACCGCGCTCGCGGATGGGTCTGGCGCGCGGATATCTGGGGCGTGCGGGGCTGACGGCGGAACGGTTCGTCGCTGACCCGTACGGCGTACCGGGCACGCGCATGTACCGCACCGGTGATGTGGTGCGCTGGAACGCGCGCGGTCAGTTGGAGTTCGTGGGCCGGGCCGACGACCAGGTCAAGATCCGTGGCTTCCGCGTCGAACTCGGCGAGGTCGAGGCGGCACTCGCGGCGCACCCCGGAGTCAGCCGGGCGACCGTGGCCGTACGGGAGGACCGGCCGGGCGTCACCCGGCTGGTCGGCTATGTCGTCGGGACGGCGGACGGGCACGAGGTGCGGTCCTTCCTCGGCGGACGGCTGCCCGACTACATGGTTCCGGCCGTGGTCGTGGCGCTGGACGAGCTGCCGCTGACCGCCAACGGCAAGATCGACCGCAAGGCGCTGCCCGCGCCCGCCCAGGACACCACCGGCGACCGGCCGCTGACCGGCCCGCGCGACGCGACGGAGCGGGCGCTGTGCGAGGTGTTCGCCGAGGTGCTGGGCGTTCCCGAGGTGGGCATCGACGACAGTTTCTTCGACCTGGGCGGCGACAGCATCGTCTCCATCCAGCTCGTCGGCCGCGCCCGCAAGGCCGGGCTCGTGCTCAGCCCCCGGGACGTCTTCCGGCACCGGACCCCGCGTGCCCTGGCGCAGATCGCCGGCGACCGCCCGCTGGGCGTGGCCGAGGACCGGGACGCCGGTACGGGACCGGTGCCGCTCACCCCGATCGTGGCCTCCATGGTCCAGGAGTCCCGCCACTACGCCGGGTTCCACCAGTCGATGCTGGTCGAGGTCCCCGCCGGGCTGGGGCTCGACCGGCTGACCGCCGCGCTCCAGGCGGTGCTCGACCACCATGACGTACTCCGGTCCCGCCTGCGCGGGGACAGCTGGGAGATCGCGCCGCGGGGCACGGTGCCCGCGGGCGCGTGCGTCGAGCGGGTGGATGTCTCCACGGCCGACGCCGACGGGCTCCTGGACGCCCTGGAGGACGCGGCCGCCACGGCACAGCGCACCCTGTCCCTCGAAGACGGCCGGCTCGTCCGCCTGGTCTGGTTCGACGCCGGACCGCACGCCACGGGACGGCTCCTCCTGGTGATCCACCACCTCGCCGTGGACGGCGTGTCCTGGCGCATCCTGCTGCCCGACCTGGCCTCCGCCTGGGAGCAGAGCGCGTCGGACGGCGATGGCGGCTGCGTCCTCGATCCCGTACCCACCTCGTTCCGTACGTGGGCCCGGGAGCTGACCGAGCGCGCCGCCGACCCCGGGCAGCGGGACTTCTGGGAGCGGACGCTCGGCGGACCCGCGTCCGCCCTCACCTCCCGCGCGCTCGACCCGGCGCGGGACACCGTCGCCACCGGCGGCGAACTCGCCGTGACCCTGCCCGCCGAGTGGACCGGCCCGCTGCTCACCTCGGTTCCCGCGGCCTTCCGCGCCGGCGTGGACGATGTGCTGCTCACCGGCCTGGCACTGGCGGTCCTGACCTGGCGGCGGCGCCGTGGCCTGCCCGACATCCCCGCGGTGGTGGTCGATCTCGAAGGCCACGGCCGCGAGGAGGAGCTGGTCGACGGCGCCGACCTGTCCCGTACGGTCGGCTGGTTCACCAGCCTGTACCCGGTACGGCTGGACCTGGACGGCATCGATCCGGCCGACGCCGCCGAGGGCGGCGCCGCGGCGGGAGCCGCCCTCAAGCAGATCAAGGAACAGCTGCGCGCCGTCCCCGACCGGGGCATCGGCTACGGGCTGCTCCGCTACCTCAACGCCGGGACGGCCGACGCCCTGGCGCGACTGCCGCAGCCGCAGATCGGCTTCAACTACCTCGGCCGGTTCGCGGCCTCGGGGGAGGACCCGTCGGACGGGCCGTCCTACTGGGAGGCCGCTCCCGAAGCCACCGGCCTGGCCGGCGGTGCGGAGCCGGACATGGCCCTGCCGCACGTCGTGGACGTCAACGCGGTGACCGAGGACCGGCCGGACGGCCCGTACCTCGTCGCGAACTGGGGCTGGGCCACCCGTCTCCTGCCCGAGGCGGACGTACGCGAGCTGGCCGAGGCGTGGCTCGAAGCGCTCAAGGCGCTGGTGGCCCACGCCGCGCGGCCCGGCAGCGGCGGCCTGACCCCGTCCGACGCGCCGCTCGTCGCCGTCACCCAGCGGCAGCTGGACGACCTGCGCTCCGAGCACCCGACCGTCACGGACGTACTGCCGCTGTCGCCGCTCCAGCAAGGCCTGTTCTTCCACGCCCGGTACGACACCGACGGCGTGGACGTCTACAACACCCAGCAGATCTTCGAGCTGCGCGGACAGGTCGACGTACCGGCCCTGCGGGCCGCGGTGGAGGCGCTGGTCGCGCGCCACCCCGTACTGCGCGCCGGCTTCCGGCAGCACGGCTTCGACCAGCCGGTGCAGTTCATCGCCGGGACCGTGGCCTCCCCGTGGCAGGAGACGACGCTCTCGGAGGAGGACGCGGACCGGTTCGTCGAGGACGACCGGGTACGCCGCTTCGACCTGGCCGCGCCCCCGCTGATGCGCTTCACCCTGATCCGGCTCGGCGGCGACCGCTACCGCCTGGTGTGGACGAGCCACCACATCCTGCTCGACGGCTGGTCGGTGCCGCTGGTCACCGGCGAACTCTTCGAGCTGTACGGGAAGCGCGGTGACGCCTCCGCCCTGCCGCCCGTCCGCCCCTTCGCCGACTACCTCGCCTGGCTGGCGGGACGCGACCGCACGGCGTCCGAGCGGGTCTGGCGGGAGGTGCTGTCCGGCGCCGAGCCCTGCCTGCTCGCGCCCCCGACGGCGGAACAGGCGCCCCCGGCGCAGCCCGCGCAGTACGCGGTCAGCGCCTCCGCCGAGCTGACGCGCAAACTGGACGCGCTGGCACGGCAGTTGGGGGTCACGGTCAACACCGTGCTCCAGGGGGCGTGGGCACTGGTGCTCAGCCGGATGACCGGACGCGACGACGCGGTCTTCGGCACCACGGTCTCCGGGCGCCCCGCGGAGATCCCCGGCATCGAGGACATGGTCGGGCTGTTCATCAACACCCTGCCGGTCCGGGTGACGCTCGATGCCACCGAATCCGTCGCGGACCTGCTGGCCCGCATCCAGCACCAGCAGTCCGACCTGCTCGACCACGCCTACCTGGGCCTCGCCGACCTCCAGGCACTCGCCGGCACCGGCGATCTCTTCGACACACTGCTGGTCTACGAGAACTTCCCGATCGACCATGAGGCGCTGGAAGCCGCGGTCGGCGACGTGGAACTGGCCGACGCGCACGGCTCGGACGCGGCGCATTACCCGATCAGCGTCGCCGCCCTGCCCGGCGACCGGCTGGAGTTCCGCGCCGACTATCAGCCGCACCTCTTCGACGCGGCGTGGATCGACCGGCTCTTCGGGCGGCTGCTGCGCGTGCTGGAGGCGTTCACGGCGCGGCCGGACGCGCCGGTGGGCCGGATCGGGGTCCTCTCCGACGCGGAGCTGCGGCGGCTGATCCCGGCGCCGGTGCCGCACCGGGCCCCGGACACGACGCTGCCCGAGCTGTTCGCGGCCCGCGCGCGGGCCGTGCCGGACGCGGTCGCCGTCGTCCACCAGGACGAGCGCCTGACCTACGCGGAACTGGACGCCCGCGCGGACCGCTGGGCGCGGGCGCTGGCCGCGCACGGCGCCGGGCCCGAGACCTTCGTCGCGGTCGCGCTGCCGCGCTCGGCGGACCTCGTCGTCGCCCTGCTCGCGGTGCTCAAGTCCGGCGCCGCGTACGTGCCGGTGGACCCCGGCTATCCGGCGGACCGCATCGCGTACATGCTCGCCGACACCGCACCGGTGGTCACGGTCACCGAGACCGCGCAGGACCTGGACGGCGCGCCCGGCAGCAGGCTGACGCTCGACGCGCTGCGGGCCCGGGAAGGCGACAGCCAGGTGCCTGCGGCGGGACCGGCCGTGCGGCCGCTGCCGGAGAACCCGGCCTACGTGATCTACACGTCGGGCTCGACCGGGCGGCCCAAGGGCGTGGTCGTACCGCACGCCAACGTCGTACGGCTCTTCTCGGCGACCCGGCACTGGTTCGACGTCGGCGCCGACGACGCCTGGACGCTGTTCCACTCCTACGCCTTCGACTTCTCGGTGTGGGAGCTGTGGGGGCCGCTGCTGAGCGGCGGCCGCCTGGTGGTGGTCCCGCACGAGGTGAGCCGTTCGCCGCGCGACTTCCTGCGGCTGCTGTCCCGCGAGCGGGTCACCGTCCTCAACCAGACCCCGTCGGCCTTCTACCAGCTCATGCAGGCCGACGAGGAGACGCAGGAGCCGGACGTACCGCTCGCGCTGCGCTACGTCGTCTTCGGCGGCGAGGCGCTGGAACTGCGCCGCCTGGCCGGCTGGTACGCCCGGCACGCCGACGACGCGCCCCGCCTGGTGAACATGTACGGCATCACCGAGACCACCGTCCACGTCACCCACCTGCCGCTCGACCGGGAGACGGCCGAGCGGGCAGCGGGCAGCCTCATCGGCGAGGCCATCCCGGACCTGCGTACCTACGTGCTGGACGCCGGGCTGCGGCCCGCCGCCCCGGGAGCCGCCGGCGAGCTGTACGTCGCCGGTGCCGGCCTGGCCCGCGGCTACCTCGGCCGCCCCGGCCTGACCGCGCAGCGCTTCGTGGCCGACCCCTTCGGCGCGCCCGGCACCCGGATGTACCGCACGGGCGACGTGGTGCGGTGGAACGAGGCCGGAGAGCTGGAGTACCTGGGCCGGGCCGACACCCAGGTCAAGATCCGCGGGTTCCGCATCGAACTGGGCGAGATCGAAGCCACGTTGGAGGCCCACCCCGCCGTCGCACAGGCGGCGGTCGTCGCCCGCGAGGACGATCCCGGGGACCACCGGCTGGTCGCGTACATCGTGCCGGCCGCGGACGGCGCGGACCACGACGCGCTACGGGAGTGCGCCGCCGGGCGGCTGCCGGAGTACATGGTGCCCTCGGCGTTCGTACCGCTGGAGCGGCTGCCGCTGACCGTGAACGGGAAGCTGGACCACAAGGCGCTGCCCGCGCCCGGCCACACCGGGGCACCGCGGGTGGCCCGGCGCGGCCCCCGCACCGCCACCGAACGCGTCCTGTGCCAGGCATTCGCCGAGGTGCTGGGCGTACCCGAAGTCGGCATCGACGACAGCTTCTTCCACCTCGGCGGCCACTCGCTGCTGGCCACGCGGCTCATCGGCCGGGTGCGTACCCTCCTGGACGCGGAGCTGCCGATCCGGGCGCTGTTCGAGGCGCCGACCGTCGCCGGCCTCGCACAGCGCCTGGACCCGGCAGGGGCGGCACGGGACGCCCTGGTCCCGGTGCCGCGGCCGGAGCGCGTTCCGCTGTCCTTCGCGCAGCGCAGGCTCTGGTTCCTCAACCGCCTCGACGGCCCGAACGCCACCTACAACCTGCCGCTCGTGGTGCGCCTGCGCGGCAGCATCGACCCGGCGGCCCTGCGCGCGGCGCTGCTGGACGTGCTGGTCCGGCACGAAAGCCTGCGTACGGTCTTCCCGGAGGTGGACGGCGCTCCCCAGCAAGCCGTCCGCGGTGTGGACGATGTGCCGGGCTGGCAGGTCGTCCACACCATTGAGGAGGAACTGCCCGCCGCCGTCGACCGGTTCGTGGACCATGCCTTCGACCTGACCACCGAGCTCCCGGTGCGCGCCGCCCTGTTCACGGCGGCCCCCGACGAAGCGGCCCCCGACGAGGCAGCCCTCGACGAGGCAGCCCTCGACGAGGCAGTCCTCGCGCTCGTACTGCACCACATAGCCGGTGACGGGCAATCCTTGGCCCCGCTGGCCGCCGACCTGCAAACCGCCTACGCGGCACGGGCCGCCGGTACGGAGCCGTCATTCACTCCGCTCCCGGTGCAGTACGCGGACTACACGCTGTGGCAGCGGCGCGTGCTCGGAGACGAGCAGGACCCGGACAGTCCGATCAGCAAGCAGGTCGCCTACTGGCAGCGCGCTTTGGCCGACCTGCCCGAAGAGCTGGCCCTGCCCTTCGACCGGCCCCGCCCGGCGGTCAGCAGCCATGCGGGCGGCAGCGTCGCGGTCCGTCTCGACGCCGCGCTGCACGGCAAGGTGGCCGAGCTGGCGCGGGCGCACGACGCGACCGTGTTCATGGTCGTCCAGGCGGCGCTGGCCACGGCGCTGTCCCGGCTGGGCGCGGGGGAGGACGTACCGATCGGCAGCCCCGTCGCAGGCCGCACCGACCAGGCCCTGGACGACCTCGTCGGCTTCTTCGTCAACACCCTGGTCCTGCGGACCGACCTGACCGGCAACCCGTCCTTCGCCGAACTGCTGCGCCGCGTGCGGGAGACCGGCCTCGCCGCCTACGCCCACCAGGACGTGCCCTTCGAGCGGCTGGTGGAAGTGCTGCAACCGGCCCGTTCCATGGCGCGCCACCCGCTCTTCCAGGTCATGCTGGCCATGGAGAACGGCGGCCCCGCGGACCCGGCGGCCGACTGGCCGGGCGCCGAGGCCGAGCCGTACGCCGTGGACAACACCGCGGCGAAGTTCGACCTCACCTTCAACCTCGCGGAGAGCCACGACCCCGGCGGCGAGCCGTCCGGCATCGACGGCGAACTCGAATACGCCACCGACCTCTTCGACGAGTCCACGGCCCGGTCGCTGGCCGACCGGCTGTCGCGCGTGCTCGCCGCGGTGACCGCGGACCCGGCGCGGCCGGTCGGCGAGATCGACCTGCTGTCCGGGCAGGAGACGGCACGCCTGCTCGACCAGGGGCGGCACGCCGATCCCGGCACCGTGCCCACGACGTTCCCGGCGCTGTTCGAGAGCGTGGTGGCGGCCGACCCGGACGCCCCGGCGCTCGTCGCCCCGGCCCGCGACGGCGGGGGTCGCGACACGCTGTCGTACGGCGAGCTGAACGCCCGCGCCAACCGCCTGGCGCGGCTGCTGATCGCCCGGGGAGCCGGACCGGAACAGTTCGTCGCCCTGGCGCTGCCGCGCGGCACCGACCTGTTCGTGGCCCTGCTGGCGGTGCTGAAGACCGGCGCGGCCTACCTCCCGCTGGACCTGACCTACCCGCAGGAGCGGATCGACTTCATCCTGCGCGACACCGCTCCGCTGCTCGCCGTCAGCATCGGCGAGGTCAGCGGGGTGCTGGACGGAGCAGGCCGCCCGATCCCCGTCGTCCTCCTCGACGAGGACGAGCAGTCGGCGGAGCCGGGGGAGCAGTCCGCGCACGACATCACGGACACTGTCACGGACACCGACCGGAACGCCCCGCTGCTGCCGTCGCACGCCGCCTACACGATCTACACCTCGGGCTCCACCGGCCGCCCCAAGGGCGTGGTCGTCTCCCACGCGGGCATCGCCTCCCTCGTGGCCACCCACCGCCGGTGGCTGCAAGCCGGTGCGGGCAGCCGGGTGCTCCAGTTCGCGGCGGTCTCCTTCGACACCTCGGTGTGGGAGATCACCATGGGCCTGCTCACCGGCGCAGCCCTGGTGGTCGCGTCCGACGACGAGCGCGGTCCGGGGGAGCCGCTGGTCCGCCTGCTCACCGAGCAGGCCGTCACCCACGCGACGATCCCGCCCGCGGTACTCGCCCGGCTGGACCCGGCACGGCTGCCGTCCGGCCGTACGGTGATCGTCGCCGGTGAGGCGTCCGGCCCCGGCCTGGTGGCGCGCTGGGCCGCCCACCACCGCGTGATCAACTCCTACGGGCCGACCGAGACCACCGTGGACGCCAGCATCGCGGTCTGCGCGCCGGGCCCCCGCGACACGGTCCCCATCGGCGGACCGGTCGTGAACACCCGGCTGTACGTGCTCGACCCGGCCCTGCGGCTGGTCCCGCCGGGCGTGCCCGGAGTGCTCCACGTCGCGGGCGCCGGGCTGGCGCGGGGATACGGGAAGCGCCCCGGGCTGACCGCCCAGCGCTTCGTCGCCGACCCGTACGGCCCGCCCGGGTCGCGGATGTACAACACCGGTGACGTGGTGCGGTGGAACGCCCGGGGCGAGCTGGAGTTCGTCGGGCGGGCCGACGACCAGGTGAAGGTGCGCGGCTTCCGTATCGAGCCGGGCGAGATCGAAACCGTGCTGGCCGGGCACCCCTCGGTCGAGCAGGTCAAGGTCACGGTCCGCGAGGACGTGCCGGGGGACCGGCGTGTCGTCGCCTACCTCGTGGGCGCGTCCGCCGCCGACACCGCCGCCCTGCGGGAGTTCGCCGGCGAGCGGCTGCCCGACTACATGGTCCCCGCGGCCTTCGTCGCGCTGCCCGCCCTGCCGGTCACCTCCCGCGGCAAGGTGGACGTGAAGGCCCTGCCCGCACCGGCCTACGTCTCCTCGGGCGGCCGGGCCCCGCGCACCCCCGTCGAACGCGCCCTGTGCGAGGTCTTCGCGGAAGCGCTCGGCGTCGACACGGTGACCGTCGACGACAACTTCTTCGAGCTGGGCGGCCACTCGCTGCTGGTGCTCCAGGTGGTGAACGGCGTCGAGCGGACGCTCGGCGTGCGGCTCCCGCTGCGCAGCCTCTTCGAGCACCCGACGGTGGCCCGGCTCGCGGAATCCGGCCTGGACGGCGGGCCGGGCGGGTTCGAGCCGCTGCTGCCCCTGCGGACCGGCGGCGACCGCGCCCCGCTGTTCTGCGTCCACCCCGTGGGCGGCCTGGGCTGGGATTACTTCGGCTTGCTACGCGGCCTCGCCCCGGACCGGCCCGTCCACGCGCTCCAGGCCGACGGCATGGATGCCGGCGGCATGGACGGGGAGGCCGGCCTGCCGGACACGATCGAGGAGATGGCCCGTGCGTACGTGGCGCGGCTGCGCGACGTACAGCCGACGGGCCCGTACCACCTGCTCGGCTGGTCCTTCGGCGGGCTGATCGCGCACGCGATGGCCACCCGGCTCCAGGAGGACGGGGAGGAGGTCGCGCTGCTGGCCCTCCTGGACAGCTACCCGCCGGTGCCGGGAGCGGCACCGCCCGCCGCCGACCAGGAAGAGGAACAGGCGGCCCTGCTGGAATTCCTCGGCATCGACCCCGCCGAATTCGGCGGGACGGCCCCCGCTCCGGAGGAATTGGCCCGGCTCCTGGCGGACGATCCGACCACCTATGCGGCGCTGGGTACGGAACGGCTGCTGGCCATCGGCCGGATCATCGGCCGGGGCGTCCGGGCGAGCCGGGAATTCCGCCCCGCCGTCTTCCGCGGCGACCCGGTGTTCTTCCAGGCCACCGAGGACCGCGCCGCCGACCTGCTCCCCGATGCGTGGGGGCCGTACACCGAGGGGCACATCGAGGTGCATCCCGTCGACTGCGCCCATTCCGAGATGCTCGAACAGCGGGCCGCTCTCACGAAGATCACTGCTGTTCTGTCCGAAAAGCTCACCTGAGAACACCCGAGAACACCCGAGAAGAAACAAGGACGAGGAGACCACCATGCAGAACCCGTTCGAGAACCCCGAGGGCACCTACTACGTCCTGGTCAACGCGGAGAACCAGCACTCCCTGTGGCCCGCTTTCGCCGAGATCCCCGAGGGCTGGGAGGTCCGCTTCGGCGAGGAGAGCCACCAGGCGTGCGTGGACTACGTGAACGAGAACTGGACGGACATGCGCCCCAAGAGCCTCGCCGACGCCATGGACGGCGAGGCGGCCTGACCCTTTCGGCACCGTTCCCCACGGGGATTCGGCGGGCGGCTTCCCGTACAGCCGGCAGCCGCCCGCCGAACCCCCGCTCTTCCTCCTGAGCCTCCTCCTCCTGAGAGAACGGACCCGCCCGTTTTGCACACCCGATCAGTCGCGCACTCCACCTGGTTCCGCCGATATACCCCGAGGCCGGACGCCGAATTCCAGGCCGTGTGTTTCCCGCACGCCGGGGGAGCCGCGAGCTATTACCGGGACTGGGCCCACGCCTTTCCCGCCCGCATCGAAGTCCTGGTGGCCCAGTACCCGGCCCGTGAGGACCGCCTGCCGGACGACCCCGTCCACGACCTCCACCGCCTCGCCGACCTGGCGGCCGAGGACCTGCTGCGGACCGCCGACCGGCCCTGTGTGCTGTTCGGGCACAGCATGGGAGCCCTGGTGGCCTACGAGGTCGCGCTGCGCATGCAGCGGGCCGGCCGGACCCCGGCGCGCCTGTTCGCGTCCGCTCAGAACGCGCCCGGACGACGGCCCACGGGCGAGCCGGTCCACGCCTCCGACGACGCGCTCGTACGGGAACTGCGGGAGATGGGCGGCACCGATGACGCGATCACGGCGAACCCCGAACTCCTGGAACTGCTGCTGCCCGGCATGCGCAGCGACTACCGGGCCGTGGACGCCTACCGGCCGCGTACGGGCACCGCGCTGACCTGCCCCGTCACCGTGCTGTACGGGGACGCGGACCCGTATGTGGACCCGTCGCACGCGTCCGCCTGGGCCGAAGCCACCACCGCGGACACGGACTGCGTACGGTTCGACGGCGGCCACTTCTACCTCCGGGACCGGCAGGCGGACCTGCTCACGGCGATCGCGGACCGGACGCCCCTCCGGGACCGTACGCATATGTGAAGCCGCGGACCGGCGCTTCGGTACACTGCCCCGGGCCCGGCCTGCCCGGCCCGCCCGGACGAAGCCCCTTCGAAAGCGACCACGCGATGCCCACCAGCATATTCTCCACCTCGGAGGAGTATCTCCCCGCAGCGCGGCGGGAGTTGACGGACATCTGGGGCAAGCGCGCGTCCGTCGAACGCCTCGGTCCGGACGTCGGCGCGCTGACCGTGCCCGACGCCTCGCTGCGGGACGTGTCCGAGCTGTGCCGGACCCGGCCGGTGACCTTCGTCAAACACCTGACGGCCGAGATCGACCGCGTCCCCTTCGACGAGGCACGGGACCTCGACGCCGTGACCCGGCGCGCGCTCGCCGCCCTCCCCCGGGACCTCCCGCCGGGCCCGCTGGCCGTCCAGGCCTGGGTGAGCGGCCAGAACCCCGCCGACTACGGCTCGGCGCAGCTCTTCCGCGGCCTGGCCGACGCCCTGGAGAAGCAGGGCTTCGAGGCCGTCCGCTCCGGCGCGCCCGCGGTCCTGTCCGCGTGCATCACCCGTGCGGGCGTCCTGCTCGGGATCGGGAACCCCACCGACAGCCTCTCGGACTGGCCGGGCGGCCGGGTGCGGCTCTCGCGCAGCCCCGACACCATCTCGCGCGCCGAGTTCAAGCTGGAGGAGGCGATCAAGGTCTTCGGCCTCGACCTCCCCCGCGCCGGGGTGGCCGCCGACCTCGGCGCCAGCCCGGGCGGCTGGACCCGCATCCTGCGCACCCACGGCCTGAAGGTCTGGGCCGTGGACCCCGGCGACATCGACCCCCGGCTGCTCGCCGACCCCGGCGTCCACCACGCCAGGACGACGGCCGGCAACTTCTTCGCGTCCAACAGGACGCGCTTCGACGTCGTCGTCAACGACATGAAGATGGACCCGCGCCTGACCTGCGACACCATGCTCACCGCCGCGCAACGGCTGCGCCCCGGCGGCACGGTCGTGGTCACCCTGAAGCTGGCGCACGGCAACGTCGTCGAGGTCGTGCACAAGTGCCTGGCCCGGCTGCGCAAGAAGTACGAGATCCTGCACGCCCGGCAGCTGCACCACAACCGCCACGAGGTCACGGTCGTCGCGCGGCTGCGCTGAGGGCCGGGGGCCGTGCCGCCACCGTGATCGAGCGAAGGACGGAGCCGTGATGGCGCGCATCGGGATCATCGGTGTGGGCGAGATAGCCCGCGCCATGGTGGAGGGGCTGTGCGCGGGGGAAGGCGCCCCGCCGGAGATCTTCCTCTCGCCGAGGGGGGCGGGCACGGCAGCCGACCTGGCCGGCTGCCACCCCACCGTGCGGGTCTGCTCCGGCAACCAGGACGTGATCGACCGCGCCACGCTGATCGTCCTCGCCGTCCGCCCCGGCCAGTGCGCCGAAGCCCTCGCCGGACTCACGGTTCCGGCGGACCGGGTCGTGGTCAGCGTGGTCGCCGGGGTGGCGATCGACGAAGTGCGCCGCACCCTCGGCACCGCGGCGCCGGTCGTACGGGCGATCCCGCTCCCCGCCGTCCGCAGCCGCACCTCGGTCACCGTCGTCTGCCCGGACCACCCCGCCGCCGCGGCGCTCTTCGGCACGCTCGGTGGCGCACTGCCGCTGGCGGACGAGGCGTCGTTCAACGTCTTCTCCGCCCTTACGGGAACCATCACCAGCCACTACGCGTACCTCGCCACGCTGACCGAGTGGGCCGCGGGCCAGGGCATTCCGGCCGAGGACGCGGACCAGTACCTGCGCAGTCTGTTCCAGGACGTCGGACGGGCCCTGGGCGACGGCTCCCGGCCGCTGCCCCGGCTCGTGGCCGACCACGAGACGCCGAACGGGAGCAACGAGCGCGTCCGCACGACCTGGTTCGACGAGAAGAACGCCGACGCGCTCAAGGAAACGCTCGACGCTCTCCTCGCGCACCTGGGAGGCGCCGGGCAGCGGACGCCGGACAGCCTTGACGCAAATAATTCGCGTTAAGGTGGGCTGGTGAATGCCAGCAAGAACACGGGAAGCGGGACGGCGGGCGCCCAGGGCGGCGCCCGCAAGGCCGCCCGCCCCGGTGGCCGCAGCGCGCGGGTGCAGGAGTCGGTGCACCGGGCCGTACGGGAGCTGATCGCGGAGCGGGGCCGGGACGGGCTGACCGTGCCGGTCATCGCGGCGCGCGCCGGGGTGACGCCGTCCACCGTGTACCGGCGCTGGGGCGACCTCCAGGAACTGCTGTCGGACGTGGCGGTGGAGCGGCTGCGGCCGGAGGGGCCGCCGGAGGACCACGGCTCGCTGCGGGCCGATCTCGGTGACTGGGCCGAGCGCTTCCTGGAGGAGATGGCGTCCGCGGCCGGCCGCGCGTACATCCGGGACGCGCTGGCCGGCGACCCGGACGGCGGCAACGCCGGGCAGTGTTCCGGCTACGCCGCCGATCAGGTCCGCATCGTCCTGGACCGGGCGCTCGCCCGGGGCGAGGCGGCACCGGAGCCGGAGGCGGTCATGGACCACCTCGTGGCGCCGATGATGTACCGCATCCTGTTCCGCCCCGGACCGGAGACGGGGGCGGGCGCGGCGGCTTACGCCCGGAGCCTGGTGGAGCGGCTGCTGCCCGCCTGACGGCTACAGCTGCCCGCCTGACGGCTACAGCGGCGCGAGTTCCGGCACCGGCCGGTGGGCGGTCTCGTAGGCGTGCGCCAGCTGGAGCAGGGTGGCTTCGGACAGTGGACGGCCGATCAGCTGCATGCCGATCGGCAAGCCATCGGCGTCGCGGCCGACGGGCACGGAGAGCGCCGGGAAGCCGGTGAGGTTGGCGGGCGCGGAGAGCCGTACGTAGGCGTCGGAGACCGACTCGGCCGAGCCGTCGGGCCAGGTGAACTCCGACTGCCCGGCACGGGCGGCGGTGGCGGGGACGGCCGGGGCCACGATCGCGTCGATACCGCCATGGCCCGCGGCGTCGTCGGTACCGTCGAACAGTGCCAGCCACCGCTGGTGCATGAGCGTCCGGGTGCGCTGGGCGCGGATGTAGTCGGTCGCCGGGACGAACTCGCCCGCCTCCAGGAGGATGCGCACGTCGTCGGCGTACAGGTCGGGCGCGGCCCGCAGCATGTCCTGGTGGTACGCGGTGGCCTCCGGGACCATCAGGCCCCACTGCGCGGCGTGCACGTACTCGGTCAGCGGTACGCGTACGGGCACGGCGGTGGCGCCGAGTGCGGTGAGCGCGTCGACGGCGGCCCGGACCGCCGTCGCGACCTGCGGCTGTACGCGCTCGAAGTAGTAGTTGGCGGGGATGCCGACGCGCAGTCCGGCGACCGGCGTGCCGAGGGCGCGGGTGTAGTCCTCACGCGGGTGGGCGAGGGACGCCGGATCACGCGGGTCGGGTCCGGCGAGCGCCTGGAGGACCAGCGCCGCGTCCCCCGCCGTACGGGTGAGCGGGCCCACGTGGTCCAGCGACCACGACAGGGACGTCACGCCGTGCCGGGGGACCAGGCCGTACGTCGGCTTCAGTCCGACGACGTGGTTGAGGGCGGCGGGGACGCGGATCGAGCCGCCGGTGTCCGTACCGAGGGCGAAGGTGGCCGCCCCGGCGGCGACGGCCGCCGCGGAACCCCCGCTGGAGCCGCCGGGTATGTGCTCGGGCGACCAGGCGTTACGGGTCTGCGGGGTGGTCAGCCCGTACGCGAACTCGTGGGTGTGGGTCTTGCCGGTCAGCACAGCGCCGGCCGCGCGCAGCCGCTCCGTCACGGCGGCATCGGCGTCCGGTACGTGGTCCGCCCGTACCCGGGAACTGGCCGTGGTCGGTACGCCCGCGACGTCGATCAGGTCCTTCAGCGCCACCGGGACGCCGTGCAGCGGGCCCCGCAGCTGCCCGGCGGCGATCTCCCGCTCGGCCTCGGCGGCGGACCGCAGCGCCGCCTCGCGGGCCACCGACACATAGGCGCCGAGCTTCGGTTCCACGGCCTCGGCCCGGTCGAGGACGGAGGCGGTGAGTTCGACGGGGGAGAGGGAACGGTTCGCGATGAGGCGGGCGGCTTCGGTCAGCGAGAGCCGGTAGGGCTCGGAGGGCAGGTGGCTCATGAGGTCCTCCGGGAGGCGGGGGCGCCGGGCACGGCGGTGAAGGAGGGTGCGGGCGGGGTCTCGCCCAGCGGTACGTCGCGCAGCGAGCCGAGAACCGTGTCGATGGCGTGCACGGTCGCCGCGACATCGGCCAGGCGGCCGGAGGGGAGCGGCAGTCCGGCGCGTCGGGCCAGGTGGGCGAGGTGGTCGGGCGGGAGCGGCGGGTGTGCGGGGCTGGACACGGGGCCTCCGTGGGAAGGGGGAGGGGCGGGGAGGGGGCGGCGCGCGGCGCCCTTGCGGGGCGCACTAAAGCAAAGGCTTTGCGTTTGGTGAGCGTAGGGCGCTAGGCTCGCCAAACGCAAATGCTTAGCTTTTACGGGGTGCCGGTCGCGCGCCTCCCCGGCCTCGGCCTCATCCCTTTCCTGCTCCCGCCCGTACGGAGACCCCCATGACCGATCGGCCCCAATCCCCCTGGCACATCGGCGACATCGTCGTGCACCGCATCGACGAGGTGGCGCTGCCGCCCGAGACCGGCGCCTGGCTGCTCCCCGGCGCGACGCCCGATCTCGTCACCGACGTGCCCTGGCTCGCGCCGGCGTTCGCGCGCTCCGACGGCACCCTCCGCGCCGCCGTGCAGACCTTCGCGCTGGAGATCGGCGGCCTGCGCGTCCTGGTCGACACCGGCATCGGCAACGGCAAGACGCGCGCCAACCCGGCCTGGCACCAGCTCGACACGCCCTATCTCGACCGGCTGGCCGCCGCCGGTTTCCCGCCGGAGAGCGTCGACTACGTGATCCTCACGCACCTCCACGCGGACCATGTCGGCTGGAACACCCGCCTCGCCCCCGACGGCAGCTGGCGCCCGACGTTCCCCCGCGCCCGCTACCTCACCGCGCGCGCCGAGTACGCCTACTGGTCCGGCGTCGAGATGGAGGAGAGCCGCCGCCAGATGTTCCGCGACTCGGTCGAACCCGTACGAGATCACGGCCAGTTGGACCTGATCGATGTCGACGGGCCCGGCACGGAGATCGTTCCGGGGCTCACCCTCGTCCCGGCGCCCGGCCACACTCCCGGCCAGAGCGCGGTCGCCCTGCGCAGCCAGGGGCAGTCGGCCCTCATCACCGGCGACTGCGTGCACCACCCCGTACAACTCGCCCACCCCGGCCTGTGCAGCAGCGTGGACATCGACCCGGAGGAGGCCGTACGGACCCGCCGGCGCCTCCTCGACGAGGTGGCGCGCACCGGGGCCCTGCTGCTCGGCAGCCACTTCTCCGCGCCGACCGGCGGCCTGGTGCGGCGGGACGGTACGGAGGAGGGGGCGTACCGGTTGGTGGCCGGCGAGAGGTGAGGGGGCGGCCCCGCGATCGCCTCGCGCGCCGGGGCGTGCGCTACCCGGAGTGCGCGCCCCGCATGGCGGCATTTTTGAATGCTTAAGGGCATATCGGGGCAAGGCTGTCGCAGTCGTTGCTGTCCGCCGCAGTCGTTCCCCGACTGCGGTTGCGTGCCCGGGAGGCCCTTCGATGAACCAGAGATCGTTCCGTGTCGTGGCGGCCACCGGATGCGCACTGCTGCTCGCGGCCCTGACCCCCCTGAGCACGGGGACGGCGAATGCCAGTTCGACGGTGGGCCGGGTGGCGGCTCCGCTGGCCGACGCCGTGCGGTTCCCCTGGTTCGGCGGCCCGGTCGTCGTGGCGCACCGCGGCGCCTCCCGGGCGGCACCGGAGAACACCCTCGCCGCGGTGGACGCGGCGGAGCGCCAGGGCTTCGAGTGGGTGGAGAACGACGTACAGCAGACCCGGGACGGGAAGCTGGTGGTGGTGCACGACACCACGCTGGCCCGCACCACCAACGTCGAGCAGGTCTTCCCCCAGCGCTCGCCCTGGCGGGTACGGGACTTCACGGCCGCCGAGATCGCGCGGCTGGACGCCGGGAGCTGGTTCGGCAAGCGCTTCGCGCGGGAACGGGTGCCGACGCTCAGGGAGTTCCTGCGGCGCATGGAGGACCGCGACCTGCGGCTGCTCCTGGAGATCAAGAGCCCGCAGCAGTACCCCGGCATCGAGTCCCGCATCGTCAGGGAACTCGCGGGCGCGGGCTGGCTCGACCGCGGCCACGTACGCCGCAAGCTGGTGGTGCAGAGCTTCAGCGCGGGCAGCGTGCGCACGGTGCACGGCCTCGTGCCCCAGGTCCGCACGGGCTTCCTCGGTAACCCGCCGGTCAACTCCCTGGCCTCGTACGCGCGTTACGCGGACCAGATCAATCCCCAGCTCTCCAAGGTGAACGCGCAGTACGTGGCCGCCGTCCACCGGCTGCACGGCGTGCACGGCGACCGGATGGAGGTCTTCGCCTGGGACGTGCCGCCGCGGAACTACAACCGGATCGCCGCGGCTTACGGCTTCGACGGGGTCATCGTCTGATCCGCGGGGGCTTACCCGGGGCCGCCGACGGCCGTCATGACAGGATGACCGGTCGTGACGATTCGGGTGCTGATCGCGGACGATCAGGAGATGGTCCGCCGGGGGCTGCGGCGGATACTGGAGAGCCGGCCGGACATCGAGGTGGTCGGCGAGGCGGCGGACGGTGTGGCGGCCCTGGAGGCGGCCCGCGCCCTGCGGCCCGACGTGGCCCTCGTGGACATCCGTATGCCGCGCATGGACGGTCTGGAGGTCACCCGCAGGCTGGCCGGCAGCGGTACCGGAACGGGCCCCGGCCCGGCGGACGGTACGGCCGGGCCGCTGCCCAAGGTCCGGGTCGTCGTCGTGACCACCTTCGACCTGGACGAGTATGTGTACCCCGCGCTGCGGCACGGCGCCTGCGGCTTCCTGCTGAAGCGCTCGGGCCCGACGCTGCTGGTCGAAGCCGTGCGCGCCGCGGTCGCCGGGGACAGCCTGATCAGCCCCTCGATCACGGTCCGGCTGCTCAAGCACGTCACCGGCTCCCGGCCCGCCGCGCCCCGCGCCCTGGAGGCGCTGACCGAGCGCGAGACCGAGATCGCCGGGCAGGTGGCCGCGGGCCTGACCAACGCCGACATCGCCCGTGAACTGTTCATCTCGCCGGGCACGGTCAAGACCCACGTCGCCAGCATCCAGCGCAAGCTGGGCGTACGGAACCGGGTCGGCATCGCGGTGCACGCCTGGGAGATGGGATACGCGGGGCGGGAGGCTCCGCGGTGGTGAGCTTCGGCGGGATACGCAGGCCCGGAACACCGGGGGCCGGGACGCCGGGGGCCGGGACGCCGGACGGCGGCGTGGTGTCGGGGCGGCGGACGGCCTGGTCCGCTGCCGGGGCACTGTGCCTGCTCCTGCCGGTGCCGCTGGTCCGGGGCGGGGCACCGCTCGAAGCCCTGGTCGCGGCGCTGCCCGCCGTCGTGGCCGCGTTCGTCGCGCCGATGCGCCGGCCGTGGGGCCGGAGCCGGCCGTGGGGCCGGATCACCCTCACCGCCGCCGTGGTCACCGCGGCCGTGCTGTCCCTCACCGTCGACCTCGTCTACCGGGGGCCGAAGAGCTACGCGGCCCTGTGGGAGTTCGCCGAGGCTCCGGCGCTGCTCCTGCTGGCCGCCCGGCAGATCCGCCGCGCACCGGCCCGGCAGGCCGCCGTGGGCGGGTTCCTGGCGGTGGCGGCGTTCGTCCTGCTGCCGCTGCGGTTCCTGCACGCCGATCCGCCCGTGAAGAGCGGGGCGGCCGTCCTGGTGAGCGCACTGGCCCTGTTCGTCGCGGTGGGCGTGGGCGGCCTCGCGCTGTACCTGCGGGCCCAGGAGGACCGCCGTCACCGCGCGGTGGCGCAGGCCCGCCGCGACCAGCGCCTCGAAGTCGCCGGTGACCTGCACGACTTCGTGGCGCACGAGATCACCGGCATCGTGCTGGAGGTGCAGGCCGCGCGCTTCGCCGAGTACGACCGGGAGCAGACGGCGGAGCTGCTGGCCCGGCTGGAGGACGCGGGCCTGCGCGCACTGGACTCGATGGACCGTACGGTACGGACCCTGCGCGACCCGGAGGGCCAGGCGGCGGCCGACGGCCCGGACGCTCACCGGCACGGCGGCGCGGCCGACGGAGGCGAGCTTCCGCCGACCCGGCTGTACGGGCTGGCGGACCTGGCCGAGATGGTCGAACGGTTCGGGGCGACCGGCGTACAGGCGTCGCTCACGCTCGACGACGCCCTGCCCGGCACCCTGCCCCGCGCCGCCGAGGACGCCGTACACCGGGTCGTACTGGAAGCGCTGACCAACATCCGGCGGCACGCGGCCGGTGCGGGCCTGGTGAGCGTGGAGGTCACCGGCGCACCGGCCGGTGACGGGCCGGGGGACGGCCGCGGGGTGGCGGTGACGGTCACCGACGACGGCGGCGGCCGTCCGGCGGGACCGCTGGGCCTCCCTCGGCACGGCGGCGGCACCGGCCTCGCCGCCCTCACCGCACGCGTCGAAGCGCTCGGCGGCACGCTGGCGTACGGGCGGCACGGGGCGGGCTGGCGGGTGCGCGCCGTACTCCCGACGGCCTGAACCGGGACGCCGGACGGTCCGCCGAGGCCGCTCTCCGGACCGCCGCGCGATATCTGCCGAACGGCAGATGTGCCCCGGCCGCCGGCCCCCGATCCTCGGAGGTGCACCCATTCCCGCACCTCGGAGGAGCGATTCCGGTGGTTCCACGCAGCACCCGTACGACCGGCTTCCGCCTCGCGGCGGCCGTCGCCGCCCCGCTGGCCGCCCTCGTCCTGACCGGCTGCTCCGTGGACGCCAAGTCCGCCGCACCCGCGGTGAAGACGTTCCCCTTCACCGGCCGGACGCTGAACGTGAAGACCCACGAGATCCCGGCCGACCTGGTCGCCACCGACCGCAAGGACATCAAGGTCACCCGCTGGTTCGACGCGAAGAGCGGCACGAAGACGCTGCGGTGGGAGCTGACGGGGGACACCCTCGACCTCCAGGCCGGGTGCACCGGCCTGGCCATCTGCGACGCGCGCTTCAAGGTCGAGGTGCCGCGCGGCGTGGCCGTCCTGCGCGACGGCGCGAAGACGGAGCTGGACGGCGGAGCGAAGAAGGAACGGGACGGCGGCGTGAAGAAGGGCCCGCAGGACGGCCGGAACACCTCGCACGGCAAGGACCACACCCGCGCATGACCACCCTCGAACTCCTCGGTGTCAGCAAGGTCTACCGCGGTGGCAAGCAGGCCGTGGACGGCCTGACCCTCCGCATGGGCCCCGGCCTGCTGGGCCTGCTCGGCCCGAACGGCGCCGGCAAGTCCTCCCTGATGCGCATCGCCGCCACCCTCACCCGGCCCACCGCCGGACAGCTCCGCTACGACGGTGAGGACGCGGTGCGGCGCCCCGGGCCGCTGCGCGCCGCCCTGGGCTACCTCCCGCAGGACTTCGGCGTCTATCCGAACCTGACGGCCCGCGAGTTCCTGGCCTACCTCGCCGCCGCCAAGGGCGTACCCGCGGGCCGGGCCCGCACCCGCATCGGCGAACTGCTGGAACTGCTCAACCTGACGGAGGCGGCCCGCCGCCCGCTGGGCGCGTACTCGGGCGGCATGCTGCGCCGCGTCGGCATCGCGCAGGCCCTGCTCGCCGACCCCAAGGTGATCATCGTAGACGAGCCGACCGCGGGCCTGGACCCCGAGGAGCGGGCCCGGCTGCGCAATCTGCTCGCCGAACTGGCCATGGAGCGCGTCGTGCTGCTCTCCACCCACATCGTCTCCGACATCGAGTCGGTCGCCGGGGACATCGCCGTCGTCGCGGGCGGCCGGCTGCTGCGCCGCGGCACGCCGGAGGAACTGCTCGCCGAGGTGGCCGGGCAGGTGTGGGAGGTGCTGGTCGGCACGCAGGACGTGGCGGCGGTGCAGGCGCGGCACGTCGTCAGCCGGATGGTCCGGGCACCCGAAGGGGTACGGGTACGGCTGCTGTCGCCGGTCCGGCCGTACGAGGGTGCGGTGCAGCGGACACCCGACCTGGAGGACGCGTACCTGGCGACGGTCGGCGCGGGAGGCGTCCGATGAGCGTCGGCGGGCTTCCGGTTTCGACGGGCATCGGCAGGCTTCCGGTTCCGATGGGCATCGGCAGGCTCGGCCGGCTGGCGCTGGGCGACGTCCGTGACCGGGTGCGTCGCCCTGCGTACGCGGTGACGCTGCTGGCCGCCGTCCTCCTGGGCTACCTCGCCGTTCCGCAGCCCGCATCGCACTGGGTCATCCTCCAGATCGGCGATTTCCGGGGCACGTACAACAGCGCGTATGTCGGTGTCGCCACCGCCCTCGCCGCGGCGCTGTGGCTGCCGCTGGCCGGGTTCTACGTCGTACGCAACGCCCTGGCCAGGGACGAGCGTTCGGGTGTGGGGCGGCTGCTGGCGGCCACCCCGCTGCGGACCACGGGCTACTTCGCGTCGAAGCTGCTGAGCAACGTGCTGGTGCTGGTCTCGATGCTGGGCGTGCTGGCGGTCACCGCGGTGGTCATGCAGCTGGCGCGCGGCGAGTCGTACCGCATCGATCCGGTGGCGCTGCTGAAGCCGTTCGTGGTGGTCGCGCTGCCGCTGATGGTCGTCACCGGGGCCGCTGCGCTGCTGTTCGAGTCGCTGCCGGTGTTGCGCGGCGGGGTGGGCAACGTCGTCTGGTTCTTCGTGTGGATGGTGCTGGTCCTGGGCGGCCAGCGGCCGGACGCCCCGCTCGGCGGCATCGGCGTACACGGCGCGGTGGCCTCGATGGCGGGCGACCTGGCCGCCCAACATGCCCACGTGACAGGCGAGTTCAGCCTCGGGTTCACCTACCTTGACCAGCCGCTGCGCACGTTCGTGTGGCACGGCTTCACGCCGGAGCAGGGCTTCGTGCTGGGCCGGGCGGGCCTTGTCCTCGCCGCCGCGGCGCTGGCCCTGCTGCCCGCCCTCTGGTTCGGCCGCTTCGATCCGGCGCGCGGGGGAGCGCGCGGCGCGACGGCCGGCCGGAGGGTGCAGGCGGCGGCCCCGGGGATCGTCCCGGGGCCGCCCCCGCCCCACGGCCCCACCACGGCACCCCCCTCCCCTGCCCACCGGCCTCTTCCGTCCCTGAGCTTCGCCTCCGCCACACCCCCCGGCGCTACCTTCCACGGCCTTCTCCTGGGCGAACTCCGCATCCTTCTCCAAGGCGTCGCCTGGTGGTGGTGGACCGGCGCCGCCCTGATCTCCATCGTGGGCCTGTGTGTGCCCACGGCGGGCGCGGCCCGGGTGGTCCTGCCGCTGGCCTGGATCTGGCCCGTACTGATCTGGTCCCGGCTCGGCGCCCAGCGCCACGAGCACGGGGTGCAGGCCCTGCTCGGCAGCTACCCGGCCGGCCGCCGCCGCGCGCTGGCCGAGTGGTCCGCGGGCTTCGCCCTCACGGCGGCAGCCGGGTCCGTACCGCTGCTGCGGCTGGCGATGGCGGGGGACTGGCCGGGCGTGGCCTCCTGGGCGGGCGGTGCGCTCTTCATTCCAGCGCTGGCCCTGGCGCTGGGCTCGCTCTCCCGTACCCACCGCCTCTTCCAGGCCCTGTACCTCCCGCTCTGGTACTGCGTCTTCAACGGGCTGCCGCTGCTCGACTACATGGGCGCGACCCGGGCCGAAGGCCGGCCGGCCGCGCTCTCCCCCCTGCTCGTCGCCGGGCTCGCCGCCCTGCTGCTGGCCGGGGTCGTGGCAGCGGCGGGCCCTCTGCGCCGGGCCCCGGCCGTCTCGTAGGGTCGAAGGGCGGCACGCTGCCGACCGTACGGAAGCGGCCGCCCCAGGGCACCTAAGGAGCAGAGACCGACCATGAGCGACACCGTCTGGGGCGGGGACCAGCTGGACCTCGACGCGTACCTGGCACGCATCGGATACGCGGGCGAGCGCACGCCGACGGAGGCCACCCTGCGGGAACTGCACGCCCGCCACGCGGCCACCTTCGGCTTCGAGAACCTGGAGATCGTCCTCGGACGGCCGGTCCTGCTGGACCTGAAGTCCCTCCAGGAGAAGATGGTCGGCCGCCGCCGCGGCGGCTACTGCTACGAGCAGAACCTGTTGTACGCCGCCGCCCTGGACCGGCTCGGCTTCGACGTCTCGGGGCTGGGCGCCCGTATCCGCATGGGCGATGCCAAGATCCGGCCGGTCACGCACGCACTGCTCAGGGTGCGGCTGGACGGCGAGGACTGGATCACCGATGTCGGCTTCGGCGGCGAGGCGCTGCTGGCGCCGCTCCCGCTGCGCGAGGGCATCGAGGCGCGGCAGGGCGGCTGGACGTTCGGCCTGGTACGGGAAGGCGCGGACGGCACCTGGGTGCTGCGGTCGCGGCACGAGGACGGCTGGTTCGACCTGTACGCCTTCGGCACGGAGGCGCGTTACCCGGCCGACTACGGCGTCTTCAACTACTACATCTCCACCCACCCGCGCTCGCCGTTCACCGGCCGGCTGGTGGTCCAGCAGCCCGGCCCCGACCTGCGGCGCACCCTGATCGGCACGGAGCTGACGCTGACCCGCCCCGACTGGTCCCGGGTGGTGCGCCAGGTCCCGGCCGAGGAACTGCCGGCCGTACTGGAGTCGGACTTCGGCCTCGTACTGGACGGGCGGGACGCGGCCGATCTGGTGGCCCTGCACCGGGAACAGCCGGTGGCGTAGGGCAGGCCGATGCGGGTCATCGGCCCGCAGGTCCTCGGCCCGCAGGTCCTCGGCCCGCAGGTCCTCGGTGCGGGCCGAGGGCAGGCCCCGGTGAGCGGCCGGGCGCGGTTACCGTACGACCGCGAACCCCTCGATCTCCACCAGCGCCGCCTCGTCCCACAGCCGCGTCGCGCCGATCACCGCCATCGCCGGGTAGTCGCCGCCGACCAGCCGCTTCCACACCTGCCCGATGGCCGCCGCGTTGCTGCGGTAGTCGGCCACGTCCACGGCGTAGACCGTCAGCTTGGCCAGGTCGCCGGGGCCCGCACCGGCGGCCCCGGCGGCGGTCAGCAGATTGCTCAGCGCTCGCTCGAACTGCTCGACGACGCCGTCACCGACGATGCGGCCCGTCCCGTCCAGCGCGGTCTGCCCGGCCAGGAACACGATCGTCCCGGGCGTGGCCCGTACGGCGTGGCTGAAGCCGGTCGGCGGCGACAGGTCAGGCGGATTCACCCGCTCGAAGCCGCCGGTCCCGCCGGGCCCTTGTTCCCCACTCGTCACCGATGTGCCCCCTTCATGTCCGGTGTGCCCCTCCGCGCTTCAGGCCCGGTGTGCGCCCTCCGCGGCCAACTCGTACCGCACTCCCAGGGATTGCAGCGCGTCCCGCTCTTCCTGCGGAAGCCGTTCGTCCGAGATGACGAGGTCGAAATCGGCCAGCGGCGCCAGCTCGTACAGCGCCTGGCGGCCGAACTTGGAGTGGTCCACCAGCAGCACCCGGCGCCGCGCCGCCGCCATCAGCGCCCGCTTGACCAGCACGTTCTCCTGCGCCTGGTGGTAGCAGTGGCCGTTGTCGACGGCGGAGGTGGACAGGAAGGCCACATCGGCGCGGAAGCTGCGGGCGATGTCGGCCGTGGACATGCCGAGGAAGGCGTTGAAGGCCGCGTGGTACTCGCCGCCCAGCGCGATCACCCGGATGTCCGGCTCCTCGGCCAGCTCGTTGATCACCTGGAGCGAGTTGGTGATGACCGTGTACGCGCCGCGTGAGGCGAGCGAGCGGGCCAGCGGCAGCGCCGTACTGGAATCGTCGATGATCACGGCCTGGCCGGGCTCGGCGATGGCCAGCGCCGCCGCGCAGATCGCCTCCTTCGCCGCCACCTGCTCATTGCCGCGCCAGCGCGCGTTCGACTCGAACAGGGCGTTGGGCGCGGCGGTCGCCCCGCCGCGCACCTTGCGCAGCCAGCCCTGGTGCTCCAGCGAGTCCAGGTCGCGGTGGACCGTCATCTGACTGACGCCCAGCTCCTGGACCAGGTCCTCGATGCTGACCTGCCCCTCGGCCAGCACCCGGTCCGCGATCCGCTTGCGCCGGTCCTTGGGGCTCAGCTTCCCCTCGGGAACCGCGGCCCCGCCGGGCTTGTCACCGGCCTTGCCGACGGGCTTGCCGTCGCCCCTGTCGTCGCTCTTCGCGGACCGGTCCGCTCCCGTGGCCGGTGCCGAGGCGTCTGGAGTTGCTCCGGTGTCGGCCAACGCTGATCCCTTTCCGTACGTGCTCGGCTGTCCGCCGAGTCTATGGCGTGGTCACGCCCGGGGCCGCCGCCTCGCACAGGGCCCGGCCGTCGAGCGTTCCGCGCGCCGCGTACGGGCGGAAGCGGACGAACGCCGCCTCGTGGTGGAACGGCCGTACCCGGTGCGCCGCGACCGTCTCCCGGTGCTCCGGACGCCGGTCACCGTAGGCGTACGCCGTCATCTCGCGCAGACTGCGCCATACGGAGAAGGTGCCCACGAAGCGCGGCGGCCGGGCCAGCGCGGCCGACACCGTCATGGCCGGGTCGGCGGCGGCCGGCCCGGACGCCCGGGAGTTGGCGCGCAGGAACGGCCCCAGGCGGCGGAGCCGGGTCTCGCCCAGGGTGAGCACCACGACCTGCTCGTCGTCGTCCGCCGGGCGGGTGTCGGGCGCGACCTCGACGGGCAGGCCGGACCAGGAACCCCGTACCCCGAGCGGTTCGAGGCGCACATGGCACCCGGAGGCGAAGTGACCGGCCAGCGGATGGTCCGCCAGGAAGCGGTCCAGGGCGGCGTCGTCGTCCCACGAGGCGATCAGCGCGGCCCGCCCCGGGCGCAGCCGCGGCAGCCCGGCCGCGATGTCGCCGGTCAGCGCGGTCTGCGCGTGCCGCAGTCCGGGGAGGGCGCCGGGGCGCGGGCGGGAGCGCAGGACGTCGCGGGCGGCGCGGAGGCCGATGTCGGCGAGATGCACGGAAACGATCACTTTCGTACCCCGTTCCAGGGGCGGCCGGACCCTTGGTCCGATCCCCCTCAGCCGTAGTTACTACTGCGTATACTCATCGTTACACGCTTGAGTACACGCCCCAGTATCCGCCGAAGTCACCGCGAAGGCGAGCCCATGAGCGACATCGACCGGACGCGCGCGGCCCGCGCCGAGACCCGCAGGCGCATCGAGGACACCGCCGCCCGCCTCTTCGCCGAGCGCGGCTACGCCGCCACCACCATCGGCGACATCGCCGCCGGGGCGGACCTGAGCAAACCGATGCTCTACCGCCACTTCGACTCCAAGAAGGAACTCCACCTCGCCCTCCTGGAACGCCACCGCGACGAACTCGCCGCCGCGCCCGTCCAGCAGCTCCTGCACGGCGAGGGCGACCTGCTCACGCGCATGGAGGCGATGTACGACGCGTGGTTCGGGCATGTGCGGAGCCACCCGTACACCTGGCGCATGATGTTCCGCGACACCACCGGCGACCCGGAGGTGCAGGAATTCCACCGCGAACTGCAACGCCGCCAGCGCGCCACCGATGTGACGCTCCTGCGCGAGTACGTCCCCGGCCTGCCGGAAGCCGAGCTGGAACCGCTCGGCGAGGCGATCCGCAGCTCCCTCTACGGGCTTGCCCTGTGGTGGCTGGAACACCCCGAGCAGCCGCGCGAGGTGCTGGTCGCGGCGATGGTACGGATCACGCGGGGGTTGGTGATGACGGCTGAGGGGTGAGGCGGGGGCCAGGTCCCTCTTCGGCGTCGCCCTCGTGCCCGCCGTGCAGCGCAGCCCGCAGCCGCCCCGTCCAGAACGCCGTCGTCTCCCGCGCGAGCCGGGTCTCCGGTGCGTACATCTCGAAGCCGTGCCATGCGCCCGGTACGTGGTGCAGCGCGACCGGCACACCGGCGTCCGCCAGCCGGCGGGCATAGGTGAGCCCGGTGTCGCGCAGCGGGTCGAGGCCGCAGACGACGACGCACGCGGCGGGCAGACCGCGCAGGTCGGCGGCGCGGGCCGCCGCCGCGTACGGGTGCGCGTCGGCCCCCTCGGGAACGTAATGCCGCCAGCCGCGCTGCACGAACGCGCCGTCGGGCAGCCGCGGGTCGTCGTCCGCGGGTGTCGGTCGCGTACCGGCCGTATCGTCCAGGTCGGGTACGACGAGCGACTGGTGGACGAGGGCCGGGCGGCCGCGGTCGCGGGCCATCAGCGCGACGGCGGCGGCGAGACCGCCCCCGGCGGACTGCCCGCCGACCGCCAGGCGCGCGGGATCGATGCCGAGCGCCGCCGCCTGCCCGGCCGTCCACTCCAGGGCGAGGAAACAGTCCTCGACCGCCGCCGGACACGGGTGCTCCGGAGCGAGGCGGTACTCCACGGACACCACCGCGGCCCCCACCGCGCGGACCAGCTCGATCGCCGTACGGTCCTCACCGGGCGGCGCCTGCCCGAACGTGTAACCGCCGCCGTGGAAGTGCAGCACGCCCGGCAGCGGGCCCGGCCTGTACGGCAGCGGGCCCGGCCCGTACGGCAGCGGGCCCGGCCCGTACGGCAGCGGCTCCGGCTCGTACGGCCCCGGCCCGTACGGCTCACCCGGCGCGTTCTCCGGCCGGTAGACCTCCACCGACAGCTGCGAACCGTCCGGCCGCGGCACCCCGAACCGCTCGCTCACCACCCCGGCGCGGTCCGCCGGGAACTGGCAGGCCAGCGTGTGCAGACCGGCACGGGTGCCCGCGATGTCCGCGTACGGATCGAGCATCGGCGGCAACCGCTCCAGCACGGGCACCAGCTCAGGGTCGACACGCAGCTCGGGATCGACACGCAGCTCAGGATCGACATGCACAGCAGGCACTCACCACTCCCACTACTCGGACTCGCCCGGCCCAGAGGGGCCCTCCTCCCCGCCTACCCCGACACCCGGCTTACGTCTCTACCTGCCGCCTACGTCTCCACCTGATTTCGCACCCCTCCTCACTTGGCGTCGGCATAGCACTCCACCACCGCCGTACTGAACGGGAACCGGACCGGCGTCTCGCCGAACGCGATCCGCCCCGCCAGCTCGGCGGCCTCCGCGACGGCCCCGGCCGCCGTCCGGGCCTCCTCCTCGGGGGCGTGCACGATCACCTCGTCGTGCTGGAAGAAGACCAGCTCCGCCCGGAGCGGCGCCAGCGACCGGCGCAGCGCGGCCAGCATCAGCAGCGCCCAGTCGGCGGCGCTGCCCTGCACCACGAAGTTGCGGGTGAACCGGCCGCGGGCCCGGGCCGCCGCCGTGCTCCCGTACGCCGGTGCCTCCTCCTGCGGCAGGCCCGCCTCGTCGGGCGGCGCCACGGAGGCGGGCGGGCACGTACGCCCCAGCCAGGTCCGTACGAGACGGCCCTCCTCGCCCGCACGCGCGGCCGTGTCCACGTACTCCACCGCGTCCGGATAGCGCCGCCGCAGGTCCGCCATGTGCTTGAGGGCGTCCCCGGACGTCTGGCCGTAAACGGCCCCCAGCAGCGCCAGTTTGGCCCGGTCGCGGTCACCCCCGAACGCCCGCGCCGCCAGGTCCGCGTACAGGTCGCGCCCGCTGCCCGCCACCTCCATCAGGCCGCGGTCCCGCGAGACCGCCGCGAGCACCCGCGGCTCCATCTGCTCGGCGTCGGCGACCACCAGCCGCCACCCCGGATCGGCCACCACGGCCCGGCGCACCACCTTCGGAATCTGCAGCGCGCCACCGCCGTTGGTGGTCCAGCGCCCCGAAACCGTGCCCCCGGGCAGGTACTCCGGGCGGAACCGGCCCTCGTGCACCCACTGCTGCAACCACGACCAGCCGTGCGCGGTGTGCAGCCGGTACAGCCGCTTGTACTCCAGGAGGGGCGCCACCGCCGGGTGCCGCACCTCCTGCAACTCCCACTTACGGGTCGAGCGCAGCGCGATGCCGGCGCCGGCGAACGCCCTGACGATCTCGGCGGGCAGATCCGGGCGCACCCGCACGCCCTCCCCGAACGCCCGCGACACCTCCTCGGCCAGCTCCGCCATCCGGCGCGGCTCCAGGCCGCCCGGATACCGCTCGCCCAGCAGCTCGTCCAGCAACTCCCGGTGCACGTCGGCCCGCCACGGCAGCCCGGCGCGCGTCATCTCGGCGGCCACGAGCATCCCGGCCGACTCCGCGGCCAGCAGCATGCGCATCCGGTCCGGGTGCTCGGCCCGCTCCGTACGCTCCAGCTGCCCGGCGTACACCTCCAGCAGCGCCGTGAACTCGTCCACGCCGGGCGGCAGCGGCACCGGGCCCGGCTCGAACAGCGACGGCTGCGTCTCCGCGCCGCGCACCGGCGGGTCGTCGGGCACCGGCAGCCGGTGCCGCCGCGCCCACGCCGCGGCCAGCGACCGCGGCTGGCCGGACTGTCCCTCCTCGTGCCCGATCAGCAGCGCCTCGGCCGCCTCCACGTCGTAGCACCGCTCGACGCGCACCCCCGCAGCGAGCAGTCCGCGGTACGTCTCCGCGGT
This sequence comes from Streptomyces rimosus subsp. rimosus, assembly GCF_000720725.1. Taxonomy (GTDB): domain Bacteria; phylum Actinomycetota; class Actinomycetes; order Streptomycetales; family Streptomycetaceae; genus Streptomyces; species Streptomyces rimosus_A. Next base: position 118,182 of record NZ_JOCQ01000031.1, read on the forward strand.
CGAGCGCCACACCCACCGCTCCGCCTGCGGACACGCCCGTACGGCCTCCACCACGCTCGCCGCCCGGACCGGCGTCCCGACGGCCCGCCCGCCCCCGTCCACAGCACAAG
>NZ_JOCQ01000032.1 GCF_000720725.1 Streptomyces rimosus subsp. rimosus
ATGCCCCCCTTTGCCCCACCCTTGGTCGACAAACCGGCCCCGCGCATGCGAGAACAGCCCAGGGGGACGCGGGTGGTTCGCGTCGAAGGCGTGTGAGGGGGAGTGTCACCATGGGCCGCTACCTGCTGCGCAGGATGGCCGGTTACCTGGTTCTGGTGGCCGTGGCGGCGTCGCTGACGTATTTCCTCGCGGGGCTGAGCCTCAACCCCCGGGCCCGGTTCGAGGGCCGCAACCCGCCGCTGCCCGAGGCCGCCATCACCCGCACCCTCGACGACTACAACATGAACCCGGACACCCCGGTCGTGGTCCGCTTCGCGCGCTGGGCCGGTGATGTCGCCCACGGCGACCTCGGCCGCACCGTCGACGGCGACTCCGTCAACGACGACTTCGGGCGCCGGGTCGGCGTCAGCGCACGGCTGCTGCTCCTGGCCACCCTCGTCGGTTCGGCGCTCGGCGTGGCGGTCGGTGCGTACGGCGCGATCCGCCAGTACCGGTTATTCGACCGGTTCTCCACCCTGGCCTCGTTCTTCGTGCTGGCCATGCCGGTGTTCGTGATCGGTGTGGCGCTGAAGATCGGGGCCACCGCCCTCAACGACGGCACCCAGACGATCAAGGTGCTCGGTGAGTACGACGCGCAGTACGCCGGCCGGTGGGACCCCGCGGCCCTGCTCAACCGCGCCCAGCACATGCTGCTCCCCGCGCTGACCCTGATCATCGTGCAGGTCGCCCTCTACAGCCGCTACCAGCGCAGCACCATGCTGGACGTGCTCGGTGCCGACTTCCTGCGCACCGCTCGCGCCAAGGGCCTGCGCCGCCGCACCGCGCTGGTACGGCACGGGCTGCGCACGGCCGTCCTGCCGGTCGTACCGCTGCTGGTCTACAACATCGTGCTGCTCTTCGCCGGTGCCACCTTCGTGGAGAAGACCTTCGGCTGGCACGGGATGGGGGAGCTGCTCGTCGACTCGGTCGGCGACCAGGACGTCAACTCGGTGGCCGCGGTCGGCCTGTTCACCGCCGCCCTGGTGGTGGTCGCGGGCCTGCTCTCGGACCTGTTGTACGCGGCGCTGGACCCCCGCGTACGGGTGCGGTGATGCGTACCGTGGACGCCCGCCGCACGTCACCGGCCGAGCAGACGGCATGTGACCACCCCAGGTCCCTCGAACCCACCGCATCCCGCATCCGCCTGACCGCCCGCCGCTTCGCCCGCAACCGGCTCGCGCTGCTCGGCCTCGCGCTGCTGGTCCTGCTCTTCCTGGCCGCGTACGTGGGCCCGCTGCCGGCCCGGTGGGACCACCGCACCCATGACTTCCTGAACCTCCTGTCCGGGCCGTCCGCCGACCACTGGTTCGGCACCACGCAAAGCGGCCTGGACCTGTACGCGCTCACCCTGCGCGGGCTCCAGAAGTCGCTGGTCATCGGCCTCTCGGTGGGAGTGGTCTCCACCTTCCTCTCGGCCGTGGTGGGCGCCTTCGCCGGCTACTTCGGCGGCTGGACCGACCGCCTCCTGACGGGCACCGTCGATCTGCTGCTGGTGATGCCCGCGTTCCTGTTCGTCGCCGTCCTGTCACCCCTGGTACGGGGCTCGGGCTGGCCGGTCTTCGTCGTGCTGCTGGCCGCCTTCAGCTGGATGATCACCGGGCGGGTGGTGCGCAGTGTGACGCTCACGCTCAAGGAACGGGAGTACGTCAAGGCCGCGAAGTACCTGGGCGTACCGGCACCGGTGATCGTCTTCCGGCACATCCTGCCCCAGATGGCCTCGCTGCTGATCATCGAGGCGGTCATCCAGGCCGGGGCCGCGGTCATCGGGGAGAGCGGGCTGTCGTACTTCGGCTTCGGGGTGCAGCCCCCGGACGTGTCGCTGGGCACGGTCATCGCGGACAACACCAACATGGCGGCGAGTTACCCGTGGCTGTTCTTCTTCCCTGCCGGGTGCCTGGTGCTCATCGGGGTGGCGCTCGCCTTCGTGGGTGACGGGCTGCGGGACGCGCTGGACCCTGACGCCGCGGGGGCGCAGGCGCGCGTCAGGAGGCGCGGGAAGCGCGGGAACAGCGCTGTCGCGGAAGGCCGCCTCCGGTGACCGAACAGCGCACCGCCGCCCCGGAGGCATCGGCCCCCGAGCCCGTACTCCGTGTGACCGACCTGCACGTCACCTTCCCCGGCGAGACCGGCCCGGTGCATGCCGTACGCGGTCTGAGCTACGCCGTACGCCCGGGGGAGGTGCTCGGCGTCGTCGGCGAGTCGGGCGCCGGGAAATCCGCCGCCGCGCAGGCCGTACTCGGGCTGCTGCCGGACGGTACGGAGGTACGCGGCTCCGTCCGGCTGGACGGCCGGGAACTGCTCGGCCTGGACGACGCCGCGCTGTCCGGGATCCGCGGCATCGGCATCGGCATGGTCTTCCAGGACCCGCTGTCCGCCCTCACGCCCGTCTACAGCGTCGGCAGCCAGCTCGTGGAGGCGCTGCGCGTCCACCAGGACCTGAGCCGCAAGGCCGCCCGTGCGCGCGCCGTCGAGCTGCTGGACCTGGTCGGCATTCCCGATCCGCACCGGCGCGCGGACGCCTTCCCGCACGAGTTCTCCGGCGGGATGCGGCAGCGCGCGGTGATCGCCATGGCCATCGCCAACGACCCGCGGGTCATCGTCGCGGACGAGCCGACCACCGCCCTGGACGTCACCGTCCAGGCGCAGATCCTCGACGTGCTGAAGACCGCTCGGGAGGCGACCGGCGCCGCGATCGTCCTGATCACGCACGACCTGGGGGTGGTCGCGGGCTTCGCGGACCGGGTGCAGGTGATGTACGCGGGGCGACCGGTGGAGTACGGGACGGTCGATGACATCTACTACCGGCCCCGAATGCCGTACACGATCGGCCTGTTGGCCGCCACGCCGCGTCTGGACGGCCCGGCCGGCGTGCCGCTCGTACCCATCCACGGCACCCCGCCGTCGCTGTCCTCCCTGCCGCCCGGCTGCCCCTTCGCGCCACGCTGCCCCGTCGCCGAGGCCCGCTGCCGGGAGACGGAGCCTGCTCCGGCCCGGGATACGGCCTGGGGCCCGGCCCAGGGTACGGCCCGAGATACGGCCTGGGGTACGGAGGGCGGACACACCGTTGCCTGCCACCGGGAGGGGGAGATCGCCGGGGGGAGCCTGCCGCGGGAGGAGATCTTCGGCAGCCCGCTGCCTACGCCTTCCGCCTCCGCAAACCGCGCCTCTGTTAGGCCGAATCGAACGGATTCGACCCCCCAGCAGGGGGTTACCCAAGGGCGGCGAGCCGGAACCACGCCACCGCCCACCACAACCACCCCCAGCCCCACCACCCCCAGCCCATCACCCACCCCACCCAGCCCCACCCCAACCCCCGCCATCCTCCAAGTAACCAACCTCACCAAACACTTCCCCCTCACCCGAGGAACCTTCCTCAAACGCACCATCGGCACCGTACGAGCCGTCGACGGTATCGATCTCGCCATCCGGGAAGGAGAGACGCTCGCCCTCGTCGGCGAGTCCGGCTGCGGGAAGACCACCACCCTGCTGGAGATCATGGACTTGGCGGCAGGGCAGGCGGCCGGTACCGTCCGGCTCTTCGGGCGGGACGTGCGGGAGCTGGACCGTGCCGGGCGCAAGAGCCTGCGCCGTGACCTCCAGATCGTCTTCCAGGATCCGGCCGCCGCCCTGGACCCGCGGATGCCGGCCGGTGCCATCCTCGCCGAGCCGCTGCGCACCCACCGTGTCCCCAAGGACCGGATCGCCGCGCGCGTCCCCGAGCTGTTGGAGCTGGTCGGGCTGGCCGCAGAGGACGCCGGGCGTTACCCACGGGAGTTCAGCGGCGGCCAGCGCCAGCGCATCGCCATCGCCCGCGCCCTGGCCCTGGAGCCGCGGCTGCTGGTGCTGGACGAGCCGGTCTCCGCGCTGGACGTGTCGGTCCAGGCCGGTGTGCTCAACCTGCTGGCCGAGCTGAAGGCCCGGCTGCGCCTGAGCTATCTGCTCGTCGCCCACGACCTGGCCGTCGTACGGCACAGCGCGGACCGGATCGCGGTGATGTACCTGGGCCGCATCGTGGAGTCGGGCAGCACCGCGGAGGTCTTCGCCGCGCCGTCCCACCCGTACACGCGGGCCCTGCTCTCCGCCGTACCGCTGCCCGACCCGCGCAAGGAACGGGCCCGGACCCGGGTCCTGCTGAGCGGCGACCTGCCGAGCCCGGCGGACGTGCCGTCCGGCTGCCGGTTCCGCAGCCGCTGCCCGCTGTACGCGACGCTCGGCGCACCGGAGCAGCGGCGCTGCCAGGAGGACGACCCGCTGCTACGCCCGGTCGCGCCCGGCCACCGGCCGGGAGACCCGGGAGCCGTCGCCCCCCACCAATCCGCCTGCCACCACCCCGCCCCGCCGGCAGGAGGCTGAAGAACCACTCCCGCACCGCACCATCCCTGTGTTTTCGTCAGTCCAGTCGAGAAAGGGAACGATCTCCGCAATGAAGCACTCCAGAGTTCCGCTCTCCCTCGTCGCCACCGCCGCGGTGGCGTCGTTGGCGCTGACCGCCTGCGGCGGGTCGGACGACGAGGGCGGTGGCGGCAAGAAGGAAGCGCCGAAGACCACCGCGCTGGACATCAACCGGACCGACCCGGCGCAGCTGACGCAGGGTGGGACGCTGAACTGGGCGATCGACCAGTTCCCCGTGCAGTTCAACGAGATGGAGGTGGACGGCAACCAGGCCGCCACCAACGCCGTCGTCGAGGCCCTGATGCCGTCGCTGTGGCACTCGTCCCCGAACGGCGAGCAGGTCCCGAACAAGGCCTTCCTGCTGGACGCGGCCAGCCGTACGGAGGGTGGCAAGCAGATCGTCACGTACCGGCTGAACCCGAAGGCGAAGTGGTCCGACGGCACCCCGATCACCTACCGGGACCTGGAGGCCAACGTACGGGCCATGAGCAGCAAGGACGCGGCGTTCAAGGTCGGCTCCCCGGCCGGGTACGAGGACGTGTCGTCGGTACGCAAGGGCAAGGACGACCACGAGGCCGTCCTCACCTTCGACAAGCCGTACGCGGACTGGCGCGCCCTGTTCGGCGCGCCCAACAACACGCCGCTCTACCCGGCGAAGTACATGGCCGACGCCGAGGGCTTCACCACCGGGTACCTCAACAAGATCCCGCTCACCGCCGGGCCGTACAAGCTCGCCGGCATCGACAAGACCGCGCAGACCGTCACCCTCGTGCCCGAACCCGGCTGGTGGGGCGACAAGCCCAGACTCGACAAGATCGTCTTCCATGCGATGACGACCGAGTCGATGCCCGCCGCCTACGCCAACGGGGAGATCGACTACTTCGACCTCAACGCCGGTGTCGCCGCTTTCAAGCAGGCGTCAACGGTCAAGTCCGGTGAGATACGGGAAGCCGGCGGGCCCAACTACCGGCACCTGACCTTCAACGGCAAGAGCCCGAAGCTCAGCGACCCCGATGTACGCAAGGCGCTGTTCAAGGCCACCGACCGCGACACCCTCGTCAAGTCCAGCGTCAAGGGCCTGAACTGGGAGGCCGAGCCGCTGAACAACCACTTCCTGGTGCCCAACCAGAAGGGCTACCGCAACAACGCCGGCGACCTCGCCGCGTACGACCCGAAGGCCGCGGGCCGGATGCTCGACGAGGCAGGCTGGAAGCTGGACGGCAAGATCCGCAAGAAGGGCGGCGAGGAGCTGAAGCTGCGCTTCGTGATCCCCACCGGCCAGCCCGCCTCCAAGAACGAGGCCACCATCCTCACCCAGATGTGGGCCCAGGTCGGTGTGCAGCTGGACGTCCGTACGGTGCCGGTCAACGAGTTCTTCGACAAGTACCTGACCCCGGGCGAGTTCGACGTGGCGCCGTACAGCTTCTCCCGTACGCCGTTCTCCGCCACCGGATCGAGCAACATCTACGCGTCCGACGGCGGCAGCAACATCTCCAAGACCGGCAGCGCGAAGCTGGACGACCTGCTGGACAAGGCCGGCCGCACCACCGACCCGGCCGCGGCCCTGGAGGCGGTGAACGAGGCCGACGCGGAGGCGTGGCGGACCGCGGGCGTGCTGCCCACCTATCAGCTGCCCGAGATCACCGCGGCGAAGAAGACTTTGGCCAACCTGGGCGCGCAGGGCATGGCCGACATCATCTACGAGCGGATCGGTTACACGAAGTAGGAGGCCGGGCGGCGGCGCCCGCACCATCGGCGCCGTCGCCTTCCTCCCCGCCCTTGCCGTCCTTGCCGGCTTCGCCGTCCCCGTCGTCATCGGAGTTGATACGGGCCAGCACCGCGTCCCGCTCCGGCGTGTCCTCCGGCTTGAGGTGGCCGATCAGGACGTACAGGACCAGCGAGGTGGCCACCGGCGCCACGATCTGGATCTGGAGCTGGACGCCGGTCAGCCCGTAGTTGGTGAGCCAGAAGGCGAACAGGCCCGCCGCCCAGGACACCAGCGCCGCGGTCGGCCCCGACCTGCGGAAGCGCGGCACCATGCCCAGCAGGAACGGGATCGAGATCGGCCCCACCAGCCCGGCCACCCACTTGATCACGACGGTGATGATGTCCTTGAACGTGGGCGAATTGACCTGTGTCGCGATGGCCATCGACAGGGCCAGGAAGGCCACGGTGGACAGGCGCGCCGCCAGCAGGCCCGCCCGGTGCGACCAGGTGCGCGCCCGCGCGCCCAGCTTCGGCAGCGCGGGCGCGATGTCCCGGGTGAAGACGGCCGAGATGGCGTTGGCGTCGGAAGAGCACATGGCCATCGTGTGTGAGGGGAATCCGACGATGACCAGGCCCAGCAGGCCGTGGGGCAGGAGGTGCTCGGTGAGCAGCGCGTACGAGTCGGACGCGTCCGGCTTCTCGGCCTTCACCAGGAGCGGCGCGACCCACATCGGAAAGAACAGCACCACCGGCCACACGAACCACAGGACGGCGGACAGCCGCGCCGATCGCCGCGCCTCGCGGGCACTGCGGGTGGCCATGTAGCGCTGCGCCTGGTTCCACATCCCGCCGCTGTACTCGAAGGTCTTGATGAAGAGGTACGCGAGCAGGAACGTCAGCGTGTACGGGCCGACCGTCGGCTGCGCGTGGCTGTCCGGCAGCCGGTCCCACACCGTCCACAGCGCGCTCACCCCGCCCAGCTCGGCGAGCACGGTCACCAGCATCGCCACTCCCGCGAGCAACTGGATGACGAACTGCCCCAGTTCGGTGAGCGCGTCCGCCCACAGGCCGCCGACCGTGCAGTAGACGCCGGTGACGGCGCCGGTGATCAGGATGCCCTGGTTGAGGGTGAGGCCGGTGAAGACGGACAGCAGGGTGGCGATCGCCGCCCACTTGGCCCCCACATCCACGATCTTCAGCAGCACGCCGGACCAGGCGAGCGCCTGTTGGGTGGGCAGGTTGTAGCGGCTCTTCAGGTACTCCAGCGGCGAGGCGACATGCAGCCGCGACCGCAGCCGGTTCAGCCGCCCGGCGAACAGGCGCGCCCCGATGGCGATCCCGATCGCGATGGGGAACGACCAGGTGACGTAGGACGTGATGCCGTACTGGTACGCGATGCCCGCGTACCCCGTGAACATCACCGCGCTGTAGCCCGACATGTGGTGCGAGATGCCGGACAGCCACCACGGCATCCGGCCGCCCGCGGTGAAGAAGTCGCCCACGTCGTCCACGCGCCGGTGGGACCACACGCCGATCGCGACCATCACGCCGAAGTAGCCGATGAGCACGGCCCAGTCGAGAGTGTTCATGGCCCCTCCAGGGGTCCGCCTTGTGAACGGGAAACACATCGCCGTACGTTCCGCGGGGCGGGCACCCCCGTGCGGGAGCGGGGACTTCGGGGATTGAACCGTTCATGACGAGGGGTGGTCAAGGGGCCCGGCGGTCAAGGATGTGAACTGCTGTCAGCTCGGCGAACGATTGTGTGCTGTTGCGGTCGACGGAGGGGTTGCCGGGGCACACGTCTGAACCCGCGTCTGGACCCGTGTCGGGACCCGCGTCTGGACCTGCGTCGGGCGGGAACTTTTTGGACGGGCACGTCTCGGGCGGGCCCTTCGCGGGGCGGTGGGGGCCGTGGGTGGCGGTGCCGGGATACCGGACGGCGCAGCCGTCAGCGCATGATCTCGCCGGCGTTCACCAGCAGCGACTGGCCGGTGATCGCCCGCGCCCGGTCGGACGCCAGGAAGACCGCGCTCTCGGCCACATCGGCGTCCGTCGCCATCTCCGGCAGCGCCATCCGCGCGGTGAGCCGGTCGAGGACCTCGCGCTCCGGTACGTCCTCGGTGTGCGCCGCGTACCGTACGTACGCCTCGACCGGCGGGCCCCACATCCAGCCCGGCTGCACGGTGTTGACCCGGATCCGGCGCGGCCCCAGCTCGCGCGCGAGCCCGTACATCGCCGAGACCAGCGCGCCCTTGGAGGCCGCGTAGGCCGTCTGCCGCACCTCGGTGGGCGCCGCGACCGACGACTGGGTGCCGATCAGCACGACCGAGCCGCCGCCGCGTTGCGTCATCGACGGCAGGCAGGCGCGGATCATCCGCAGCGAGCCGATGAGGTTGATGTCCACGACCCGCTGCCAGGCGTCGAAGTCGGCGTCGGCCAGCCCGCCGAAGTGCGAGTCCAGTGCGGCCACCTGGACGACCGCGTCGATGCCGCCGAAGCGTTCGTCCGCGAGTGCGGCCAGCGCCGTGCACTGCTCCTCGTCCGCGATGTCCGTCACCCGCCACGCGACGCGCTCGCCCGACGGGTCGGCCTGTGCCGCCGTCCCCGCCAGCCGGGACTCCGTACGGGCACCGAGCACCACCGAGGCGCCGTCCCGTACGCACGCCATCGCGACCTGGTGCCCGAGCCCGGCGCCGACACCCGACACGACGACGGTCTTGTCCCGCAGCAGCATGCGCGCCTCCTGGCCGGGCCGCCCGTGGCGGCGCGCTTGGTGCGCCGCCGACGGGGCTGGCTTCTGACGGAGCGTCAGGATAGGCCGGTGGCGTCCGCGGTGGCTACGGCTGTGCGCTCCGCAAGGTCTTCGCCAGCCGCCGCAGCCCCTCCTCGATCTCCTCCGGCGGATGCGTCACGAAGGACAGCCGCATGGACCCCGTGTCCGCCGGCCCCGCGTAGAAGGGCGCCCCCGGGACGTACGCGACGTCGTTCCTGACCACCTCGGGCAGCAGCGCCGTCGCGTCGTACCCGGCGGGCATCGTCGCCCAGACGAACATCCCGCCGTCCGGCCGGTTCCAGCGCGAGCCGTCGGGCAGGGCCGCGCCCAGGCCGTCCACCAGGGCGTCGCGGCGCGCCCGATAGGCGCCGCGCACCCGGTCCAGGTGGGCGTCCAGGTCCGGGCCCGCCAGGTACCGGGCGATCGCCGCCTGGTCGACCGTCGAGGTGTGCAGGTCCGCCGCCTGCTTCGCGACGACGCAGGCGCGGCGCAGCGCGGCCGGCGCGCGCAGCCAGCCCAGCCGCAGGCCCGGCGCCACGATCTTGGAGAAGGAGCCGAGCAGCGCCGTACGGTCCTCGGCGCCGGGGAACGTGGCGAGATACGGCACCGGCTCGCCCTCGAAGCGCAGCTCGCCGTACGGGTCGTCCTCGATGATCCACAGTCCGTGCCGGGCCGCCACCTCGGCCACCGCGGCCCGCCGCCCGGCGGCCAGCGTCCGGCCGGTCGGGTTCTGGAACGTCGGCACGAGGTAGATCAGCTTCGGCCGCTCGCGCGCCGCGAGCTCGTCCAGCGCGGCCGGGTCCAGGCCCGCGTCGTCGGTCGGCACCGGCACCACCCGCGCGCCGGCGAACCCGAAGACCTGGAGCGCCGCCAGGTAGCACGGGTCCTCGACCAGCACCGTGTCGCCCGGCTCCAGCAGCGCCGTGGCCAGCAGCGACAGGCCCTGCTGCGAGCCGGTGGTGACCAGCAGGTCGTCCGCCCCGGTGGCCAGGCCGCGGGCACTCACCCGGGCCGCGACGGCCGCGCGCAGTGCCGGATCGCCCTCGGTCGTCGAGTACTGGAGGGCCTGCCGCGGCGTCTCGTCCAGTACGTGCCGGAAGGCCGCCGCGATGCCCCGGGCGTCGAACAGCTCGCCCGCGGGCAGCCCGCCGGCGAAGGATATGACCTCGGGCCGGGCGGTCAGGGCGAGGATCTCGCGTACGGGGGAGCCGCCGGTGTGCGCCGCACGCGTGGCCAGTGCGGGGGTGGGGGTGGAAGCGGGGTTGGGGCGGATGTCGTGCAGCATGACGTTCTCCCGTCGGGTACCGCCTGCGCCCCGGGCGCGCGAAGACGCCCGTCCCTCGATAGGTGCAGGATGCAGGGAGCTTAGGCGGACGTGCGGCGGCCGTGCAGGGTTGCCCGCATGGTGAACCCCCGCCTCCCGGGGGACGGGCGACGGGCGATGGTCGGCGGAGGCTACTGCGGGTCCGGGGCGCTGGAGGCTGCTGCGAGTCCGGGGGGCGGCGGAGGCTACCGCGGGCCCGGGGCGCCGGGACTGTCGTGGCTTCGGCGAACCAGGGGTTGTCACAGTCCTCGTCAACTGACGACTCGTCAGCTAAACCTAAGAGTCATGACCCGCGACCCTCGTACGGACGAACAGGCCCAAGCCCCCGGGGGCTCCCGCACCCCTCCCGCCACGGACGAGCACACCGTCCTCAACAGCGGTACCTATGCCGACCTGGCCGCCGTCGGTCCGTACGGCGTGCGCCCGGGGCACGCGCTGATCACCATGGTCGAGCCGCATCCCGGCCAGGAGCGCGCGTACAACCGTTGGTACGAGGACGACCACTACATCGCCGGGGCCATGGCGATGCCGTGGATCTTCGCGGGGCGCCGCTGGGTTGCCACCCGCGAGCTCCGGCTCCTGCGCCGCCCGGTGCGCTCCGCCGTCGCCCGGCCGGTCACGGCGGGCTGCTATCTCTCCACGTACTGGATCACCGAGGGCCGCTACGACGACCACATGCGGTGGACCGTCGCGATCAACCGGCGCCTGAACGCCGACGGCCGCATCCACCACGCCCGTACCCACGTCTTCACCGCCTTCCATGATCATGTGGCCACCGTCTACCGGGACGGCGACCGCGGCCCGCGCGACTTCCACGCCCTGGACCACCCGTACGCCGGACTGGTCGTCGAGATCATCGACGCGGCGGACGCGGACGGGCGGGCCGCGCTGCTCCGGTGGCTGCGGGACGATCGGCTGCCGCGCCGGCTGGCGGGCTCGCCCGCGGCCATGGTGACGGTGTTCCGGCCCACGCCGCTCCCGGACGACCGGATGCCGTACGTACGGCAGGTGGAGGGCGTGGACAACCGGCTGACGCTGCTGTGGTTCCTCCAGGAGGACCCGCGCGTGTGCTGGACGCGCTGCTTCACGGGGCTGGACGGGGAGGTGGCCGACGCGGGGCTGGGGCGGGTGGAGCTGGTCGCGCCGTTCGTGCCCACGGTGCCCGGCACCGACCGGTACGTGGACGAGCTGCGCTGAGGCGCCGGGGCGGGGACGGGTGCGCTGCCCTCCTCGGGCATGGCCGAGCCCCCTCGGCCGGGACGGCGATCCAGTCGAGAGGGCTCTGGGGTGGTGCTCTTCATCCATGCGGTGTACGGATGGCGGCGTGCGCCATGCGGTTGACCGGACCAGAAGGATGCGAACGGAATCCGCATCCGACCCGTCCTGAACCCGTCGGCTCAGGTCAGGTCGCGGGCGCCTTTGCTCACGTCCGCCACGAAGGTGCTCCACGCGGAGGTGCCGAAGGTCAGGCGCGGGCCGTCGGGGTCCTTGGAGTCGCGTACCGCGATGGCGGCCGACGCCGGAGCGGCGATCTCGACGCAGGCGCCGTTTCCACCGGAGTACGAGGACTTCGTCCAGGAGAATGCGGAATTGGGCTGAATGGCCATGTTCACTCCGACTCGCTCTGAGGTGCACCGCGTTGCCGCGGATTCGGTAGACCCGACGCTACGCGCCAACATCACCGAGGGCAGGAGCAGTTCACTCATCCGTATGGCATATTCCTTGATCTCTTTTCAAGGCTGGGTGCACCGGTGTACGGTGCCACGCTGCGCGCCGGAATCCCCGATTCAGCCATCCTGACGTCCTGGTCAGGCCATGCTGTCCGCGTGCTTCTTGGCGGCCGAGGCGATGAACTCCCGGCTCTGGTCCGCGCTCAGCGCCTGGGCCCGCAGATGCTCGTACATGATCGTGTACTTGTGGACGTCGTTGGTCTTCTCCAGATACAGATCGCTCGTGACGCCTTCGATGTAGACCACGCTCGAATCGGCCGCGTCGTCGAACTCCAGGATCGAGAACGTCCCCGACATGCCGGCGTGCGCGCCCGCGTCGTACGGCAGCACCTGAACCGTCACATGCGGCAGGTGGCTGACCTCCACGAGGTGGTCGAGCTGCTCGCGCATGATCAGGTGGCTGCCCACGACCCGGCGCAGCGCGCTCTCGTCCATGACGACCCACAGCCGCAGCGGATTGTCCGGGTGGTTGACCCGCTCCTGGCGGCGCATCCGCACCTGAATCCGTTTTTCCAACTGCTCCTGGGTCAGCTCCGGGACCGTGCCGGGAATGACGGCCTCGGCGTATCCGGGCGTCTGGAGCAGGCCCGGTACGAGCAGCGACTCGTACACCCGCAACGAGGCCGCCTCGGTCTCCAGGCCGATGTAGACGCTGTACGGGATGTCGCCGAACGCGTGCCACCAGCCCTGCTGCCGCGAATCCTTGGCCATCTGCATCAGCGAATCCACCACACGGTGGTCGTCGACCTCGTAGACCCCGCACAGGTCCCGGACGTCCCGCTGGCTGATGCTGCGGCGGCCGTTCTCCAGGCGGCTGATCTTCGACTGCGACACGAGCAGGCGCTCGGCGACCTCCTCGGCCGTCATGCCCTTCAGCTCGCGGAGCCTGCGCAGCTCCTGGCCCAGCCGGCGACGCCGGACGGTGGGATTGATGTTGGACGCCACGGGACGTGCACCTCCGGCTCCGTACTGCTGATTTCTCCTGCTCAGCAGATTGCCATCCCAGGTCCGCGCGGCGCAGTGGAATGGACACACAAGGCGAGCGGACGTGCGCGTGCGGTGGTGGGCCCGACGTACGTACGAGTGGCGGGCGGGACGTACGCGCGCGGCGACGGCACCGGCCCCCGGCGTGCGCGCGGGGTGGCGGGGCCGGCCGTCGTCCGGAACGGCCGGCCCCGCCACCCCGCGCTTGCTGCGGCTCCCGAACGGGACTGTGGGGACGGTGGTGCTGTGGTGCCGGTCTTGCGGTAGATCTTGCGGTGGGTCTTGCGGTGGGTCTTACGGGGGTGCGGCTGACGCGCGCCCCACATGGGTGATGCGTGGGTGGTGCGTGGTGTGTGTGCGCTCTGTGAATTGCCCGTGTCGTACCCGGTTCTCCGTCAACCTCCGCTGACGCGGAGCGTCAACGCGCGCCGACGCGGGCCATGGAACCGTGCCGTGGCTGGACCGGCACGCCCGCCGGTTCCGCCGCGACGCGGCTCGCGGGCTGCCGGCCCGCTCCCGGCCCGGTGGCGGTCGCCACCGGTGCGCGCCTCGGCTGCGCCGCGACGCCGTTCTGCACATCCATGACGGCATGTGCGACCAGCCCGCCCATCGGGTCGTGCCGGATCAGGTCCCGGAGGCGGGAGCGCGAGGAGCGCCCCTCGTTCCCGGGATACAGGTGCTTGCCGAGGCCGACCGCGTGGGCCAGCGCGGCGAGCGCCGCGGTCCGCGGGTCCGGCGGCACGCCGGTGCGGATCGCGCTGTCGAGCCGGGCCTTGATCTCCCGGCTGATGGCCGTGTCCGTCGCCTGATAGCGAGTCGTCGGCAGTACCCCACACATCTGGCCCGCCACGGCATGCACCATGCCGCACCGCTCCAGGTGCGTGAGATACGTCTGGCGCAGCCCCAGCCGGGGCCCGCCGATCCAGTGGACGGCGCGCACCGGGCTGCCGCGGCGTCGCAGCAACTCGAGCGCGGAGTCCAGAGTCGGATCTCCGGTCGGCCGTGGCAGCACCACGGCGATACGATCCCCGTCTGGGGCTATCCGTCCGGCCAGAGCCAGCTCTACTAGCTGGGCCCCGGCCAGACCGAGGTCGAGCGACTGCGGCTGCGCTGTGGTTCCCGTTGCCGGGTCCAAAGCGAGCAGCAGAAGCTCCTCCGGAATTGTTCTGCGGCTCCTGCCCATCCATGCCTCCCCGCGTGGATGAATGACAGGGTGACCCCTCTCACATTCATCTGTCGAGAGTGCCTGGGGGGTTAGGCAGGGAACCTGTAGGTATGTCGTTCTCGTCTAGCTGCTTGGCGACGCCTCTTGTGGGGCGGGGCGCCCATCGTTTCGCGTGGCGGTGCGGACGTGCCTCGCGGACACAGGACACTTGGGAACACTGGGCCAGACAGAGCGCGACGTATCGCGACGTGTGAAGGAGACATAGGTGGCGGGCGAGTCCCCCGGCAAGCCGGAGCAGAAGCAGTCGTCGGGGGAGACGACGGGGAGCGAACGCGACCCGCGACTCGCGGTCTTCCGAGAGGCGCCGAAGCCGGACGAGAAGGCCGGCGAGCGCGACGGGAAGGCCGGCGGGTCCGAGGGCGAGGGTGCGGCGGCCGGGAAGACCGGTAAGTCCGGTAAGCCCGGGAAGTCGGACGCGGTCGCTGAGGCGGGTGAGCCGGGTTCGGCCGGTGAGGCTCGTACGGTGGACAAGTCCGGTACGGCGGACAAGGCCGCCGCTGACGGCAAGGCCGGGGCGGACGGCGAGGGCCGTGACGCGCGGCTGCGCGAAGCGGTTGCCGCGTGGGTGGCGACGTCGGACGAGGACGGTGGCGAGAGCGCGGCCGGTGGCGAGAGCGCGGCTGGTGGCGACGCGGAGGGCGAGTCGAAGCCGAAGCCTGAATCGGAGCCGGAAGACCGTGCGAAGGATGAGGCGGCTGAGGCGCCGGTGACGAAGGCGTCGGGAGACGCCGGTACGGCGACGGAGAAGGCCACCGGGGGCGCGGCGAAGAGCGGCGCCAAGAGCGCGGCCGAGGGCGCTTCCGGGGGCGCGGGCAAGGGTGCCGCCAAGGCAGAGGCCGAGGACACGTCTCAGAGCGCCTCTGAGAGCCCCTCCAAGGGTGGTGGCAAGGCTTCCGGGTCCGCTTCCGGCGTCAAGGGCGGCGCCGGGGGTTCCGGCGCGGAGAGCGGCGCCAAGGACTCCTCCGGGTCCGCGGCCAAGGACGCTGCCGCTTCCGCGACCGAGGGCGAGCCCAAGGTCGTGAAGCAGTCGAAGTCCGTCGACCAGCCGACCGCGATCTTCAAGGCGCCGAGTGCCGACGAGGCCGCGAGCAAGCCGGCCGACAACGCGACGCGCGCGTTCTCGATCGCAAAGCAGAAGGGTTCGGACGGCGGCGATTCCGCGAAGACCGCCGAGGGCACGAAGGACGCGAAGGACGCGAAGGGTGCGAAGGGCGCGGACGAGGCCGGGAAGGCCGACGCCAAGGCGGACGCCAAGCCCGGTACGAAGGCCGCTCCTGCCCCCGGCAAGTCCGACGACAAGCCGTCGGCTGCTGCCAAGCCGTCGACCCCCAAGCCGCCGGCCGACCAGCCGACCACGGCGATCAAGGCCGTACGGCCGGCCGGCGCCGCGGAGTCGGACGGGGAGCGCACCAGCCAGTTCGTGGCGCTGAAGTCCACCGACCCGCAGCCGATCAAGCCGCCGCGCCCGGTCGTGGCCGACAAGCCCGGCAAGCAGGGCAAGGCGGGTAAGCCGGGCAAGGCGGAGAAGGACGCCGCGAAGACCGAGGAGAAGCCCGGCACCAAGGCGGCGGCCGGTAAGGCCGCCGCCGGTACGGACACGAAGCCGGCCGCCGAGCCGGACGCCGCCCCGGGCACGAAGTGGGGCGCGAAGGCGGCCGGCACCACCGGAGCCGAAGCCAAGACCGCCACGCCCGAGGCGCCCGCCGGGGCGACGACCGGCACGGCCGCGCAGCCCGGCGCACTCCCGGACTCCGAGCGGACCAAGCAGCAGCCGCTCCCGCCGCTGGACCTGCTGGCCCAGCTGACCAACACCCCGCCGCCGCCCGAGACCCCGATGCGGTCGGTCGCCCGCCGGTTCAAGATCTGGACCCCGGTGGTGATCCTGTTGGCGATCATCTTCGTGGTCGTCCAGCAGGTGCGGCCGCTGCCGGACCCGACGTTGGCGCTGGGCGAGAAGTCCTCGTTCACGTTCGGGGGCAGCCCGTTCCAGATGCCGTGGCCCAGCGAGGGCCAGGCGGCGGCGAAGGTCGTGGGCGCGGGCAACCTGGGCACGTCCGGGGACGAGAAGCCGGTGCCGACGGCGAGTGTCGCCAAGATCATGACCGCGTACGTGATTCTGAAGAACCACCCTCTCAAGAAGGACGAAGAGGGACCGAAGCTCACGATCGACGCCAAGACGGTGCAGGAGGGCAAGGCCGAGGGCGAGTCGACGATCAAGAGCCTCAAGGAGGGGCAGCAGTACAGCGAGGCCAAAATGCTTCAGATGCTGATGATCCCCTCGGGCAACAACATCGCCCGCGCGCTGGCCCGTTGGGACGCCGGGTCCGAGGCGAAGTTCGCCGAGAAGATGAACGCCGCGGCCAAGGACCTCGGCATGAAGAACAGCACGTACACCGACCCCAGCGGTCTGAACAAGACCACCGTCAGCACCGCCGTCGACCAGCTCAAGCTGGCCGAGGAGGTCATGAAGTTCGACGCGTTCAGGCCGATCGTCGCGCTCCCCGACGCGGAGAAGGGGCTGCCGGAGCGGATCTTCAACAACAACCAGCTGCTCGCGACGGCCCGTGAGCTGAGCGTCAAGGGCATCAAGACCGGCTCCAGCACGGCGGCCGGCGGAACCCTGGTGTGGGCGGCCTACAAGACGGTGGACGGCAAGGACCAGCTCATCCTGGGCGCCACGATGGGGCAGCACGCCAAGGGGCCGGACCGTAACGGCGAGAACAGCCTCGCCCTGGTCCAGCAGCGCACCAAGCCCATGATCGAAGCCATCCGTAACGCCCTGGTCTCCGCCACAACCGTCAAGAAGGGCCAGGTCGTCGGCTACGTGGACGACGGCGTCGGCGGTCAGACGCCCGTCGTGGCGACGAAGGACCTGGAGGCGATCGGCGTCCCCGGCCAGAAGATCGACTTCAAGATCGGCCCGGCCGCCGGCAAGCCCGTCCCCCACGAGGCCAAGGCCGGCACCGTCGTCGGCGAGCTGACCGTCGGCACCGGGGCGAGGGCGGCCAAGGTGCCGGTGGCCCTGCAGAAGGACCTCGCCGAACCGACCTTCGGCGCGAAGCTGACGCGCATCGGCTGAGCGCGCGCGAGCGGGCCGTACGACACGAGCCGCCGCCCACCGGCAGGCCCCCGCCTGCCGGTGGGCGGCGGCTGTCGTACGGTCTAAGCGTGTCCGGACAGTCACGCCCGGCCCGGTGAAGCGGAGTCCGTCATCGATGTAGCGCAGACCGCGTACGCGTCCTTCGCGCGCGCCCGGGGTGCCTGGGCGTCGCGGGGGGCCGTCGCGCTGTTTCCGGCGGCTCTGATGCTGGTTACGGGGCTGTGGGGGATTCGCCGCCAGGGCAGCATGTGGCGTGACGAGGCGGTCACGTACGACATGGCGCACCGCACGCTGGCGGAGCTGTGGCCGACGCTCCAGACCGTGGACGCGGTGCACGGCCTCTATTACGTCCTCATGCGCGGCTGGTTCCTCGTCTTCGACGGGGGAGTGGTGGCTCTGCGACTGCCGTCCGTGGTCGCGATGGCGGCCGCCGCCGCCGGTGTCACGCTGCTCGGCCGGCAACTGGCGGGCCGGCGGGCGGGGCTCTTCGCGGGGCTGGTCTTCGTCCTGCTGCCGATGGTGCAGCAGTACGCGCAGGAGGGCCGCTCCTACGCGTTGGTCTGCGCGCTGGTGGTGTGGTCCACGTACGTACTGGCGCGGGTCGCGGCCCGTCCGGGCAGGCGCCTGTGGGCGGGCTACGGGGCGCTGTCGCTGGCGGCCTGCCTGATGCACGAGTTCGCCGTACTGGCCCTGCCCGCGCACGGCGCCGCCGTCGTCCTGTCCGGCCTGCCGCGTGCCGTCCGGCGGGCCTGGTGTGTGGTGGCGGGCGCGGTGGTCGTCGCGCTCGTCCCGCTGGCGCTGTTCAGCATGGGGCAGTCGGAACAGCTCAGCTGGCTCCAGTGGCCCAACCCCGTCCAGCTGGGCACGTTCATCGCCCTGGTGCTGGGTGGCCTGCTCTGCTCCCGCGCCCCGGTCGGCCGGGCGGGCGTCCGGCGGCTGCGGCTGCGGCCGGTCGCACTGCCGCTGCTGGTGCTGCCCACGGCGCTGCTGGTGCTGCTCTCCCAGCTCAAGCCGATGTACGTGGACCGTTACGTCCTGTACTACGTGGCCGGCTTCGCCCTCCTGGCGGGCGCCGCGCTCGACTGGGTGTTGCGGCCCGTCGGCCATCGCGGCCAGACCCGGCGCCGACTGCTGTACCGGTCGGTGGCGCTGGCCGTGGTGCCGGCGCTGCTCGTCCCCGTCAACGTCTTCCTGCGCAGCCCGCAGAGCCGTACGGACGACGCGATCGCGGTGACCCGCGCGGTCGAGGAGCTGTCGTCACCGGGCGACGGGCTGCTGTTCCTGCCCGCCCGGCGGCGGGTGTGGGCGGCTGCCGAGCCGCACGAGTTCCTCCGCCTGCGGGACCTGGCGCTCGACCGCAGCCCGGTCGCCTCGCACACCCTGTACGGCACGGAGCTGTCCGGCGACCGCATCCACGCGCACATGATGCAGGCCCGCCGTATCGTCGCGGTCGGCGACGCGAAGGGGCAGCCGCTCGACAAGACCGACCAGGAAATAGCCAAGCGGATGACTCTGCGCGCCGCTTTCCAGGTCTGCGCGACGCGGGAGCTCACGGGGGCAAGGGTTACGTTGTATGCGCGGCCGGGGTATTGCTAACCGGGGTACTGCGAGGCGCCCTTACGGGACCATTGACGGCCTCTTGCAGGGCCCTTACAGGAGCGCCTCCGCCTCCAGCCCCAGCAGGTCGCGCAGAGCCCCCGCGCCCGTCGTCGTCAGCCGTACCGCACGGCCGCTGCCGACGCGCCGTACCCATGCCCGCTCCAGCAGTTCCGCGCACAGCCGGGCGCCCGCCACGCCCGCCAGGTGCTGCCGTCGTTCGGTCCAGTCCAGGCAGCCGCGGGCCGTCGGGCGGCGGCCCGCGCGTAGGGCGGCGGCGTCGGTGCCGAGGGCGTCGGCGAACCACGTACGGCCCGTACCGGTGAGTGCGAAGCCGCCGTCCTGGTCGAGCAGGCCGCGCTCGGTCATGGCGTCGGTGAGGGCCACGCCCAGGCGTCCGGCCAGGTGGTCGTAGCACGTGCGCCCGCGGGCCAGCGCGGCCGAGGCGTTGACGGCGCGCAGCCCGCGCGGCGGGGCGGCGGGCGGTTCGAGGTGCGCGGTGAGTACTTCGAGCAGTTCGGCGACGCGGGGGCTCGCGAGCTGTACGTAACGGTGGCGGCCCTGGCGCCGCTGCACCAGCAGCCCGCCCTCGGTCAGCCGCGTCAGGTGCTCGCTCGCGCTGGACGGCGCGACTCGCGCGTACGCCGCCAGCTCGCCCGCCGTCCAGGCCCGCCCGTCCAGCAGGGCCAGGCAGAAGGCGGCCCGGGTGCGGTCCGCGAGCAGGCCCGCGAGGCGCGCCAGCTCGGAGCTGTGATCCGGAGCCGGTGCTGAAACCGATGACGGTGCCCGTGTGGTCATGTAGTCCATTGTGCGCGGCCACGTTTCGGCCGACCCCGAAACGAAACGGTCCTACGGTCCAGTCATGCGGACCTTGGAAACCTCGGACGAGACACGAGCGGATGTGGGCCCGGACGCGCTCACCGACCCGGGATGGGTGGTGCCGCCGGTGCCCCAGGACGTACCGGAGGGCGGGATGGCCTGGCTGCGGGCCCGGGTCGCCCGCTTCAGCAGCGGGGAGGCACACACGCGGCGGCGGGCCCTCGCGGTCGGCCCGCTCGGCGGACAGGACGCGGCGGACACACTGCGCGACGCCGCACGCGTACGGACGGAAGCGCTGCTGGACGGGATGAAACCGGGGTCGGGGACGGAGCCGGGCACGGTGGACGTGATGGCGCGGGTGGCGCGCGTCGTACCCGCCGAGGTGCTCGCCGGATTTCTCGGGCTGCCGGTCACGGCGGAGACGGCCGGGCTGGTCGGGCACGTCGCCCGCGCCTACCACGCGCACGGCGAGACCGTCCCGGCCGCCGACCGCGCCCTCGCCCGGCTCGTGACGGCCTGCGGCGGTGCGTGGGACGAGGCCACGGCGGCCCGGATCGGGCTGCTGGTGCAGGCGTACGACGCGACGGCGGGGCTGATCGGCAACGCGGCGTACCGGATGCTGGCGGAGGACGCGCCGGAGCGACAGGCCGGGCCCGTTGCCGATTCCGTCGTCACCGGCCGGCTCGACCGGACGCTGAGCGTCGACCCACCCGTACGGGGCACCTTCCGCGCCCGCGTGGACGGCGGTGACCCGGTACGGATCAGCCTCGTCACGGACGACGGATCGCTCGCCTTCGGCGCCGGACCGCACGCCTGCCCCGGGCGCGCCCACGCCCGGGCCCTCGCGGCCGGAGTGCTGGACGCGCTGCTCGTATGCGGCTGTCGACTCGTCGGGCCGGATTCCGCGTATGAGCCGTATGAGCCGTCCGAACCGTCCGAACCGTCCGAACCGTCCGAGTATGGGCCGTACGAGCCGTCCGAACCGTCCGCGAACCTGCGGGTGCCGGTGAGGCTGGAGGTGACGTGCGCGTGAGTGCTGAAACCAGCAGGCCAACAGGTGCCGACCGCACGGATCGAACCC
The DNA here is from genome assembly GCF_000720725.1 of Streptomyces rimosus subsp. rimosus. Classification (GTDB taxonomy): domain Bacteria; phylum Actinomycetota; class Actinomycetes; order Streptomycetales; family Streptomycetaceae; genus Streptomyces; species Streptomyces rimosus_A. The sequence goes on from NZ_JOCQ01000032.1 coordinate 20,771, forward strand.
GTACCTTCCACGCCCTCCACCACCGCGACGCGCCGCTCCTGCTCCCCAACGCCTGGGACGCCGCCTCGGCCGTCGCCCTCGCGGCCGCGGGCTTCGCCGCGGTCGGCACCACGAGCCTGGGTGTCGCCGCCGCCCTCGGCGAACCCGACGGGCAGGGATCGGCTCTCGTACGGGACGCCACGCTCGCCCTCGCTCGGCGGCTGGGCAGCCGCCTGGCCTGCCCGTACACGGTGGACATCGAGGGCGGCTTCGGCGGTGGGCCGGAGGAAGTGGGGCAACTGGCGCGGGAGTTGGCCGGGGCGGGCGCCTCCGGCGTCAACCTGGAGGACGGGCTGCCGGGGCGCGCGGGGGACGGCCCGCTGGTCCCGGCCCAGGAGCAGGCCGAGTTGATCCGAGCCGTCAAGGAGAGTGCGCCGGGCCTCTACGTCAACGCCCGCATCGATACGCACTGGCTCGTGGCGGACCCCGCCGAACGGCCGCTGGACGAGACGCTGCGACGCGCCGAAACGTATCTGTCGGCCGGGGCGGACGGGATCTTCGTACCGGGGGTCGCCGACGAGCGGGCCATCGCCACACTCGTCGCGGCCATCCCGGCGCCGCTGAACATCCTGTACGCGCCGGGCCGCCACCGCCTCGCCCGCTTGGCGGAGCTGGGAGTACGGCGCGTCAGCACCGGCTCCCTGCTGTTCCGTTCGGCGCTGCACGCGGCGGTGGGGCTGGCCGAGTCCGTACGGGCGGACGACCTGGGGGCCGGCCTTGCCGGGGTGCCCGGTTACGGGGAGGTGCAGCGCCTGGCGGGGCTGGAGTGAGTGGTGGGGCTGGAGTGAGTGGTGGGCGATCAGGCCTGCGGGCCTGGTGGTGCTCAGCCCTGCTGCGCCTGCCGCCGACGGTGCACCGTGAGGCCCACGCCCGCCGCGCCCAGCACGCCGGCCGCGCCCACGAGCCCGCCCGTCGGGAGCTGGCCGATCCGCTCGGCGACTCCGACGATGCCGTCCTCCGGCAGTACGGCGGACTTGCGGCCCATCGCGTGCGAAACGGTGGTGTCGGAGGTGCGGGAGGCGTCGGTGGCGGTGTCGGCGGCGAACGCGCCGCTCGCCGGGAGGGCCAGAACGGCTGCGACACCGGTCGCGACGGCGGCGGTACGGATCACGGAGCGGCGCTTTGCCCGCATGGGACTACTCCTCGTCGTGGCGGTTTCCGGCCGCCGTAGGTCTGCTGGGTTCGTCGTGCGTGGATCTGCTGCTGCGTCGTGCTGCTGCATCGTGTTGCGGCTCGTGCTGCGTCGTGCTGGCAGAGATCAATCTACGAGGCGTGTTTCACGGCGATCCGTAGGTTGTGTAACAGCCTGGGCCCGCTCTGCGGGCAGTGGTGTCACGGCACGGGGGTGACCAGCCGTCGTCGCGCCCCCACTATGGGTAACTTTGTCTCGTTACGTACGACCGTGTCCGTACCTACGGCTGCGGGAGCCCCGTGGCGGGAAGGTGGTGGTGGGCCGTGCGGCGCCGGATGCTCTCGGCGGTGGTCCCGCTCGTGGTGCCCCTCGTGGTGCCGCTGCCGCTCGCCCTGACGGCGGGCTGCGCGGACTTCACGGGCCTGCACGACGACGGGCGGGCGCGGAGTGTGAAGGCGCCGCTCGCCTTGTGGGCCGACAGGACGCCCTCGCCGCGCTTTCGCGAGGCGGACCCCGGCGACCAGCGCGCCGTGCCGGGCGTCGCGCGGGTCCCGTCCGGTGACATGAAGGACACCGACCCGGCGGCCGTCGTCCGCGCGGACCATACGGCTGACGGGGAGCGGCCGCCCGCCGCGAAAGCCGTCCGCGCACCGGTGTACCACGACCTCACGGACGACGGACGGCCCGACCTGATCAGCGCCGTCGACCTGGACGGACGCACCAGCGAACTGCGCGTCTACAGCGTCCGGAAGGAGGTGGTGACCCGCGTCCTCGCCCTGCGCGCCGTGCTCGCCGGCGTCGACCTGGCCGCCGGGCACCTCTCCGTACGCGAGCCCACCAAGGACCCGCGCTACGTCAGCGTCACCGACTACGTCTGGGACGGCAGCCGGATGGGCCTGTGGGACCTCACCCTGGACGAGTACCGGCACCCGCAGAACCCGCTGCCCACAACGTCGCCCGGCTCGTCGGCAAGTCCCCCACCACCCCCCTCCGCCGGAGACCGGCTGTGACCCGCCCGGCGCTCTCCCTCCGCTGGAAGATCGCGCTGACCGTCACGGCGGTGTGCTGCGCCGTGGCCGCCGTCCTGGGTGTGCTCGTCCACAACGCAGTGGCCCGCCAGACCGTCGGCCAGGTGCACAAGGAGACACTGACCGACCTGGACGAGGCGCTGGAACTGTACGAGTACGGCACTTCTCGCGAGGGCCTGAACTCCGTACTGGACCCCGCCGAACTGCCGCCGGAACTCCGCACGTCGGTGCATCACGACCGGCGCGGCAGCATGGTCGGCACCTACCGGGGGAAGCGCGTCATGTGGGCGGCGGCGCCGGCCGGCGACCAGGTGATGGCGGTCTGGTCCCCGTACGAGAACACCCGCCGCTCCCTGGAGAACCTGGACACGGCCATCTTCGGCTCGGCCGTCCTCGCCGCCACCGCCGTCGCCCTCGCCGGCCTGTTCCTCGCCCACCGCATCAGCCGACGGCTGGGCACCACGGCCGCCGTCGCCCGCCGCATCACGGCCGGGGACCTGGACGCGCGGGTCGGCGCCGAGGACCGGGGGCGGCGCCGCCCCGCGCCGCAGGACGAGGTGGCGGCGGTGGCCGCGGCACTGGACTCGGTGGCCGGTTCGCTCCAGGGCCGCCTCCAGGCCGAACAGCGCTTCACCGCCGACGTCGCCCACGAGCTGCGTACCCCGCTGACCGGCATCCTTGCCTCGGCCGAGCTGCTGCCCGAGGGCCGCCCCAAGGAGATGATCAACGACCGGCTGCGGGCGCTGCACCGGCTCACCGAGGACCTGCTGGAGATCTCCCGGCTCGACTCCGGCGCCGAACGCGCCGACCTGGCCTCTTACGAGCTGGGCGCGCTGGTCCGCAGTTCGGTGCGGGGCCTGGGCCTCGACACCGAGGTACGGATCGTGCGCGAAGCGGTCGTCCGGACGGACCGCCGCCGCCTGGACCGCATCCTGTGCAACCTCGTCCTGAACGCGCACCGGCACGGGGAGCCGCCGGTGGTGGTGACGGTGGACGTGCCGGACGGGGGGTCTTCCGCGGCGGGGGAGGGCGGAGGCACGTACGGGACGCACGCGGCGTACGGGTCACAGGCCGCGTACGGGACGCAGGCGGCGTACGGCGGAGACGGCAGCCAGGGCGCGCACGGGGGCGGCCCCGAACCGGTCCCCGTCGTGGAAGTACGCGACCACGGCCCGGGCTTCCCGCAAGCGCTGCTGAACCGCGGTCCGCAGCGCTTCCGTACCGACGCGCCCGGCCGCGGCAAGGGGCACGGCCTCGGCCTGACCATCGCGGTCGGGCAGGCGGCCGTCATGGGGATCGGGCTGAGCTTCACCAACGCCCCGGACGGCGGCGCGCGGGCCGTGCTCCGCCTCACCCCGCCGCCGGACGGCCCACCCGCCGCGTCGCCTACTCCGCGGCCGGCCGACCCACCCGGACAGCCAGGGCGTACACCCGGGTGATCTGATGCGGGCTGTTGTTGTTGTCCGAGACGAGGAACAGCGGCAGCCGCCCCTTGTACGGGCCCGAGGACAGCGGCGCGGTGCCGAGCGCCATCCCTTCGGCGTTCTCCAGCAGCGGGTTCAACTGTGGCTGCGCAGCCGCCGAACCGCCCCTCGGACACGTCACGAGATCGACGGCCTCCCACTTCTTCGCGAACGCGTCGACCGGCTCGGACTGCAGCGACTCGACCCGGGACACGTCCTTCGCACGGCTCAGATCGGCGCCGAAGATCCGTACCGCGTTCCCCTGGCCCTCGGCGTGGTTGGTCTCCAGGACCAGCAGCCGGTCGCCGCCCAGCACCACCAGCTCCGACACGCGCAGACCGGCCGCCGACTGATAGGCGTACTGCTTGTCCGGTACGTACGTGCCGCCGGGCGTCCCCTTGAAGCGCTGGATGCGCAGCAGGCCGCGGCCGCGCGCCTTGCCGTCGCGGAAGAGCGGCGCCTCCAGGCCCGCGTACAGATACCGCCCGTCCGAGGACGCGCCCAGTGCCTCCAGATTCTCCGGCCCCGACCACTCGACGAGGTTGCGCGGCAGCTCGATACGGCCCAGCTCCGCGCCGTCCGACACCCGGAACCTGCGGATGGACGGGCCCGCCTCCGAGGCGACCAGTACGGTGCGCCCGCCCTGCTCCAGGACCAGTCCCTCGCCGTCGAAACGGCCGCCACCGGTGGGGTGGAGGGTGCGCATGTCCACGGCGCGGGCGGCGGGCGGGGCGGCCCCCGTAGTGCCGAGGTCCAGGTCGAAGATCCGGCCGGGCGGGTTGTCGGCCAGCGCCCAGGCGCGGGAGGGGCCGGACATCGCCAGGCCGGACAGCCCGTCGACCGGTACGGCGGCCTCGTACTCGACACCGTCGAGCGCGTCGCTGTGGCCGATCAGCGCCACATCGTCGGAACAGTCGCCGGAGGACGGCTCGTCGTCCCCGGACCGCCACCACACGAAGGACGGTACGGCGACGGCCGCCACGCAGAGGGAGGCGACCAGCCCCCGGCGCCGAACCCGGCGCTTCCTCGCCTCCTCCTCCCGCTCCTGCTCGCGCTGTTGCTCCAGCTCCCGTTCCCGGTCCGTCGCGGAACCGCCCGGGCTGTCCGGTCCTCCGGCCGCGGTCCGGCCGCCCTGCGGCACCTGGGGTACGGGTCGCGCCGCCCGGTTCCGTACGAACGGCAGCTTCTCGATGCTGTTCTGGCTCTGCTGCTGGGGAAGCGGCCGGTTCTTCGCCCGTAGCGCGCGGCGGACCTCGCGGTAGATGGCTTCCAGGGTGAGGTGGGTGTCCACCCCGTTCGCGTCCGGAGGCTCACCAGGCCCTGAGGGCGCTGCATCCGTAGCCCGGCTGCCCCCTTGCGGCCCCGGAACGCCGTCCCACAGCACCCGCAGGAACTCCCCGGTGAACGCCGTGTACTCCTCGCCCTCGGGGGCCAGCGCCTCGACGTTCCACGGCGTCGAGGTGAGCAGGTACGAGACGCCCTCCATGCTGTCCATGCCCTCGAACAGGGCCTCGCCGAGCCGGCTGGACGCCAGTTGGGTGGCCGCGGCGGTGGACATGGCACCGCCGGCCATCGTCCCGGCGGACATTCCCTTGATCACGCTGCCGCTGTAGCAGCAGTCGAGGATGACGATGCGGAGCCTGGGCGGCGTACGGGTGCCCAGCACGCTGCGCAGCCAGGCGTACGGGATGCCGCTGTGCAGCTTCCCGGCCTCCGTGCCGGGCAGCGTGAGGTACAGCCCCTCCTGTTTGGAGTCGAGGAAGCCGTGCCCGGCGTAGTACACGATCAGCGTGTCCTTCGCGGTGTGGACCGCCTGCTCGACCGGGCGCAACGCGGCGGTGATCGTCCGCGGGTTGAGCACCACCCGGCAGTTGCGCTTCGGCATGCCGCCGATGGTCCGGTCGGTCAGCGCGGCCCGGAGCGCCTTGAGGTTGTTCCGCACGGCGGGCAGCTGCGGCAGGCTGGTGTACGAATCGACGCCGACGATCACACAGGCCGACTCGGCGGGGTTGAACACCGGCCCGGGGGCGGAACCGAAGTCCGTCATGTCAGCCCCTGTTCCGGGCGTCCGGGTTCCGGTCCCTGTCCGGGTTCCGGTCCCCGTCCGGGTTTCGGTCCCCGTCCGGGTTCCGGTCCCCGCCCGGGTTCCGGTGCCCGCTCGGCTCCCGGGGCCGCTCCAACTCCTCCAGGGCGCGCAGGATGCTCCGCGCGCCGTCCGTGTCCGACGTGGCGAAACTGACCCGTACGCCGTCGCGTTCGACCGTAATCCTGGGGCGCGCCGCGTAAGCCCTGCGCCAGCCGTCGATGGCGATCGCGAGGCTGCTGAGCTGGAACGCGCTGTCCACGATCAGCTGCACCGCCTCGAACCCCAGCCCCATCCTCCCGGGCTCCGCCTCGCGCGCCCGCAACGAGACCCGCGCGCTGCGGGCGACCGCGGGGTCGTCCGCCAGCCAGTCGCACAGCGACCGCAGCTCCCGGTCGCTCCCGGCATCGTCCAGCCTGACCTGAATGCTCATCCGTCCCCCATGTCGCCGTCTGCCGCCGTCCGGCCTCGTGCCAACTCTCGCCCCATACCCCGCCGCCCCGCCGGGATTCACGGAATGGTGGGCGTGCTCCGAGCAGCGATGCACCCGAACGAGGCATATTCGTCGAAGAGTTGACGTGGGGAGGAGGGCCGCCGGAACCGAATGCCCTCGGCGGACCTCTCTGGCAGGATCACCTTCATGTCGAACGTTTCATCGAATACGTACACCTACACCCGTGTCGGGGCGATCCTGCACGAGATCGGCATGGTGACCGAGGAGAAGTTGCGCAGCGTCCTCGCGGAGGCCGCCGACTACGCGGACGAGGAGATCGACCAGTACGAGGCGGCGGGCGCCCTGGAAGAGTTCGGTGTGGCGGTCTCCGTCCACGCCGACGACATCGACTCGATCTACGACGACTACACGGACCTGATGGAGTCCGCCGTCGAAGCCGCGGGCGGCCGGGTCACCATCACCGGCGTGCGGCTCGTCGAGGGCGAGGGGGACCTCGAAGGCGGCCGGATGGACACCCTGATGTTCGAACGGAACGGCATACCCATGTCCATCGTCGCCGATCACTACGCGGAGGACTACTACGACCCGGCCGCGGCCTGCGAGGTCATCGCCGTGACCGCCCACGAGGACGACCCCCGCACCTGGCGCGAGCTCGACTTCGAGCGCGAACCGTACCGCGGTTACGACAACATCATGGTCCTGGTCACGCCCGAGCAGGCGCAGGCACTGCGGGAGCGCCTGGGGTTCAGGTTCCATGAGTAGCCGGGGGGTTCAGGTTCTCGGACCAGTCGGTGCCGTTCAGGTTCTCGGATCAGCCGGCGGGTTCAGGTCCTCGGACCAGCCGGTACGGTCAGGTCCTCGGATCAGCCGGTACGTCCATGCGCTGCGTCCCGATCACCGACAGCAGCCGCAACGCCTCCTCCGACGGTGAGCCGGGCGCGGCGGTGTAGATGGCGACCTTCTGGTCGCGGTCGGCGATGTCCAGGACGTCGCAGGTGACGCTGACCGGGCCGACGAGCGGATGCGCGAAGGTCTTGCAGAGGGTGGGCCGGGCGGCCACGTCATGGGCGGCCCAGAGGCGGGCGAACTCCTCGCTCCCGGCGAGGAGTTCGTCGACCAGGCCGGTCACCTCCGGATCGTTGGGGTAGCGGGCCGCGGCCGCGCGCAGGTGCCGGGCCGTGGACCGGGCGAACTCGTCCGCGTCCGATACGCCGTACAGCCGCCGACCGTCCTCGCGCGGACCGAGGAAGGCTCGCCGCAGGAGGTTGCGGTCCCGGCGCGGCAGTGCTGAGAAGTCCTCCATCAGCGCGGCGGCCAGGTCGTTCCAGGCGATGACCTCGTACGTCGCCGACAGCACGATTGCCGCCGCGTCCGGCAGCCGCTTCAGCAGATCGACGATGCTCTGCCGCACCTCGCGCGAAGGACCGGGAGGGGGGCCGGGCGGGGTGCCGGCGAGGTGGTGGAGATGGTCGCGCTCGGCTTCCGAGAGGCGCAGCGCGCGGGCGAGCTGGGCCAGCACCTCGCGGGAGGGGTGCGGAGCGCGGGCCTGCTCCAGCCGCGCGTAGTACTCGGTCGAGATGTACGCCAGCTGCGCCACCTCCTCACGCCGCAGCCCCGGCGTGCGGCGGCGCGTCCCGGTGGGCAGTCCCACATCGGCGGGCCTGATGCGTTCGCGCCTGCTGCGCAGGAAGTCGCCCAGCTCTTGTCGTACTCGCTGATCCATCTCGCCAGTGTGCGCGGGGGCGCGCCACCCATCCAGGTACTGCTGGTTCCTGGATGAGCGGGGCGGGCGCGCGCAGGCTCATCGGCATGAACGACATACCTACCGTGTCTGCTGACTCTGTGCCTGCTGCCTCTGGGTCCGGTACGGCCACGCCCGTCTCGGGGCTGCTCGTCGGCAAGGTCGCCTTCGTCACCGGTGCCGGGCGGGGCATCGGCGCCGCCTCGGCGCGGCTGTTCGCCCGGGAGGGTGCCCGGGTGCTCCTCGCGGCACGTACCGAGCACCAGCTCAAGGCGGTGACGGAGGAGATCCGGGCGGCCGGCGGCACCGCGGACCATGTGGTGTGCGACCTGGCCGACCCGGCGAGCGTCCAGGCGGCCGTCGACCGGTGTGTCGAGCTGTACGGCAGGCTCGACGTGGCCTTCAACAACGGCGCCACGGGCCAGCCGCCCGGCCCGATGGACCAGCTGTCGGAGGCCGACTTCGACCACGTCTGCGCCGTCAACCTCAAAGGCCCATGGCTGGCCATGACCGCCGAGATCACCGCCATCCGCGCCACCGCGCGGCGCGGAGCCATCGTCAACACCTCCAGCGTCGGCAGTCTGATGGGCAACCCCGAGCTGCCCGCGTACGGCGCCGCGAAGCGGGCGCTCAACAGCCTCACCGCGTCGGCGGCCGTCACGTACGGCCCGGAGGACATCCGCGTCAACGCCATCGCGCCCGGCACCACGCTCACCGAGATGCTGCGCGAGTGGGACGAGAAGTCCCCCGGCACCATCGAGCAGCTCAACGCGCAGACCCCGCTTGGCCGCCCCGCCGACCCGGAAGAGATCGCCCAGGCCGCGGCCTGGCTCCTCAGCGACCGCTCCTCCTACGTCACCGGGACGGTGCTCCGGGTGGACGGAGGGATGCGGGCCTGAGCCGCCCTCCCGCGGCGGGAGAACGGTCCGGACCGCTCCGTACGGGCCCGGCCCTGCGTACGGGCTCGACCGCTCCGTGCGGGCCCGGTCACTCCGTGCGGGCCGACCGCTCCGTGCAGGCGTGACCACCGCATGCAGGCCCGGCCACTGCGTACAGGCCCGACCCGCTCCGTACGGCCCCGTTTCACTCCTCCTCGTACGGCGGCTCCCCCCAGTCCGGTTCATCCCAGCCCAGCTCATCGCTGAACCCGGCGCCCGGGCCTTCGGTGGTCGGCGCGCCCGCGGTAGGACCTCCCGCGGGCGCGCCCCCAGCCGGTCCACCCGAGGCAGGCGCACCCGAGGCAGGCGCACCTGCGGTCGCCCCATCCGCGGCTGACGCGCCCGCAGCTGACGCGCCCGCAGCCGACGCGCCCGCAGTCGACGCCCCCTGCCCCGCCAGCACGTCCAGGATCTGCTCGCCGTACTTCGCGAGCTTGTTCTCGCCCACGCCGCTCACCGAGCCGAGTGCGGCCAGGCTCGCCGGGTGGGCCGTGGCGATCTCGCGCAGCGTGGCGTCGTGGAAGATCACGTACGCCGGTACGCCCTGCTCCTTGGCCGTACGCGCCCGCCAGGCCCGCAGCTCCTCGAAGACCGGAACGGCCTCCTCCGGCAGGTCCACCGGCGCCGCGCGCCGCCCCTTGGCCGCCTTCGCGGCCTTGGCGGCCTTGGCCGTCTTCTCGGGCTCGCGCCGCATCGGCACCTCACGCCGCCCCCGCAGCACCTCACCGCTCTCCTCGGTGAGCACCAGCGTGCCGTAGTCGCCCTCCACCGCGAGCAGCCGCTGCGCCAGCAACTGCCGCACCACGCCCCGCCATTCGGCCTCGCGCAGATCGCTCCCGATCCCGAAGACGCTCAGCGCGTCGTGATCGAACTGGATGACCTTCGCGGTCTTCTTCCCCAGCAGGATGTCGATGATCTGTCCGGCGCCGAACTTCTGCTTCCGCTCCCGCTGCAACCGCACCACCGTGGAGAGCAGCTTCTGCGCGGGGACCGTGCCGTCCCAGGTCTGCGGCGGCGTCAGGCACGTGTCGCAGTTCCCGCACGGGCCGCTCTCCTGCCCGAAGTAGGCGAGCAGCCGCACCCGCCGGCACTCCACCGTCTCGCACAGTGCCAGCATCGCGTCGAGGTGCGCCGTCAGCCGCCTGCGGTGGGCGTCGTCGCCGTCCGATCCGTCGATCATCTTGCGCTGCTGGACGACGTCCTGGAGCCCGTACGCCAGCCACGCCGTTGACGGCTGGCCGTCCCGCCCCGCGCGGCCCGTTTCCTGGTAATAGCCCTCCACCGATTTCGGCAGGTCGAGGTGGGCCACGAACCGTACGTCCGGCTTGTCGATGCCCATCCCGAACGCGATGGTGGCGACGACAACCACCCCGTCCTCCCGCAGAAAACGCGCCTGGTGTTCCGCGCGCGTCCGCGCTTCCAGCCCGGCGTGATACGGAAGCGCCGTGATCCCGTTCTGCGCCAGGAATTCGGCGGTCTTCTCCACCGAAGCGCGCGAGAGGCAGTACACGATTCCGGCGTCACCGGCGTGCTCGGTACGCAGCAATTCCAGCAGCTGCTTCTTCGGGTCGCTCTTGCCGGCGATACGGTACTGAATGTTCGGCCGGTCGAAACTGGCCACGAAATGCCGGGCGCCCTCCATGCCCAGCCGTGTGGTGATCTCCCGGTGGGTGGCCTCCGTGGCCGTCGCCGTCAGCGCCATCCGCGGCACCTCGGGCCACCGCTCGCGCAGCATCGACAGGGCCAGGTAGTCCGGCCGGAAGTCGTGGCCCCACTGCGCGACGCAGTGCGCCTCGTCGATCGCGAACAGGGAGATCTTGCCCCGGTCCAGCAGGTTCAGCGTCTGCTCCACGCGCAGCCGCTCCGGCGCCAGATACAGCAGGTCCAGCTCCCCGGAAAGGAACTCGGCCTCCACCAGCCGCCGCTCTTCGAAGTCCTGCGTGGAATTGAGGAACCCGGCCCGGACCCCCAGCGCCCGCAGCGCGTCGACCTGGTCCTGCATGAGCGCGATCAGCGGCGAGATCACGATCCCGACCCCGGGCCGCACCAGCGCCGGAATCTGGTAGCAGAGGGATTTCCCGCCGCCGGTCGGCATCAGTACGACCGCGTCGCCACCCGTTATGACGTGCTCAATGATCGTTTGCTGTTCCCCGCGGAACGCGTCGTAACCGAATACCCGCCGCAGCACGCCCACTGCGCCACTGGCGTCGTCCACCGTTTCCCCGGCCCCGGGAGCCATCTCCACCTCGCTCATGCCAGCAGCGTACGAGCTATCCCGCCACCCGCGCTCAAGCCTGTGGATAACTCGGCGCGGGACCGGCCGCCTCTGCTACTCCCGCGCAGCTCGCACGGCCGCTGCGGCGCCGCAGGGCCTTGGCGTCCTCGTACAACGAAATCCACCACCCAGCCGTCTCACACGACGACGAGGAACACCGAACAACGCCGTACAACGCCGTACAACGCCGTCAACGCCGTCAACGCCCGCGACCCAACGCAGGCTGTACGGCCCATACAGCCTGCGGGGCCCGCTCAGCACCCCGACACGTTCCAGCAACCCGTCCCACACCCTGACGCACCCAGTAGCGCCCATCGGCCTTCTTCACTCCCGGAGACCCACATGCGCTTCCACCGCCCCGCCACCCTCCTCCTCACCACCGCCGCCGCAACACTCATGACCTTCACCACCCCCACCACCACCGCCTCAGCCACCACCCCCTCCACTCCCTCCATCCCCTCCACCACCTCCCCACCCCGCCCCTGCCCCGAATCCGCCCTGAAGATCACCGCATCCACCCTCACCCCTCAGCACCCCGACACCCTGCGCATCAGCGCCACCAACCGCACCACCACCTGCGTCATCGACCGCATCCCCACCGTGACCTTCGGTGACCTGGACGGCGCCGCGCAGCCCGACCCGCCCTCCGAGAGCGCCCCGTACCGGCTCGCGCCGGGGGCCAGTGCGTACGCGACGGTCCGTACGGTCACCGGCGGGCCGTCCCCGTCCACCCGTACCGTCGGCTTCGTCACCGTCGCCGCCGACCCCGCCCACCACGGCCGCCGCTTCGACGCCGCGGCCCTGGGTGCGCCCGCCGGCATCCCCGTCTGGTCGCCGACCACGACCTGGTGGCGCCCGAGCGCCCGCTGATCAAGTCGGCGCCGTACGGCCACCCCGCGGTTCAACTGGCGTACGCCGGGGGCGGGTTATGGCGAACCGCCCGCCCCCGCCCCCGTCATCCACCAAAGTGAGCGCATGAGTCTCACGACTGCCGGCGAGTCGCCGGGCCCCGTGCGTTTCTTCCTGCTGTGCGACCGCATGGGCTGCGATTCCCGCGCCGTTCTCGACCTGGTCGTCGCCGATCCGCCGCCGGACATCGAGAAGGACCTCTTCGGTCACCTCTTGCACAGTGCCAAGACGGCCGCCCCGCACATCGCCGACATGGGCTGGACGTACTACCAGGGCGACGGTTACTGGTGCCCGCGCTGTTCAGCCCCGCGTTCCCAGCGCCCCCGCCGGGGCCGCACCCGCTCGTCCTGACTCCCGGGCCGCGTCCCGTTCGCCCGTTCGCCCGTTCGCGCGCTCCGCCCGTTCGCCCATTCCGCCCGACCCTCGAACAAGAGTAACTGGCTGGTAGCACTCCGTAAGATTTTGCCTTCTTTCCTTGCACGCTTGAGCACTCCTGAACGCTATTGCGGGCAGAGAGCTCGTACTGGCTCTCCGGTGCCGGGACGAGCAGGCACCGTCCACCCCCGACCGGAGGGACCGAGGGCTCCGTGAACCTTGATCTCGTACGTGACTGGACCGTGGCCGCCATCGCGGCCCGGGTGTTCAGCGCCGACATACGAATGCTGCTGCGCCGCCTCGCCGCCGCCCAGGTGCTGGCGGGCGTAGCCGAACTCACGCGCGCCGGCGCGGGAACCCGTACCGGTGCCGCCACCCGCGAACGCCTCCGTACCCGAACCCGCAGCCGTGCCGATGCCCCCGCCCGCCGGCCGCGCGACTACGCCTCTCCGTACGTCTCCCCGTACGTATCCCCGGATGTCTCCCCGCCCGTCTCCCCGTACAACTCGCCGTACGACGACCCCTCCGGCGCTTCCTCCTACGACCCCCAGCGCGATCACGACCTCCGGGAGGGCGAGCGCTGATGTCCGAACGCGAGCCGAGCGCCGACCACGACCCGCGGCCCGGACCGGTCCGGGGGCCGCACGCGGCCCCCACCCGTACACCCCAATCCGCCACCGGCCCCCAGAAGTATCCTTTCCGCCCGCCCGGCGCGCCGGGAACGGCCGGCACCCCCGGCGCCACCGGCACCCCCGGCACCCACACCCTCCCCAGCATCGGCCTGCCCGCCGACTTCCGCGCCTTCCACCAGCTCTACCGCGCCGGATACATCCGGTACGCCGAGCTCTACCTGAAGTCCCGCGCGGACGCCGAGGAAGCCGTGGACCTGGCCTTCGAGCAGCTCATGCTCGCCTGGCCGACCGTTCTGCGACAGGCGGTCCCCGAGGCGTACGCCTGGCGCGTGGTGAAGCACCGCACCATCGACCACGCCAGGGCCCGCGGCCGCCGCCCGGTCGTCGTCGACGTCGCCGCGTTCGAGACCCACTCCCTGCGCCACGCCCTCGACCCCATCAGCGAGTTGGAGGAATCCCTCACCCTCTACCAGACACTCGCCGCGCTGCCCGAGCGCCAGCGGGACGTCATGCTGCTGCGGTACGCCCTCGGATACGCCACCAAGGAAACGGCGCGCCTCATGGGGATCACCGAGGCCGGCGTCCGCTCGACCATCCGCCACGCACTCCGCCGTCTGCGCCAGGCTTTCGGCCTGGAGGAAGGGGAAGACGATGCCCGCCTCGCCGACTGATCTCGACCGCCTCCTGGCCAAGGCCCGCCTCGACACGCCCCCTTACACAGAACGCGAGGTGGCCGCTGCCGAGGCCCGGTTGAGCGCCCGGGTGGCCGACCGTGTCCTGCACGGCGCCCTGTCCTTCGACGCCGCCATACAGGCCCGCGTGGAAGCCGCCCTGGGCCGCGACCGCACCACCGGCGAACGCGGCGAACCCGCCGAACAACGCCGGATGCACGACGCCGCGCAGGATCTCCAGCGCCTCTGCGCCCTCGTCGTCGCCGAGCCCGAAGCCCTCCACCAGATGTCCGCCTTCATCGGCGGCGGACGTCTCCTCGAACCCGACGGCGCGCGCGTACTGGCCTGCGTCCTGCAACTGGCCGGGCGCGAGGACTCCGCCCGCTTCTGGTGGCAGTACGCCGCCGGCGCCGGCGACACCTCCTCCGCCTACTGCCTCTACCTCCACCACCTCTCCCTCGCCGAAGTCGGCGAGGCCCACTGGTGGCACGCCCACGCCGACCCGGACCGCCCCGCCCGCACCCGTCCCTCGGCCGACGCGTACGACCTGGTCATCTCCTGGGCCGTAAGCCTCGAAGTGGCCCGGGGCTTCGCCCCGCCGCCGACCCGCACCACAGCCGCCGCCGTACTCGGCTACGTCTCCAAGGCCATCCAATTCACCGACAACCCCGACCTGGACCTGCCCCTGCCACCGGTCGGCTTCGCGGAACGGATCACCCAACTGACCACGTCGAAGCACGGTTGACGGCGCCCATCGGTACGGGCGCGAAGTGCGGGGGACGGCGCGGTCAATCGCGACGGTCCGCGGCATGCGCGACGGCCGCCCTGGCCAGCCCCGCGATCAGCGGATGCGCCCGTCCGCCGTCGCCACCTCGCCCGTCGCCGTCTCGTCCGCTGCCCTCACCGTCCAGTTCGGGCTGAAAGAGGGTGGCCAAGAAGAAGGGGTGATCGCGCAGTTCGGCGATACGGACATCCCCGGCCTCATCGGTGCCGCTGAAGACCAGTCCATGCTCACGCAAGACGCCGAGGTACCGCGCATTGGGACCGTAGTTGCAGTGGTATCTCGCTTGCGTACGGCCCGCACCGATCAGCTCCGCCGCCCGCGATCCGGGAGCGATGTCGACGAGGCCCTCATGACCGACGAGCGAGCAGGCCATCGCCACGACCACGGCTTCTTCGGCAGCGATACCCGGCTCGTTCTCGGCATGCCCGGCACGGTCCAAGCCGCACACATTCCGAGCGAACTCCAGCAGCATGTGCTGAAAGCCCCCACAGGTGCCCAGAAAGGGAATGCCTCCCTCGCGTGCAGCCCGTATCGCCGCCACCACCCCGGCCTCACTACGGTACGGACTCCCCGGCACCACCCAAACCGCGTCGAACCCCTCCACCCCCTGCCCTGCATCCTCACTGCGCACCCAGTACGCATCCAGATCCAGCCCCTCCCGCACCCGCAACGCGTCGAGCAGACCAGGAATGCGGACGTGGGACCGAACAGCCGCGGAACGATCCCCAACCAAAGCGATACGAGCGGTATATGCCATGCCGAGGATCATCCATCCGCGTCCCGAATCACGTCCAACAATGATGTCTGCACCGTCCATAAGGCCTACTGATGCCGATCGATGATGCTTGTTGTCCATGGACCCCCACCTCCTGCGCACCTTCGTCGCCGTCCTCGACCACCGCTCGTTCTCCGCCGCCGCCTCGGCCCTCGGCTACACCCAGTCCGCCGTTTCCCAGCACATCGCCGCCCTCGAAACCGATCTCGGTACCCGCCTGCTGGAACGCCGCCCCGTAGCCCCCACACCGGCCGGCGAACGCCTGCTGGAACACGCCCCCGCCCTGCTCCTACGCCTCGACGCCGCCCGCGCCGACATCACCCGCCTCCACAACCCCCACCCCACCCAACTGACGCTCGCCTGCGCGCCGGCATCCTTCACCCCCAAAGTGGCGAGGGCACTGACCGACCTGCGAGCGAAAACCCACCCCCTGAATCTCCGGCTACGCACAATGGCCCGTGACGCAGTTATCGAAGACGTACTCACCGGCAAATCCGATATCGGCCTCATCGACGGCGCAGCCGCCCCCAGCGACCCTCTTCCCGTACCCGACCTAGGCCCGGCAACCACCTACCCCATAGCCGAAGAGCCTCTGGCCGTGCTGTTCCCACACGACCACCCCCTGGCAATGCGCCACTCTCTGAACCTGGCCGACCTGTCCCAAGCCCACTGGATCGACGCCCCCGACACCGCCATCCCCTTGGGCCGCCTACGCGCCATAACCCAAACCGATGGCTTCCGCCCCCGCCTCCACCACCACGGAAGCGACCTCCACACCCTCACCACCCTGATCGCGGCTGGTCACGGCCTGGCCGCACTCCCGCTATCCCTGTCCTCCGCCCCCAACACCACCCCGGTCCCGATAACCCACCCTCGCCTGACCCACCGAACCGAACTGATCCACCCCACCACCCCGACCGCCCCCGCCCGCGCGCTGGCGTCGCTGCTGACCAGCCCATAGCCTGCCCGCTATGCCTGAAACGAAAAGAAGGGCCGGCACGGGAGGAATTTCCTCCTGAGCCGACCCTTCGCGCTGTGCCCCCGGCAGGATTCGAACCTGCGACACCCGCTTTAGGAGAGCGGTGCTCTATCCCCTGAGCTACGGAGGCGGGGCGTGGCCGGCGCCCCGTGGGGCGCGGACGGGCTGCTGGTGGGCAGCTTTGGACAGGGTAGCGGATGTGGGGGCGGGGGTGGGGACGGGCCGGGGCCCGAAGGCTTTGGGGCCTTCGGGCCCCTGGAGGGAGCGGAGCCGGGCGGAACCTGGCGGACCGCCCCCTGATCAGCAGGCGGCCGGCTTAAGGCGCGTGCGCCGGGTTATCAGGAGTCGGGGAGTTGGTCGTGGTCTTGCTGCGCTGGGTTTCCCAGCTGGTCAGGGCTGTGGCGCAGGCGTGGTCGAGGTGGCGTAGGCCGGTGAGGTCGAGGGTGACGCGGCGGTTGTGGGGGAGGGACTCCAGCTGGTCGAGGAGTTTGGGGAGGCGGAGGAAGGTGGCGTTGCCCAGGGCGCGTACCTGGATGGGGTCGGTGGACGGGGCGTCCAGGCCGGAGATCTCCAGGTGGACGTGCGAGGTCTCCCAGGCGGTCTTGGCAATGGCCAGCAGGAGGCCGATCAGCACACCCTCGAACATGTTGGTCACGACGATCGCGATGGCGGTCGCCGCGAGGATCACGGCCTCGCCGCGGTGCTCACGCCAGAGGGGCCTGAAGTCCCGCAGCGGGAGGAGTTTCCAGCCTGCGTGGACCAGTACGCCTGCCAGGGCGGCCACGGGGATGATGCCCAGCGCCGCCGGGAACGCCGCCGCGAAGATCAGCAGCCAGGCGCCGTGCATCACGCGGGACGCCTTCGTACGGGCCCCGGCCTGGACGTTCGCGGAGCTGCGTACGATCACCGCGGTCATCGGCAGGGCGCCGAGGATGCCGCAGACGGTGTTGCCCGCGCCCTGGGCCATCAGCTCCTTGTCGTACTGCGTACGGGGGCCGTCGTGCAGCCGGTCCACGGCCGCCGCGCTGAACAGCGACTCGGCGGACGCGATCAGCGCGAAGGCGAGGATGGTGCCGATCGCGCCGACCCCTGCGAGCTGGGCGAAGTCCGAGCCTCCGGGCGGCTGGATGGAGGAGAGCAGCCCGGTGACCTCGACTCGCGCTATGGGCAGGTCGAGGGCGAAGACGGCGAGCGTGGCCAGGGCCACGGCCGCGAGCGGGGCCGGCAGGACGCGGGCCGCGGGCTTCCAGCGCGGCCACAGCACCAGTACGGCGATGGTGCCCGCGCCGACGGCGAACGCGGTCAGCGCCGCGCCCGACCCGGCAGTACCGGTGACCAGGCGGGGCAGGCCGCCGAGGTTGGCGAGGCCGCTGCCGGGCGCCTTGGCGTCGGTGAGGGCGTACAGCTGGCCGGCGATCAGTACGAGGCCGATGCCCGCGAGCATGCCCTGGACGACGGCCACGGAGATCGCGCGGAACCAGCTGCCGAGGCGCAGGGCGCCCATCGCGACCTGGAGGAGGCCCGCCACGAGGACGAGCGCCCCCAGGGTGCCGAGCCCGAACTGCTGCACCGCCTCGTACACGAGGACGGTCAGTCCGGCCGCCGGGCCACTGACCTGGAGGCTGCTGCCCGGCAGGAAGCCCGTGAGCAGGCCGCCGACGATGCCCGTGATGAGGCCGAGTTCGGCGGGGACGCCGGAGGCGACGGCCACGCCGACGCACAGCGGCAGGGCCACCAGGAAGACGACGACGGAGGCCGTGAAGTCCGCGCGGAGGAAGGGCCAGCGGGGGGAAGGGGAGGGGGAGGCGGGAGAGGGAGAGACTGGAGAGGGGGGAGAGGGTGGTTGGGGAGTGGGGGTGGAGGAGTTGGCGGCGGGGCGGGGGCCCGTGGTCGCGCCCGAGGTCGATTTCGGTGTCATGGGGAGCGCCTTCGCCGTCAGAGGGGGAGGAAGGTGTCGGTGGTGGGCCGGTGCGCGGAGACGAGGCCGGTGTGGACCTCGTAGTACCAGCCGTGCAGGGCCACCTCGCCCGCGTCGACGCGCTCGCGTACACACGGGTACTCGCGCAGCCGCGCCAGCTGTTCGGTGACGTGCTGCTGGACCGCGGTCGCCACTGTCGGCGCCTCGTCCCTGGGCAGTTCGCCGGAGACCTGCTCGGTGAGCCAGGCGCGTACGTCGGGGGCGCCGGCGAGGTCCTCGCGGCGCGCCATGGCGCCGACCGCCCCGCAGTGCGAGTGGCCGCACACCACGATGTCCGCGACGCGCAGCACCCGCATCGCGTACTCGATCGTCGCGGCCTCCGCGCTGGCCGGCATGCCCGGACGGTGCGGAGGTACGGCGTTGCCCGCCGTACGGAGTTCGAAGAGCTCGCCCGGCAGGGCCCCGGTGATCAGGGACGGGATGATCCGTGAGTCGGAGCAGGTGATGAACAGGGCGAGCGGCGACTGGCCGTCGGCGAGCCGCCGGTAGGTCTCACGCTCCTCGTGTACGGCCGCGATGCGGGCGTTGAAGGAGCGGGCGTGTTCGATGAAGGTTTCCACGAGGGAATGTCTCCTGCTGGTCGGTTAAGTGGTGCCATGAAGGTGTCGCGGTGCCGCGGATGTTCCGTGGCGCCACTGAGGGCATGGCAGAACCCGTTCGACTGGTGCGGAGCAGGAAGCCCCAGCGGTGCGCCTCAGCAGCGGAAGACGCAGTGCAGACAGTGCAGGGCTGGACGGGTGGAGACACCTGGTCTTGAGGTGGTGAGCGTGGCGGCGGCGCCGAGGCGCGCGGGCGACAGGGGGCCGGCCGGGTAGGGCCGGGCCGTACGGAGGTACGGCGGGGTCGGGCGGCGGTACGGGCACGGCGCGCCCTGCGCGGTCCGCGTGCAGCGGCGCGCGTGGTTGCGGTCCTTCTCCTTCTCCCGCCCGGGGTCGCGCTCGTTGTCGCGCCGGTACTGGATGCCCGTGGTGCGGGGCTTGGTCGCCGGGGACAGCTCGGTCGGCGTCCCGTGCGCGCCCGGGGGAGCCGCCGGGGTGGGGTCAGGGGCCGGGTCGGGAGTGTGGGCGGGGCCGTGGGCGTGGTCGGGCCCGTGGGCATGGGCGTGAGCGAGGGTCGGTGTGGTGCCGGGGGCCGGGAGGAACGGGGTCTTGCCGCCCTTGGCCGCTGCCGTACCCGAGAAGAGCAGGGTCAGGACCACGGCGAGGACGCCGAGGAGGGGGAGGGGGCGGAGGGAACTGAGGGGACTGGGGGAGATGGGGGAGCTGAGGGGGCGGGTGCTTGACGGCTGGTTGCCGTAGCCGTACGCCGGGGCTCCTCCGTCCCGTCGGCCGGCACGCGCGCCACTGCGGGGTCGCCTGGCGGGGGCGGTGCGCATACGCGCCCGGGCCCCGTGCCGGGGGGCAGTTGGTGTACGTGCAGGCGTGCGGCCGGGGTCGCGGTCCGGCGTGCGTACCGGCGTGTGTACGGGTGTGCCTACCGGCGTACGTACCGGCGTATGGGCTGCGGCGCGCGCCACCGTAAGGACCGGGGCCGGGCCGGGGACTGGGACTGGGGCCGGGGCCGGGGTACGACGGGGCGGCGTATATCCCGCTCCCGCTACCGTCCCCGGCGGGCTGTGCGGCCGCGGGAACCAGGAGAAGCGACCGCGGTCGCCGGTCACGCCGTTCATGTCCGCTCCCCGGAGGTCGCGGAAACGGCGGGCGAGCTCGGTGCGGCGGCGGATGCCGTACGGGCTTCGCCCTTCGACCGCCTGGTGAGCGCCAGCACCGGTACGAGACCGAGCGCCACCAGCCCGCCGGCCAGCGCCAGCGTCGAGTACCCGCCGGTGGCCACGACCAGCCCCGACGCCATGCCGCCCGTGGCGCCCGCGACGGCTATCCCCACGTCGACCAGGCCCTGCGTCGAGGCTCGGGTGGCCAGCGGCACGGCGTCGGTGACGATGGCGGTGCCGCTCACCAGGCCGAAGTTCCAGCCGACGCCGAGCAGTACGAGTGCGGTGGCCAGCGCCGGTACGGAGTGCGCCGGTGCCAGCGCGGCCAGGGCGCCGGCGGCGAGCAGCACGATGCCGGAGGCCGCCGCGACCCGCTGCCGGCCGATCCGGTCCACGAGGAGGCCGGTGAGCGGTGACGGCAGGTACATCGCCGCCACGTGCAGGGCTATGACGAGCCCGGCGGTCTCGGTCGGGTGGCCGTGCGCCCGCATGTGGACGGGCGTCATCGTCATGATCGCGATCATGACCAGCTGGGTGAGGGTCATGACGGCGGCGCCGGAGATGATGCCGCGGATGTTCGTGGGGGCGGCAGAGTTGGCGGTCTTCTCGGCGGCTTCCTTGGAGGCATCCTCGGTGGCCTCCGTGAGGGCCTCCTCGGGGGCGCGTTCGCTTCCGCCCCGGCCCGTGCCCGTGCCCGTACCAGTGCCCGTGCCCGTACCCGTGCCCGTACCTGCGCCTGCGGCCGCCGCCCTCGGCTCCCCCTCAGCCCCTGCCTTTGCCTCAGCCCCTGCCTTCGCCTCAGCCTCCGCCGCACGAGCCCGCGCCAGCCGCAGCGGGTCCGGGCGCAGGAACGCCCCCAGCACCACCGCCGCGGCCGCGTACGCGACCACCGCCAGCAGGAACGGTCCGGCCAGGCGCGGAACGCCCCAGCCGTGCGCGAGGTCGCCCGTGACGCCGACCAGGTTCGGGCCGACCACGGCGCCGAGCGTCGTGGCGAACAGTACGAGGCTCACCGCGCGCCCCCGGCGCGCGGGAGAGGCCAGGTCGGCGCCCGCGTACCGGGCCATCAGGGTCGTCGCCGTACCCGCCCCGTACACGAGGAGGGACAGGAACAGCAGCCACACGTTGGCGACGGCGGCGGCGATGACGACGCCGAGGCTGCCGAAACCGGCCGTGGCGTACCCCAGGGTGAGCCCCGGGCGCCGCCCCCAGCGCTGGCAGACGCGGCCGATCCCCACGGCGCCGAGCGCGGCACCGCCCGTGAACAGGGCCGCAGGCAGACCGGCCAGGCCGGTGGAGCCGAGCATTTCCTCGGCGAGCAGCGCGCCCACCGTGATGCCCGCGGCCAGCCCCGCGCCGCTGAGCGTCTGCGAGAGGGCGAGCACGGCCAGCACACGCCGCTGCTCGGGGGGCTCGGTCACCCCCGCGGGCGTGCCGTCGTGCGGAGCGGGGTGCGGGCCATGGGGTGGTGTGGCGTGCGGGGCCGGTTCGCCGGGCCGAGCGCTCATGGGTCCGTGTCCTCGTGATCGGGAGGGGCGGGCTGCCCCGGAAGCGCCCTCAGGGCGCGCCGGCGGGCTGGAGTGCCGCGATGTCCCGCAGCGACATGTTCAGCTGGTCGTGCAGGAAGCGCACGATCGTCCAGTGCGGCAGCGCGCCCTCGTCGTAGGGGCCGAACTCCCGGACGTACAGCGGTATCCAGCGCAGGGCCTCCTCGATCGCCTGCTCGCGGCCGGGTTCCTGCTGGTAGTCCTCGTAGCCGATGCTGCGGTGCTCGATGAAGAACCGTCCCGGCAGCCGCTCCTCGCAGAACTGCCGGTATTCGCGCGTCTGCAGGATGAGGTAGTGCCAGATCTCGTCGATGTCCTGCTCGACGGGCAGGAAGAGGCCGCTCAGCTGCTCGCGGTGCCGGGATACGAGGTACAGGTACCGCAGGCATTCGACGACCTGCCGCTCCACGTACTCGGGCGTCGCGCCGCTCAGCGCCACGAAGTGCTGCACCACCTCGGCGTGCAGATTGTCGCCGAGCAGGGTCACGAGGTCGTCCGGGGTGATGCGGGGCGCATGGCCGGCGGGGGCCGGAAGCTGGTCCTGCGGGTGCGTGGTCATGGTTCTCCCGTGGGTTTTGCGTGTATCGCATGTACCGCGCCAATCGCATGTACCGCGCCTACCGCGGGTACTGCGTGAGGTCCGTAAGGCGGCGGGTGGATCCGTCCACCGGCTCAGTCCACCCCGTCCGCCATGCCCGCCCCGTCCGTCCCCCGATCGAGCCACGCGTACTTCCCCGACTTCCCGATCGGGATGTGCGCGCGGTGCTCGGCCCGGCACGTCATGCCGGTCAGCTGTTCCACCCCGGCGCTCAGCGCTGCCGCTTCCGGCGGGTCCAGAGGGGCGCCGTCGAACGTCGTGTACCGCAGCTCGGCCGTGGCCTCGCCGGGCCCGCCCCCGAGTACGCGCAGCTGGTGGACGAACACCCGGGACGAAACCCCGCTCACACAATCGTCCAGGTCGCCCTGCGCGACCGGCCCCCGGCCGTGCGCCGACGTGAGCAGTTCCTTCTCGCGGCCGCAGAACCGGACGATCTTCGTCGGGTCCGGTGTGCCGTCCAGCGTGCGCGCGCAGTCACCGGACCGGTAGCGGATCAACGGCATGTACGGGTTGCGCACGCTCGACACGATCATGCTGAAGATGCCGCTGCCCGGCGCCACCGGGACCAGCTCGACGCTCATCTTGTCGAGGTAGGGGTGGTACCGGCCGTTCCGGTCGCTGTAGTACAGGTAGCCCAGTTCGGTGCTGCCGAACAGGTCGATGACCGGGCAGTCGAAGTGCTCGTGCAGGAAGCGCCGTACGTTGACCGGCGTGTACTCGTAGGCGTGCACGATGCTCGCCGGCCTCGGGAACCGGTCCCACAGGCCCCAGACGGTGGCCTTCCGCACCAGGTGCGCCAGGTGGTAGCTGGAGCAGTCGAGGTGGTAGAGGCCGTCCGGGTGTGCCTGCTGGGCCGTACGGATCTCGGCGAGCATCCGTTCCACGTCCGCGCGGTCCCAATGGGCGGGGTCCAGCGTGAGGTTGACGTAGAAGGTGCGGTCGTCGAGCCGCCGGTCTTCCAGGGCCGGTGCGGGAGGCCGGCCTTCCGGGCCCGGTACGGGAGCGGGCGCGGTCCGTCCGTGCTTCTTCGCGTTGACGCGCGCCACGTGCTCCGTCGCCAACACGGTCGTCAGGGACACGCGTTGACAGCCCGCGTGCCAGGTGCCGGAGATGTCCGGGTGCTCACTCCACAGCCGGTAATAGGAGTTCAGCAGGAAGTACGGGGGCCGGATGATCTGCATCCGGGCGTGATTGGTGCCCGTGGAGAGTACGTACTCTGCCTTGCCGGTGGCGAGTGCGTCGGCCAGTTCCGGTGTCATCCAATTGTCCGGGAAACCCCGGGCGATCTCCGGTTTGTCGAGTATGGGGAAATGCCCCCGTTCTATCGACGCGCGGTAGATGGGTATGTCCCTTATCCGGTGCACGGTGTCGGCGGTCGGTTGTCCCGACCGGCTCGGCTGGCCATCCATGGTCACCCTCAGGTCTGTCGTGTGTGGCGGACGGGGAGTGATCGGTGTCGCGGCGTACGGAATGCGGGGTGCGGGACCTGCGTCGTGCCGGGAACGTCGCCGATTCGGGCGGCTGTTGTACGGGCGTGGCGTGGCGTTCGTTACGTGGCGTAGTGCGTCGTGGCGTGGTGCGTCGTGCCGTAAGGCGCCGTGAAGTGGCGGGGAGCCGGCCGGTGGTGTGCGGGCCGCCGACCGGTTCCCCGCCGGGAGGGCTCAGCGCCCGGTCAGGAAATACATCCCGTCTTGGGCGCGGCCGTGGTCGCGCTGATGCAGCCGGACTTCGTGGCGCTGATGCAGCCGTCCTTCCCGGCGTCGCGCGGCGAGTTCAGGGCGACCCACTCACGCCAGACGCCGTCCTGGGCCATCTTCTTGATCAGCTGTTCCATGTCCGTCGAGCCTCCGCAGGCAGGGGATGGTGGAAAACGGCGATGATCAGCCACGCGAGCCGCGCGGGTGCCGCTCCCTAGAACGTAAAAGAAAGACCAAGTGATCGTCAAAGGCTTGTCATGCCGGGATGGCTCAAACGCGGGCATGAGGGGGTGCTTTGGCTTGATCCTTCCTGTTGTGGCCATGGTTCGGCAGGGGTTTGTGGCTGATAGTGACCGTTCGTGGCCGGGAATGTGTGCTGGCATCGGGGGCAAGGTGGCCGATTGGTACAGCATGGGCATGCCAAACCGGCCGTTGGCCGGAACGGATTCCAGTGGCTGGTTTGCGACCAGGCGTCCGCGCGGTGAACCCTTGGTGGATTTCCCGAAGTCGCGCCGGGATGACGGTCAATGTGCGCCTGCCGGGCGAGCGCCGTGAACGTGTCCCGGAGGTACCCGGAACGCGGTGTGGGGAGGGCTGCGACAGCCCTCCCCACCACGCCCGCGCCCGTACGCGAATCCCCGCGCAATCACCGATCGCGGACCACGCAATCACCGGCGAACCGCCACGCAATCACCGGCGAGCCGCCGCGCAATCCCCTTGGCAGTTCCGGGCACCCCCGGCGCGGCCTTGCCCCCGGCCGCCACCGGAATTCACCCGGAGCCGGCCCACCGTTCCGTACGCACCTTCGTGAACGGCCCCACGCCCGCACCCGTCGGCGAACCCCCTGCGGCTCCCCTGTGCCCCCCTATGGCGTGACCTCTACGAATCCCCACCCGGCACGCTCTCCAGCGGCCGTGCCGTGACCCGCGCAGAGAACAGCTCATGCCCGTTCTGAAGCGCGGTGACGCGCGTGTGGATGAGGCCGGAGTCGTCGATCCACGGCGTATCCCCGGCCGGGACTTCGGCCCACGAATCCGCAGTACCGGCCTCTGCTTCCGCTCCTGCGTCCGGCTCCGGACCCGATTCCGGGCCCGATTCCGGTTCCGACTTCGTCATCTTTCCCGCCCCCGCTTCCGGGCGGCCGAGTACCGTCGCCTCTATCCAGCACGGTGCGTCCAATTCCGCGTACCGTGTGAAGACGGTGCTCAGGCCGACGGGTATGACCTCCATCGGGTGGAGCGCCGCGTGGACCGCCTGGTGGGCGGCCTCCAGCAGCAGCATGCCGGGGGCGTGGTCGACGGGGTGGTCGAAGATGACCGGGTGGGTGGTGTCCGTACGGAGCTGCCAGCGGTTGCGGGTGTCCGTGGGCGAGAGCATGACGCTCTCGAACTGCGCGCGGGCCACCCTGTGCGGCGCGACCGGCGGCGGCAGCGGTACCGCGCGGGCCATCGCTTCCCGGGCATCGCCGTATTCACCGCGCAGCCGGCGATAGATGGCCGGCGCGTGGCTGGTGAAACGTGCGACCGCGGTACCGAGGCGGACTCCGTTCCGGGTGGCCTCGACATCCATGGTCAAGGCACTCAGTGTGTCCTTGCGGCGTTTGATGTCGGAGCAGGCGATGCGTAGTTCGATCTCGGTGGGGGCAGTCTCGGTACGCAGTGCGTCAGGTTCCAGCGAATAAGTGAAGTGGTCCCAGATGAGTTGGTGTCCGAACGGCACGTTGTAAGCGAGATGTGAGAGCAGCGGAATGGTCTGCCGGATCGTCTCGACGAGCAGAAGCGGGTCGTGCAGCCGATTTCTTGAGGAGTAGAACGTATGGGCCCGCGGCCATTCCGCGGTCACGGTGTGGACATCCGGGGCCGTCTCCTGCCAACTGGTGAGCAGGACTTCGGACAATGCCGTCTTGTGCACATACTCCTTGGGCACGGTGGTGGTCAGCGTGCGCGGGGAAGGGCCGGCGGCAGCGGGTGCGGGAAACTTCGGAAGCTGGCCGGTGGTGCTCATGCGGGTATCCCCCTGAGGAGTGTCTGCAGGTCCGGTCCGTTGCGGCCCGTTGTGGTCAGCCGGGGCGCTCCGCCGGTCCGCTACGTTCCTGCACGGCCGCCGGGTGGCCAACGACGGCCGCTGTGCGGTCGGTTCGGTCAGCACAGCGTGAGAGCCTCGGCTTTCATAAAATAAATAGTATTCGTTTTGTTTGTCGAGGGAGCTGGTGCTGTCCATGCAGGAGCGTGCGGTCAGGACACGTGAGGTCATCCTCCGGGCGGCCGCCGAAGTGTTCGACGAGTTCGGGTTCAGCGGCGCCAGTATCAGCAAGATCATGAAGCGGGCCGGAGTGACACAGGGTGGGATGTACTTCCACTTTCCGTCAAAAGAGGCACTGGCCCAGGCCGTGATGGTCGAGCAGGGCGGCGGGCTGGACCTGCCACCCGGAGAGGACGGCCTCCAGCGCCTGATCGACATCACCCTGTATTTGGCCGAGGAATTGCAGACAAATCCCAAGCTGCGGGCGGGCGTCCGGCTTGCGGTGGAACAGGGCGAGTTCGGGGTGCAGGACGACTCCGCGTACCGCGCCTGGGCCGAGGAGTTCGGCGGCCAGCTGCGCGCCGCGCGCGAAAAGGGCGAACTGCTCCCCGAAGTGAACGTGGACGAGCTGGCCTGGGTCCTGGTCAGTGCCTACACCGGTACGCAGCTTTTCTCCCAGATCTCCTCCGGCCGTGCCGACCTGCACCAGCGCGTGGTCTCCCTCTGGCGCTATCTGCTGCCGGGCGTCGCCACCCCGCCCCTCAGGCCGCTGCTGACCTTCGCGGCGCGCCGGCGCCGGGCGGTGGCGTGAGCGCGCACAGGCCCGGAGAGCGAGGCGGCCTGTAGGGGGCGGTTCAGGACAAGCCCCCTGTAGGAGGCGGTGCAGGCCAGGCCCGCCGTAGGAGGCGGTGCAGGCCCGCTCAGGCGTGTACGAGACCATGGCGCGGAGCGGTTTCGACAGATGACGTGAAGCGGTTCCGGTGGCCGGAACGGTTCCGACAGCGCGTCAGGAAGCGAGTGCACGAGCGTGACGGCGAAGACGGAGAGCCAGGTCGGGACGGTGGGTCAGGCCGGGATGGTGGGTCAGGCCGGGACGGTGAGCCGGGCCGAGACGGAGAGCCGGGCCGAGGCCGGGGCCGACAGCAGCCCGGCGGCGCGCCCGTGGCGTGTGCTCGTCACCGGAGCGACCGGCTTCATCGGGTCGGCGGTCCTGCGCGAGCTTCTGCGCACGGAAGTCGATACGTCTCCGCAGTTCCCCCTGTCTACGGAACCGGTCTCTTCCTCGCAGTCCCAGCCCCTCCCGGCGACGGAACCGGGCTCCTCCCCGCGCCCCCTCCAGATCCTTGCCACATCGCGCAAGCCGCCCGCATCCCCTGACCACACCACCGCCCCCAACCTCGCCTGGCTCCAGGCCGACCTGTCCGACCCCGCCACCCTCCGCGGCATCTGCGGCGAAGGCGATGGCGGCGACGGCGGCGATGGCGGGGATGACGGCGATGGCGGCCGCGTCGACGTACTGCTCCACCTGGCCTCCGACATCGGCCGGGACGAGGAGCACTGCGAGCTGGTGAACGTCCGCGGCACCGCCGCGCTGGTCGACGAGGCCGTACGCGCCGGTGTCGGCCGTATCGTCCACCTCTCCACCGCCGCCGTGTACGGGGCGGGACCGCACTCAGGCCTGGACGTGGACGAGATCGCGCCCGAACCGGTCTCCGCCGCCAGCCGCACCCGTCTGGCCGCCGAGCAACTGGTGCTGGCGGCGGGCGGCACGGTGCTGCGCCCGGGCCTCGTGCTCGGCGCCGGTGACCGGTGGGTGGTGCCCGCGCTGGCCGAGCTGCTGAGCCGGGTGCCGGCACGCTGGGACGGGGGCCGCGGACTGCTCTCGGTCGTGGCGGTCGAGGACCTGGCCCGCCTCTTCGTACGGCTGGCCCTCAGCCCGTACGACATCCCCGGCGGCGTGCACCACGCCAGCCACCCCACCCCCGTGAGCAACGGGGACCTCATGGACACCCTCCTTGCCCACGCAGTCTTCCCCAACGCCCCGTACAGGGCCTCCGCCCTCCCCGGCCTCTCCTGGCCCGACTGCCTCCAGTGGCTCGAAGCCGCCCCCGGCCGGGTGAGCGAGCGGCAGTTCGCCCTTCTCGCCCGCGATCACTGGTACCGCAGCGACGAGGTGTGGACGGCGGCAGCCTGCGACCCGGGCCCCGGCCCGCTGGCACGCCTCGCGGAGGCGGCGGACTGGTACCGGGCCCACCTCCGCGCCCGCCTGCAAACGCATGCCTAGACCCGGGCGTACGGCGGGAACGCGCGAACGGATCGAACCTTCTCGAAGACCCGGCCCTCCGACCCGCCTGCCTACAGGGCCAGGACCTACAAGGCCAGGCCCTACAAGATCAGGCCCTACAACCTCAGGACACGAACCGCACCCGAGACAACGTCTGTTCGTCCTGCACCGCCGTCAGGGCACGATAGGCGTGTGCGGCGGACGACAGCGTCATGTGGTGGTGCCACCCCGGGAACGAGCGGCCCTCGAAGTCGTGCAGTCCGAAGTCCGTCTCCAGGGTGCGCAGGGTCGCCGCGGGCAGCTGGTGCAGCCGGGCCAGGCCGACGAGCTGGCCCATGCGGCGGTGCGCCATGTTGGTGAGCCAGATCCGGTTCGGCCGGGCGGCGGTCTGCCCCGGCTCCGCGAAGGCGCGGTAGGTGTGGTGCGAGCCCTGGATGCGTACGGGCGTGGGCGCGGTCTGCAGGAGCCGCGGGCGTGCGCCCGGGTCGCCGGGCGCGCCGGGGGCGGCCGGGGTGGCCAGTGCGGTGGCGGACGGTACGGCGATGACGAAGTCGCGCCCCTGCCGGGCCAGCGCCTCGATGAGCCGTACGGAGTCGGAGTACTCGCTCAGGTCGGCGACGACGGGCGCCGGCGCGGAGCAGGTACGGGCGGCCTGCGCCTCCACCAGGTCCAGGGCGTGCACCCACATCGGGCGCGGGTTGGCCGCCTCCGCGGCGGGGATGCGGTTGCGGCGCAGCAGGTCCGGGTCACCGGCCCACTGCGGCGGCAGGAACAGCCGCCAGTCGACGGAGACGGCCGCGCTGCCGCCGCAGTCGGCGGCCGAGGCGACGCTCGCCGTCGAGGCGGCGGGTGGCGCTGCCGCGTCGCCCACCGGGAAGAACATGCCCATGGCAAGTTGGCAGCTGACGGTGCGTCCCGCGCGGGCGCAGAAGCGGCGGTGCACGCCGACGGAGTGGCCGCCGCGCTTGGGGATCACCGCCGGGGCGAGGATCCACGCCCGGGCCGGGCCGGTGGCCTCCGCCCGGCGGGCGATCTCGCGCCGTACGGGGTTCCAGTCCCAGGGGCTGGCGTTGAGGAACTGGTGCAGCGACTGCGAGGCGGTCGGCGAGTCGGACACCGCGGCGGCCAGCCGGCGTACGGACTTCTTGCCCTCGGTGGTCAGCAGGCCCAGCAGGTACGCGTGCGCCCAGCGGCGCTGATCGGTACGCGGCAGGTGGCCGAAAAGGTCGTCCGCGAAGGCGTCGAACGACCCCGGCGCGTCGGCGGAGACGCTCGCGGAACCGGTGGCGGCGGCCGGGGCCGCGGCGGGGGCATCGGCGGTGCCGCTCCGGCGGGCGCTTCCGGTTCGGCCGGTGGTGGCGGTCCGGCCGGTGGTTGCGGTGGTGGCGGACCGGGTGGCCCGGCCCGGTCGTACGGCGCGGCCGGTGCCGCCGGGGAAGGCGTCGGCCGCGACACCGGAGCGATCATGCGCACCGGACTTGTCGGTCGCGCCGACGGCTGCAAAGGGGTGGCCGGAAGGGAGGGTGGCGGACAGGGATCGTGCGGGTGTGCGGGTGGCCGGCTGCGCGGTTTCTGTCGTCATGTGTTCGTTCCCTCCCGTGGTCATCCCGTGAATCGGGCGCCGACCCGCAAAGAATAAAGAACGATCGTTTTTTTTGCGAGCCCACGAGGTCCGGGGCTGTTTCCGTCATACCCGGAACCGGCTCGGGAGGCTGTTGAGCGACGCTCGGACGACTGTGGAGACGGGCATGCGCGTACCCCCGGGGAGGGGCGCGGCAGCGGTCCGGCGGCGGGGCGAGCCCGTCCGTACGCGCGGCCACGGACCGTATACGGCCCGCGGAGGGAGCCGCCGGGGAAGCCGCCCCGGCGCCGCGCCCCGATTCCGCTTCGCCGCCGGCACCGGCCCGGCGCCCGCCCGGCCCCGCAACCGCTTCAAGAGCACCCCTGCGGGCCCCCGGTTCCCATACTGATCAAGTCTCCGCCAACTGCCCCCGTCGCCGTGCGGCCCGCCGAATTTCGGCCCTAGCATGGGCGGTTGGATGTCACCGGTACGGCGCTGGCAACCGAGGGCGATCACCGAGGCGGGACAATGGCGCGACAGGACCGAGCTGAGCGGACGCGCCGGGCCCTGCTGCGGGCGGCCGCCGACGAGATCGCCGAGAAGGGGTACGCGGGCGCCTCGCTGGCCCGTGTCAGCACCGCCGCCGAGGTGACGATCGGCGGCCTGACCTTCCACTTCGCCTCGAAAGCCGCGCTCGCGGAGGCGGTCCGGGATTCCGGTTGCGCCCTGACGCGCAGCGCGCTGGCGACGCTGTTGTCGGCGGGCGCGTGCCCCAAGCCCGGCCCGCACGGCGAGTTACGACGGGTCGTCACCTTCACGCGCACGCTCGCGCGCCTCCTCGAAGAGGAGCCGACCGTACGGGCCGCCGCCCGCCTCGCCTGGGACTTCCCGGGCGACGGCAACACCTGGTACGCGATGTGGCTGCCGTGGCTCGGCGATCTCGTCGACCGGGCGCGCGCGGACATCGCCGGCTGGACGACCTCGGAGGCGGTCACCGCGACGGCGCTGTCCGTGGTGACCGGTGCGGAGTTCGCGGCCCGGATCGGTGTATCGCGCGGGGCCACGGCCGGGCTGTCGCCGTGGGAGCACGTGGACCGGGTGTGGGGGCTGCTGCTGGGGGCCCGTACGCCGCTGTTGGTGGGTGGCGACGCGGTGACGGCTGCGCCGTCGGGGATGGTGTCGGGAGTGCCGTAGCGATCAAAGCGGCAGCGATCAAAGCGCAGCCGTAGCGATCAAATCCGTCGCGGCCGTCAGCCCGGCGTGGGACCATCGGCGGCATGCCCGGATTGCCGGCGTTCATGACGCCCGACCAGCTTGCGGCCCGTACGTCACGCGCCCGGGACGCCGCTGTCGGCGCAGGCCGTGACCTGGGGCTCACGGTCACCGACGCGAAGATCCTCCACGATGTGTTCTCCGTCGTCGTCCACCTCGCCCCCTCGCCCGTGGTGGTCCGGGTCCCGACCGTCCTGCCGCCGTACGCCACCCCCGACAGCCAGGCGGCGCGTCAGCGGGTGGAGCTGGATGTGGTGGCCTGGCTCGCGGAACAGGGGGTTCCGGTGGTGCCGCCGAGCCCGCTCGTGCCCCGTGAGCCCGTACAGCGCGACGGTTTCTCCATGACGTTCTGGCAGTTCGTCGAGCAGGACGGGACCGGCGAGCCTGACTACGTGCGCAACTCCGGCCTGGTCGCCGACCTGCACGCCGCGCTGCGTGCCTACCCGGGCGAGCTGCCGTTCCTGGGGGCCGCCGAGCCCCGGTTCGTCACCGACGGGCTCGCCGCCCTCGAAGGGCACACCGACCTCATCGAGCCGGCCGACCTCGACCGCGCACGGCGCGAGTGGGCCGTCCTGGAGCCCGCCTTCAGCTCGCGCGCCGCGTTCGAGGCGGCGTTCCCCGGCGTCGGCTTCCAGCCGGTCCACGGGGACGCGCCCGCCGTCAACATCGTCACCACGACGGGCGGCACGCTGTACTCCGACTTCGAGCTGGCCACGCTCGGACCCGTTGAATGGGACATGGCAGCCCACGGTCCCGAGTGCGAGGCCGCGTACAACGACGCCGCGCGGCGCCTGGGCCTCCGGGAGCTGGACGAACGCGCCATGCGTGCCGTCAACGCCGTGGGAATGCTGCGGGTGGTGGCGTGCCTCGCGTTCGTACCGGAACTGCCCCTGCTCGCGGATGGCCTGAAGCCGGCGATCGAGCAGTGGCGGGCCATGCCGTTTGCCGGGGGCCTGGAGGGCTGACGTCGTGCCGATGTCTACCGACGTCTAACGGGCCCGGGTTCGGGTCCTGGCCCTGGGGCCGGCCTCGGAGGCGGCCTCGGGGGCGGCCTCGGGGGCCGGCCTTAGAGATGGCCTCGGGAGCCGGCCTCCCTAGGACCGGCCCCGGTCGTGTTCGGCGAACATGGCGATCAGGCTGTGGGGCGCGTTGTCGCCGTACATCAACTCGTGGAGTTCGGAGCCCCCGGTGGCGGCCCTGGCGCTACGGGGGAACATGGCCTGCTCGTACTCGGTGAGCGCGGCCTCGGTGTCGTCGGGGCGCGCGGCGAGGGCCTGGGCGAGTTCGGCGCCGTCGAGCATGGCCAGGTTGGCGCCGCCTTCACCGCTCGGGAGCGCGAGGTGGGCGGCGTCGCCGATCAGGGTCACCCCCGGTACGCGGCCCCACCGGTGTTCGAGCGGCAGCGTGTTGAGGGGGCGCAGGACGGGGGTGGTGTCGGCGTCGGTGATCAGCGCGGTCAGCTCGGGTGCCCAGCCGTCGAATTCGCGCGCGATCCGTGCGGTGGCCGCCGCGGCATCGGTGAAGTGGATCGCAGCGAACCAGTCCTGGGGCCTGGCCAGCGATACGTAGATGTGGAGGGTCCCGCCCTTTTCCCGGTGGGCCAGGATGCCCTTGCCCGGTGCGAGGGCGAGCAGTGATCCGCCGCCGACCGTGGTCACGGCGGCCGGGTGCCGGGTGTCGGCATCGAGCAGGTAGGTCTCGACGACCGACGCGCCGGTGTACTCGGGTGTGGCGGTGGACAGCAGCGGCCGGACCCGTGACCAGGCGCCGTCCGCGCCGACCAGCAGGGACGTTTCGACGGTGCTGCCGTCGGCGAACGTGACCTCGTGGCGGCCCTCGCCGAGGGCACGGGTACGGCTGACCTTGTACCCCCACCGGACGGTTTCCGCCGGGAGCGAGTCGAGCAGGACCTGCCGCAGTTCGCCGCGCTGCACCTCGGGACGTCCGCCCGTGCCGTCGTCGGGCCGGTCGTGCAGGACGTCGCCGTCGCGGCCGAGGACCCGCAGCGACTGGCGGCCCTCCAAAACGAGGCCACGGAACTCGTCCAGCAGATCGGCTGCCTTGAGGGCGAGCTGTCCGTTGTCGTCGTGGATGTCGAGCATTCCGCCCTGAGAGCGAGCGGTGGGGGAGGCCTCCGCCTCGTAGACCGTGGCCGGTATGCCGTGTACGTGCAGGACGCGGGCGAGCGTCAGGCCGCCGAGGCCGGCGCCGATGATCGTTACGTGTGTGGGTGTGGTCATGGTGGAAAGGTGACAAGCTGCGCTGACGGGCTGCCGACAAGCGCCGACGACTGCCGACAACGGGCCGACAGAGGGCCGGGCTTCGGGCCCCTGTCGGGGGCCGCGCCCCCTGGTTTCGTGCCGCTCCGGAACTTTGTGAAGTAGTCCGCGATCCGCCCACCGGCTCAAGAAACATAGCGAACGTTCTTTATTGTCGAGCTGTCGCCCGCCTGCCAACCTCTCCCCGGGGGCCAGTCCCTTGTCCGTGCCCACAGCCCGCCGCACCGCCGTTCCGCCGCCTCTCCCCGGGCGGCCGACCAGCACACAGGAGGCGTGGATCGAGGATCTGTGCAGACAGCTTTTCGTGTCCTTCACCAGGGCGGACCACCACCTCAAGGGTGAGCAGTACGTACGCGGGCTGCTCACCGCCCCCGGCCGCAAGTCCATCCGCAACATCGCCCGCACCCTGGAGGACACCGGCGCGGCCCAGCGCCTGCACCACTTCATCTGCAACGCCCCGTGGAACTGGCGCGCCGTCCGCGAGGCCCTGTCGGAGTACCTGGTGCGGCATGCCCGGCCGCGTTCCTGGGTGGTCCGCCCGATGCTCATCCCCAAGTCCGGTACGAACTCGGTCGGCGTCCACCGTCGCTTCGTCCCCGCCACCGGGCAACTGGTCAACGGGCAGCTGGCATACGGCCTCTGGTACGCGGGCCGGTCCCTCGTCGCCCCCGTCGACTGGCGCCTGCACCTGCCCTCACCGGACCCCGGATCGTTCGTCCTCAGCGACGAGGGCGTCGCGCGGGTCCTCTCCCTCGCGCGGCGGTCCGCCTGCCCGGACACGGAGGAGCTGCCCCCGGTGGTCTGGGACAGCCAGATGCACCACGCCGCCGACGTGCTGGGCGCGCTGGCGCCGCTCGGCCTGCCCGTCATGGCCCGTACGCCCGGTTCCCTGCCGCTCCACCTGGTGGACCGTTACGGCCGGCCGTCCCACCGCGGCGCCCTCACCGCGCAGCGCGTCCTCGCCGCTCCGGAACGTTTCGGCCTGCCCGTGCACAACGTCGCCCCCGGTGTACGGGCCGTTCTGGCCCGCGTCGCCCCCGCGCGGACCGGGGAGGGCGGAAACGGCGGCGAACTGCTGCTCTATGCCCAGCGGTACGAGGGCCTTGAGGCGTACGACGGGCAAGGTGCGGGTGACTACGACGGGCGCGGGACGGGTGTCCGCGCGGACTTCTGGCTGACGACGCCCACCCGGAAGGCCCCGGCCGAACTGCACCTGCTCACCCGGACCGCCGCGCACGTGGCCCGCGACAGTGTCCGTACGGGGGGCCGTACGGGGCTGCGCGACTTCGAGGGGCGGTCGTACGACGGCTGGCACCGCCACATGACGCTGGCCTCGGTCGCGTACGTGGTCCAGTCGCTCACCGCGCTCGACGCCGTACGGTCGGCCCGCGAGGCGCAGCGGTCCCGCACGCCCGCGCCCGCCTACGAGCCCGCGTACGCGCCTGTGCCGCACGCCCCGCACGGGCCCGGCCGGCGCGCATGCGAACTGCCCCTCACCCTCGTGGGGTGACGGGCAGCCGCGCAGACCGGTTACGGGCCGGTCAGCCGCCGAACGTCCAGCTCAGCGAGCCGTCGGCGGTGGCCAGCGTGGCCAGGATGATCAGGTCGGCGGCGCCGAGGGCCATGCCGAGCATGGCGCGGGCGCGCCGGGTGGTGTGGCGTGCCAGGGCCAGCGCACCGAGTACGAGGGCGCAGGGGCCGAGGATCACGTTGGCGACCAGGGTGCCGACGAGGCCGAGCACGAACGCGGCCACGGCCATGCCGTCGGCCTGCCCGAAGGGCGTTTTGCCCTGCGCGGGCTTCGGGTCGGCGGACGATTCGGTGTCGGTCTTGGCCTCGGTCTTGGTCTCGGGCTTTGTGTCGTGCTTGCTGCCGGTGATGAGGGTGGTCATCGGGACGCTCCCTCGCTGTGGGTGGTGTGGTGGCGGCGCTCGCGAATGGTGAAGACGAGCAGCCAGCAACCGATGGCCGCTGCCGCGATGATCGTGACGGGGACCGGGAGATGTGCCGCGGTACCCACCACAATCCCCAGCAGGAGGAGGGCTGCGACAAGGAAGAGCATGATCTGCCTTTCCGATTCGGAGGACAGTTGTTCACTCAGTACCTGGGTTCCCAGTGTAGGGGTGGAGAAACTCAGAGAACGGTTGTTTACTGGATGACATGAGTCACAGTGAGACCGTCGGAGTCCGCCAGGCCCAGAAGCAGCGCACCCGGCAGGCCCTGCTCGACGCGGCACTGGGCCTGCTGGAGGAACAGAGCCTGAGCAGCATGGGGTTGCGCGAGGTGACCCGCGCGGTCGGCGTCGCGCCCACGGCCTTCTACCGGCACTTCCGTGATCTGGGGGAGCTCGGAGTCGCCCTGGTCCAGGAGTCGTTGGCCAGCCTGCACGCGACGGTGCGGGCGGTCCTGGCGGAGCAGGCCGGCGCGGAGGAGCGGATCGACCACACGGTGGCGGTCGTTGAGCGGTACGTACGGGAACACCCCGCGCACGTCCGGTTCATCGCGCGCGAACGGCACGGTGGCGTACGGGCCGTACGCCAGGCCATAGCAGGCGAGCTGGACCGCTTCGCCACGGAGGTTGCGGCGGCGCTCAAGGTGCAGCCGGTGTCGGTTGGTTGGAGCGACGAAGACGTCCGGATGCTGGCCGAGTTGTATGTGGACCGGCTCGTGATGACGGCCTCGGCGTTCCTGGACGTGAGTGACGGGGAGGGCGAGGACTCGGAGCGGTGGCGGGCGGTCGCTCGAACTGCGCGTAGGCAGCTGCGTCTTATCAGCGTGGGGCGTCGGCATTGGCATGATGCCGTTTCCTGATCGGTGTTTGGCCGTCGCTGATCAATTGGTGGCGTAGCTAAGTCATTTGGCTCAATTGTCAGTGGGTGGGTCTAGCGTTTGCCGTGTCAGGACTACGCGAGTAGCGGAGGCGGGAGCGATGACGGTCGGCAATTCCGAACCACCGATGGCGTGGCGGTACTGCGGCAATCAAATCAAGCTCTGGCGCACACATGCGCAGGTGAGCCGGGAGGAGTTGGCCAAGGAGGTCGGATACTCGGCGGAGTACGTGAAGTCGATGGAGCAAGGGAGGCGAAAGCCGACCAATCTGCTCCTACTCGTAGCCGACCAAGTGTGCCGGGCACAGGGGATGCTGCTGGCGGCGGAGGAGTATCTACAGCCCGAAAAGTTCGCCTCGTATTCGGCGGATTACATGCTGTACGAGGTCGACGCGATTGCCCTGCGGTTCTACCAGGCTCTGCTGGTGCCAGGTCTGCTCCAGACCGAGGCGTACGCACGGAGTCTCATCGTCGGGCATTGGCCGCCGCTGGATGACGCGACGATCGAGAAGCGCATCAAGTCGCGTATCGAACGTCAGTCGTTGCTGGACAAGACGACCACGGCGTTCAGCTTCGTGATCAGCGAGGGGGTGCTCACGAACCCCATCGCGAGCGAGGAGGAGCACAAGGAGCAGTTGCTCCGGATTCTGGAGTGCGGGGAACGGCGCAACGTGGACATCCAAGTCCTGCTGGCTGGCAAGCGGGCCAATCCAGCTCTGGCCGGTCCGTTCGTCCTGCTGGAGACTGCAGAGCACGAGCAGCTCGTCTACCAGGAGGGCCAACTCGGCTCGGCTCTGAGCAACGATGCGGAGCGCGTGAGCACCATCAGCCAGCGATGGGCCAAGCTCGTCCAGCTCGCGCTTGACCCGATGGAGACGGCTCGGTTCATCAAGGAGTTGGTCGAGAAGCTATGAGCGGACGCTTGGTGTGGTTTAAGTCGAGCTACAGCAGTACTGACGGCGGCGAATGCGTAGAGATATCCACCGCCCCGGACGCTATTCACGTCCGGGATTCGAAGCACCCACGCGGCCCCCAGATCGCCTTCGGGGCCGCCGCCTGGACCACATTCCTCGCGTACGCGCGCGACCGTTCGGCGTGAGGGGGTAACACGCCAGCCCCAGCAGCGCAGCCGACAGGTGGCCGATGTCGGTGAAGGTGAGGTTGTCGAAGAGGGGGATCGCGTAGAAGACGAGGACGCCTGCGGCGTAGACGTAGCGGAGGGGGTGCCAGGGGAGGCGGTACGTCAGGACGGCGATGACGCCGGCCAGTGCGTAGCTGACGCCGACGTCCAGCGTGTTGACGGCGGAGTGCGGCGCCGCGTCCGTGTGGATGGCGAGGGCGAGGACGCCTTCACTCAGATACGTGGCGCCGATATGGGCTACGCCCATGACCGCCAGCCAGCGGCGGGTGCCGAGCCAGCGTTCGGCGGGGACGTGGAAGATGTTGAAGAGGATGAAGTAGAGGGGCCAGCCGCCGCCGTCGAGCCAGAGGGCGCTGGTAAGCAGTACCCGGCCGGGTGAGAACAGCAGGTTGTGGATGTTGGTGGAGCGGCGTTGCAGGACGTGCTCCAGGGTGTCGGGCGTCAGGTGGTGCACGATCACCGACGTGCCGAAGAGGATCGCGAGCCAGATGAACGTGCCGGGGGCTCGGCGTACGTAAGACCAGACCGCGCGGGCCAGGGCGGCCGGGCGGAGCGAATCCCTCATGGCGCATGTATACGCCACGGTGCGCGACGCGCCGTATCGGGTGAGGGTCGTACGGCGCGTGTGGCGCAGAACACAGGAATGGCTGAAATAACCGGGGACGCCCTCCCCGTTTAACCGGGTGTCCGACTGAAGCGGGGGATCACTCCCCGCTTACCGGACCACCGCCTTCCGGGCCCGCCCCGGATACGCGACCCGGATGCGCGACTCGGATACGAAGCGACGCGCCGAAGAAGAGACGCGACGAAGACGAAAGGAACGTGCCGACATGACCGCCACCCGGTCCCGCACCCGCGCCCCCGGCGCATGCGCGGCGACGCCCCCGCACCGGCTGCGGGCGGACGCGCTGCGCAACCGGGAGCGGATCATCGGGGCGGCGCGTGAAGCGATGGTCGAGTTCGGGGCGGAGATCCCGCTCGATGAAATCGCTCGACGCGCCGGGGTCGGCAATGCGACGCTCTACCGTCACTTCCCGGATCGCCTGGATTTGATCCACCACGTCACGCTCTCCGTCATGGACCGCACCGCGGACAAGGCGGAGACCGCGCTCACCGAGGAGCCCGACGCCTTCCAGGCGTTGCGGCGTTTCGTGTTCGCGGCGGTCGAGGAGCGGATCGGGGCCCTGTGCCCGCTGCTCTCGGACGGCGTCGACAAGGACCACCCTGATCTGCTCGCAGCGCGCGGGCGCCTGGAGGGGGCCGTCGAGGCCCTGATGGGTGCCGCGCGCGACAGCGGCCAGCTGCGTACCGACATCGCCGTCGGTGACCTGATGGTCGCGCTGACTCAACTTACGCGCCCGCTGCCTGGAAGCGGGTGTACGGACTTCGACCGGTTCGTGTACCGGCACCTGCTGCTGTTCCTCGACGGACTGCGGGCGCCGGCGCGCTCTGAACTGCCCGGTTGCGCGGCCACGCTGGAGGACCTCCGGCACGGCTAGGGGACCACACGGGGGAAACGGAGAAACACGGGGGAACTCGGGGAACCACGGGGGAACACGGGGGATCGAGACCCGGCCGGGGCGGCCCGGCGGGGGCATTGACGCTGATCACGGGATGACGGAAGGCCGCTGCACGACTCCGGCCCACCCGGCCGGAAATCGCTGCCATCCGATCGCCGCCCGATCGCCATCCGATCGCCGCCCGATCACCGGCTTTCGCGAGCCCTGGCACAGCCGGTCCCGCCCGGCCATATCCCAAGCCGCTCAACGCCCGATCAACACACGTTCAACAGCAAATCAACACCACAACGGCACCGACCTTCTCACTTACGAACACCGCACCGGCTCACGCCCACGTCCCGCTGCTCGCTCACGCACCACTAGGTGGACCCACCCATGTCTGAATCGGCCACGAACGTCGATCCCCGGCGCTGGAAAGCGCTCATATTCATCGCCCTGGCGCAGCTCATGGTCGTGCTCGACGCGACGATCGTGAACATCGCGCTGCCCTCCGCCCAGGCCGACCTCGGCATCTCCGATGCCAACCGGCAGTGGGTCATCACGGCGTACGCCCTCGCCTTCGGCGGCCTGCTGCTGTTCGGCGGGCGGCTCGCCGACCTGATGGGCCGCAAGCGGACCTTCATCATCGGCCTGGTCGGCTTCGCGCTGGCCTCCGCCCTCGGCGGCGCCGCGTCCAACGAGGGCGTCCTGCTCGGCGCCCGCGCCCTCCAGGGCGTCTTCGGCGCGCTGCTGGCGCCGTCGGCGCTGTCGCTGCTCGCGGTGACGTTCACCGAGGCGCGGGAGCGGGCCAAGGCGTTCGGCATCTTCGGTGCCATCGCCGGTGGCGGCGGTGCCGTCGGCCTGATCCTCGGCGGCGTGCTGACCGAGTACATGAACTGGCGCTGGACCTTCTTCGTCAACATCCCGTTCGCCGTGATCGCGGCCGCCGGCGCGCTGCTGGTGATCCGCGAGCCCGCCGGCAGCCGTAACCCGTCCCGCCTGGACGTGCCCGGCGTCATCCTGGCCACCCTCGGCCTGGTGTCCCTGGTCTACGGCTTCACGCGCGCCGAGTCCGACGGCTGGGGCGCCGGGATGACCATCGGCCTGTTCGTGGCCGCGGCCGTGCTGCTCGCCGCGTTCGTGCTGGTCGAGTCGAAGGTCAAGTCCCCGCTGCTGCCGCTGCGGGTGCTCACCGACCGCAACCGCGCCGGCGTCTACACGTCGCTGGGCCTGGCCGTCATCGGCATGTTCGGTCTGTTCCTGTTCCTGACGTACTACATGCAGATTGTGAAGGGCTACACGCCGGTCACGACCGGTCTGGCCTTCCTGCCGATGATCGTCGGTATGATCACCGGCTCGACGCAGATCGGCGCCCGGCTGATGACCCGCGTCCGGCCGCGGCTGCTGATGGCCCCGGGCTTCCTGCTCGCCGCCGTCGGCATGTTCCTGCTGACCCACATCGGCCTGGACACGTCCTACCCGGCGCTGATCCTGCCCGCCTTCCTGCTGCTCGGCCTCGGCATGGGTACGGCCTTCATGCCCGCCATGTCGCTCGCCACGCACGGCGTGCAGCCGCGGGACGCGGGTGTCGCCTCGGCGATGGTCAACACCTCGCAGCAGGTGGGCGGCGCGATCGGCACCGCCCTGCTGAACACCATCGCGGCCAGCGCCACCACCGCGTACGCCACCTCGCACGCGAAGTCCGCGCCCTCGGTGGACCTGCTGAAGCTGGAGTCGATGGTGCACGGCTACACCGCCGCGATCTGGTGGGCGGTCGGCATCCTGGCCGTCGCCGCGGCCATCGCCTTCACCATGGTCACCACCGGCAGCCAGGGCGGCAACGGACCGGTCGCCCGCTCCGGCGACGGTGCGGACGCGGAGGCGGGTGCCGACGCGGAGGCGGATGTGCCGATTCCGGTCATGGCGCACTGAGCGCACACGAACGGGCCTGTGGCCGCCCCGGCCACAGGCCCCTACGGCGCCGGCCTGCCCTTGCTCCTCAGCGGAGCCAGGGCAGGTCGGCGCCTTGCGGTTGCAGGCCGTCGGCCACCGTGCGGCAGATGGCGGCCAGCTGGCCGACCTGCTCGGGGCTGAGCCGGTCGAATATGGCCGCCCGTACGGCGGAGACATGGCCGGGCGCGGCCTTCTCCAGGACGCGCAGGCCCTCGTCGGTGAGGACGGCGTTCTGGCCGCGCTTGTCCGACGGGCAGTCCTCGCGCCGGACCCAGCCGCTCTTCTCCAGGCGGGCCACGGCGTGCGACAGCCGGGAGCGGGTGATCTTGGCGTTCTGGGCCAGTTCGGTCATCCGCAACCGGCGCCGGGGCGCCCGGGAGAGCTGGACGAGCAGCCCGTAATAGACGTGCGGCATGCCCGCGTCCCGCTGGAGCTGGCGGTCGAGATGGTCCTCCAGGAGCGTGGTGGCATGCAGGTACGACTGCCAGGCGTACTGCTCTTCGTCGCTGAGCCAGTGCGGCTCGCCTGCGGGTTCGTTGCTCATACCATCCACTGTCTCACCGCCACGCTGATTCTTGAAGTTTTAACCAAGGGTGACGAGCGGGAAATGCGCAGGTGAGCCATCGTCCGCGGAGCCCCGGTTTTTTCAGGAACGCTCCGGAACGTGGCCGATCCGTTCAGGAATCGGCGGGAATCAGCTGCTGGGCGCGTACAGCGGCGGACAGAGCCCGATCGGCGCCCTGCGGAGCGCCGTCCGCACCGCCGTCCGCGCCCTCGTCACTCTCCGCGGACCACTTCGCCACGTCCAGCGCGGTGTCGGTCATCTTGATGACGTGTTCGTCGCCGTGCAGCGCCGCCCGCTCGAAAACCTCCTCGGCCACGAGCCGCCCGCCGTCCTCCAGCGGCGGTTGCGCCTCGGGGGCGGAGTAGACCGAAGTGATCGCCGCGCTCGCCGTCCAGACCGCGCCGAGCGAGGGCGCCCACAGCCCGCGGGGGAGCGCGGGCAGGGTGCGCAGGACGGCGTTCGGGGCGGTGGCGGTGTGCACCATCAGGACCCCGTGGCCGTGCCCATGGCCGAGGTAGTGGTGCACGGTTTCCCTGACGAGCGCGGTGAGTTGGGCGCGTACGGCGTCGGGGTCGTCGTCCGGTACGTGCAGCGACTCGGCGGTGGTCAGCCAGCCGGGCGTGCCGGGCAGCTGGGCCAAGCCGTCCAGGGGCAGGACCTGCTGGTCGGCGACGCGCGGGAGGGCGGCCAGCGCTTCGGCGGGGGAGGCGGTGCCGGTGGGGTTCACGGAGACGGGCAGGGCGGTGTGCCGGGCGGCCCAGTAGCCGAGGGCGTGCGCCAACTCCGCGACGCGGGGCGCCTCTTCACCGTCCTCAAGGAGCGTGCGTACGACGTGGCCGACCCGGATGACGGGGTGCGTCGCGGCCCCGGCGATGCCGGGCAGTAAGCGCGGCCACCACTCGGCGAGCACGTCGCGCCACGGGCGTTCGGCGACGAGCCGGGTGAAGTACGCGGTCCAGTCGGCGACCCGGCGCGGATCTCCCAGCGCCTGCCGCCAGTTGGCGTCGGTGACCGCGCCTCGGAGGCTCGGCACGTCCTCCAGCTTCTCCTCGTAATGATCGAGCCAGCGGTGCACGGAATCCGCCTGCCCATGCCTGACCAGCGCTTCCACGGCCATCGGCCCGTGATTGGCGAGGAAGCCCCGGAACTCGGGCCCCGAGGCGTGCAGGCGCTCCAGAGCTTCGTCGAGAATTCCGCTCGTGGTGTCCATCCGCCGAGGCTAGGCGCGTGATGTGGGCGCGGTAACGGACGGCGGTCCTACGTCGCGGTACGCAGATGGTCGTACGGCCGGCGGCGGGCCTACTGCTCCCGATACCCGACAGAAGGTGTCGGGTATCGGAAGGAAGGTGGGTGCATGACGAGCGATGAGACATGCACGGGCGTGAGCTGGGCCGGTTTCGCGGCCGCGGAGCCGGAGGCGGCGGAGCGGGTGGAGGCGCGCTTCGGGGCGTACCGGCACCACGTCCTCGGGACGCTCCGCCGCGACGGTTCGCCGCGCCTGAGCGGCATCGAGGCGGACTTCCGCGCCGGAGAACTGTGGCTGGGCATGATGTCCGGCTCCCGCAAGGCACGGGACCTGCGGCGCGACCCGCGCTTCGCGCTGCACGCCAACCCGGGGCCGGGCACGGACCTGGCGGGCGGCGACGTGCGGATCGCCGGGCGGGCCGTGGAGGTGACCGACCCGGCGGTCCTCGCGTGGTACGTGGACGAGACGGAGCCGCCGGAGCCGTTCCACCTGTTCCGGGCGGAGCTGACCGAGGTGATCCGTACGTACGTGGCGGACCCGCACATCGTGCTCGAAGCCTGGCGGTCCAGCGGCCCCCTGCGCGTCATCCGGCGGGGGAACGGGGCCGAGCCGCCCGAGGTCACGCTCGCGTCCGGGTGAGCCGGAGCGGGCGCGCCCGTCAGGTCGCGGTGATCTGGAAGGTGCAGTTGCGGCGGCTGTCGTAGTCGGACGCGAAGGCCAGTACGTCGCCCTGTTCGGTGACCATCAGGCCCTCGCAGTCGCTGTAACCGCGTGGTGTGCCCAGGTCGACGAATGCGCCGTTCCGCCACAGGCAGGCCCGGGTGGCATAGCCGTCCGTGGAGTAACGGCCCGCGATCTCCCGGCGGTTGTTGATGCCCAGCGGCCACACGTCCTTCTTGCCGTTGGTGGGCAGCCGGGTCATCCGGCCTTCGCTCCACAGGAAGGGGAGGTGCCCGTCGGCGGTGTGGCTGATCCCGATCACGTCGCCGAGGTCGTTCATGGGCCGGCGGGTGAAGGAGAGATCGACGCCGTACGGGCCCAGCGAGCCCAGGTCGGTCAGATGGCCGTCCTGCCAGATGAAGGCGCGCTGGAAGCCGCCGCCCGAGGGCGGGCGGTAGGTGCCGAGCACCTGACCGCGCGCGTTGAGATCGGTCAGGCCGGAGATGCCGAGCGGGGTCAGGTCGGTGGCGGTACGGCCGTCCCAGAAGAAGGCGTACGTGGTGCCGGAGGCGTAGACGCTGCTGATCAGCTGGCCGCTGTCGTTGAAGCCACGCGGATGGACACCGCCGGTCTGGCCCGCGGGCGGAACGATCTCGGTGCGGGCGCCGCTCGCCAGGTCGTACACGAAGCCGCGGTAGGGGAGGGCGGGGCGCTCCGAGGAGCGGTAGACGACCTGGCCGCGGTTGTTGAGGCAGTGGGCGCGGCTGTCCCGGTAGCGCGGGTCGGTCTCCAGGAACACGGGCTCCGCGGCCGCGCCGCCGGGCCAGGCGGTGGCAGTCTGAAGGTCCTCCGCACCGCCCCGGTGACTGCCCGCGAGCTGCCCGTTGTCGTTGATCGCTTCCAGGTAGAGGCTGCCGCCGGAGGCGGGCAGCCGGGCCGTGGTCAGCCGCCGGTTCGCCCAGACCAGCGCGTTGGCGGTGCCGCCCGTCCCTTCCGAGGACCCGATCACATGACCGTTCCGGTTCAGGTCCAGGGGCTGCCACATGTGGAAGCCGTCCGGGTCGCCCACGGGGGCGGAGGTCACGCGGCGGGGCGCGCCGCGTACGGCCGCCGTCGCCGGGGTGGCACCGGCGACGGCGGTCATCGCTCCGCACGCGGTGGCCGCCAGTAAGGCGCGCCTGCTGACATACGGGGTTCTCCGGGGTCTCTGGTGTCTCGGCATGACGGCAGGGTGGCAGCCGTGCCGGAGGAACGGGACCCCTGGAGGCGGGTGCTCAGTTGGACGGGTGCGGGTGGCGGTGGGCCCGGCGCGGGCGGTGTTCGCCGTGGGGCTCGCGGGTGCGGTGGGTACGGAAGATGTACAGGGAGACGGCGAACATCACCGCGCCCATCACCAGCCCCATGCGCACCGACTCCAGGGTGGTGTGCCCGGCCGTGCCGGAGATGCTGTAGAGGTAGCCGATCGCGGTGCCGAAGAAGGCTCCGTACGCCAGCGCCCGTACCTCCGTGACCAGGGTCGGCTGGACCCGTACGAGCAGCAGGCCGAGCACTCCGCTGACGACGGCCGTGATCAGGCCCAGCAGCCAGGCGTGGCCCAGCGAGGAACCGCTGGTGCGGTCGACGAAGACGGTCCACAGGCCGTAGAGGAGTGCCGCGGCGACGGGCAGGGCCACGGCGG
Source organism: Streptomyces rimosus subsp. rimosus (assembly GCF_000720725.1). Taxonomy (GTDB): domain Bacteria; phylum Actinomycetota; class Actinomycetes; order Streptomycetales; family Streptomycetaceae; genus Streptomyces; species Streptomyces rimosus_A. The sequence goes on from NZ_JOCQ01000032.1 coordinate 65,568, forward strand.
TGCCGGACCTGCCGTGCGGCTCGGAGCCGGGTGTGTTCGAGCCGGGTGTGTGCGCGGGTGCTGCGTTCGGGTGCGACGCGGGCCGCGGCCGCTGGTCGGCGGTCGCGCCGTGCCGGTGGGCGGGCGTCTGCATGACGGGCTCCTCTCACTCGCCCCGTCTTCCAGGCCACACCCGCACCCCGCGAGCGTCAACCGGAGGAGCCGGTGCCCAGGTGTTTCTCGTACCAGGCGACGTCCCAGTAGCGCCCGAACTTGCGGCCGACCTCCCCGTACGTACCGACGTGCCGGAAGCCGAAGCGGGCGTGGAGCCGGACGGATGCCTCGTTGGGCAGGGCGATGCCCGCGTAGGCGCGGTGCACGTCCTCGTCGGCGAGGGCTTCGAAGAGCGCCTTGTAGAGCAGCGTGCCGACGCCGCGGCCCGCGGCCTGCGGCGCGCAGTAGACGCTGACCTCGACCGAAGTGGAATAGGCGGGCTTGATCCGGAAAGGACTACTGGTCACATAGCCCAATAGCCCGTCACCGTGACCGGGGAGCCGCCCGTCCGGTGCCCGCTCCCGCTGCGCCCGCTCCTGAGCAACCAGAAGGCGGTGCGGGCCGTCTTCAGGGTGGGAGAGCAACCACGGGCGCCGCTGCTCGGGGGTGAAGGGCTCCGTGTCGAATGTGATGGTCGTCTCACGGACGTAGTGGTTGTAGAGGTCCGTGAGGGCACCGAGATCAGCTTCGGTGGCCGTTCTGACCTGCACTTCCCGGTACTCCGACGGCATCCGCCCTCCTTGGTGGGGATGCAGGGTACTGCATGATCACGAAAATGGGTGCGCGTCGTGGGAATTCTGTCCGGATTCCAGCCGTTGTTTCCTTCGGAAGGGGTACTCGGAGGCCAGACAGCACCCGGTGTCCCCACCGCCACCATCCCGCGACCGACTCACGCAGACTCATCGCAAGGGAGCACACGCATGGCAACCCGTGCCGTCGCCCGTCGTCAGGCCACCAGCAGCGGTGCCGACGGGGCCAACAGTGTTCGCGCCGTAGGCGGGGAGATCGCCGACCGCGACCTGGTCGGCATGTACCTCGACGAGATCGCGCGTACCCCTCTGCTCGACGCCGCCCGTGAGGTCGAGCTCTCCCAGACCATCGAAGCGGGTGTCTACGCCCGGCAGATCCTCGACGGGATCGTCGAGGACGGCAACGCCGCCGGCGGCACCCGCGAGGAGCTCCAGGCCCTGGCCGACGAGGCGGAGAAGGCCAAGGACATCTTCATCCGCTCCAACCTGCGCCTGGTCGTAGCGGTCGCCCGCCGCTACCCGCGCTCCGGCCTGCCCCTGCTCGACCTGATCCAGGAGGGCAACGCGGGCCTGGTCCGTGCGGTCGAGAAGTTCGACTACGCCAAGGGCTTCAAGTTCTCCACGTACGCGACGTGGTGGATCCGCCAGGCCATCACCCGCTCCATCGCGGACCAGTCGCGCACCATCCGGCTGCCCGTCCACCTCGTGGAGGAGCTGGGCCGCATCCGCCGCGTCCAGCGCGAGTTCAACCGCGAGAACGGCCGCGACCCGGAGCCCGCCGAGGTCGCCCAGGAGCTGGGCTCCACGCCCGAGCGCGTCACGGACGTGCTGGACTGGGCGCGCGACCCGGTCAGCCTGAACATGTCGGTCGACGACGAGGGCGACACCCAGTTCGGCGACCTGCTGGAGGACACCTCCGCGGCCTCGCCCGAGCAGTCCGTCCTGACGCTGCTGCGCAGCGAGGAGCTGGAGGACCTGATCGACCGCCTCGACCACCGCACGGCCTCGATCATCAAGGCTCGGTACGGCATCGAGGACGGCCGCGAGCGGACGCTCACCGAGGTCGGCAAGCAGCACGGCCTCACGCGCGAGCGCATCCGGCAGATAGAGAAGCACGCGCTGCTGGAGCTGAAGCGGATGGCACGCGACACGGGGTTCGACGCGGCGGCATAGGGCGGTCGCGCCCTGGGCCCCGCTCTCGCGTCCCCGTCGGTGGTGGCCTGACGCGGGATGAGCGGCGGTCGCGTGTGCGTGGTCCCTGCCTCCCTCACCCCTTCCCTCAAGACGAGCCCCGGTGCCGTACTCCCCCCTTCGGTACCGGGGCTCTTTGCTGCGCTTCGGCACTTCTTACTGCCCTTCAGCACCGGCTTCGTGCTGCCGGGTGTGCCCGTTTACGTTGATTGCGGGCCCGGATGTGTTTACTTCACGCCTGTCCGGTCGTACCTTTGCCTTGAAACCACACGGTCGGGCATGAGGCAGGCGTAAATCATCATGTACGCAGCGGAGCGGCAGCAGGAGATCCTGCGTCTGGCGCGCGAGGGCGGGCGGGTCGACGTCCTCTCCCTCGCCGAGGAGTTCCAGGTCACCGCCGAGACCGTCCGCCGGGACCTGAAGGCCCTGGACCGGGCCGGGCTGGTGCGCCGGGTGCACGGCGGCGCCATCCCGGCCGGGCGCCTGGACTTCGAGCCGGACCTCGCCGAGCGGGACACCGTCGCCGCCGACGAGAAGCAGCGCATCGCGCGGGCCGCGCTCGCCGAACTGCCCGGCGGCTCCGCACCCGGCAGCGTGATCCTCGACGCGGGCACCACGGCCGCCCGGATCGCCGCCGAGCTGCCGCTGGAGGCCGAGCTGACCGTCGTCACGCACGCCCTCCCGGTCGCCGCCCGGCTGGCCGACCACCCGGGCCTGACCCTGCACCTCGTCGGCGGCCGCATCCGGCACCGTACGCGGGCCGCCGTCGACGACTGGGCCCTGCGCGCCTACCGCGAGATCAACGCGGACGTGGTGTTCCTGGCGACCAACGGCTTCTCCCTGGAAGGCGGCCTGACCACCCCCGACCTCGCCGAGGCGGCCGTCAAGCGGGCCGCGGTCGCCGCCGCGCGGCGGGTCGTGCTCGTCGCGGACAGCAGCAAGTTCGGGCAGGTGCACTTCGCCCGCTTCGGCGGACTCGACGACGTGGACCTGCTCGTCACCGACACCGGGCTCAGCCCCGACGACGCCCTCGCCATCGAGCGCGCGGGCACGGAAGTAGTGCGCGCATGATCCTCACCGTCACCCCCAACCCCAGCCTGGACCGTACGTACGAGATCCCCGCGCTGGAGCGCGGCGCCGTGCTGCGCGCCACCGCCGACCGGATCGACCCGGGCGGCAAGGGCGTCAACGTCTCCCGGGCCGTCGCGGCGGCCGGGCACCGCACGCTCGCCGTGCTGCCGCTGGGCGGACCGGCGGGCGCGGCGCTGGGCGGCCTGCTGGCGGCGGAGGGCATCGAGGTCGCGGGCGTACCGGTGGCCGGGCAGACCCGGTCGAACATCTCCGCCGTCGAACCGGACGGCACCCTCACGAAGATCAACGCTGCGGGGCCGGAGCTGACGGCCGACGAGTCGCGGGCGCTGCTGGACACCGTACGGACCCGGTCGGCCGGGGCGGACTGGATCGCCTGCTGCGGCAGCCTGCCGCGCGGGCTGGCCCCTTCCTGGTACGCGGAACTGGTCGCCCAGGTGCACCGGGCCGGAGCCCGGATCGCGCTCGACACGTCGGGACCGTCGCTGACCGCGGCGCTGCGCGCGCGGCCGGACGTCGTCAAACCGAACGCGGAGGAACTCGCCCAGGCGGTGGGCCGCCCGCTGCGCACCATCGGCGACGCGGTCGAGGCCGCGCGCGAACTGCGGGACCTGGGCGCGGGCGCGGTGCTCGCCTCCCTCGGCGCGGACGGGCAGCTGCTCGTGGACGCGGACGGGGTGCGGTTCGCTTCCGCGCGGGTCGGGGCCGTACGCAGCAACGTGGGCGCGGGCGACGCTTCGCTGGCCGGGTTCCTGGCGGCGGGCGGGACCGGCGTATCGGCGCTGGCCTCGGCGGTGGCGTACGGGGCCGCGGCGGTGCAGTTGCCGGGCAGTGCGATGCCGACGCCGAAGGATCTCGATCTTTCGGCAGTGGTCGTGGGGGAGACGGTGCCCGTGGCGATGGAGCTGCGGGAGCCGGCGGGGTGAGCGGGGCGGGGTTGAGCGGACCGGTTCCTTCCGGAACCGGGCGTGGACGTGGAGCGAGCGAAGGAGCCCGCGATGAGTGAGCTGATCACCGCGGAACTGGTCGATCTGGACCTGTCCGCCGGGAGCAAGGAAGCGGCGGCGCGGTCGCTGGCCGAGCGGATGGCCGGGCGGGGCCGGGTCACCGATCTGGAGGGCTTCCTCGCGGACGTGGCCGCGCGCGAGGCCCAGATGCCGACCGGCCTGGACGGCGGCATCGGCATACCGCACTGCCGCAGCGCGCACGTCACCGAGCCGACGCTCGCCTTCGGACGCAGCGCCGCCGGGATCGACTTCGGCGCCGCCGACGGCCCGGCCGACCTGATCTTCCTGATCGCGGCCCCGGCGGGCGGCGACGCCGACCACCTGTCGATCCTGTCGACGCTGGCCCGGCACCTGATGGACGAGGAGTTCACGGGGGCGCTGCGGGCGGCGGACGATCCGGCGGCCGCGGCGGCGCTCATCCGGGGTGATGAGCCGGGAGCCGTAACGGAGGCGGAGGACAAGGCAGAGGACAAGGCGGAGGACAAGGCAGAGGACGAGGCAGAGTCCGCACCCGGGGCAACGCCCGAGCCCGGTGCCGCGCCGGAGAACACGGCCGCCCCCTTCAAAATCGTCGCCGTAACCTCCTGCCCCACCGGCATCGCCCACACCTACATGGCCGCCGAAGCGCTGGCCAAGGCGGGCAAGGAAGCCGGGGTCGAGCTGGTCGTGGAGACACAGGGCTCGGCCGGGTTCACACGGCTGGACCCGGAGGTCGTCGCGGCGGCGGACGCCGTGATCTTCGCGCACGACGTGGAAGTACGGGACAAGGCGCGGTTCGCCGGGAAGCCGACGGTCGACGTGGGCGTGAAGGCCGGGGTCAACCGGCCCGCCGAACTGATCGCGGAAGTACGGGAGAAGGCCGCGCGCGGCGACGTCTCCGCGCCCGCGACGGCCGGCCCCGCGCCCATGGACCGGGGCGGCGAGGCGGGCGACGGCTTCGGCACCCGGCTGCGCAAGTGGCTGATGACCGGCGTCAGCTACATGGTCCCGTTCGTCGCCGCGGGCGGCCTGCTGATCGCGCTGGCCTTCGCGATCGGCGGGTACGGGATCAACAAGGCGCCGTCCGTCGCCGAGCACTTCGTGTGGACCGAGTCCGCGAGCTGGGCGGCACTGCTCTTCCAGATCGGCAACGTCGCCTTCGGCTTCCTCGTCCCGGTCCTCGCCGGTTTCATCGCGTACGGCATGGCCGACCGGCCGGGCCTGGTGCCGGGCTTCGTCGGCGGCGCGATCTCCCTGACCGTCAACGCGGGCTTCCTCGGCGGCCTGATCGCGGGCCTGATCGCGGGCGCGGTGGTGATGGCGGTCCAGCGGGTCCGGGTACCGCCCGCGCTGCGCGGCATCATGCCCGTCGTCGTCATTCCGCTGCTCTCGTCGGCGGTCGTCGGGTTCCTGATGTTCCTGGTGATCGGCAAGCCCGTCGCGGCACTCCAGAAGGCGCTGACCGACTGGCTGAGCGGCCTCTCCGGCGCCAACGCGGTCATCCTGGGCGTCATCCTCGGCCTGATGATGACGTTCGACCTCGGCGGCCCGCTCAACAAGGTGGCCTACGCGTTCGCGGTGGGCGGCCTGGCCAACCCCAACGAGGGCAGCCTCAAGGTGATGGCCGCGGTGATGGCGGCGGGCATGGTGCCGCCGCTGGCGATGGCCGTGGCCACGACCGTCCGCGGCCGGCTCTTCACCCGTACCGAGCGGGAGAACGGCAAGGCGGCCTGGGTACTGGGCGCCTCCTTCATCACCGAAGGCGCCATCCCGTTCGCGGCGGCCGACCCGCTGCGCGTCATCCCGTCCGCGATGGCGGGCGGCGCGGTGACCGGCGCCCTGTCGATGGCCTTCGGCTGCACACTGCGCGCCCCGCACGGCGGCGTCTTCGTGGTGCCGCTGATCGGACAGCCGCTGCTGTACCTGGTGGCCGTGCTCGCCGGTACGGCGGTAAGCGCCGCGCTGGTGGTGCTGCTGAAGGGGCTGCGGAAGACGACAGAACCGGCCTCCGTGGCGCCGGAGCCGGAGCCGGCGGAGGGCACTCCGGTGGCGGCCTGACGGGGCCGGTGGGGGACCTGTCATGAAGAAGGCGCGGCGGACGCAGGACTACACGTCGTCGGCGTGTTCACGTTCCCGGGGCACGGCTACGGCCACGTCCCGCGGGCGCGGGAACTCGCCGCTCGTGACGAGGAGCAGGCGTTGGGCGAGGCCGCACAGACGCTGCGGGACCTGGGCCTCGACGCCCAGGTGGTCAGTGGCGGATCGACCCCGACCGCGGGCCGCTGGCAGCCGGGCGTGGTCAACGAATTGCGCCCCGGCGTCTACGTTTTCAACGACGCCACACAGCTGGCCATCGGCACGTGCGGGGTGGAGGACCTCGCGCTGACCGTCGAGGCGACGGTGATCAGCGTTCCCGCGCGCGACCGCTTCGTGCTGGACGTCGGCAGCAAGGTCCTGGGCTCCGACCGGTCACCGTGGGTGAGGGGCCACGGCTACCTGCCCCGGTACCCGGAGGGGACCGTCTCGGGGCTGTGGGAGCACCATGCGGTGGTCCGCCTTCCGGACGGTGTGCCGGGGCCGCGCCTGGGCTCGCGGGTCGCCCTCGTCCCCAACCACATCTGCACGCCGGTGAACCTCGCCGATGAGCTGGTGGTCGTCCGGCACCGTGAGGTGGTCGACCGCTGGCAGATATCGGCACGAGGCGCCAACACCTGAGAGGCGCTGTGGCTGATGCCGTACGCCCCACCGGTGCACCGGTACGGACGGTGACATGGAAGTGGCCGGTCCCCCGCGGGGACCGGCCACCTTGCTAGCGCCTCGCGGCTACCGCATCAGCTCGCGCTGCCCGCGGTCCACTGGCTCCACGACATGTTCCAGCCGTTGAGGCCGTTGTCCGGCTTGACCGTGCTGTCGGGCGAGTTCTTGACGACCACCACGTCGCCGACGAGCGAGTTCTCGAAGAACCACTTGCCCGGGGTGTCGCCGCCACCGCCCTTGTTGTCCCGCAGACCGACGCAGCCGTGGCTGGTGCCGGACCGGCCGAAGATCGACGGGCTGCCCCAGTAGTTGCCGTGGATGAACGTGCCGGAGGAGGACAGGCGCATGGCGTGCGGTACGTCCTTGATGTCGTACTCGCCGCCGAAGCCGACCGTCGAGCCGTCCATCCGGGTCTGGGTGAACTTCTCGGAGATGACCATCTGGCCGTTGTAGGTCGGGTTCTTCGGGCTGCCGCCGGAGATCGGGATCGACTTGATGGTCTTGCCGTCCTGGACCACCGTCATGGTCTGGGTGTTCATGTCGACGGTGGAGACCTGCGAACGGCCGATGGTGAAGTTCACCGTCTTGGACTGGACACCGGTGATGCCCTCGCCGCCCTTGACCCCGTCCAGGTCGATCTTCAGCGTGATCTTGGAGCCGGCCTTCCAGTACTGCTCCGGACGGAAGTCCAGGCGCTGCGAGCCGAACCAGTGGCCGACGACCTTCTGGCCGCTGCTGGAGGTCACCGTGATGTGGGACTGGACGTCCTTCTTGTTGGTGATGACCTTGTCGAAGTTGAAGGACACCGGCATGCCCACACCGACGGTCTTGCCGCCGTCGGGCGTGTAGGAGCCGATGAAGCTGTTCTTCGAGGTGACCGTGGTGAAGGTGCGGTTCTCGGTGGCGGGGCGGCCCTTGCCGTCCTTGGCGTTGGCGACCAGCTTGTACTTGGTGCCGCGCTCCAGCTGCACCGACGGCTTCCAGGAGGAGCCGTCGGCGGCTATCGAGCCCTTGACCGTGGCGCCGTTGTCCGCCTGCACCAGCTTGACGTCGGTCAGCTTGCCGCCGCTGACCTTGACGCCGGTGTCGTTGATGCTGGCGTCGGTGGCGCCGTCCTTGGAGGTGACCGAGATCTTCGCCTCGGAGGCGTCCTTGGCTGCCGCGGCGTCCGCGCCGGCCTGGTCCTTGCCGTCCTTGCCGCCCGCCGAGGCGTCACCGCCGCAGGCGGACAGGGCCAGGGCACCAGCGGCGAGGAGGGAGGCCGCCGCGAGTCCGCGACGCAGCCGACGGGTGCGGGACGGTGCGGGCGGCGCGGTGTTGTCCGGCATTGTCACGGGCTGCTCCATGCAAGGGTGTTGTTAGTCAGTGCTGGTAAACAGCAACTACGGGCGGGTTTGGTTGCACTCCCGAAGCTGGTGTGATGAACGTCACTTCAGGAGTCACGGAGGGGCGGCAGGGGCGCGTCGGGCGGGCCGGACAGCCAGGCGCGCAGGGGCTCGCCGTGCTCGTCCAGCGCGGGCGGGGCGTGCGGGGCGGCGACCGGCGTCGCGGACAGCCGTAGGGGACTGCGCACCTGGGGTATCCGGTCCGCGCCGACCGGCACGACCGGCTCCAGGCCGAGCCGTTCGGCCAGCCGCAGCGCCTCGCCGACGGTGTTGACCGGCCCGCAGGGGACGGACGCGGCGGTCAGCCGCTCGGTCCAGGCCGCGGGCGTGTCCGCCGCCAGCCGCTCCTCCAGCTCCTTGACCAGCTCGGTGCGGTGGCGGACCCGGTCCTGGTTGCGCGCGAAACGCTCGTCGTCGGCCAGTTCCGGCGCGCCCAGCGCGTGCGCCAGCGCGCGGAACTGCCGGTCGTTGCCGACCGCGACGGCCAGCGGCTCGCCGTCCCGGCAGGCCAGCGTCTCGTACGGGGCGATGCTCGGGTGGCGGTTGCCCATCGGGCCCGGGTCCCGGCCGGTGGCCAGCTGTCCGGACGCCTGGTTCACCAGCGAGCCGAGCAGCGACGACAGCAGGTTGACCTCGACGTGCTGGCCCTGCCCCGTACGGTCGCGGTGGCGCAGCGCGGCCAGTACGGCAGTGGCCGCGTCCTTCGCCGTCAGTACGTCGACGAGCGCGACGCCCGCCTTCAGGGGCGCGCCGCCCGGCTCGCCGGTGATGCTCATCAGGCCCCCGACGGCCTGGACGACGAAGTCGTAGCCCGGCAGGTGCGCGCCCGCGCCGGAGCCGAAGCCGGTGATCGAGCAGTGGACCAGACCGGGGTGGGCGGCGAGGGTCGTCGCGGGGTCCAGGCCGTAGCGGGCGAGCGCGCCCGGCCGGAAGTTCTCGATCAGTACGTCGGCCCGGCGGGCCAACTCGCGGGCCGCCGCCGCGTCGGTGGGATCGGCGAGGTCCAGGGCGAGGCCGCGCTTGGAGCGGTTGGCCGCGTCGAAGTAAGCGGCCGTGCCGCCGGGGGCGAAGGGCGGCCCCCAGGAACGGGTGTCGTCGCCGTCCCCCGGCCGCTCCACCTTGATCACGTCGGCGCCCAGGTCGGCCAGCGTGACGGCGGCCAGCGGGCCGGCCAGGACGCGGCTGAAGTCGGCGACCAGGACGCCGGCCAGGGCCTTGGGAGCGGCGGGAGTGGCGGGAGCGGTAGGAGCTTCGGGGGCGGTGGAGGCTTCGGGGGCGGCGCCGGGGGAGGGGGTCGGCTGCGGCACGTGCGTACTCCTCACGTCGCGCGGGCGGTGTGCCGACATGCTGGGGGACGATCTTGGGAGAGGGGAAGGGCGCGTCCGCGGAGGGCGTCGCGTGAGGCGGTGGTGAGGCGGTGGGACGGGCGTGCGGTGAGGTGTGGGCGAAGCGTGGGGGCAGCGGGCGGGAGGTGCGGAGGTGTGGGAGATACGTCACTTGTGGGACGTAAGTCCCTTCAATCCCCTGACGTTGGTCCCTGACATGGTGTCTACTGCTGGAGTCCGCCCCGCCGGGGCCCGAGAACGGGCCCGGAACCGCGCACCGACCTGGAGGACCGCATGCTCCCCTCCGTCTCGCTCCTCCAGCAGATCGGCCTGGCCATCCTGCTCGCCGTCACCATCGGGTGGGCCGTGAGCCAGGCCCGGGTCGTGCGCCGGCACCGCTTCGAGATCCCGGGCGCGAACGGCCAGAGACCGATGCTCGGCGCGGTGCCCCGGCAGACCGGACCGGCCGGACCGCCGTCCGAACGGGTGGAGCTGAGTGCCGCCGAGCGCGAGGCGTTCGCCGGACTCGTACGGCAGCTGAAGCACCTGAACGGGGACGAGCGGCCGGAGCGGCCGGAGCGGCCGGAGCGGCACTGAGCGGGGACGAGCGGTACTTGGGCAGCGCTGAGCGGTACTGAGCAGGGCTGAACGGTGCGTGGCCGCGGCCACGCCGACCGGCCACGGTCAGGCCGTCACCGCACCGGCCCCAGTTTCAGCAGTGCCAGTGACGCCAGCATCTGTACCGCCACCGCCACGGCCGCCTTGAGGGTGGACAGGTGGTGCTGACCCCGGATGAGCAGTATGGCCAGCAGGTAGCCGAAGCCCCAGGTCGTCCAGGCGACGGCCTGTACGAGGGTGGAGCCGTGCGGCAGCCACGTCGCCAGCGCGAGCCGCGGCAGGTCGGTGACCCAGAACAGCACGACGAACAGACTGACCGTCGGCTCGAACCGGCCGTTCCCGCCGATCGTACGGGCGATGGCATGCGTGACCACGCCCAGCGCGAGGCTGGCGACCAGCACCCCCGCCTCCGCGATCGCCGCCATCTGCAGCGCCAGCTGCTGGTCCAGCGCCCACTGCTTGCGGAAGGCGTCCACCGACACGATGCCGAGGGCGCCGCTGACCAGGCACAGCAGGACCGCCGCACTCCACGCGCTGCGGTCCCGGGCCTCGTCCATCACCTCGACCGGCCGGTACCAGAGGCCGAGTACCAGGCGGTGCCACCACAGCCGGTGCCGTCTCGGCGGACCGGGTTTCTTTCCGGTGGGCGGCTGGACGAGCGTGGGAGGAGGCGGCGGCGCGGACATATGGCCCGTTCTACCACCGGAGCCAGGTGGCGGGCTCCGACGGGTGGCGGGCCGGGGGCGGTTACGGGGGCGGTTACGGGGCCGGGTAGAGGTCGCGGTACGACGGGAAGCAACCGCCCGGGGTGTCCACCGTCTCGGCCGCGAGTACGGCCTTGACCACCGCACGGGTCAGCGCCTCGGCCCCCGCGGCCAGGATGTCGTTGAGTGCGCCGGTCTCGGGATGCACCCCGAACGCCGGGTCGGACGCGGCCTCTTCCGGCACCAGCGGCCGGTCCCCGGTGGCGAGCGCGAAGACGGTGTCGCCGTCGGTGAGCAGGTGCGCCGGGCGCACAGCGCGCGCCAGACCGTCGTGCGCGATGCCCGCCAGCTTCTGGGCCTGGGCACGGCTGAGGGCCGCGTCCGTAGCGACGACGGCGAGGGTGGTGTTCAGGGGCGGGTGTACGGAGGTGGCCGAACGTCGCCCGGAAGCGCTACGGGCCTCGGCGAGGCGGTGCTGAGCGGCGGCGTGGATTTCCGGGGAGGGCACGCCTCGGCCGGACACCTCCCCGTACCGCCCGTACAGTACGCCGGTACGTGGATCGACCACTGAGCCCGCCGCGTTGACGGCCGCGAGCGCGGCGACGGTCACGCCCGACGGCAGGACCTGGCTGGCGGTGCCGATGCCGCCCTTGACGCCGCCGGCCACCGCGCCCGTACCGGCGCCGGTGTTGCCCTGGGCGACAGGCGCGCCCGGTTCGGTACCGGCGGCGTCCTCGACGGCGGCGCGGCCGAGCGCGGCATCCGGGCGGGCCCGCCAGTCACCGCCCCGGCCCAGGTCGAACAGGGCCGCGGCCGGTACGACGGGCACGACCTGCGCCGGGTCCGGGCCGACGCGGTAGCCGCGGCCGTGTTCCTCCAGCCAGGCCACCGCACCTGACGCGGCGTCGAGGCCGAAGGCGCTGCCGCCGGCCAGGACGACGGCGTCGATGCGCTGGACCAGGTTGCGCGGGTCCAGGGCGTCCGTCTCGCGGGTGCCCGGGCCCCCGCCGCGCACATCCACGGCGGCGATGGCGCCGCCTTCGGGGGCCAGGACGACGGTGATGCCGGACAGCCACCCGTCACCGAGGCGCTGCGCGTGGCCGACCCGCAGCCCGGGGACGTCGGTCAGGGCGTCGCGGGGGCCGGGGCGGGGGCCGGGGTGGTTGCGGGAAGCCGGGGCGTGGTTACCGGTCGCGGTGCGCGGCTGCTCGGTGTCGTCGGCCATGGCACATGCGTACCACGGGGTATGCGGTGGCGGGATGTCCCGTACGAGCCACCGTGACGGGGTGGGCGGTACGTGCCGCGGTGGCGACATGGGCGGTACGTGCCGCGGTGGCGGCATGGGCGGTACGTGCCACGGCGGGCCGCCTGATGCCCCCTCAGTGCCCCGACGGGCCCATCACGATCACCGGGTGCTGCGCCGGGTCCAGCGTGCGCAGCAGCTCCTGCATGACCTCGGGCTTGAGGCTGATGCAGCCCTGCGTCGGCCCGTCGTGGTCCACGTGCAGCCAGACGCCGCCGCCCTTCGCCGCGCCCTGCGGGCGCCGCTGGTCCAGCGGGGACGAGCCCTTGACCCGGTTGTAGTCGATGGCGATGACGTAGTTGAACGCACCGCCCAGCGGCTCGCCCTCCACGCCGGTGCCGTGCGCGACGAAACTGTCGTTGCGGTCGTACGGCAGCTTGGTGCCCTCCGGGGGTGCCAGCTTGCCGCCCGCGTCGCTGAGCGTGAACACGCCCTCCGGCGAGCGCAGGTCACCGTAACGGTGGTCCTTGGTCCAGCCGCGGGACGCGTTGTGCGCGGCCCAGCGCGCGCCGGGGCGCCAGTCGTCGGAGTCCTGCGCGCGGGTGTACAGGACGACGGAGGAATCGTGCTGGTCCACGCCCTGCCCGGTGACGACGAGCACCTGCCGGGAGTCCGCCGGGATCTGCTTGCGGGCGGCGTCGCTCAGGCCCGGGATCGCGCGCGGCACGGTCGCCTCCGCGTGTCCGGCGGCGGCGTGCGCGGGCACCTCCGGCGCCGAGGGGGCCGGGCGGGCCTGCTCGGAGCGGTGGCCGTCGTGGTCGTCGCCCGAGGCGGGCCAGGCCCACAGTGCGGTGCCCACCAGCGTGGTCAGGGCGAGGCCGCTCACGGCCTTGCCGCGACGGGTCATCCTTATTCGCGTCTCGCGTTGCTGGGCGTGGCGGGCAGCCATATGCGTGGCGTCTCCTCGCCCGTCGGCTCCGGGCCGGTGGGCTGTCGTAGGCATAAAACGGGCAATCCGCACCCTACACCGTCCACGGAAACGCCCCGCCCCGTCCCTCGCGTCTTCATGCGTCACGCCCGGCCAATGGCCGAAAGGCGCGGGACCATTGGCCGGAATGGTGGGGTCCGATGGCCTGGAGGGGGGCGAGGGTGGCGGTGAGTCGGCGCTTCGGCGTGGGCCTCTGTCGCGCCGTCAGCTTTGTCGGGTCTGGCCTTGGCGTGCCGTCAGCTTCCCAAGGCCTGCCCTTGCCGCGCCGTCAGCGTCGCGCCCACCGCGACCGTCACCGCTCCGGCCAGCCCGGCCAGCAGTACCGCCGCGTGCCCCGCGAACGTACAGGCCAGGACAACCACGGAGGACACCGGCAGCACCAGTTGCTGGGCCAGGTTGCGCTTCTGGTGGCGGGAGTGGATCAGCCACACGGTGAACATGAACAGCGCGCCGGGCACGGTCACGGTCGCGGACGCCGCGAAGACGGAGAGGTGCGCCTTGCCGACCGCCTCCTCCACCGCCACCTCGATGCCCGCGCCGATGGCCGCCGCCGAGCCGAAGACCAGGTAGTGGCCGTAACCCCAAAGGAAGGCCTGGCGGTTGGAGGCGAGGTGCAGGTGGATGGGGACCGCGAAGTAGATCCAGTACGCGGCGAAGATCAGCAGCAGGCCGCCCGCCGCGATGGGCAGCAGGTCACCCAGTGCGTCCTGCTCGTCCACCGCGGACTGCACCGCCACCGTGGCGGCGGAAACCGTCTCGCCGAGCACGATGATGACGAACAGGCCGTACCGCTCCGCGATGTGGTGCGGGTGCCAGGAGGTCTGGTGGTCGCGCTCGGCCAGCGTGGGTACGGCCATTTCCGCGACCGCCAGCACCAGGAACACCCACGGCCGGGCGGCGTCCGGCGACAGCAGCAGCGCCAGCCAGCCGAACTGGCACAAGGTCACCCCGGCGGCGTAGCGCAGCGCGGTGGTCCGCTCGCGGCCGGTGCTGTTGCGCGCGGCCCGCAGCCACTGCGCCACCAGCGCGAGCCGCATCACCAGGTAGCCGAACCACACCACCGTGAAGTCGCCGTCGAAGGCCCGCGGCACCCCCGCCGCCAGGATCAGCACGCCCGCGATCTGCACGAGCGTCACCACCCGGTACAGCGCGTCATCGGTGTCGTACGCGGACGAGAACCACGAGAAGTTCACCCACGCCCAGAACACGGCGAAGAACAGCATCAGGTAGCCGGGGATGCCGTGCCCCGGATGTCCCTCCGCGAGCGCGTGCACGAGCTGCCGGCCGGCCTGCGCGACGGCCACGACGAAGCACAGGTCGAAGAAGAGCTCCAGGGGGGTGGCGGCGCGGTGGGTCTCGGAACGGCCGCGCGCCTTCATGCGGGCCATCATGGGCGGGCCGTCCGGTGCAACTGCTGCTCCTTGCTCCGTGCCACGTCGAGGGGTGCGTCTCAGTAGAGCTGGCGTGGACGGGGGCCGCCACGAGGCGCGCGGGAACCATGCGCGCATAACGCGCGTTGTGCGTAGGGGGTTTCTCCGGGGTTCCGAGCGTGCTCCCGGCCCGTCTCCCGCCCGCCGTCCGCGGCCTGATCCGGGCCTGCCGCGACCGGCCCGGGCCTCGCCCGCGCGTCCGTTACGTGATCAAATGCTACGTATGAGCGATAGCGCGCGTGACACCGTACTGGCCCCGCTCGACGCCCGCATGGCGGACCTCGAATCCCTCTACGAAGACCTCCACCGCCACCCCGAACTCGGCTTCCGGGAAGCCCGTACGTCCGCCGAGGCGGCCCGCCGGCTGACCTCGTACGGCTACGAGGTCACCACCGGCATCGGCCGCACCGGTGTGGTCGGCGTGCTGCGCAACGGGCCCGGACCGGTCGTCCTGCTGCGGGCCGACATGGACGCCCTGCCCGTCACCGAGCGCTCCGGCCTGCCGTACGCCTCCACCGTCCCCGGCGTGATGCACGCCTGCGGCCACGATGTGCACGTCACCTGCCTGGCGGGCGCCGCCGACCTGCTCGCGGCGGGGCGGGAGCACTGGTCCGGCACCCTGGTGGTGCTCTTCCAGCCCGCCGAGGAGGTCGGGGACGGGGCGCGGGCGATGGTCGAGGACGGGCTGTTCGGTGAGGGGCACGGCGACATCCCCACCCCCGACGTGATGTTCGCCCAGCACGTCGCCCCGTTCGGGGCCGGGCTGATCGCGTACGCGCACGACGCCTGCATGGCCGCCTCGGACAGCCTGAAGATCACCTTCCATGGCACCGGCGGCCACGGCTCCCGCCCCGAGACCGCCGTCGACCCGATCCTGATGGCCGCCGCCTTCGTCCAGCGCCTCCAGTCCGTCGTCGCCCGGGAGATCGCCGCCAAGGACCGGGCCGTCGTCACCGTCGGCTCCTTCCAGGCCGGGGACGCCCCCAACGTCATCCCCGACCAGGCGGTGGTGCAGCTCAGCGTCCGTACCTTCGACGAGCACATCCGCACCCAGGTGCTGGCGGCCATCGACCGCATCGCCAAGGCCGAGGCCGCCGCCTCCGGCGCGCCGCGGGAGCCGGAGTCGGAGGTGCTGAACACCTTCCCCGTCACCCGCAACGACGA
The DNA here is from genome assembly GCF_000720725.1 of Streptomyces rimosus subsp. rimosus. Lineage (GTDB taxonomy): Bacteria > Actinomycetota > Actinomycetes > Streptomycetales > Streptomycetaceae > Streptomyces > Streptomyces rimosus_A. The sequence goes on from NZ_JOCQ01000032.1 coordinate 81,230, forward strand.
CCGGACGCTGGAGCAGGTCAATGCGGCCTTCACCGACCACTTCGGGGCGCCGCGGCTGTTCGCCTACGAACCGGCCGCCGGCAGCGAGGACGCCGGCCTGATCGCCACGGCCGCCGACGCGCCGCTCTACTACTGGTGGCTCGGCGGCTGGGACCCCGACGAATTCCGCACCGCCATGGCTTCCGGCCGCCTCGCCCAGGACATCCCGTCCAACCACTCACCGCACTTCGCGCCGGTGAAGCAGCCGACGCTGGCCATGGGCGTCGAGGCCCTCACCGTCGCGGCCCTCAGCCATCTGACTCCGCTCACCGGGCGGCAGAGCGCTTGACCTTGCCCTTGGGGGAACACCCAGGCTCGGGGCAGCGGGGAACACCCCCGTACGAGGAGGGTGGACGGGTGGGACCGGAGCCGGGCGGGGAGCTTGGGGAACTGCTGAGCATCGGGGCGTTCGCCAGGGCCTCGCGGCTGTCGCCGAAGGCGTTGCGGCTGTACGACGAACTGGGGCTGCTGCCGCCCGCGCAGGTCGACCCCGCCAACGGCTACCGGCGTTACCGCCTCGCCCAGTTGGAGCAGGCCCGGCTGGTCGCCTGGCTGCGGCAGCTCGGCATGCCGCTGGCCCGTATACGGGACGTGTGCGGGCTGGCACCGGGGCCCGCCGCCGAAGCGGTGGCGGCGTACTGGGCACGTACCGAGGCCGACACCGCCGCCCGCCGGGAGCTGGCCGCCTTCCTCGTGAACCACCTGAGAGGGAAGGAGACGGGCATGGACGCGAACAGGGGACGGACACCGGCAGGGGAGCCGCGGACGCGGCGCCGCCTGGAGATCCGTTACGCGGCGCTGTCGGACACCGGGCTGGTCCGGGAGAGCAACCAGGACACGGCGTATGCGGGGGAGCGGCTGCTGGCCGTGGCCGACGGGTTCGGCGGGGCCGGGGCGTCCGCCGGGGCCGCGGCCGTCGAGGCCCTGCGTGGCCTGGAGAGCTTCGACGGCGGGGCGTTGCGGCCCGGAGACCTGCTCAACGCGCTGGCGGATGCGGCTCGGGAGGCGAACCGGTCCGTACGGCAAGTGGTGGCGGCCGGTACCGGTAAGGACCCCGCCGGTACCACCCTGACCGCCCTGCTCTGGACCGGCTCCCACCTTGCCCTCGTCCACGTGGGGGACTCGCGTGCGTACCTGTTGCGCGACGGCGCGCTGTTCCAGATCACGCACGACCACACCCACGTATGGTCCCTCGTCGAGGAAGGGCGGCTGACCCCCGAGGAGGCCGAGTCGCACCCGCAACGCGCGCTCCTGGTAAGGGCCTTGGACGGCGGTACCGACTGTGAGCCCGAAGTGGGGCTGCACGAGGCGCGCCCCGGCGACCGCTACCTGCTGTGCTCCGACGGCCTGTCGGCGGTGGTGCCCTCCGACGCCGTACAGGACGCCCTGGCCGGGGCACCGGACCCCGGCCAGGCCGTACGGGACCTGGTGGCGCTGGCCCATCGGGCCGGTGCGCCGGACAACGTGAGCTGCGTGGTGGCGGACGTGTCGCTCAGGCCAGTCCCTTGAGCATCCCCTTGAAGTACAGCTGCGGCAGCCCGTACCGCTTCAGGAACCACATGTCCGTCCGCTCCTTCGTCGTGTCGATGAACGGGATGGACGGCGCGGGCTCCAGGTCGTAGTCGAACTCGGCCAGCAGCATCTTGTGGCGGGCGGTGACCAAGGGGCAGGAGGTGTAGCCGTCGTAGCGGGCGGTGGCGGGCCGCCCGCGCAGCCCGGCGCGCAGGTTGGCGACGACGACCGGGGCCTGCTTGCGGATCGCGGCGCCCGTCTTGGACGTCGGCAGGTTGGCCACGTCGCCGATCGCGTACACCTCGGGGAAGTCCGGGTTCTGGAGCGTCGCCCGGTCGGCCTTGGCATAGCCGAAGGGGGAGGCCGGGTCGGCGAGCGGGCTGTCCGCCACCCACCGCGGCGCACGCTGCGGCGGTACGGCGTGCAGCAGGTCGTAGCGGATCGTCTCCTTCTCGCCGGTCGCGTGATCGACGATCTCCGCCTCCCGCGCGGCGCCGTCCACCTGCGTCAGCTCCGACTGGAGGCGCACCTCGATGCCGTACCGCCGCGCCGTCTCCTCCAGCGCCCGGTTGAAGACCGGCACCTTGAACATGGCGGGCTCGGGCAGCACCAGGATCGTCCGGATGCGGCCCAGCACGCCGCGCTTGCGCCAGTGGTCGGCGGCGAGATACGCGATCTTCTGCGGCGCGCCGCCGCACTTCACCGGCCCGGACGGCATCGTGAACAGCGCCGTACCGCGCTGGGTGCGGCGGATGAAGTCCCAGGTCAGGGGGGCGAGATCGGGCCGGTAGTTGCTGGACACGCCGCCGTGGCCGAGGGCCTGCGCCAGGCCCGGTATGCCGTCCCAGTCGAGGGCCAGCCCGGGGGCGAGCACCAGCCGGTCGTACGAGACCGTCCGCCCCGAAGCGGTACCGACCGTCCGCGCGGCCGGGTCGACCGAGGCGGCGGACTCGCGCAGCCAGCGCACGCCGGGCGGCATGACCTCCGCCTCCGTGCGCAGTGCGGCCCGCAGCGGCGCCTGACCGCCGCCGACCAGCGTCCACAGCGGCTGGTACCAGTGCGTCTCGGAAGGCTCCAGCACCGCGATGTCGCGCAGCCCGGCGCGGCGCAGCCGGGCGGCGACGGTGATGCCCGCGGTACCGCCGCCGATGATGACGACCTGGTGGTGCGACGAGGCGGGGGTCATATGGGTTTTCCTCCTGGGGTCGAGGACGGGATCGGGGGATTGTTCCCCGGGGGCTATAAGCGGGGAATGCTGGTTACCACCATCGATATGGCGAGCACCGTGACCAGCGACGCGAACGCCGTGGACAGGGCCTGCGGCCGTACCCGTGCGGCCAGCCGGTTGCCGAGCCAGCTGCCGAGCGCGGCGCAGGCGGCGAAGGACGCCAGCAGCGGCCAGTCCAGGCCGCCCGCCCCGGCCCGGGTGGCGAAGGCCGTGACCGAGTTGACGAGGATGACGAGGAGGGACGTACCGACGGCGACCGGCATCTCCAGGCCGAGGACGAGCGTCAGCGCCGGTACGACGACGAAGCCGCCGCCGACACCGAAGAAGCCGGTCAGCAGGCCGACGGCGGTGGCGGTCGCGCCGATGCGCAGGGCCGAGGCCAGGCGGGCGGCGGGCGCAGGGGCAGGGGTTACGGCGGGGGGCGGGGCCGGGG